>NZ_PYIX02000012.1 GCF_003024515.2 Acinetobacter sichuanensis
TTTGGTCAAACTTAATATCAAGTTGGTCAAACTTTATTAAATTTATAATTGATTGTATTTACTAATGTTTATGTTTTTAATTTGGTGGCAAAATGTTACAAAGATAAAGCCCTTAATTTAAGGGCTTTATTATTTAATAAAAAATCAGGTGAATATAAAAGCAGTTAATCTCGTGAAAACTTTATGAGTTCACCCTGTTTTGTGTAAGTACTGGTTGTATTTTCCAAAGAATGCATATTTCTTGATTTCATGCTAATAATTTGACCAAAATCTTCATCTAAATAACCAAGTGGTAGTCCACATAGCATTTCAAGATGTTTCTTTAAGCCAAATTCATCAATTATTTTAGACTTAGAAAAACCACCTTGTTCCAACATTAACTTGATTGAGTTTTTTAAAGCAACAGGCTGTTCTGGTTTGGTTTCGAGATCATAAGGCTCACATTTGTGATAGCCACGATATCTTAAGCTTCTCCATAGTCGAGATGCTTGATCTTCCGAAAGCATTTGCATGGATTGTGCTTTATATATCATTGCTGCTATTGAAATACCCCAACGTTTTTTTAACATTGTTAATGATTCAATAGATATTTTATTAGCCTCTGCAATAAATGCATTAGGAGGGAATAGTAAGCAATTTGCAAAATAGTGTGCTTGTTCCTCCAAAAGATTGAATCTAAGTTTTTTATCTTCATGAGTTAAATTTCTATGCATAATTAAATGCCCTAACTCATGAGATATATCAAATCTGCTTCGAAAGTAGTTGTTTTTATCTGCTGCAATAAAAATGAATGGTCTATCATTAATCCACGCAGAACTCCCATCCATATCATCATAGCCAATCTCAAATCGTGTAACAATAACCCCAGATTTTTCAATACGCTTAGTGAGTTCTAGAAGAGGGGAAACACCTACTCCCCAATGCTTTCTTAACCTAGAAGCAATATCCTCAATTTGAGGGTATGTAAGCAATAGTGCTTCGGTTCTACTAAGACTATCAATCAAGTTAACATCAGGAAAATTGATCCAATCTACTGCAATATGATAGATTTCAGATAAATTCAGAAGCATTTCATTTGATCTATCACCTGGAGCTTTTAGTAGTCTCTTTTTTGCTCTATTTAAAAATAAAGGAGAACCTTGATTGGGAATAGGTCTTAAAAACCAATGATATGGAATTTTAAGAGCTTCGGATAATTTTTCGATAGCTTCATTTTGAGGAAAATGAGTCCCATCTTCCCACTTTGTTAGTGTTGACGGGGAAACATTTATCATTTCTGCTAGAGCGGCCTTTGTGAGTCCGTCATACATGAGACGAGCACGTTTTAGTCGCTCGGACTGGAATTGCTCTATTCCTTGCATGATTAATACCTTTAAATACTACTTTTTAGGGGCAGCTTGATCGACTCTACGCTTGATAGATACGATGTCATCCTCTGCTATGTCTGTCATAGGTTCTTTTGCTGATGCTTTTAATTCATCGAGAGAGAATGTTAGTAATGAATAGAATTCTGTTGGGTGAGGTAGAATCAACTCAAAATCAAGTAATTGGTTTTCTCGATCCCAATAAATGGATGCATATACAAAAAGCAAGGAATTTAATGGAACTTCATCACCTAAAAGAGCGATGTCATCAAGCAAATCAGGTTGAACTGGCTCAACTAACCCCTGATTTAGAGCAGCCTGATTAGCAAAATAATGAGATTTCATTACATTGCGACTAACTCTTCTTGTAATTATTAAATTGCAAGAAGACGTTGTTACATGAGTATAGAAATGTCCTTTTGGGGATGTTTCTTTAACGATAACATTGTGCCCATTTGCTCTAGCAACATTAAATAACTCATCCATTAAAACATCAGGTTCAAGTTTGGGTGATACTTGATTGGCAATTTCTGGGTTATGAAAATTTGATAAAACAAATTCGTTTGAATTTAATAGTCTATTTGTTATATCAATAGACAACGATTCAAGGAAATTACTTTTTAGCTCATGAGCTAAGCGACTCTGAATATGGGGTTTCAGTTCATCCAATGTCATTATAATACCGTTCATAAGTTTATTTTGTCAAAAAGTATATAAAAAATTTCGTATGTTGTATATATTTTAATTATTTTTAGTTGTTTTTTTGATCTTTATGATGTGTGAATTTTTTACCAACAGAATTATTTCCAACTTTTTATAACTAATTTGAGTAAAAAATAGTCAGAAATAATTTTGGAATAAAAAACAACTAAAAAGCTAAAATTTACTTTCTCTCAATATGGTAATTTTCATCAAAGAAGTATGAGTCCGAAATGTCTAGCCATGCATTTAGCTCATATTCAAATTCAAGCACCCGATTTTTAAACAACCTAATAACACGATTATTCTTAAAACTAAAATGCGAAGTCTCAGATGGTAACTCAGACCAATCTACTTCACCACACTCAGAGAACCAGTCTTCCCAAGCTATTTGAATTTCAGATATGTAAAACTCTTGCTTCTCTTTATTCCAAGAAAATGGATGCTCTGTTTGTAATTTTTTCACATGTTTTCTAATAAAAAACTTATTCTTTTTGTGGTGCTCAATAAATTCAGCAATCTGATTTTTAATAAATTGATATGGAACATCAATTTCACTATTAATACTTAAATCATATGCTTCAAGAATATCCATTGCACCAAAAGCACGTTGAGTTTTATTCCACTCTTTATAGTGACTGCTATAGTCAGAGTCAGCATGACCAATTGCTTCAGCAAAGTCTAAACGTCGTTCACCACGCTTCTTTAAATTCACATATCTTTTTAATGTGTTCCATGATTCATGCAAAGTAATTGTTTGAAGTTTAGGGATAGAAAAACCATCCTCAGCGTAACGAGTTGCAGCTTCATGCCGTAAATCATGAAAGCGAAGATCTTCAATTTCAAGTTGAGAACACGCTCTGGTGAAGTATGTTGAAATAGTTGCTGCATTCATTGGAATTAATAATTTTTCATCGCCACCTAATTCAAGCATTCGAGCGCGTGTTTCTTTATCTAAAAATTTATTAATTAAGTCGATAGCCTTAGGTTCAAAGTGGGCATATTTATGGTTTCCTTCAGACCCATCTGGATGCTTAGCATCGCGCACGAGCCATTGTGTATTATGTTTATCATAATCAGAGAGTCTCAAAGAGCATATCTCATCTTCACGTCTACCTGAATAAATGGCAAACCATATGATTAAATGCATTGGAATGGATCTGCGTTTACGTTTCCATTTTTGATAAAAAAGTGTTGTGAGAGCTTGCAGTTCATCATTGGTAGGTAGTCGATCTCGTACTTTAGATTTAGTTACAATGCGTGATTTACGCAAACCAATTAAAGATTTATCAAACTCAGAAATGACACTCTCAATTTGCTCACCCCAAACATATTCGGCATGAACCAAAACAGCTTTAATATGACTCATATCTTTTAAAGCGGTAGATGGGGCAACACCATCAATCCCTCTTAAAGGATCTCCTTTACGTCTGGAAATTGCATGATCCGCAAAATCCTGACGTGTTAATGAATAAATATTCTTCTCTGCAATCTCCATGTTAGAGATATGGTTTAATGCTCCTGTTTTTGTGCGAGCAAAATTATCTGCCTCGCTTAAATACCTTTTAATGAAATCAGCCAATGTTGCTTGCTTGACTTCAGCAACAGGGTTAAGAATTTTATCTGGATTCAATTCTATTTCAGCTTCAGTGCGTTTAATCCACTCATCAGCTAAAGATTTTTTACTAAAAGTTTTGGATGCTTTGAAATCAGGGTAGCCTTCTTTTTTTATGCGAACTTGAGCACGATAGCGTATAGTGCCATCCAATAGTTGACGTTTAGTGACTGTACCCATTAAATTGCACCCTGAGATTTCTACGGTGCAATCAGGGTGCAACAACAGGGTGCTAGAAGTCAATAAGAGTCGATTCAAAGAAGTTAAACGAGGTTAAAGAAATTGAGTCAAAACAATGTAGTTAAAGAATTGTTTGATAAACCAATAAGTAAGAAACTTTGGGTCGCACCTATGGCAGGTGTCACAGACCGTCCCTTTAGAACTCTTTGTAAATACTTTGGTGCAGGTCATGCCGTTAGTGAAATGATGACATCTGATCAAACTTTACGTATGACCAAAAAAAGTCTGTATCGTGCCAATTTTGATGGTGAATTGGCGCCGATTTCCGCACAAATTGCAGGTTCAGAACCTGAGCAACTTGCTGAAGCTGCACGTTATCAAGTATCAAACGGTGCCCAAATTGTTGATATTAATATGGGATGTCCTGCTAAAAAGGTGTGTAATAAGCTGGCAGGGTCAGCTTTACTCAAAGACGAAGATTTAGTCGCTCGTATTTTAGATGCTGTTGTGGCTGCGGTAGATGTTCCTGTGACTTTAAAGACTCGTTTAGGTTTTTTAAATGGTCATGAAAATATTATGCGAGTTGCCAAACGAGCTGAAGAAGCAGGCATTGCAGCATTAGCACTACATGGGCGTACACGTGAAGATATGTATTTAAATACAGCACGTTATAGCTTAATCAAAGAAGTGAAAAGTATGCTGTCTATTCCTGTTATTGCAAATGGCGATATTGATAGCCCTGAAAAAGCCAAATATGTTTTGGATTATACAGGAGCCGATGCGGTCATGATTGGTCGAGCTGCGCAAGGTCGTCCTTGGATTTTTCGTGAAATTGCACATTATTTAGAAACGGGTGAACATTTAGCTGCACCAGATATTCAGGAAGTAAAAGAAGTATTACTCGGGCATTTATCTGAGCTTTACCAATTTTATGGTGAATACTCAGGTTGTCGTATTGCTCGGAAACATATTGCTTGGTATACCAAGGGTTTGCGTTCAAGTAATGAATTTCGTCAAAATATGTATAAAGTTGAAAGTACCATTGAGCAAGCAAAAGTTGTTGAAAATTATTTTAATCACTTACTTGATCAAGGACAGATCATGAGTGATGTTCAAGTTGAAAATGTAAACTTACTTGAAATTAAATAATTTAGCTTTGTGTATAAAAAACCACGCTAAAAGCGTGGTTTTTTTAAGCAGTTAAATCTAATTGAAATTAGATTTTACCTACTAAGTCGATTGAAGGAGCAAGAGTTGCTTCGCCTTCTTTCCATTTAGCAGGACATACTTCACCTGGGTGAGCATGTACATACTGAGCTGCTTTAACTTTACGAAGAAGTTCAGATGCATCACGACCAATACCACCAGCATTGATTTCGATGATTTGGATTTTACCTTCTGGATCGATTACGAAAGTACCACGGTCAGCAAGACCAGCAGATTCGATTAATACTTCGAAGTTTTTAGCAAGAGTCCAAGTTGGGTCACCAACCATTACGTATTGGATTTTTTTGATTTCTTCAGAAGAATCATGCCAAGCTTTATGAGTGAAGTGAGTGTCAGTAGAAACTGAGTAGATTTCAACGCCTAATTTTTGGAATTCAGCATAGTTGTCAGCAAGGTCACCCAATTCAGTTGGGCAAACGAAAGTGAAATCTGCTGGATAGAAGAAAACTACAGACCATTTACCTTTAAGATCAGCTTCTGTAACTTCGATGAATTGACCGTTTTGGAAAGCTTGTGCTTTAAATGGTTTAACTTCAGTATTAATTAAGCTCATCATTATCTCCATGATTGAAGTGAGTATCTAATTTAAAATTAGCATAAAGTATATTTCTTTATTGGGGAAATAGTATTTTTTTATGGTTAAGATCGGAAAAATCGAATTAACCAAACACGAAAACTATTTCTTCAAAAGATCATTTTGTTCATACAAGACAATTTTCAATATTGATTGATATATTAAAAATATGTTAATTGAATGACAAAACAATCCAATCAAATACACAAACAAGATGCAGTCAGTGACAGTGCTTTTCAAGGGTATTGTTGCAAAAAAGAAATAAAAAATATTTTAGTGTATATATTTTATTCAGCTAAGATGCTCATGGCTTGGCATGAAATTGTATAAAATGATCATTGATCAAAGTATTCGCATTATTGCTGTGTTGGCTTTGCTGATTTCATCATTATCTCTACTGGCAGGAGATAATGCATTTTGTCTATATGAATATATCGGTCAAAATACAGTCTGGTCACTTGATGAGTTAAATGGCGGTATCAGTAAAGATCCAAGTATATTTGGCATGTGTGCCATGACGGCATTGATTTTCTTGTTTCCCTTACTGTTGTCTTATCATCGGGGATGGTATGTATTGTTTTTTGCCATACTGATCGTGCTGCAAATGATTTTCCTGAGTACCATGATCGATTCACCTTCGGTATTGGGCTTGGTTTATGACAGTATTGTGTATTGTCAAAATTATTGGCTCTTGCTGTGGGTAATTGGAGAATTGCTATTTTTTATTTTAAGTTTAGTGTTTATTTTTCATGAATTTTAAAAATACAAAAATATTTGAAATCAATACTTATAAAATCATCATTTTAGTTTTCTTATTATTGGCAAGTTGTTGTATTTTTCAGATCGTCAAGACAGATTCAAACATCATGGGGGACGATGAAAATAATGGCTACTCATTATTATAAATTTATCGCAATTTTTATTTTAGTGCTTGCGTCCTTAAGTACCTTTGTTGCATTTGCCAATGATAACGCTTTTTGTGTAACAGGTTATGGTGCGGAAGGCGTGACTTATTTTAATCAACTGAATGGCTTTACATCGGATGAGCCTTTGCTTTTTGTTTTTGCAGGAATCATCGGAATATTTTTTGCTGTTTTTCTTGGTTTTACTCGAACTAAAATTTGGTTTTTGGTGATCAATGTGTTTCTGCTTTTGTGCCTTGCAATTCCGATGAATATGTTTTCTACAGCACCTTTTTATCAAGTAATGTATGACAGTATTTTTCTATGTAACCATTATATATTGTTGATCTCTGTTGTGATGTTTTATGTATATTGCTGGGTTGTCGTGCTGTATTTATTTAAATCTAAGTATTGAAAATAGATTGATCTTTAATTCTATAAGCGCACAGCGTAAAATATACGGTTCAATTTTTAATATTTAGGAATGTGCATCTGTGCCAAATCAGTTTAATGTCGATCAATTGGTCATGGTTCGTGATCTTCATCGTTTAAATCGGCTTAAAAAAGGCAAAGAAGCCAACCCAGAAAAATTTCAAGAACTATTTGAAAAATCTAATCAACAAGTTAAAAAAAGATGTGCAAGTTTACCCACCATTAAACTCAATCAAGATCTGCCTGTCACACAATATGCAGACAAACTGATTGAAGCGATTCAAAATAATCAGATTATTATAGTGGCAGGGGAAACAGGTTCGGGTAAAACCACACAGCTTCCACAAATTGCCATGCTTGCAGGTCGTGGTTTGACGGGCATGATCGGTCATACCCAACCCCGTCGTTTGGCTGCACGCAGTGTTTCACAACGTATTGCGGAAGAAGTGGGGCAAAAACTTGGTGAGTCGATTTCCTTCAAAGTTCGTTTTAATGAACAAGGCTCCAATAATTCTATTGTTCGTTTGATGACGGACGGGATTTTGTTGGCTGAACTATCCAATGACCGTTATTTAAATAAATATGACACGATTATTATCGATGAAGCGCATGAACGTTCGCTGAATATCGATTTTATTATGGGCTATTTAAAAACCATTGTTAAAAAACGTCCTGATTTAAAAATTATCATCACCTCTGCAACTTTGGATGTAAATCGTTTTAGTCAGTACTTTAATGATGCCCCGATTTTTGAAGTGGAAGGGCGTAGCTTTCCTGTAGAAGTCCGTTATCGTCCAATTTCAGAAATGACGATAGGTGGCAGTGATGACGATGACTTTGATGATTTTGAAGAAAATCTACCACGTGCGGTGGTCAGTGCTGTAGAAGAATGTTTTCATGATGCGGAAAGTAAAGGGCATCCTGAACATGCGGATATTCTGATTTTTGCCAGTACCGAACAAGAAATTCGGGAATTACAGGAAACGTTGCATAAGTTTGGTCCAAAACATACCCAAGTTTTACCGTTATATGCACGTTTAGCACTTGCCGAACAACAAAAAATCTTTAATCCATCAGGTGGCGGACGACGCATTATTATTGCCACCAACGTTGCGGAAACAGCTTTAACTGTACCGAATATTCGCTATGTGATTGACAGTGGTTTTGCGCGTATGTCGCGTTATAACTATCGTTCACGGGTGCAGCGTTTACCGATTGAGGCGATTTCACAGGCAGCCGCAAATCAACGGAAAGGGCGTTGTGGTCGTATTGCACCGGGTGTTTGTATTCGTCTTTTTAGTGAAGAAGATTTTCAAAGTCGTCCTGAATTTACCGAACCTGAAATTAAGCGTACCAATTTGGCATCGGTGATTTTACAGATGCAAAGTTTAGGCTTAGGTTCGGTTGAGTCTTTTGATTTTATTGAGCCACCTGATCATCGTTTGGTGAATGATGGTCGTAAGTTGTTAATTGAGTTGGGTGCGTATAATGAACACAAGGACGATTTAACTAAAATCGGTCAGCAAATGGCGAAAATGCCAATCGACCCACGCCTTGCTCGGATGATTTTAGGCGGTGCGCATTTTGGTGTTTTAAATGAAGTCTTGATCATTGTCGCAGCCCTTGCAGTACAAGATCCGCGTGAACGTCCTGCCGATAAGCAAATGCAAGCAGATCAAAAGCATGCGTTGTTTAAAGAAGCGGATTCGGACTTTTTATTCTATATCAAACTATGGAATACCCTGACAGAAAACCGTGAAAATTTAACTGAAAATAAACGTCGTACTTTTGCAAAACAACATTTTTTAAGTTGGTTGCGTTTACGTGAGTGGAAAAAAACCCATGAGCAATTACTTGATTTGGCTCAAGGTTTAAAACTATCTTTTAATGACAAGAAAGCCAGTTATGAAAATCTGCATCGTGCATTGCTGACAGGTTTATTGTCTTTCATTGCCAATAAAACGGACGAAAAAAATGTCTATATGGCAGTACGTCAGCAAAAAGCCCGAATTTTCCCTGCATCTGCCTTGCATAAAACCAATACACCTTGGGTGATGGCATTTGAAATGGTGGAAACCTCTCAGGTTTATTTGCGGACTTTGGCAAAAATTGAACCTGAATGGATTTTATTGGCTGCGCCGACCTTATTGAAACACCATTATTTTGAACCGCATTGGGCGAAAAAACCGGGTGTGGTGAATGCTTATGATCAAATTTCACTGTTTGGTTTAATCATTGAACCAAAACGTGCCACTAACTATGAAAAGGTGGATCAGCCTGCGGCACATGAAATTTTCCTACGTGATGCTTTGACCACAGGAAATTTGGGTACGACACCGCCATTTTTAAAGCACAATTTATTAAAACTCGAAGAAGTTGAACGAGTTGAAGATAAGTTACGTCGTCGTGATTTGGTGGTGGATGAAGAAACCATTTACCAGTTTTATGCATCCAAAGTACCTGCGGAAATTGCCAGTCGCCGTAGTTTTGAAGATTGGCGAGCAACGATTGAGCCGAAAAATCCACGTTATTTGTTTGTGGATGATGATGATTTGTGGATGAATGATCGTCCAACCACGCAGCAATTTCCTGACTATTTACACAATGGTTCATTGCGTTTAGCGGCAAGTTATCGTTTTGATCCAAGTCATGATGAAGATGGCGCAACGGTTAAAATTCCTGTACAAGCCCTGCCACAAGTCGATGAAAATATTTGGTCGTGGGGAATTCCCGGTTGGCGTTCAGATTTGATTGAAGCCCTATTAAAAGCTTTGCCTAAAGATAAACGCCGTAATTTGGTGCCGATTCCTGATACGGCAAAAAAATTGATGAAAGCGGTAGATGCACAGCATTTACGTGAGCATATTTTCGACTTTTTAGCATTTCAACTGCGTGGCGAGCAAATTAATGCCAAAGATTTTTCGTTTGAACGTATTGATCAATACCTGATTCCTTTGATTAAAGTGATTGATGAAAAAGGTAAATTGATTGAAAAAGGACGTGATCTTGACGAGTTAAAAGCACGTTGCCGTACAGAAACACATAGCCCGGTCAAACAACTGAAAGGTGAGTTTAAAACGTTTCCTGAGCAGTTTGTGTTTGAAGCCTCGCAAAAAGTCACAGGCGTCGTGGTGAAGCAATATCAGGCGCTTGTGGCAACCAAAGCATTTGCGCAGTTGGATGCAAAAGATGAGTCGGGTGTGGTGATTCAAACCTTCAATGATCAGGATGAAGCGATTAAACAACACCGTGAAGGGGTGATTCGTTTGATTCATTTGCAATTGGGCGATTTGATTCGTCAGTTGAAAAAGCAGATTTCTAAACCTTTGGCTTTGGCTTATTCGCCATTGGGGGATCGGGCTCAGCTTGAACAAATGCTGGTTTATGCAACCTTACAAATGAGCATTGAAAAGTTACCCATTAATGCAGAAGAATTTGCGACATTAACAGCAGATGTGAAAAAGTCATTTTTAAGTCATGGTCAGGAAGCATTAAAACTGATCAGTGATATTTATATTCAATGGCAACAGATTCGTCAGCAATTGCTCATGCTGGATCAAGCTGTATTTGGCAAAAATATGGATGATATTGAAGATCAGCTTGATTTGATGAGTCTGGCGAATTTTGTCTATACAAAATCAGCTGATGTTTGGCAAGAATATCCACGTTATTTAAAAGCATTGTTATTGCGTTTGGATCGTTTGCCGAATAATCTAAGTCGAGATGATGCTGCAATTAAAGACGTTGATCCGTGGATGGATAAATTGTTTAAGTTTAAACAGGATCCACGTGTCAAAGATGTGTATTTTATGGTGGAAGAGTTAAGGATTTCTTTGTTCTCTCAACCGATGAAAACCAAGATGCCAATTTCAGCAACCCGTATACAAAAAGTATGGGAAAAGCTCGGAATCAGTTAGAATAGAAATAATTTGAAATATTTGTGAATTTAGAAAAGGAGTTTTCCATGGGCATCCGCATTACAGGAACAGGCTTGTATCATCCCGAGGAAATCATTACCAATGAAGAATTGGTGGATTGTTTAAATGCTTATGTAGAACAATTTAACAGTGAAAATGCTGAAAAAATTGAAGCAGGCGAAGTTGTTGCACGTCGTGGTTCAAGTGCAGATTTTATTGAAAAAGCGTCAGGTGTGAAACGCCGTTATGTGATTGAAAAATCTGGTGTGTTGGATATTAACCGTTTACGTCCACGTCTAGAAGAACGCTCAGATGAAGAGCTTTCTATTCAGGCTGAGTGGGGCGTAATGGCTGCGAAGCAAGCGATGGAAAATGCAGGTGTAACTGCTGAAGATATCGATGTGGTGATTTTGGCATGTTCAAATTTACAACGTGCCTATCCTGCGGTTGCGATTGAAATCCAAACCGCGCTGGGTATTCAAGGCTATGCTTATGATATGAACGTTGCATGTTCGGCTGCAACTTTTGGTTTAAAACAAGCCTATGATGCAGTGAAAACAGGTGCACGTCGTGTGTTGTTGGTGAACGTAGAAATTACTTCAGGTCATACTGACTATCGTTCACGTGATTGTCACTTTATTTTTGGTGATGTGGCAACAGCGTCGATCATTGAAGAAACAGACAGCAAAACAGGTTTTGAAATTGTGGATACACACTTATTCACGCAATTTTCAAACAATATCCGCAATAACTTTGGTTTCCTGAACGGTTCAGAACTGACATCTCGTGATGATAAACAATTCCGTCAGGATGGTCGTAAAGTCTTTAAAGAAGTTTGTCCATTGGTTGCGAAAATCATTTCTACGCAATTGGAAAAGAACAGCATTCAGCCTGAAAATGTCAAACGTTTCTGGTTGCATCAAGCCAATGCCAATATGAATGAATTGATTTTAAAATTGATTGTGGGTAAACAAGTGGCGGAAGCTGACCCTGATTTAGTGCCAATTATTTTGGATGAATTTGCCAATACTTCTTCTGCAGGTGTGATCATTGCGTTGCATCGAACTGCAGATCAAGTGAATGATGGTGAATATGGCGTACTGTGTTCATTTGGTGCGGGTTATTCGGTGGGTTCGATTCTTGTGCAAAAGCATGTGGTTTGATTTATTCATAACAGATCTTGCGTAAATACTTATACGTAATTGTTATGAAATATAGATTAAAAGTCCCTTCTCCTTGGGGATGAGGACTGAAAGTCAGCAAGAGGATGAGGGAGCTTGATTTAATTAAAACCTCTCCCTAGCCCTCTCCTAAAAGGAGAGGGGACTTCTGGTATAAATATGGAATTATTGAAGTTTTTGTAGGGATACAGTATGGTAAAAAAACAATTAGAAATTAAACATAATTCCAAATTATTACGTGCAATCAGTGCATTGCAACGTTTTTATTTTCGTCCCACTTTTTTAGGGGCTGAAAATATCAATCCTCAAAAACCTGCCATGTATGTGGGAAACCATACTATTTATGGTGTGCTGGATTCTTCGATTCTCATCGACTATTTATATAATGAACATAAAATTGCCATTGTCAGTTTGGCAGATCATATGCACTTTCATATTCCTATATGGAAAGAAATGGTGAAGCGAGTTGGTGGTGTCGATGGTGTACAAGCATATGCCCGACAAGCCATGCAACAAGGCTATTCCATTTTGGTTTTTCCCGGCGGTGGTCGTGAAGTCATTAAACGAAAGGGTGAAGCTTACCAACTGATTTGGAAGCAACGCTATGGCTTTTTAAAACTGGCACAGGAATTTGGCTATGACATTGCACCATTTGTGGCTTTGGGCGGAGATGAAGTTTTTGAACTGGGTTTTGATGTCAATATGCTGTTAAAGCAAAAATGGTTTAATAAAATTTTATCCAATCCAAAAATAGGTTCGTTTTTGAGAAATGGCGAGGTGATTCCTTCGATTCCAAAGCATATTATCCCCAAAAGAATTCCGTTTTATTTCAAGTTTATGCCACGTTTAAGTATTGATCAGATTGAAAACATGGAGGATATGATTCAGTTTCGTGATGATTTACAGCAACTGATTTATGCTGAAATTGCAGCTTTAAAAGTGTATCGAGAAAGTGATTGTAAATAAATAATCAAAATTTTCTCTATTGATAATACTTCCATTTACTTCAATGTTAGCTAATCTAGTCTCTATCAAAATAAATTAAAATGATGAAATCATGTATACAGCTTCATGTCTTTGTGGCGGAATTCAACTTAAAATTAATACAGAAATTCCTGAAGTGTTTGTTTGTCATTGTGGGCAATGTCAAAAAGCACAAGGTTCAGCTTTTGTTGCCATTGCGCCCATTGAAACTAAATACTTAGAAATTTTACAAGGACACACATTATTTTCAGAATACTTTGCAACTGAAAATAAAAAGCGCGTGTTTTGTAAAGCATGTGGTTCCCCTTTATTTAGTGCGCGTTTAGATTTACCAGAAGTGATTCGTTTAAGAGTCGGAATTATCAATGAGCCATTGAGTGCACATATTGCATCACATGCTTTTATCGACTATAAAGCAGCATGGTTTGAGATTTTAGATGAGGCTAAAAAATTCCACGAAGGGCTCAATTAAAAACGAAAATATAGCGATATTTTAGTGTAATTTTATTTGTTTTTAACGAGAAAATAACGCATTCCATATTTATATAAGTTTAAGGAAAATAACAAAACTTAAATAATTTGCCGAATTTTTCGGCGCATACTGATCCATGTAATAAAAAGTCACATAACAAATAAAATTTCATGTGAGGAGTATTGAAATGGATCTGATTTCATTATTGAAAGAAAGAGTGACCCCCATAGTACTAAAAGGTGAATCGACGTATTTAACAGAGAAAAGTACAGCATTGGCTGAGTTTTTCCCTTTTGTTTTAACTGTATTAAAGGCGAAGCCCAGTTTAATCTCGTTGTTTCAAAATAATTTAAATCCAAGATTAGATGATTTATTTAATACACATAGCGCTTTGAAGGAACAGTATTTAGATAGTGTTAGTCAACATGTGCCTCATGGTGAAATTGAAAATGTTTTAAATCGGTCAATTCCAGCGACTTTAAATGTATTAGAAGATGAAGCGGGCTCTCATGACCCTGCTGTAATACAGCATTTTTTAGAACAAAATTATGATGCAATTTCTGCGGGCTTAGCTCCTTGGGCGCGAGGGATTTTAGCCGCTTTAGGGCTAGGTACTTTAGCTGCAACAGCAAATACAACATCACAGGCTGTGCCTCCTGTTACGCCAACACCTGTTGTGGAGGAGAAGAAAAAATCAAATTTTTGGGCAGCCTTAATTGCTTTATTGATTCTATTGTTTTTGGCTTTTTGGTTACTGCGTAGTTGTAAGACAGAAGAGCCAACACCCGTCACCAATAGCACAATGACCAGTTCTAGTCAGCAACCTGCATATTTCCAAATCTCAACAGACCAAGCAGGTGCATTAGTCACATGTCAGGCAAAGATTGGTGATGCAAATTATATTGATATTTTACAAAAAGAAGTCAAACAAATTTTTAGCCATCAAAATGGTTGTGGTGTAGATTCGAGTAATAATTTTAATGCAGCTCTCGTAGATCAGAATGCTTTAGTGAGTGTATTAAAATTGTTGAAAGGTGTACCAAATGTCAATTTGGTGTGGACAGGAAATCAAATCAGTTTACAAGGTGCAGATACTGCGAGTTTAAAAGCGTTAGCAGATAAAATCACACCGTTGGTCAAAGATGTGCAAGTCGTTGTGGGTGAAGCAGCAAGTTTAGATGAGGGGGCGGCGGTGACAAGCAGCATTGACAAAGCGAAAGCGGCTTTGAGCAATATTGACCCAAATCAAGTTCGTCCCTTAGATATTGCGACTGCATTAAACTTACAGATTATTAACTTTGCGACAGCATCTGCTGAGATTCCTGATGTGAATAAGTCGGTATTAGACCAAGCCGCAGCATTAATGAATAAAGTACCAAATGTACAATTGGTTGTAAAAGGCTATACCGACTCGACAGGAAATGCTGAAGCAAATAAAGCATTATCACAAAAACGAGCAAAATCGGTTGTAGATTATTTGGTTGCAAAAGGTGTAGACCCAAGTAAATTACAAGCGCAAGGTTTTGGTCAAGACCAACCTGTCGCAGACAATGCAACCAAAGAAGGGCAATTTAAAAATCGCCGCATTGAGTTTGAAGTGATTAATACTGAAACAGGTACAGTGCGTGAAGTAGATAACAACGGGGTTGAAGAAAAAACGCAATAATCGCCAATAGCATTAAAACGGGCGATTTAGGTCGCTCGTTTTTATTTGCTTTCATTTTAGATTATCTTGAAAATATGCAACTAGAAATAAAGTCTAAAATTGAGAAATTGACATGATGCGTATAAGTTTTATTGGTTCGGGTCGAGTTGCAACCCATTTAGCACAGGCTTTTGCTCGGCAGTATCAAATCGTACAAATTTTTAGTACTCATTTTGAAAATGCACAAAAACTTGCCAGTCTTGTACAGGCAGAAGCAATCCATCATCTTCAAGATTTTCAAGATAATATAGACTTATGTGTCATTGCTGTAAGTGATCAAGCTATTGCGCAGGTGATACAGCAGCTCAAACCCTATTTAAAAAATACACTGGTTGTACATAGTTCTGGAAGTACACATTTAAAAGTATTGGCTGACCATTATGAGAATGTAGGCGTATTTTATCCTTTACAGACCTTTAGTTTTGAACGTGAAATTGACTGGGAAAATACCCCTTTATTTATTGAAGCACAGTTCGCAGCGAGCCAACAAAAACTAGAAACACTTGCAAATAGCCTAAGTAATAGGGTTTATCTCTATTCTTCAGAGCAGCGTTTGAGTTTACATTTAGCTGCTGTATTTGCTTGTAATTTTAGCAATGCATGTTATGACATGGCAAAACAAGTTCTTGATGCTCAACAGGTAGATTTTAGTTTATTGTCTCCTTTGATTTTAGAAACCGCTCAAAAAGCCGTTCAAAATGAACCTAGATTGATGCAAACAGGTCCTGCGATGCGTGGAGACCATGTGATTTTGAATATGCATCAAGCAATGTTAACTGCTTCACAGCAACCTCATTTGACTGATATTTACCGCATGTTAAGTGAGCAAATTATCAGTCGACAAAAAATAGAATAGTCTTAAGCTATATTTAGCTTGCAAAGAAAATATGTTCATTTTATAGTCGATTTATTCTCTAAATAAAAACTTATAAAAATGAATGATCAACAATATTTATTAAAAGTCGTGCAATGGAAAGATTTAGTACATTTACAAACAAGAGATGTTATTTCTGAATTATTGATTTCAATACCTTGGTTATGTGCATCTTTGGCTTTTGCGTATTTGGCTTGGTATCCATTGGCATTATTTTGTTCATTTATGTTTTTTTTAACAGGCTTACGTCAAGTGCATAATGCTTTTCATTTTGCACTTGGAATAAGCCGAGAAAAAACACATTGGGTCATGTGGGTATTAAGCATTCTCATGTTAGGTTCAATGCATGCTGTACAAATTAATCATTTACGTCACCACCAATTTTGTATGCAAGATGAAGATGTTGAAGCGAAAAGTGCCCGTATGAAATGGTGGCAAGCCTTATTATTTGGTCCATTTTTCCCACTCATGTTGCATCAAAAAGCATTTAAAGTTGGCACAAAAACTCAGAAAAAATGGATGTTTGCAGAGTTGATTGCAAATGTATTATTTCTGATTTTAGTTTTTGCAATTTTAGATTTTACTTTTTTAAAATATCATGTATTGGCAATGCTAATAGGACAATGTATGACGGCATTTTTTGCAGTTTGGACAGTCCATCATGATACTGAAGATCATATTTATATGGCACGTACTGTGAGAAATGAGTTTAAGCGAGTTGTGACTTATAATATGTTTTATCATGTAGAGCATCATTTATTTCCTGCTGTACCCACTCGGCATTTACATGTGTTGGCAAAGCGTTTAGATGCTTATGATCCAACTGTGGAAATTAGAGAAGTGTTTTAGTCGCTCTAAAAATGAAAAAAATAAGCATGACTTTTTAATATCATCTTTTAAATTGATTCACGAAATCCGTCAGTTTTATGCAGATGACGGATTTTTAAATCATTCAAAAATTAAAAGCTAAACAAGATATTACAGTCTTTTTCAAGTAAATAAGCCAATCAATCAGAAAATAACGCTGAAGTTATTTAAAGTGAATAATGGCAGAAATGAGGAGATCCAAAGCATTTTGAGTGTTTTGATTTAATTCAAATGAACAATTGATCCGAAGATGATGCGGTGTTTGTTCTGAACGATAAAATAAAGCCCCCGAAGCAATACCAATATTTTGTTGTAATAATGCATGATAAAGCACATTACTGTTGATTTGCTCAGGCAAAGTGATCCATAAAAAATAGCCCGATGGATAATAATGCACCTTACACGTTTCAGGTAATTTTTTACTGAGATATTGATAATACTGATTTTTTAAACGCTTTAAGGTATTTCTTAAGGTTTTGAGATGCTTTTCATAATAACGATGTGACAAATAATCTGCCAAGGCACTTTGAATAAATGAATTGACGGAGAGCGTACTCATCAATTGCAAATGCTGAATACTTTCAGAAAATTTGCCTGCATAAACCCAACCAATACGAAAACCTGCACCCAGTGTTTTAGAAAAAGAAGAACAATGTAGAACCAGATTTTGTTGATCAAAATACTTCATCGACAAGGGTTTTTTATGATCAAAATAGAGTTCTTCATACACATCATCTTCAATCAGATAAATCTGATGTTCCTGCAATAATTTTGCCAATTGTAATTTGATTTCATCACTGACCGTAAATCCAATCGGGTTGTGACTGTTGAGCATGAGTAAACAGACTTTAATTGGATAATTTGACACAGCATTTTTAAAAGCTTCAAGGTCGAGTCCATGTTCAGGGTGTTCAGGAATAGTGATGACCTTTAAACCCAGATGTTCTGTCGCCTGCCACGCCCCATAGAAAATAGTTTCTTGCAGTAAAATATAATCCCCGGGTTTGGTCAGGGTTTGTAAAGCCAGATTCAGCGCATCCAGACCACCAGACGTGATGACAATATCGGAAGGATCGGTGGGAATGCCTTGCATACAATAACGCTGTGCAATAAGTTTGCGTAGTTCCAGATTGCCTGGAGGCAAACTTGGCATTTGTTCATAGCTGAGTCGATGTCTTGCACGCTGTGCCAACGTTTGCATGAGCTTGGAAGAATACAATAATTGGCTGTCTGGAAAAGCAATCCCAAAGGGCACAATCTGTTCAGACTGAATGGATTTTAAATAACGAAACACAGTTGAGTTAATTTCTATTTTTTCATTCAGAATCACTGTCTTGGCAATTTCCACACTGTCTGGATCTTCAGCAATAAAATAACCCAGTTTTTCTTTGGAATAAATCAGTCCCTGCGCCTCCAACTCTTGATAGGCATTCATGACTGTAATTAAGCTAAATCCTGATGTTTCCGCCTGTTGTCGCAAAGAAGGTAATTTTTCGTGAGCTTTCCATGCACCACTTTCAATCAAGTGCTTGAGACTGAGAGCAAGTTGTTCTGATTTATACATAGGAAAGCACTCAAAAGATTGGACGGAAGATGAGGATGAAATTTTACATTTTAAATATTATAAAATATAACAGAATGAATTGTGCTGATGATGTTGTTATAGTTTTTTCCTGACTTTTTGTAGCTACACACTCTTAGACTTAGGATCTAAAATCTTTAAAGATAAAGGATGAAAGGGCAGAGGTGCTACGGTGTTTGTAACTGAAAAAATGAATGCAATTTCAAGGCTGATTGAGCAGCAAGGCTTTTCAGAGCGGCTACACAAAAAACTCGAACAGCACTATGTCAATCTGGAAGCCACTTTATTACGTGCCAAAGTTTTACGTGAATTTTCCACCTCCAAAGTACATTATATTGCCCAATCTGCCATTCAAGAGCAACAGAGCAGTCTGGCTTTTTTATTTGCGCCCTTTATTTTGGCAAATCTGAATCAAAGTGTGATCTACCATAGCCCTGCAACGCCATCTGTACTGAATGTGTTGAACCGTTATTATCAGGCGGAACAAAAACAAAATTTAAAAATTGATGATGTATTGTCTGCTTTAAATTTATATCTGGATTTGGATGAAAATGAATTAGACGAAGTAGAATTTTTATATTTTTCCTTGCTCAAAGCTTTGTGCCGTGCCGATGTTACACAAATTTTCCTGATTACCGCATTGAAACTGGATATTGCCATCATTGCCGAAATTGAACAGTTTTTCAGGGTGGTCATCCATGTGATTGGCACTGATCCACAGGATAAAATCATCGCCGCTGATGATGTGAATATGCGCAAACTGTTATTTAAAAACAAGGATGATCAATATGTTGCCTTGTGCGGGAAATTTGCCACGCTCAATGCACAATTGTTATTGTGCTATGGCAGTTATAACCGTGCTCAGGCGACGCATTTGGTGGATGATATGTTCTATGCTGAACATATTTATGAAAAATTATCGGTATATGCCGAATATATGCAGACCCGTTTACAGCATCAAGCCAGTCTCAAACATGTCCAATTTCTCGCTTAACGGTCTTTTGAGTTTGCCCTTGTCTCGGTGTTTAAGGTATCAGGATAATATGCGATGCGTTTAGGCAAGCTTGGCAATAGGGTCACTATTGCACGACAAATAACGGTCATTCTACTAGTTTGGGGATTGAGTTTTATTTTACAAAAAATTCTGCATATTCCGATTGCGTCTGGCGTGTTGGGTTTTTTTATCTTACTGTTATTATTGCATTTTAACGGACTGAAACTGACTCAGGTGGAACAGGGTGCAGATGTGTTGCTAGCTGACTTGCTCCTGTTTTTTATTCCGCCTGTGGTCGGGATTCTTCAATATCAACAGTTGCTTTGGCACAGTGGCTGGAAAATTTTTGTGGTGATTTTTATCAGTACAGCGTTGGTGATGATGGCATCAATAGGAACAGTGCGACTGTTTTTGGATGAGGATGTCGAGGCATGACTGAGTTTTGGGGTGTTTTTTATTTGGTGTGGACGGTTTTGTGCTATTTTTTGGCAAAAAAATGCTTTGTTCAAACCCAGAAAATTTATTTTTCCCCCATTATTACAGTGCCTTTACTGAGCATTCTATTGATTGTGATCCTGCATCATGATTTTTCTGATTATTATGGATATACCCAATATCTGGTGGCGATGCTTGGACCCATCACCGTGGCTTTTGCCATTCCTGTGTACCGTTATCGGGAAATGATTCGACAGCATTTCAAAGTGCTGATTGTCAGTTCAGCGGTTGCCATGTTGGTGGGTATGTTGAGTAGTTGGGCATTGGCAAAAGCATTTGATTTTGAGGATATTGTCACCAACAGTTTATTGGCGCGTTCCATTTCCATTCCATTTGCCTTGGTGTTAACAGAAAAATTGGGTGGATCCATCAGTTTAATTCCGTTATTTACCGTGATCACGGGCTTGGTCGGTCTGCTTTTTGGCGATATGTTATTGCTTTGGATGAATTTTAAAAATCGTATTGCACAAGGGGCAGCATTGGGCAATGCAGCGCATGCAATGGGCATTGCCAAAGCTCGTCAACGCCATACATTAGAAGGTGTAATTGCCAGTTTATCCATGATTATTTCAGGTATTTTGATGGTGTTATTTGCACCTTTTATTGTCAGAATTTGCCAATTTTTAATTTTTTAAAATGATATTTTTGAAATTTTGTTAAATTATTGATAATAGCTGAACACTGGCAAAAAGCATCATAGAATGCTTAAAACTGTCTAATCAGGAAATTGACAAATAGGTCAGTTTTTGACAGATTGATTTGCAGTGCTATTTCGTGATTTAAAACATGCAACACAACAAAAAAAATGAAAACTTAAGTGATTTCGATCATTATCATCGCGTGACCATTTTAGGTGGTGGTTTTGCTGGTTTAGGTGCAGCCATTAAGCTCAAAGAAATGGGGATAGATGATTTTGTGCTATTAGAAAAAGCCTCAGAATTAGGTGGGGTATGGCGTGAAAATACTTATCCTGGTTGTGCTTGTGATGTTCCTTCAGCTTTATACTCTTATTCATTTGCACCAAATCCTGCTTGGAGTCGTGTCTTTGCCCCTCAAGCTGAAATCAAAGCGTATTTATTTGATGTTGCTGATCAATATAAAATTATGCCACATGTCAAACTGGAACATGAGGCATTACAAGCAACATGGTCAGATGCAGATGAGTGTTGGATTATTCAAACAAATCAAGGAGAGTTTCGCTCTCAATTTGCGATTATGGCATGTGGTCCAATGCATGAACCCGTGATTCCAAATATTAAAGGAATTACATCTTTTGACGGTGAAATTTTCCATTCATCTCGTTGGCGACACGATATTGATTTAACAGGAAAGCGTGTTGCTGTCATTGGTACAGGTGCATCAGCGATTCAATTTGTCCCACAGATTCAACCAGATGTAAAACAACTGACCATTTTTCAACGTACCGCACAATGGATTTTGCCAAAATCAGATATGCCATTACTTGCACCTGTACGAGCTATGTTTAAATTTTTACCCTTTACTCAGCAGCTTATGCGCGGCTCAGTGTATGGGATTTTTGAAAGCATAAATGGAGGAATTCAAAGTCCTGCGGCAATGATGCAATTTCAAAAAATTGCTCAATGGCACTTAAACTTTCAAGTGAAAGATCCGATATTACGTAAAAAACTAACACCAAACTTTATTATGGGTTGTAAACGAATTTTGCAATCAAATCATTGGTATCCTGCATTAGCACAAAAAAATGTAAATGTTATTTCGGATGCACTAATAGAAATCAAAGGTCGAACTTTGATTGCTGCAAATGGTGAACATTGTGAAGCTGATGTGATTATTTTGGGCACAGGTTTTGAAATTGCAGACCCACCTATAGCCAGTCGTGTCTATAACCGTTTTAATCAAAAAATGTCTGATGTTTGGCAGGGTAGCGCAGAAGGCTATATGGGAACGATGGTTGAAGGTTGCCCAAATGGTTTTTTAATGTTTGGACCAAATATTGCAGTCAGTTCTTCGGCATTTATTATTATTGAAGCTCAATTAACTTATATTATGGATGCAATTCGACAGGCGTTAAAATTAGGCATTCATACAATTGAACCGCATCCTGAAATTACTCGAAAATTTAATGAAGAGGTTCAAGCTGCATTACAAACAACAGTATGGAATAAAGGCGGATGTCAAAGCTATTTTATTGATAAAAATGGTAAAAATAGTACGGTTTGGCCTTGGACAACATTTAAATTAAAACAAAAAATGAAACACTTTGATTTAAGCGAATATCGAGTGAACTATAAACCTGAAAATGCTACAAAAGTCACTCAATAATCGGTTGATTCTGATAAATTTAGATGATATTGTTTTTTGTATTAACACATTAAGTTTTTCATGTGTTGATTTTATTTAGCTCAAAGTGAGTACTCCTCTTTGAGCTATTTTTTTGTCAAATGTTAAGAAAGCCCGATAATAATGGATAATAAACCTGCTGCGATGAGTGGACCAACAGGTACACCACGTAACAGAGCAACGCCAGTTACTGTACCAATCAATAAACCTGCAACAATATTTGGTTGATTACTCATCAATTTCACGCCACGTCCACCTAGCCATGCAACTAAGATCCCAATCGCAATTGCTAGCAAGGATTTCCAACTGAGGAAAGACTTTAAAATAGCATCTCCTGCGATTTTACCACTTGCTATAGGTGTGAGTACACCAATCGTTAAAATAATGATACCAATATTTAACCCATGATTTTGAAGAAGATAAAAATATTCACTAAGAGGCGTGATTCGAAAAACAATCAAAACAGCAGCAGCAATCGTGACCGCACTATTATGACTAAAAATACCACATGCCAATAAAACTAAAAGTACGATTAAGTTTAAATCTAGATGTGACGCAAAATTCATCATGAAGGTAAGAGACTAGCATTTGAGGAAAGCTTGAATAGTATAACAATCTTAAATGGGGCATACAAAGATTGGCGATTCGGCTACAATCTTTAGGCTAGATTCATACGATGGTAGATCAGAATGTTGCTCGAAAAAATTTTACAATCTCAAGGCTTTGGAAGTCGTAAATATTGCCAACAACTCATTAAAAATGGTGCAGTAACAATTGAAGACCAAGTGATTGATGATTTAAAATTTAAAATATCAGAACAACAATTAAATTTTAAAGTTGATGGTAAAGCTTATCTTTATCGTGAACATGTATATTTAGCACTGAATAAACCAAAAAATTATGAATGTTCTCATCAGGCTACACATCACTTTAGTGTTTTTGACTTGGTGGATGATCTGTTATTGAATCGTGGAGTGCAATGTATTGGTCGTTTGGATCAGGATACAACAGGTCTGCTTTTATTGACCGATGATGGTAAGTTCTTACAAGCATTAACGCACCCTAAAAAACATGTACCTAAGGTGTATATTGTTAAAACAGCAGATGAAATTAGTGTGGAACAAATTGAAAAACTCACCTCAGGTGTAGAGCTTCGAAATGAAAAAGGTATTTTTGCTGCAACAGATGTACAAAAAATATCAGAAAATAAATTATCATTAACGATTCATCAAGGTGTTTACCATCAAGTAAAACGTATGCTCGCTGCTGTAGGAAATAAGGTGATTACGTTACATAGACAGCAAGTGGGATTATTAGATTTAGGACAATTAGCACAAGGTGAGTTTATATTTTTAGATGAGCAGCAGATTCGAGCTGCAAAAAACTTAGATGAATTAATTGTCACGTTATAATTCATTGAATATATTTCAGTATATAGAGAAATAAAATTACAAATTTTGCTGTTTCATTGATTTTTATTTTAAAAAGCAATGGTAGGTAGAAAATTCGTCATCTCGAACAAATCCCATTTGCTCATATAGCTGATGGGATTGATAATTATTTTTTTGTGTTTCTAGGCTGATTCTTAAAGCATTTTCATGACGAGCAAATAAAATAGCAGTATCAATCAACTGTTTTGCTGAACCTTGTCTGCGATAAATAGGTGTAACATAAACATCATCTAAAATATAATAAGTTGAACAAGCTAAAGAGGAAAAACCTAGATAAAGTAAAACAAAACCTGTAATCACTTCATTTTTGACATGAATAAAAATAACACTTTCTTTATTTTCAAAACGTTGCTTTAAAAAATTATAAGATTCTTGAAGGTTGGATGATGCACCATAAAACTGGCGATATTCATCAAATAAGACAGAAAGTTGTTTTAAATCTAGTTCAGTTGCACGTTTGACGATCATCCTGTTCTCTCTGTTGTTATCATTCTAAGAAATAATAACGAAAAAACGGGTTGCTCAACTCAGTAAATTGTTTGCAAATGCGACACTGTTAAGTTTTGTCACTTTTTTCATTTAAGATGGCATTGAGTTCTGCAAAAATGTCTTCTTCATCTAAAGTTGATTTTTGGGTGTTTTCTGTACGTTTTGTATTTTTTAGCTTTAATAATTGTTCCATGTCTATATTTTGATTTTCAATAGTAAAAGGAATAGATTTGGTTAACACAACTTGTTTGAAAAATAAACGAACTGCCTGTGCAGGTGTCATACCTAATTGTTTAAAAACAGCAAAAGCTTGCTTTTTTTCTTGTGAATCAAGACGTACTTGATAAACTTCGGTTTTTCGCATCAATTAACCAAAAAATAAGTGAAATTTGAAGCTTTCATTTTAATCAAACTAAATGTAAATTCAATAATTGCTACTCAAAAAACACAAAACGTCATTACGTTGTCATGCTAATGTCAGTTCTTTTTTTGAGATGAAGTGCATTTTTTGTTGACTAATTGGATCAAAAAACGCCAATTCTTTAGCCAATAGCTGTAAGGGTTGATTAAAATCAGCATCATCTTTATGTGAAACTTCAGGATAAAATGGATCATTTTTTATAGGGATATTGAGATGATTTAAATGTACACGTAACTGGTGCTGCTTACCTGTTTCTGGCTTAAGTTGATACTTTGCCCATTTGAAGTTATGTTCAATTAAATCAATTTCTGTAAGTGAATTAACTTCACCTGTCACAACTTGCATGGTGTAAAAAGGATGCCCTTTCTCCATTCTTAACTGGACAGTTTGTGGAAACTTTAAATCAGCATGAAAGGGTGCAATGGCATGATAGAGCTTTTGTACTTGTCGTTCTGCAAAAAGTTGTTGATAAATACCGCGTGTATCAGGGCATTTGGAAAATAAAACAAGACCTGCTGTTTCTCGGTCTAGACGGTGAATTGGGGTTAGATTGGGGTTTTGGGTTTGTTTTTTAAGTCGAACAAGTAGTGTTTCTTGTAAGTACTTACCTGTCGGACTAATGGTTAAAAAATGTGGTTTATCTATCGCAATAAAATGTTCATTTTCAAATAAAATTTCTTCTTTAAAAGGAACGGTAATTTCGTGTGCTAAAAAACGATAATAATAAATATGCGTATTTTCAAGATACATGCTGTGAAGCGTCAAAATTTGACCTTGTTCATCAAAAATAAGTTGATCTTGAAAACGTTGTTGCCATTCTGTTGGGGTGATATGTGGGAATTTTTCACATAAAAAATCAAATAAAGAGTGAGGTCTATTTTCAAGTTTGGGTAAATAAACTTGACTGGCATTTACGCCATTTATCATGGGTGGAATAAAGGTTGAATGTAAAGTTTGCATCAAAAATAGAGATCCAACTGGGATAAAACAAGGTTAAGAATAAAATGCTTTTACACTTTTATTGGTTAAATTCTACGGGATCGTGAATAGGTTTTAAATGGTTGCAGTGTTATTATAGTCACTTGTTTCTACCCTGTAGTGAGTAAAATGCAGTATTCAGTTCAACTAAGCTTAAACAATGAGCAAGACACACAAACACTAGCGCAAATATTGGCGCAGCATATTGCTCAGGGCGTAGTTTATTTGATTGGTGATTTAGGTGCAGGAAAAACAACATTAACACGCTATTGGCTACAAAAATTAGGTCATCAAGGGGCTGTTAAAAGTCCAACCTATACATTAGTTGAGCCTTACGAGATCAATGGTAAAAGCGTTTTTCATTTTGATTTATACCGTTTAAATGATCCTTATGAGCTTGAATTAATGGGTATTCGTGATTATTTAGATATCGAAAATGCATTATTTTTATTTGAATGGCCATCAAAAGGTGGTGAGGAAATCCCTCAAGCTGATGTTGTCTTAAATTTGTTAAAAACAGAAGATGAAGATGTACGTAAGCTCATCATTGAATTAAATGATGCGGTACTTTATGAACAGTTACAGGCAAAAGCCGTATAGGTCGTCGCATGTCAACTCAAGAAGTAAATTTAAAACGAATTCAAACATTACATCCTGCATTGGCTAACCAAATTGCAGCAGGAGAAGTGATTGAGCGCCCATCTTCAGTTGTTAAAGAATTATTAGAAAATTCCATTGATGCTGGTGCAACAGCATTAATTATACGTATTGCAAATGGCGGCAGCACTTTGGTTGAAATCATTGACAATGGTCATGGGATTCATCCTGAAGATTTAGCGTTGTCTGTGACACGCCATGCAACCAGTAAAATTCGAACAGCAGATGATTTACACGCAATTGTAAGCTTGGGTTTTCGTGGTGAGGCTTTGGCATCTATTGCGGCTGTATCACGTTTAACATTGATCAGTAGCCAAGATGATTCTGGCGTTGGTTATCAGGTTGAGGTGAACGGCACAGCTTTTGATCATCAAGAAATTCAGGCTGTTGCAAGTCAAAAGGGTACGCATATTCGTATCCAAGATTTATTTTTTAATGTTCCAGCGCGTCGTAAATTTTTAAAAAAGCCAAACACAGAATTTGGTCATATTGAAGAAATTGTTCGACGTTTAGCTTTAACTCATTTTGATATTCGTTTTGTTTTGGAACATAACGATAATATTCGTTTGAATCTGCCTGTAGCAGATAGTGGTGAGTTGCGTTTTCAACGAGTGCAGCAACTTTTAGGTCGTCAATTTACCGAAAATGCTTATTGGATTGATGCAGATAGCATTAGTATGCGTTTATCTGGTTGGTTGGGGCATCCGTCTGATGCGCGGGCACAAACAGATTTACAATATGTTTATGTAAATGGACGTATTGTGAAAGATAAAACAATTTCTCATGCATTACGTATGGCATATGATGGGATTTTACATGGGCATCAACATGCAGCTTATTTGTTATTTTTAGAAGTTGATCCTGAAAATATTGATGTGAATGTGCATCCAACTAAACATGAAATTCGTTTTTTAAACCAACGTGAAGTACATGAGTTTGTACGACATTTTGCTAAAGAAACATTGTCACAATTTCAAACAGCAACGGCAGATTTAGCGAGCGCAATGAAAACAGAACAGGCGCAAGCGATGCAGCAGCCTATTCAACCGCGTTATCAAGAACAGTTCCAACTTCATCAAAATAACGCATCATTCACGCAACATGAGATACAGGAAAATAGCCTAAGTTTATCTAGTGCCAATTCTCCTAATCCTTCTGAAGCTGATACATTAACTGATTTTAGTTCGAAAGAACCCAAAGCTGTGCATTATCAACCGCAACCACAATATCGTAGTTCACCGCAGTTAAATAATGCGCTGAAAAGCTATCTTGCACCATTACGAGATGAGCAAGATCACTCATCTACGGTACAACATGTATCAGACCAAGAATCTTTTGATCAGTCTGTAGCAGCTTTAAAACAGCAAAAAAGCACAGTAGTTGATGAATATCCTTTAGGCATTGCCATTGCACAGTTACATGGTATTTATATTTTAGCTCAAAATACTGAAGGCTTAATTATTGTTGATATGCATGCCGCACATGAGCGTATTTTATTACAACAAATGAAAATGGCATGGGACAAACCTGAATTTTGGACATCACAACAATTGTTGATTCCAAAAGTCATTTCAATTACCCGAATGCAAGCCACACGCATTGATGAATTGAAACCTCAGTTAGAGCGATTAGGTTTAGAAATAGACCAATATGGGGATGATCAAGTCATTGTGCGTGGAGTTCCTGCTATTTTGCATAAAGCTGACTTTACAGCGCTTGTACCAGAGTTATTGAATGATCTAGATCCAAATGATGAAGCACAAGCATTACAGCAAAAGCGCGATCAAATTTTAGCAGGTATGGCTTGTCATGGTGCTGTGCGTGCGCATCGTATGTTAAGCCTTTCGGAAATGAATGCTTTATTACGTCAAATGGAACAAACTGAATTTGCCAGTCAGTGTAATCATGGTCGTCCAACATGGCGTGCCTTTCCATTGGCACAATTAGATAAATTATTTGCTCGAGGAGAGTAGTTGTTCATGTCAAATAAAATGCCTGTTATCAATTTAATGGGACCAACTGCGAGTGGTAAAACAGCTTTGGCATGTGAACTTTATGAGCAAGGCAATGTTGAAATTATTTCTGTAGACTCAGCATTGGTTTATCAAGATATGGATATTGGTACAGCTAAACCGAGTAAACAAGAGCAAGCACAATATCCACATCATCTCATTGATATTATTAGCCCTTTGCAAGTGTATTCAGCAGCAGAATTTGTCGAAGATGCATGTGGTTTAATTGATGATATTCACGCGCGTGGAAAAACCCCTGTGCTTGTTGGCGGTACAATGTTGTATTTTAAAGCACTACTTGAAGGTTTATCTTCAAATTTACCTAGTGCAGATTATGCTGTTCGTGCGGCAATAGAAGCAAAAGGTGAGTCAGAAGGTTGGCAAGCTGTTTATGAAGAATTAAAAGCGGTTGATCCTCTTGCGGGTGAAAAATTTAAAGTCAGTGATAAGCAGCGAATCATTCGAGCATTAGAAGTATATCGTTTAACAGGACAAGCAATTACGCAGTTACAAGCGGAGCAACCTAAAAATATTGCGTACCGTTATAACTTCCATAATTATGCTTTGCTGCCCGATCGAGCAGAATTGCATCAAAAAATCGATATTCGTTTAAAAAATATGTGGAAAATCGGATTTTTAAATGAGGTAGAGGCTTTGATTGAAAAATATGATCTTAACGAAAATTTACCTTCTGCAAGGTCAGTTGGTTACCGTCAGGCTTTAGAATATCTTAAAAATAGTGATAGAAGTCTTAAAAGTAAGCAAGAAATGGAAGATAAATCGTTATACGCGACACGACAATTAGCCAAACGTCAATACACTTGGTTACGATCTTTGCAAGAATCCCACCAATTTAAAACCTATTTGACGATAAAGCAAGCACAAGAAGACTTGCGAAACTTATATGGATAAAGCAAAATTTACCTACTATCTTTTTTATAAATTTTAATTGAAAAATAAAGATAGTTTTTGCGCTGATTTTTAAAATTTTTTGGAGTATAAAATGTCTAAAGGTCAAACTTTACAAGATCCGTTCTTAAATTCTCTCCGTAAAGAACGTATTCCAGTTTCTATATTTCTTGTAAATGGTATTAAATTACAAGGCCATATTGAATCTTTCGACCAATACGTAGTTTTATTGAAAAACACTGTAAGCCAAATGGTTTACAAACATGCAATTTCTACGGTTGTTCCTGCACGTAATCCTCGTCCTGCTGGTGCTCCTGCTGGTGCTCCTGGTCAAGCTGCTAGCGGTTTTGGTGGTCAAGGTGGCTTCGGTGGTCAAGGTGGCTTCGGTGGTCAAGGCGGCTTCGGTGGCGGTAACCAAGGCGGTTTTGGTGGTAACCAAGGTGGCTTCGGTGGTCAAGGTGGCTTCGGTGGTCAAGGTGGCTTCGGTGGTCAAGGCGGCTTTGGTGGTCAAGGTGGCTTCGGCGGTAACCAAGGTGGCTTCGGCGGTCAATCATCTTCAGGTTTCGAAGGCGAAACTAAATTTGAAGATGTACAAGATGATGAAAATAATCGTTAATTCATGATTATTGCATAAATTAAGCGTTTTAATTAACGCATTGAAATGGGTGCTTCTAGAGCACCCATTTTTTATGTGCTAAAAACAATAATAAAGATCACTGTAAATATACAGTGCTTAATACATTGGTTGCATCTAATGCGAGTGCCATAAATAATTTACTTAGCATTTAAATTTACTGTAAAAAAATAAGCTGATGTATTTTATTGTTTTTCTATAATATCTTTATTAAATGATAAGGTTTATTTTTTAATTTTTGTAATATATTTATACTTTTCAATGATATATTTTCTTTTTTGTATTTGGTTTTTAATTAAAAATTATTTTTGATTGTATGGTCATTATTTATTGAAGATATTTTTCTTTTTTTTTATAAAAAAACCAGTCAATTGAGACTGGTTTTTGTGTTATTGATAAAATTATTGAGACTGGTTTTTATCATCTAAGCTTTTATCTTTAATTTCAACATAGGTATTAGCACGTAATTCACGTAACCAACCATCTAGTTCAGAGTCAAATTGACGTTCACCTAGGATTTGACGTGCCATACGTTTTTGATATTCATTAGTCATGTCTTGTTTACGAATATCTTGTACTTGTAAAATATGCCAGCCAAACTGTGTTTCAAAAGGTTGGCTAATTTCACCTGCTGGCGTATTCTGCATGACTTTATCAAACTCAGGTACCATCATCCCTGGACTTACCCAACCGAGGCTTCCTGCATCACGTGCTGAGCCTGGATCATTTGAATAGGTAGAGGCAAGGGTAGCAAAGTCGTCACCTGCTTTTAAACGATTGTAGATGCTTTCAATCATTTGTTTTGCATTTTCAGGTGTAACAATTTCCGAAGTTTTAATTAAAATGTGGCGTGTTTCATATTGCGTAACCAATGCTTTTTGTTCATTGCCTTTACGGTCAATTAATTTTAAAACGTGTAAACCATCTTGTGCTTTGATCAAATCTGTCGTTTGACCAGGGTTAAGTGTACTCACACGCGCTGAAAGTTCAGAAGGGATTGCTGAAAGTGGACGAAAGCCCATATCTGCACCTTCGATTTTTACATGCTCATTTGTGAATTTTTGTTCTAAAGCTTTGACATCATTGCTTGTGTTTAAGTCATTTTTAATTTGTTTAGCTACATTTTCAAGCTCTTCTGGTGCAGCATCTCCAGAGATGCGTAGGTGTAGAACGTGAACTTCACTTCCTACAGCAGCTTGACCTTCAGGAGATTTTAGAAAGTTTTCTACATCTTGATCTGAAATTTTGATACGTGACATGACTTGTTGTTGGCGTAAACGCTGGATTAGAACATCATCAGCGACTCGATTGCGTAGTCCTTCATAGGTTCCTGGTGCAATTGCATCTAACTTCTGTTGAAATGCTTCTAAGCTTGTAGAACCAGACTGATTTGCAACTTTGAGCACAGCATCATTTAATGTTTTTTCATCTAGTTTTAAACCATAACGTTTTACTTGCTCAAGCTGAGCATTTTGTATAATCAATTGATTTAAGATTTGACGCTGTAAATATTCTACAGGTGGAACTTCTTTCTTTTGTGCTTGAAGTTGATGAGCTGCTTCTGCTACACCTTGATCTAAGTCACTTTTTAAAATCGCTCGATCACCAACAACTGCAATCACTTGGTTGGTCGGTGCAGCAAATGTTGGCATTGATGAAGAAATAAATAATGCTAATGCAGTAGCTTTAAAAAGTTGTTTTAAGTTTTGCGTCTTCATTAATGTGTCCAAGTTTGATTAATTTTATCGAAGCCTAAGATACGATTTTCCAAGAGTGAGCCTAATTTATTGTTTAAGCCACCTAAACCTTTTAATGTAAACTCAACCATGACTGCGCGTTTAGGCTTAACATTTGGATCATTTACATTGTCTAAATCATTAAAATATTCACGACCGTAGAGTGAAACACCCCAACAACATGATTCATAATTTACACCAGCAAGATATTCACGTGCGACATTATTGTCCATGTCATATTGAACATGTCCCATAATACGCCAATTATCTTTTACAGGTTGTATAAATGATGCAACCACTTGATCGTATTGATCTTGTCGATCTGGTAAATAATCTCGGTAGAAGTAACCTATATTGTACAAGTTGCCTTTATTGCCTGTGTAGTACAATTGGAAGTCACGTTGAGCATTATCACCATTTGACATCCATGCAGAGTTAGCACTTACAGTGAAATTTTCAGAGAGCTGGCTAGATAAACTAATGACAGGACCAGATTGACGGTCAGTATCAAACTCATCTTTTTGGCTTGCTTGTTCATTGAGTGTTACACGGCGGTCTGAAAAATAAAAACTTTGACCAACGCCTGCACGTAAACGCTCTAAACCTACTGTATCAAACAGGCTATAGCTTAGCCCTAAAGATAAGAAGTTATTATCTTCTAAACGGTCATGCCCATAAAAACGGCGAGGGTTAAACAATTGATCATAGCTAATAGATGCTGTGGTTGAGTCAAAGTTTGGATAACCATTTTGATTTTCATAAGGTGCATAAGCATAAAAAGCACGAGGGGTTAGGGTTTGAAGAAATTTACCTTCACGTTCAAAAGTTAAACCAGTATCCAAAGTAAATTCTGGAACGACAACGGATTTGTTTTTATTGTCATTACTTTGGTTTGGATTGGTTGCATCAATACGGTCAATGGTCTTTTGATCATAAAATGTGTGTAAAGTACGTACGCTGGCTTGAGGAATTGCAAAAGCCCAAGGGTTTCTAAAGTTATAACGTGCTGAAAACTCGTTATATAGACGTGTACCACTAGGTTGATAAATAGAAGAATCTGAATTATTGATCAGATTAAAATCATTGATATCTTTTTGAAAATACGCAGTGTCATTATTAAATTCAAACTGTAAACCTTGTGGGTTACCTTTGACATAATTGACTAATAATTGTGGCAAGCGTGCATAAGGTTTATCAATGTCAGAAATAGTTTTATCCAAGGTCTGGAAATCTTCAACACGTAGTTGTGCGTTTAAACCAGGAATACCATGCCCATAGTTAAGTTCCCATGCACGACGTTGGTTTAACTCTGTACGTGAACTTGGGTCACTGTCTAAGTCTGAGAAAAAGTCTTTATCTGAAACGTAGTTATATTCTAAATTTGTTGACCATTGATCATTGATTTGCCAATCATGTAATAAATGTAAATCTTTACGGTCTTGGTCGTTATATTCTTTGTCAGAAGGTAAATAGCTTCCCCAAATACGTCCTGCACCAAAGTCTTCAGTTAAATAACGAAAATCTCCAGCAGCTTGTACACCACGATCACTGATAATTCGAGGCGTAATGGTCGCATCATAATTTGGTGCTAAGTTTAAATAGACGGGTACAGCAACTTCAATACCACCATCATTTGTAAAACCAAAGGTTGGGTTTAAAATCCCTGTTGTACGTCGATCATCTATCGGGAAATTAAAATAAGGTACAGCAAGTACAGGGGTGTCTTTTATATATAGTTTAGTGCCACGTGTGACACCACGTCCTGTATCTTGGTTGAGTTCAATTTCTTTTGCTTTAATTTGCCATGTTGGTGACTGCTCTGGAGGACATGTACTATAGCTTGCATCTTCTAGAACCACCGTACTTGGTGAGGTCTTTTCAATTTTTTTCGCATGTCCATGCGCATGTGTTGCTTCAGCAATATAGAAACTATTGTTGAGCTCACCTGTTTGCTCTTTTAAGTTGTAATCAATTTCATCACTTTGTGCAATTAAGCCCCCTTGAGCCATTTGTACATTGCCTTTGGCTTTAGCAAAGGTTTGTGTTTTATCAATAACCACTTCGTCAGCGCGTACCATACGACCATTTTGGTCAATGACAACATCTCCAGATAAAGTAGAGTCACCATTTGGGTTGTAGTACCCATGATCTGCGGTGATGATAGATGTCGTTTCTTCAGGTGATACAGCTTTTTGTTCTGTGTTGAATGGTGTTACCCAAATACCATCACAATAGCGATTGCTGACCCCTTGGGTATCACGAACTTGGGCTTGAGCAGAATCTTTATCAACATAATATTGACTATAAAAGTTTTGCCCAGGATAACTTTCTTGGATTGCTGATTTTAATGTTTCATTATCGGCAGCAGATGCAGTGTCCGTTGTTTCGGCATAGCTGGATACTGAACTTCCACAAAGAAGTGTCAAAATAGCAGTCGCTAAAGGATTAAATTTAAACTGATGCTTCATTTGTCTCATTAACCAAGTATGCAGATCGCAATTAATTATTGTCGAATCATAGAGAAAAAGTTGATAAGTAGCTACACTTAGCACTTCAAAAAATCAGCCTGTAATAGATTTAATTGCAAATGAAAACACAACGTGAACAATTGATACAAAAATGGATAACATCTGTACTCAATTCAGATCAATTTGAAATCAACTTTTTAGCAGGCGATGCTAGTTTCCGTCGTTATGCACGAATTAGCTTGAATAATAAAACATTTATGTTGATGGATGCACCACCTGAACAAGAAGATTGTGTACCTTTTGTGTCGATTGATGAATTCTTTGACCAACATGGCGTGCGTGTACCGCATATTGTGGCAAAAGACCTTGAGCAAGGCTTTTTATTGCTTGAAGATTTTGGTGATGTTTTGTTATCAACTTTATTGAATGATCAGACTGTTGATGAGTATTATGCACAAAGTTTTAAGCAGTTGGTGCAACTTCAAACCATTCAAGGTGAAGGGCATTTTCCAGCGTATGCATATGAAAAACTGATTTCAGAAATGGAATTGTTAACAGATTGGTTATTGCCTTCTTTAAAGATTCAGCCAACAACTGAAGAAAGTGCCTTGATTAAACGCACTTTTGCGATTTTAGCCAATGCTGCATTGGCACAGCCTCAAGTTATTGTACATCGTGACTTTCATAGTCGTAACTTGATGAAATTGGACAATGAAACAGACCTCGGTGTGATTGACTTCCAAGATGCTGTAATAGGTGCAGATACCTATGACTTAATCTCGATTACCCGTGATGCTTATGTACAATGGAATCCAGAGCGTGTTTATACATGGTTTAAAGTATTCTATGACTTATTACCAGAAACACAAAAACAAGATCGTGATTTTGCTCAGTTTAAACAAGATGCTGACCTCATGGCGATCCAACGTCATATTAAAATTCTAGGAATTTTTGTACGTCTGTTTGAGCGTGATGGTAAGTCAGGTTATTTAAAAGATTTACCACGTGTGATGTGGTATTTGCTTGAAGAATCTAAACCTTATGCAGAATTACAACCATTTATGCAGTTTATTCATGCTACAGTTTTGCCGAAATTTGAAGAAAAATATGGCAAATACGAGGTTGTTGCATAATGAAAGCCATGATTTTAGCCGCAGGTTTAGGCAATCGTATGCGTCCATTGACGCTATATAAACCCAAGCCTTTACTTGAAGTTGGTGGAAAAGCCTTGATCGTTTGGCACATCGAAAAACTAAAAAGCATAGGTGTGACTGAGATTATCATCAACTCTGCATGGTTAGCAGATGTCCTGATTGGTGCCTTGGGTGATGGTTCGCAATATGGTGTCACCATTCGTTGGACACGTGAAGATGAAGGTTTGGAAACAGCAGGCGGTATTATCAATGCTTTGCCTTTGTTGGGTGATGAGCCATTTATTTTGTTAAATGGCGATGTGTGGACAACCTTTGATTTTGCACCTTTGCTAGATGTGAAGTTAAATGGTGATTTAGCGCATTTGATTTTTGTGCAAAATCCTGAGCAACATCCCCATGGTGATTTTACCTTGGCAGAGGGTCGAGCATATACTTTCGATCAAAATGTGCAGGGTGAAAACCTTACTTTTAGTGGTATTTCGATTATTCATCCTCAACTGTTTGATGGTTTGGCGCAAGGAAAACGACCTTTAGCACCATTGCTGAAACAAGCGATGTTAGACAATAAAATTTCTGCGGAAAAAATGTCAGCAGCTTGGGTCGATGTTGGAACACCTGAACGTTTAATGGCGCTAGACTTACAAATTCGTCAAGGTGTCTATGTTTAAGTTGGACTTAATGTGCTTAATTGCGTATTAACTCAGCGTTCGCTAGTGTTCCACGATTTAGAAATCGGTATACTTTCCCCTAATTTTTTAGAGATGTTGTGTATTTATGCATCCATTTTTTCAAGAGTTAAAACAAGGCAGTGAAAAGCTTGGCTTAAAACTCAGTGATGAATCGCTTGGTCTATTATTAAAGTATCAAGATGCTTTAGTGCTGTGGAACAAAGCATATAACTTAACCGCAATTCGTGATCCTAAAGAAATGTTGGTGAAACATCTTTTGGACAGTTTAAGCATTTTAAATGACTTACCTGAAGGTCGTTTATTGGATATTGGGACAGGTGGTGGCATGCCAGGGATGATTATTGCCCTGTGTCAACCTGAACGTCAGTGTGTATTGTTAGATTCAAATGGTAAGAAAATTCGTTTCCTTAAACAATTTATTGCCGATTTAAAACTACAAAATGTGATTGCTGTACAAACACGCGTCGAAAACCCTGAAAGTATTCAAGCATTAGGAAAATTTGACGTGATTACCAGTCGTGCATTTGCATCATTGACTGATTTTGTGACGGCATCAGCTCCATTTATGCATGAAAGCAGTGTCATTGCTTCGATGAAAGGTTTAATTCCTGAAGATGAAGTGGAACAGTTAAAAAACCAATTTAGTTGTGAAATTATTGAATTGCGTGTTCCACGTTTAGACGAACAACGTCATTTACTTTTATTAAAACAAATTTAATTCATCTTAGGAATTGGGGTTTACCATGGCTCAGATTATCGCAATTGCAAACCAAAAAGGTGGCGTAGGTAAAACCACAACGGCTGTCAATTTGGCTGCTTCATTGGCAGTACTCAAAAAACGCGTTTTATTGGTCGATATGGACTCACAAGGCAATGCCACAATGGGTTCAGGTGTTCAAAAAAATGATTTATTGTATTCAATCACTGATGTATTGTTAGGTGAAGTGTCGATTGAAAATGCAATTGCAAAATCAGAAGTGGGCTATAAAGTTTTAGGCTCAAATCGTGATTTGGCAGGTGTAGAATTAGCCATTGCAGAACATGAGGGGCGTGAGTTTATTTTACGTCATGCTTTGCAAGAAGTAGCAGATCAATTTGATTATATCATTGTAGATTGTGCGCCAAGTTTAAGCCTGATCACAGTGAATGCTTTGGCTGCTGTGGACAGTGTTTTGATTCCAATGCAATGCGAATACTATGCTTTAGAAGGTTTGGCTGATTTAACACAAACGATTGATAAAATTCAGCAAGCACTGAATCCAAGTTTAGAAATTGAGGGTGTATTACGGACAATGTATGATGCTCGAAATGCATTAACACGTGATGTATCTGCTGAACTTGAACAGTATTTTGGTCGCAAACTTTATGAAACCGTCATTCCACGTAATGTACGCTTAGCAGAAGCACCAGCGCATGGTTTACCGATTATTTATTTTGAGAAAAGCTCTAAAGGTGCAGTTGCTTATTTAAATTTAGCAGCTGAAATTTTAAAAAAGAGTAAATTGAAAAAAGGAACGAAAGCATGACCACCAGAAAACGAGGCTTGGCGAAAGGTCGTGGCTTAGACGCATTATTAGGCTCTATTCAAAAAGAAAGATTACAACTTGAGTCACAAACATTAGATTTGGGTCAGTTTAAATATATTAATGTGCATTTATTGACGCGTGGTGAATATCAACCACGTCGCTTCATTAAAGAAGAAGACCTACAAGAGTTAGCGGCATCTATTGAAAAACATGGTGTGATGCAACCTATTGTCATTCGCCCGATTGATAATGAAAAGCATCCATATGAAATCATTGCAGGTGAACGTCGTTGGCGCGCAGCGCAGCTCGCTGGTTTAACTGAAGTTCCTGCCATTGTTCGTGAGTTAAATGACCAAGTTGCGATTGCTTTAGCACTCATTGAAAATATTCAACGCCAAGATTTAAATCCAATTGATCAAGCGATGGCGTTGCAGCGTTTTCACGAAGAGTTTGGTTTAAGTCATCAAGAAATTGCAGATACGGTGGGCAAGGCACGTACTACAGTCAGTAATTTATTGCGTTTGTTAAGTTTGGCTGAAGAAATCAAAGATTTTATGCAACAAGGCTTCCTTGATATGGGGCATGCACGTGCAATTTTGACATTGAAAGCCAAAGATCAACTGCATATTGCACAAGTTGTCATAGAAAAAAGTTTATCTGTACGTCAAACAGAACAACTCGTTCGAGATTGGAATACACCTAAGCAAGATAAAACCAAGATTATTGCGCCTGATGTTGAGCAATTGACTCAAAAATTGTCTGAACGTTTTAGTGCCAATGTCAAAATTGACTATAACAAGCAAGGAAAGGGTAAATTGGTCATCAGCTATAATTCTTTAGATGAATTAGATGGTATTTTAAATATCTGTCTTGCTGAAAATGATGCTTAATATACTTTCGTGTTTGTGAGGAAAAGTGGCGTATAAAACGCCACTTTTTATTGCTTAAATTAATATTTTAGTGTGATTTCTGATTTTGTCGCTTCAGAAATTTGCTTTTTGCTCACGGGGTCTTGCTTACAGTTAAAGCTTTCAAACAAAGCCAATTGATCTGCAAAATGTGCATCTAACTGACCATTTTTATGTACAAAACCACTTTGACCCGGTGCAATGACTGAGCACATTGACACTTGATTTGGGCTAAGCACCACCTTGAAGCTCGCACTTCCTGCATTACTATAAGTCGATAATTGTTGTTCTGATTTTAAATCAGCCCAAGGAATACCCACTGAATTTTTTGCAGAAAAGTGCATATTGGCAACTGGCGTTTTCCAGTCATTTGGGTTTTCTGATTTATATTGTGTTTTAAGTTGTTTTAAGGCTAACTCAAGCGCATTTAACACAATATGATCAGGGTTTTCACCTCCTAAAAAGTCAACTTGTTGTGGAACGCCTGCATTTTTTTGTAAGGCATTCCAAATCAGTTTAGATGCTGGTGCAGGTTGGGCACTGCGCGGATCATTTTGTACAGGATATAAAGTATCGGTATATTTTTGATAAATTGTAGCAGGCAGATTTGGTTTTAACACCAAAATGATCATTTGATCTAACCATGCACGCATAATTGTTGGTGCTGCACCTTGATAATATTTTCCTGTACTATCTGGGTTTAATTTCATATCCCATTGTTCAAGTAATGGGGCAATACTTTGTGCCAAAGCAGATGCATGTTCACTTTTGGCAACTTTAATCATATCCGGAATGAAATATCGCGCATTTAAATCAGAGCGTGATGAAATACGATTGATTTCCCAAATATCTTGTTGGTTAAATTTTTCTTTGGCTTTTAATGGTTCTAAGATTTCATTCACGCGATCGACATAAGAAAAGTTAGAAGAATCAGCAAATAAGTTGTTATAGGCTTTATTATTCCAACTCGCAATATAGCCTTTAGATGGGTTTAATTGCTGCGGATTTTTTGAAAAATCATAAAATCCTTGCCATTCCATTGAGCCATCACCCACCGCAGGTAACTGAATATTTTGGTTAGTCGGGCGAATAGGTAAACGTCCAAGTGCTGCTACACCGATATTATTTTGTGTGTCTGCATAAAACCATGTAATAGATGCTGCAACACGTGAAGCTTGGGTTAAGAAGTCCTTCCAATTGGTTGTTTTGGCTGCTTCTGCCCAACCGAGTAAGGTTTCAATTTCTTGTCCTTCCCAACTGCGACGTGTCGCATAGGCAGTATGATTGCTTTGATCCCAACTACTGACAAAACCTTGTTTGGTTTTGTAGACATCAAGAAGATGATCTTCTTGGTCTAAAACTTTAATTTTGATTTGTTTATGGTCAAAAGGAATATATTTCCCTTGATACAAATACTCTTTAGGGTTAGATGGGTTAAGCTGAATTTGATAAATATCATTGGTATCTAAAGAGCCAACAGTAGAGCCCCAAGCAATTTTGCCATTTGTACCAAATAAAATTGCAGGTAAACCCACAGGCGTAATACCTGTTAAATCATAACCTGCACCATGTAATCCTATGCCATAGGTAATTGCAGGCGTATACCAACCTTGTTGTGGTGCATTATATAAAACTGCTTGACCTTCTTGCGTCTTATCTGCATTTAGCACCCATGCATTACTTGCAGTGGGTACATCATTAACTACACCATTTCCCATAGTTAAACGCATTTGTTGCATATAGCTTTGTGCGCTATAACTTGATATGGGTTTTAAATTTTTACTGATTTGAGCCTGAGCTTTTAATGGAGAATTTTCAGTATCTACAATGGTTGGGGCGGTAGGGTCATTGAGCCAACGCAATTGATTATATATTTTTTTTCCTTCCTCAGCACCTTTGGCTTTTTGTAGCTCAGTATATAAATCTAAATTGGCAACTTCAGAACTTGATGCAAAGAAGCGATTTAAAATCAGTCCAACCCAAACCATAGCGATATCTTCAGACTTCCATTCTGATGGTTTAAAACCATAGTCAATGAATTCTTTAGGCATAAGTTCAGGATTGGCAATGACTTCTTGAACGCGACGTGTAAAGCCTGCGGCATAACCATCAAAAATGGCTTTATCTTCAGGAGAAAGTTTGTCGAGTTGTTGGCGGATTGATTTAGGATCAAAGCGACTATGTGTAGCGATATCAAAAGCAAGATATTCTTTGCCTAAGACTTCTGCTGTCGTACCCCAGCCTGTACGTTTAGACATTTCCATTTGAAATAAACGATCTGTAGCAATCGCATATCCATAACCATAAAATAAACCATAGGTTTCATCTGCATAAATATGCGGCATACCATATTGATCTCGTTTGATCGAAATGGTTTTACTGGTTTCAGGGGGAGTACTTGGTGTAGATGATGAATTACAGGCAGATAGCAATAATGCAGCTATGCTGAGGCAACTCACCGTTACATTTTTTTTAAAAGCTGTACGATCCTTCGTCGATTTAACACGTCCAGAGTTAATCAAGTTTTTGCTCCTTTTTGTTTTAAATAACCTAATAAAAATATTCAGATTTTTATTGGCTTTAAAAATATTAAAGATATAACATATATTATTCAATGTAATAATTAATTTAAAATTCCATTAATGAATGGAGTGATTTGCCATTGTGATTTTTTAAATTTTTAAAGATGCATTGTTTTAATTTAAGTTTTTCTAAAAAATGAGATTAAAATCTCATTTGAATGGTGATAGAATTAAAAAAGGTGATCAACTGAGCTTGATCACCTTATATCATTTCTAGGCAATAGATCATTGCCAAAGCATTAATCTATTTTCTTGAAAAGAAAATCATTGATCTTATGACCTGCTTCAATACCACGACGCTCAAATTTAGTTTGAGGACGCCATTCAGGACGTGGGTAGCTATTGCCTTTACCTGCTAAATTTTCTAGGCGAGGACGGTTGTCAAGAACATCAAGCATCCACTCAGCATAAGGTTCCCAGTCAGTGGCAGCGTGGAAAGTTCCCCCAATTTCTAGTTTTTCTTCAACAAGAGGCATGCGGTCATGTGAAACAAAACGACGTTTGAAATGACGCTTTTTCTGCCAAGGATCAGGGAAATATAATTGAATGGTATTGATACTATTGTCTGGCATTTCGCGTAATACTTGGATCGCATCTGCATCTAAAACACGTAAGTTGCTTAGTTCTGCCATACCTGCTTCATAGACACATTGTGCAATACCCGGAACATGAACTTCAATACCAATAAAGTTGCGTTCAGGATTGGCTTTTGCCATGAGTACTAACGAACGTCCCATACCAAATCCAATTTCAACAGTAAGTGGGCGTTCAGGATGTGGAAAATGTTGGCGTAAATCACCAACAGGGTATTCCAAAATTAAATCACGATGTTGTTCAAGCGCAGAACGTTGTGAAGTATTTAGAGGCGCAGAACGACGCATAAAAGTCACAATTTCACGGTGCTCGTGCAAATTGTCTAACTCTACAACTTGCGCTCCAATTTGATCGTTTGACATAAGCTTGGGGATTACCAAAAATACAAAAGCGCTATTTTAAGTACTCTACTTTTCAAGTCAAACCTTTTATAGAGAATTCAAGCATAAAAAGTGTAATGTGAACACTTTAGCTGGAATTGTCATGAAATATTCATGGCGATGTCATGTATGAAAACTAAGCTGAATTTAATTTAAACAAAAAATGTTCAAATCATGAAATTATTCAAGCCACATACACTTGCACTCAGTTTAACGCTGCTGAGCTGTTCTTTTTCAAGCCATGCACAATTGATGTTTAGCCAATATATTGACGGGTCAGCCAATCGCAAAGGTCTAGAAATTTATAATCCTGATGCCAATAAAGTGAATTTAGCAGATTATGAAATTCAACAGTTTAGCAATGGCGGTACAATTAAAACCTTAACAGTCACATTACAAGGTGAGTTGCCAAGTCAGCAGAAGTTTGTCATTGGTCGTTCAGAGTTAAAAGCAGCTATTGGTGATCAGGTCAATCAAGTTGCAGGATTATCTTTTAATGGTGATGATGCTTTAGTTCTACTTTATCGAGGAGTGCCCGTAGACCGTTTTGGTCGTGTCGGAGAGCGTCCCGAGGGTGGCTGGGGAGCAGCAGTTAAAAGTGTAGCAAATAGCTTTCAACGTATAGAAACACAAAATAATGTTGTGAGTATCGAGAGTACTGCAAATTTTAATTTAGATCAGTCATGGACAGCATGGACAGATCGCAACGCTTTTTCAAATTATTTAACAGGGACAGTAACACCACCTGTAACGTCTATAAGTTGTAATGTAACAGATACCCCTATTGCTGATTTACAAACAGCACAGCAAAATCAAAATTATATTATTCGTGGTGTAATCACCGCAGATTATCGTTATCAAGATGGTTTTTCAGGTTTTTATGTACAAACTGCGGACAGTAAAGCCAAAGCTGACGTAAGCAATGCGATTTTTGTTTATGTTCCTACAAGCAGTCATATAACTGGGGGCAAAGTTGGTGAAGAAGTTATTCTTAGAGGACGCCTAAGTAATTATCAAAACCAATTACAGATTGATCAACTCAGCAGTAATATTCAAACGTGTAATACTGATGCAGCGAGTTTAGTTAGCCCACAAAGTTTAACTCTGCCATTTACAGACTTAAACTCAAGTACAGGTCATGTACCAAAGCGCTATCAAGGGATGTATGTCAGGTTGCCTCAAACATTAACGGTGAGTGAAAACTATAGCTATGGGCGTTATGGAGATTTGTCTTTAAGTCTTGGGCGTTTGTATATTCCAACAAATTTATTTGCAGCAAAATCTCCTGAAGCGATTCAGTTAGCAAAACAAAACTTGCTCTCAAAAATCATTTTAGATGATGGTTTTAATAATCAAAACAGAACCCCTTGGTTGCCACAGTATTTTAATGCTAAAAATACACTGCGTTCAGGTTATCAACTCAAAAATGTTGAGGGTATTTTAGAATATCGTTTTAATGCATGGCGTATTCAACCTATTCAAGGTCATACAGCACCTGAAGTAATTCAGGACAGTAATTTGCGCTCAGGTGTGATTGCTAAAGAAAAACAACAGATTCGTGTCGCTGCTTTTAATGTCCTAAATTATGATAATGGTGCAGAAAAAGGTTTTCCTACAGAACGTGGTGCTAGCTCACAAGCTGAATTTGATAAACAACATCTTAAAATTATCAGTGCTTTAAAGCAAATTGATGCTGATGTTTATGGCTTGATGGAAATTGCAAATAATGGCTATGCTGAAAATAGTGCAGTTGCTTACTTAACGAAAGCTTTGGGTGCTGATTGGAAATATGTGATTCCACCTCATTCAGCAAAATTAGGTAGCGACGCGATTGCTGTTGCGATTATTTATAATGCTAAACGTGTGAAACCTGTAAAAGATGCTGTCATTTATGATGATGTAACGCAAATGAATCGCGTGACAATGGCACAAACATTTCAGGCTGTAAATGGTGGTAAGAAATTTACAATTGTTCCAAATCATTTAAAATCAAAACGTTGTGATGGTGCAACAGGTTTGGATCTCGACCAAAATGATGGGCAGGGTTGTTATAATCAAACACGTTTAACTGCGGTACAAAAATTGAGTCAATGGATTGCCACCAATCCAACCAAAGTACCAAATCCTCATTATTTATTGGTGGGTGATTTTAATAGTTACGCCAAAGAAGCGCCTATTTTAGAACTTGAAAAAGCCAATTATAAAGCTTTATTAAATGATGAGAAAATCGGTCAAGCTAAGACGGCTTATAGTTATGTTTTTGGTGTGGCAAGTGATGCCAATGGTTATGGTGGTGCAGGAAATTTAGATCATGCGATTGCTGATCAATATTTATATCCACGGGTAAGACGTGCATTTGCATGGCATATTAATGCTGACGAGCCTACAGCACTGGATTATAACGAAGAATATAAAACAGATGAGCAAAAGCGTGATTTTTATGCTGCTGATGCCTATCGTTCATCTGATCACGATCCGATTATTGTTGATTTAGATCTAAGAGGAAATGCACAGGATCCTGACCAGAATCAAGGAAATGGAAATAATCCGACAGGTTCTACCATCGCTGATTTTTTTGCAGCTTTATGGAATTGGTTAGGGAAAATTTTCTCAGCGAAATAAAATATAAACATAACTGAAAAAGAGAGTGTAATGCTCTCTTTTTTATTTTTACTTTTATAAATAAAGAATGACACGAATTAAAGTCGAGGTTGGTATGGACTGGATTTCAAAATGACCTCTTAAACGTTGCACACGAACTTGCATACTTTGCAAACCAACATGAAAGCCTTGTTGTACAAGAAGTGGGTCAAAACCTTGTCCATTATCATGTATTTCTAAAATAAGTTGTTGTTGATGTTGTTGTAATTTAACTTCAACACGGTTTGCATGGCTGTGTTTGACAATATTCGTTAAAGCTTCTTCAGCAACACGTAAGAGGGTTAAGCATTGTAAGGGAGTGGGTGTAATCACCCATGTCGGTGCGACAGTCCATGTGGACTGAATATCCATTTCTTCAAAAATTTGTACAAAACGATGCCGAATAGAAGCCACCCATAAAATAGGATTTTCGGGGGTTTTGGTGTCCAAACTGGCACTGGTATCAATCACTTGACGCAAATCATTGCGTAGTAATTTTAAAATAGACAGCATTTGTTGTTTTTCAATATGTTCATGATGGTCAACTAAAATAATGGAGCGAACTATTGATCCTCCAATACCATCATGTAAATCTTGTGCCAAATGGATTCTTTCTTGTAATTTAACATTGTCCAAGGCGAGGGCATGTTGCTGGTTCAGCAAAGTTGATAATTCAGACTGTGCATTTCGCACTGTATCTTCTAGCGTTTTGTTAAAATTCTCAATTCGTTTGGCATTGTTTGATAAACGTAAAGCCAATACAAAACCAATAAATAAACTGGTAATCGGTGCTGTGTATGGAGAGAGAACACTGCCTTCAAGTGTCATCATGTAATAAGCATCATTAAAGGCGATAGGAAGAAATGAAATTTGTACAAATGCTAAAAAATAACCTTCAGGAACTTTTGAACGATAGGCAATATAAGGATATGTTATACATTTTAAGACAAAAATCAGCACTGCAAGTACAAAAATTACTTGATGAATCACAGGTTGAAAATGTTCAGGTGTAAACAAAATCGTCATGCTGCTGATTGCAACAAAAGCCCATAATGCTCTTTCGACGACTATAAATTTTTGCTTGGCAAATCGCCAAATCGCAATACAACTAAAAGTCACATAAAAACAGAAAACAATGAGATGAAGTTGATCAACTTGTAAATTATTTAAATGAAAAATCGGTTTAGGATACATCGCGATGATTAAATACATCGTCCAAAAACAACCTAAAATAGAAAACCAAATAAACGATTTATTACGACGATCAAATAACCAAACCAATATACATAACAGAGCAATAACTAAATTAATCATAATGTTGAGAATAGTGAGTGTACGTTTCTCAGTCAGATGATGTTGATAAATTGGCTGCATTTTTTGTGGCGAGCCAATATATAAGCGTCCTAAACCTGCTTTTTGTGTGGGGACGCCAATGACATGAATAATCAGTTGATTTTTCCCAGATTTTAAACTCGCAGCAGGCAATAACCATTGTTGTGGTAAGTGCCAATTTCGTGATACAGGATCTGTTAAATATTGATCTTGATAAATCAGTTCATCATTTAAAAAGATTTGTGCAGCCATGTTGATATTTTCAATGACAAGCTGTTGTGCAGTATGGGTATTGGTTGGGCAAAGATATGTCCAGTCGATGCTATACCATGCACTTTTTTGATTGTTTTTCCATTCTTTAGACCAATAGTCGGGTAGTTTTTCAACACTACGCCAACCTGATTGGGGGAAAGATTCTCCAGTTTGCCCTGAACCTTGAGCAACACTTATTTTCTCGATTTTAGCGGTACAAATATCTTGAATTGTAGGAGAAATAGGGACAGCATTTGTTTTAGAAATAAAGAAAAAAATGAAAAACAAGAATATGAAGCAGTGACAAACCCATATCTTTTTCAATGAGCGATTTGTTTGCACCTGAAGAACATACTGTTGAAGCATATAAGCCATAACTCTTGATTTATTTAATCTTTGATCTCTATGAAAGTGAATGAGATGAAAGATCTTTTAAAATGTGTAAAGTTGCCCGAATGGTCGTTTCACCTTGAGTAGAATGCATTTCAAACTCACCCCCTAAACGTTTAATCCGAACTTGCATGCTTTGTAAGCCAACATGAAAGCCTTGTTGTACACTCAGCGGGTCAAAACCGCATCCATTGTCTTGAATTTCTAAAATTAAAATATGATTTTCTATTTCAATTAAAGACACTTGAACTAGACTCGCTTGACTATGTTTGACAATGTTGTTTAGTGCTTCCTCAGCAACCCGTGCGAGCGTTAAACACTGTAAAGGGGCTGGTGTAGTCACCCATGTCGGTGGAATTTGCCAAATAGATTCAATATCCATTTCTTCAAAAATTTGTACAAAACGATGCCGAATAGGGGCTGCCCATAAAATCGGTGTGTCAGGGATTTTTGCGCCTACACTAGAACCCATATCAATGACTTGACGTAAGTCATTGCGTAATAGTTTTAACATGGACATCATTTGAGCTTTATCAACATGCTCATTTAGATCAAGTAAAATCATAGAACGAGAAATAGAGCCACCCAGTCCATCATGTAATTCATGTGATAAGTTTAGTCGCTCTTGTAAACGAATATTATTGATTTCTAATTGATATTTTTTATTTAAGGAATGTTCTAAATCAACGGTTACTTTTTCAACTGTATGGCTTAAGTTTTGATTAAATAATTCGACTTGGTTAATATTTTGTGCAATACGCCAAGCCAAAATACAAGAAATGGCTAAACTGGTAAATGGTGCAGCAAAAGGTGTCCAAAAAAAAGCGTTAATATCAACATGTCGAATTGTTAAATCATGAATCGCAATAATAATAAAAATTAAAAAAATAGCAGCTAAAAATAAAACTTCTGCATTTCGATTTTTAAAAGCGAGCCATTGAAAAAATAAACAATTACTTAAAAAAACAGTACAACTATAGAGAAAACAAAATAGGCTAACCTCTCTTAAATAGGTAACAGGTGTAATAAAAAGAATTACACTGAAAATGATGGTTAATCCTAAAAGAAAATATTCAGTTTTTTTAAAATTTTTGTGTGCAAAACGCCATGAAAATAAGCATAAACAATAAACATAACCCAGCAATAAAATAAGATTCAAACGTGCTGTCATTAATGTATCTGTTAAAGGGATTGGCTTCGTCATTAAAATATTACTAATGAATCCAATCCAAAAAAATGAGGTTAATGCAAACCAGCCAAAAGCAGATTCTTTACGGCGAAATAACCAAATAAATAACCCCATTAAACCTAAAACTAAAGTAATAATTAGGTTAATCACATAGGTGCTGCGTCGTTCTAAAACCAATCGTTTATATAATTGAGTAATATCATCTACAGAACTAAATTCAATGTTATTGATTCCAGAAGCTTGAGTATGGACGCCCACAACTTTCACTAAAATTTCATTGCGGTCTGTATGAATGGTCGATGCGAGTAGTGTCCACATACGTGGCATATTCCAACTACGAGATAATGGCTCTACTAAAGATTCATCTTGCCAAAGTAATTCGCCATTATGATAAACAGCACCTGCCATATTAATACGGTCGATGAGGAATGCAGCAGGTTGTTGTTGATCAAGTTTAGATGCACACTGTCTTTGCCAAATAATTTTATACCATGCCGTGCCTGAATAATTTCTCCAGTCCATATCCCAATTATGCGGCAGTACTACAGTTTTCCATCCTGTCTGCGGCACAGGATCATTATAATGAGATACTTGGGCAACTTGAGTGCTTAAAATTTTAAAATGACAATGAGCATTGCTTGCGTTATTTAAAGGTGTAGACGCATGGCTAGACATGATCCAGAGACTAGAAAAGATCAGGAACAGCCATGAGAAAACACCTGAGTTCAATCTAAGATCCCCATATGACGTGCTGCATCTACAGCCATAATTCGTGTTGAAACAGCAAGTTTTCTATAAATATGTTTAATATGTGACTCAATGGTATAGCGTGAAAGTGATAATAAATCAGCGATTTCTTTATTGCTTAGACCTTGAGAAACTAAAATTAAAATTTCTTGTTCACGTTTTGATAATACTTCAGTTTTTTCTTTATTGCTTGGATGATTAGACTGTGTTGCTAAGGTATCAATTTGCAATTTTTTTAAAATTTTTTGGGCAATAAATGGGTCAATTGGGGCACCGCCACGTAACACACTACGAATAGATAACATGACTTCTAAATTATCCCGTTCTTTGAGGACATAACCTGTTGCCCCTGCACTAATGGCATTTAAAATGACATCTTCAGTACTCCATGCAGAAACCACCAAAACCAAAATACTCGGATCATATTTTTTTAGGGTTTTAATAAAGTCGATTCCATTTCCATCAGGCAAACCTAAATCTACCAATGCAAAAGAAGCAGAATGCTTTTCTAAAAGTGAATTGGCTTGTGCTAAGTCTGTAGCAAATAATAAATTTTCTTTATGGTATCCCATATCTAGTAGGATTTCTTTCAAACGAATTTGTATGAGTGGTTCATCCTCCACAATAATTACAGGAACAGGTAAACTTAACTCATTATTAACCATAAAATTTCTCTAATAATTTGTTTTATATAATGTGCCTGTATTCTAGGCTTATAGATATCCCTGATATTAGGTATTTTTCTAAGTTTTTTATGTATTTTTGTATGAAATGCTTAAAATAAAAGCAGTTGAAAAATACATTTGATCACTTTTGGTGCAAATTTTTTTTTGAATAAAAAAAGAGCCTAGGATTAGACTCTATTTATAAGAAAATAAATCTTAAAAATTAAATGAAGTAACTGGTTTTAGTCATTAACTTTGAAATAGCCGTCATCGTAATTTTGACAGGGATCGGGAGGTTGACACCACCTGCATCTAAAGCAGTATCACGATGATGCAGTTCATCTTCATTCATTTGCACCAAAATTTTACGCGAGCGTTCATCTTGAGGTGGCAATTGGCTGATATGATGTTGTAAATGCAAACTCACTTGACGTTCAGTTTCAGCGACAAATCCTAAGCTATATTTGTCGCCTGCGATTCCTGCTAATGCACCCATACCAAAAGATAAACCATACCAAACAGGGTTCAGCAAACTTGTATGACTATCTAACTCTTTTAAACGGTCTTCACACCAAGCTAAATGGTCTTGTTCTTCAAGTGCCGCAGTTTGCATTTCACGACGTACATTAGGAAGTTTTGCAGTCAATGCTTGCCCATGATAGAGCGCTTGAGCACACACTTCACCGCTATGATTAACACGCATTAAACCCGCAACATGACGCGCTTCGCTCACTGCCAATTTAGTTTCGGTATTGACTGAAGGATTCTCACGTTGTGCAGAGGTTGTTCCTGGCACTAAGCTTCTTAGGGCTTGATCAAAAGAATGAATAAATTTGTCGATACCCGTGTAATGACGCATGTCAATCCTCCAAAGTAATTTGGGTTGTTGCAAGTAATGGTTTTAAGCGTATGAGTAACCAAATACAAAATAAGCCACTTAAAATCGCAGTGATACTGAAGAGTATTTTAATATCAAGCTTGAGTACACTTAAAATAATTATAGAGAATATTGCAGATGAAACCATGAAAATTGCATTAAAAATATTATTGGCTGCAACAACACGTGCACGATGGGATTTAGGTGCATATGCTTGCATCATGGCATATAAAGGCACAATATAAAAACCACCACAAACCCCCAATAATGTCACAGCACACATCACATGATAATATGCCCAACCTGCTTGGAAGACTTGGGAAATTCCCATTAAATCACCTGTATGTGTTGGAATAAAAGCTAAACTTGCTGCAAAATAAAATGCAAATAGAGTCAAACCGATTGCACCAATAGGCACCATTTTAATATTCACTTCACTGCCACCAAACTTACGGCACAACAATGAACCAACACCAATACCAACAGAAAAAAAAGTTAATAATAAGCTAGAAACATTTTCATTGGCATGTAAGTTCTGCAAAGTCACTTGTGGAATCTGAGTTAAATAGGTAGCACCATAAAACCAATACCAAGAATTTCCTAATAAAACTAAAAAAATTAAAGGTAAGCTTTTTGCATATTGAATGGTTTGAAAACTGGTGCGAAAAAAATTCCAATCAATTTTTAAGTCATTATTTAGAGTAGGTTGTTTTAATATAAAACGACTGGCAATAAAACCAAGTACAGCAATAATAATGACAGTTAAACTAATCCAAAGTAAATTGCCTGCCGAAACTGAGATAACAGCACCACCAATAATCGTTCCTAATAAAATAGCAATTGAGGTACCTGATTGAAATAAAGCATTTCCTGACATTAATTCATTGGGTTTTAAAATTTCAGGCAAAATAGCGTATTTAATGGGACCAAAAAATGTACTATGAGTACCCATTAAAAAGAGGGCAAATAATAAAACCCATAAATTGCCCATTAAAAAACCTGCGGTTGCCAGCAGCATAATGAAAATTTCAAGAATTTTAATCGCACGAACTAAAAAGGAACGCTCATATTTATCGGCAATTTGTCCTGCTGTCGCAGAAAAAATAAAATACGGTAAAATAAATAACAATGCCGCAAGATTATTTAAAGTGCTGATGGAGGTGCCATTTAAATGAATCCAACCATAGGTAATGACAAGTAATAATGAGCCTTTGAAAACATTATCATTTAATGCACCAAAAAACTGGGTGAGGAACATGGGCAAAAAACGTCGAGTTCCTAAGATATGTTCATTTTTTTCCATTCAGTAAGCCATTCATTTAAGTTATATTAAGAAATGTGAGCATTTGGTAACTATATCGCAAAATCATGTATGATATTTTTAACGTCCAAGATAATGTGAAAAGCCAAGTGTTTTCAGTTGGTTTTGGGAACTTTCATTACTCTTATTTTCCATTTATATATTATGGTGTTTAGAGCTTGCTATGCTAGCAAAAATCAAATTTAAAAAATCTATGCTTGCACATTGTATGTATGGCATTTTTAACACAAATGATCTAAATAAACTGTTGTGTGCGAGTATTTTTTTGAGTGTTTGTGCGGCACAAAGTTCCTATGCCTTAGAGACCGAAAATGTGGAGTCGCGCTCACAAACATTGGCTGGAAATACGCAAAAACAGCTTGAAAATGCAGCCGAACAGCAAGGTCTAGGCAAAGAAAAAATTGACCAAATTGATGAACGAATCAAGGAAATCAATCAAGATAAAGTCGCTGTAGATAGTGTAGAAATGCTGCAACAGCAAGAGCAGAATCCTGCAACTTTAAACGACTTTAAGCCGATCGAATTTGAACAATTAGAAGAACTACCTGAAAATAATGTTGATAGTGCTTTAGTGAATGAAATTTTTAAGGTTGCGGAAGAAGCCAAAGTTGAAGCACAAAACTTTCGAAATGGTGTGGCTCAAGCACCTGAAATTACGGTAAATGATGCAACACAACAAGAAATTTCTGAAATTACCACAGCACCTACAGATGTGAAGGACGTCAATGAGCTAATTCGCTCTATTCGTGCAGATAATAAAATTGTGGTTGAAGCCAACGAGTATGGTCGGACTTTGTCTGACATGAGCGTTGAAGATCAAGAGCCGAAAAAAGAAGCCAATATTTTTAAGCGTATTCTTTATAGTATTCGTCCAGCAAAATTTGATACTGCAAAAGTAGAGCGTATCAGTGCGGAGGTTGAAGGTGCGCCAACGATATTAGCCAATAATATCAAAGCAAAACTTTCGAGTTTTACAACGGAAGCATTTTCTGATTTTAATGCGGCAGTTCCTCAGCTTAGAACATTATCAAATCAAGCAGCACAAGCTGTTGGTTATTATAATGCGAAGTTTAAATTTCAAGAAATGAGTGAAAATAAAGTTAAAGTTATTGTAGAAGCCAATGATCCTGTTTTAATCGAAGAACAAAATATAGAATTCTCTGGTGCAGGGAAAAATTTAGCCCAATTACAAGTCATTCGAGTTTTACCTGAACAAGATGTTGGCGATATTTTAAATCATGGTGCTTATGAAGCGACAAAAACACGTATTGTTGATGCTGCAACGAATAATGGTTTCTTTGACAGCTATTGGCGATTACACGATGTAAAAGTTAAACAACCACAGAATAAAGCAGATATTAACTTACGTTATGAAACGGGAGAGCGATATAAACTCGGCGAAGTTGAGTTTAGAATGAGTGACCCAACGAAACCTCTCCCGATTGATTTGAAAGTGTTGCAGTCGATGGCGCCATGGAAAGCGGGCGCCGATTATACCGCTTGGCGTGTAAACTCATTAGCAAATAACCTAACCAATTCACGTTATTTTAATTACACTTTGGTTGATGCTGTTAAACCAGATCCTATTGAAAAACCTTTAGAGTTACCTCCTGATTTACAAGCTTTAGTCGACCAAGAAAAAATTTCAGAGGCAGCATTTGCCGACCAAACTGAGAGTAAAAAAATACACCATTCAGCGACAGAAGTGACGCAAAATGTTGTGGATGAAAATCAGTTCGCAGGGGCAAATAGTGCTGAGATGAACCCTAATGCACGTATGATGCAAGAGCAACAAGAAGTAAAACAATCGGAAACTGAGCTATTACAAGAAAAGGCACGTGAGGAAAAAATCATTCCTGTTATTGTGACTCTAAATGCGGATCGTTTGAATAGTTTAGAAGCTGGTATTGGTTATGGAACAGATACAGGGGTACGTTTACGTGGGCAGTATCGCCGTGCCATTGTTAATCATTTAGGTCATTCTTTTGATGCCAATATGGAGCTATCTCAGATACGCCAATCATTTGATGGTCGTTATAATATTCCTTATAAACATCCACTCAATGATTATATTAGTTTAGTGGGTGGATATGAGCGTGAAGAGCGAGACAGTATTGGTAATGACATGAGTCTTGTAATTGAGTCTGCTGTTGCAGGGGCAGACCGTATTATTAAAGGCTCACGTAAAGACTGGCAGCATGTATTTGGTGTGCGTTATCGTTTAGATCGTGTGACTCAATCGGGTTTAGTTGATCTTGAAAATATTCCAGATGCCTTTTTGATTCCTGGTGCAAACCAAGAGCAAGAATCTTTATTATTAGGTTATGAAACTTCAAAAACCACCAGTGATAATCGTTTAAACCCAACACAAGGTTTTAAACAATCTTATAAAGTCCAAGTGGGTAGTAGTAGTTTATTAACAGATACAGACATGGCAATTGTCAATGCGACATGGAAAGGCTTGTATTCATTAGGTGAAAATAACGATCATCAATTTGTTGCAGGTTTAGAAACGGGTTATATTTTTGCTAAAGATTTTGCCAAAGTACCTTATAACTTACGCTTCTTTGCAGGTGGTGATCAAAGTTTGCGTGGCTTTGATTATAAAAGCTTATCTCCAGAAGAATATGGCTATAAAGTAGGTGGTCAGGCACTGGCAATAGGCTCTTTAGAGTATAATTATCAGTTTAAAGAGGGTTGGCGTGCTGCGGTTTTTAGTGATGTTGGTAATGCTTTTAATGATAAATTTTCGAATGATCCTGAATATAGTGTTGGGGTTGGTATTCGTTGGAAATCACCGATTGGTCCAATACGTCTAGATGTTGCTTCTGGGATTTCTGATCCAGATAAGCCTATACGCTTACATTTCTTTATTGGTTCACAACTTTAATGACATAATAATTTAAATTTGGGATGGTTATGGCTGAAGATAAGCAGCAAGATATTCAAAATAATGATCAACAGCCTCAGCAAAAAACTGGGCATGAACCTCCAAAGCGGCATATATTACGTAATATTCTGCTGTCTATCGGTTTGGTCATTGTTTTACTGATAGCTGCTTTAGTGGTGATGTTTTCGACAGATAAAGGCAGTAAGTTTTTATTAGATCGTGTCGCAGCAAGTCAAAAAATTATCCATTATGATTATGAAGGTGGAAATTTATTACAAGGCATTATTTTAAAAAATATTCTTGTGACACTCGCAGCAGTTGATGTAAAAATTGATCGTGCTGATATCTCTTTAGGCTGGCGTGCAATTTTAGATAAAGAAATTCATCTGGGGCATGCAGATGTTCGTAATCTTAGAGTCATTAGTAAATCTCCGCCAAGTGATGAACCTTTTAAGTTTAATGAAATAAAACTGCCTTTTGTATTACGTTTAGACAAAGCAGATGTAGACCATTTACAAATACAGACTGCAACGAGCAAAATTGATTTTAATGATGTTCATTTAGAAGAAGCTTTGTGGTCTGGTACTGCGCTTAAGTTTAAAAATTCCCGTGTTGATATGGGATATTTGCTGGTAAAAAATGCAGAAGGTGCGATGGATTTTCAAGGGAAATATCCATTAAAAGCCAAAGCAGTGGTAAGTTTACCAGCCTTAAAAAGCTTAAATGTGCAAGATGTTTATATTCATGCTAGAGGCAGTTTAGATACCATTCAAGCAGGGGTTGCTACCCATACACCAGACTTGTTGACAGGTTGGGCGGTATTACACCCTATGCGCCCACATGTACCTATGCAAGGTGCATTAAATTTAAAAAATTACCATTTGCCTATTTTACCTGAACAAAAACTTTTAGCTAAACAGGGCATTGCAAAATTTAAAGGTGATATTCAAGGTTTAGATTTAGAGTTAGATACAAATCTAAGCGGTGCAAATATTCCACAAGGTCAATATAGTGCTTTGGCACATACTGATTTAATGACGCAATTAAATATTCAAAACTTTAATGGTCAGGTGATGGGTGGTGCAGTAAATGTCGCAGGTTTAGTGAGTTGGAAAGACCATGTTCAATGGGATGTTAAAGGACGTTTAGATCGTATTAATCCTAAAGATAAGTTGATACCACAAGCGATTCAAGACTTTTTACCTCCAAGTTTAGATGCCAATATTGCTTCTAAAGGCGCATTACAAAAAGGAATGCATTTAACTGCAAATGTAGATTTTGATAAATATGAAGCATGGAATCTGAAGCTTGATCAAGCTGAGCAGAAAAAGAAAACACCTGAACCAATGCTGATGGACGTGCAGTGGAAAAATATTGATCGTGCAGTGCCTTATATTGGTTGGCTGAGCAGTGAAAGTGGGCAAGTTAAACTGGCACTGGTTGAAGGGCAACAAAACGTTCATGTGGCAACTGTAGTACGCCAACATGAAAAAGGATCGCTCCCTGCGGGTCAATATAATGCACAATTAGATTTAAAAGGTCATAATTTACATGTGCCTACATTTAGCTATATTGCTGCTAAAGGTCGTTTAACAGGACAAGCCATTGTAGAGTTACCAAGTGAAAAGCGCCAGTTAAAATGGAATGCTTCTTTAAATGCGACAGATTTTAATCCACAAGCTGTGCTTGCGACTGCACCTGTAAACTTGTTGAATGGTCAAATTAAAGCCAATGGTTATGCAAAACCAAATCAACAGATTATTCATTTAACAGGGATTGATTTGACAGGCAGAATGGCAGGTCAAGCCAAAGCCGAAACGATTCAACTCAAAGGGACAAGTACCGCTGCGATCATTTTAAAGGATGAAAAAGCAGGTGGTGGCTTTAAAGGTTTTGCAGTCAATTACGATGGAACTTTGAATGCTTCACAATTTAAACAAGGCAGTGGTTTACTCAAAGTTCGTGTTTCAGGCACACCTGAACTGATCAAAATTGCTGACTTACAACATGATGGTATTGCTGGAAAAATTTCTGCAAATGGTTTGCTTCATATCAGTAACGGTATCGGTTGGGATGTAAACGCTTCTTTAGTGCGCTTTAAACCACAATATTTTGTTTCTGCTGTACGTGGTGAAGTTTCAGGTAATGTGAAGACACAAGGCACTTGGTCTGATCGTTTGAAACGCATTAATATTCAAAATTTGAATTTGGCAGGTATTATTAATAATAAACCTTTACGCGGCAAAGGAAACTTAGCTGTAGTCTTAAATTCAAATGAAAAAGGCTTTATGCCACAACAGTTTGAAGCAAATAACCTATTTTTATCTTATGCACAGAACCAAGTTCAAGCGACAGGAAATGCACAAAATTTACGTTTAAAAGTGAATGCTCCTGCACTTTATGAGCTGTATCCTGGGTTACGAGGTACAGCTTATGGCTATTTAAACTTACAAGCGCAACCACGTTTAAGTGCAACAGCAAACTTAAAAATTGATAATTTTGGTTTTAATAATAGCCTAAGTGTTGAAAAAATTAGTTTAATTGGTGAATTGCCAACATCTGAAAGTACACCATCTAAAATGGTGGCACGTATGGACAATTTACGTAGTGGTAACCGTCAAATTCAATATGCAGGAGTCACCTTAACAGGTACACGCAAAGCACATTTATTGCAGTTACAAGGCTGGAACTATTATTCAAAATTTTATGTGCAGTTAGCAGGTGGCTTTAATGCACAAAATGATTGGTTAGGACAAATTCAAAAAGGTGAATTTGACTCTGTGCGCGCACATCTTTTACAAGATCAAGCTGCACCTGTTATTTTTACTGCTGCAAAGTCTGAGGTCTATGTTGGACAGCATTGTTGGTCAAGTAAGCAAAGCAAACTATGTTTTGATCAGCCTGTACGTGTAAGCCCAACAAAAGGTAATGTGTCATTTCTTACACAAAATTTAAATTTAACTGATTTTGCTGCTTTTATGCCAGAAGGTTTAGCATTAACAGGTGAATTAAATGGTTATGCTAAAGCGGCTTGGGCACAAGGAGCACGACCAAAAATTGATGCTAAATTAATTACACGCAAAGGTAATATTGGAATTTCAGCAGAAAACCCAGATGATCCTGCAACATCCATGAACTATGATGAAGCAAGTGTCATTGTAAAAAGTGTTGCTCAAGGTGTATTAGCACGAGTAGATTTAAAAGCGCCTAATGTCGGTACGGGTTATGCAAGTGTAGTGATTGACCCATATTCAGAAGCGAAGGCAATGAAAGGTGAGGTTGCGTTTAATAAAGTGCAGCTAAAAATTCTTAAACCATTTATTGCAGATGTACGCAAAATTGATGGTACTTTGTCTTTGGCTGGAAATATTGGCGGTACATTATCACAACCTACTTTTGATGGTGCATTACGTGTAGTCAATGGTGAGCTCAGCATGATTTCACTACCAATTAACCTTAAAAACATACAGCTTTATTCAAATATTCAACAAAACCAAGCCAGTATTGATGGCGCCTTTAATAGTGGTCGTGGTGTAGGGAAACTAACAGGAAATATTGATTGGAAAAATGAACCACGTATTCAGTTGGTGCTTAAAGGTGACAAATTATTAGTACGTCAAGCGCCATTAATTACTGCTGTAGTGGATACTGATATTAGCTTAGATGCTTTGCCATTAAGTAAACGTGTGACGGTCAAAGGTAAAGTTGATGTTCCAAATGCTTTAATTTCAATGCCAGAGTCAAGTGCCACAGTTGTCAACGTTTCTTCTGATGTACGTATCGTACATGAAGGCGATAACCAACTGGCAATTTTGAAGGCTGCAAAACCTTGGGATATTCGTGCCGATATTGATGTAAGTTTGGGTAATAAAGTGATTTTCCAAGGCTTTAATAGTCGTATTCCATTGGTTGGGCGAGTGTATTTATCACAACGTGGTCTAGAAACAGCAATGCGTGCTAATGGTGCGATTGGTGTGAGTCAAAAAGTAACGATAGAAGCTTATGGGCAAAGACTGGATTTAAATCGAGCGATTGCACGTTTTAATGGTGCTTTGGCAAACCCAACATTAGACGTAGATACCAATAAGATCATCTCAGGAAGTACAGTGGGTTTACGTGTTACAGGCACGGCAAGCAGCCCAAATATCCAAGTTTATAATGATGCAGGATTGTCTGAACAAGAGGCAATGAATGCTCTAATTACAGGACGTATTAATGAAGGAAATAGTAGTTTGAGTAATGAGGCGGGCTTTAAGTCTGATATCAACAATACCATTGCAGCAGCAGGTATTAGTTTAGGCTTAGGCGGTACTCGCGCATTTACCAATCAAATTGGTCAAACTTTTGGTTTAAGTGGTTTAGCTTTAGATGCTCAAGGCACAGGTGATGATACACAAGTGAGTTTAACGGGTTATATTACGCCAGACTTATATATTCGTTATGGTGTCGGGGTATTTACACCTGTCAATAAACTGACATTACGTTATCAAATGAATAAACGTTTGTATTTAGAAGCAAGTCAATCTTTAGAAAAAGCAATCGATTTGTTCTATCATTGGCGTTTCTAAAAAATAATATGTGGGTAAAAAAGGCTTTATACAGCGCGTTATAAAGCCTTTTTTTTAGAAAAATATTGTTATACGAGGTGAAGCATACCTAGATTTTACTTTGCTAAAAACAGGCGAATTTAAAAAAATATTGACTCAATGCAATGAAAATAACAAGAAAAACTCCAAATTGAAGTGAATTTCAGTATGATAAGGCGCGATAGGAGATATTTATGAAAAAGTCAGTTATCTTTGCTGTACTCGGTACAGTATTGGTCTTATCAGGTTGTGCAGAAAAGAAACCTGCAACTCCAGAAGAAATTTGGCAAGGCTATTGCACAAGTATTGGTAATGCTGCCCGTTCGATTACATTAGATCGTCAAAATGGGATTACGAAGAAAGAAGCAGTTGAGTATGCAAATAAAGTTACAGATCCAACAACTAAAGGTTTTGTACTTGAGTATTTGGAAAAAATTTATGCTGTGCCTGATGCTGAATTAAAAGCAGATAAAGATGCAATACAAACAAAGTTTAAAGAACAAGCGTATGAACAATGTTTAAAAACACCGCATGACCCGAAAAAAATGCCTGATTATAAACCGTTCTAAAAGAACGGTTTTTTTATGTAGCCAAAACTTGAACTGATCGCTACTATTTTTAATAATATTCTAACTATCTTTATATTATTTAACATAAATTTTTAAAAATTTAGAAAATTAAGGCAATGATGCAATTTACTCAAATTAAGCAATGTTTTCATGTACTCAGTTTTTCATTATTACTGGGATTTTCTGTGTCCAGTTATGCAGATTCAAAAGCTGTTTCAAAATCTACGCAACAACTGATCAAGAAAGCGGATCAAGGTGATCTTGCAGCGATTCATAAACTGATCTCAATCTATGGCAAAGGTGAAATAGTTGCCAAAGATGAAAATAAAGCACTGTACTATGCCAAACAAGGGGCAGTTTTAGGTGATACACAGTCAAAATATATGACGGGTATGATCTTATTACATCGTACAGATGTCTCGAAACAAGACATTGCAGAAGCAACAAAACTTTTAACTGAAGTTGCCGAATCAGGACATGTACAGACCCAAGCGACCTTAGGAAGTTACTATTTAACAGGGGAGCGTTTACCTAAAAATATTGAACTGGGCATCAAGTGGACAGAGGCTGCTGCCAAACAAAATCATGGTCTTGCACTAAATAATCTGGGTTGGATGTATTACAAAGGTACAGGAGTACAGCAAGACAATCAGAAAGCAGTAGAATACTTAGAAAAAGGCGTAAAACAAAATAATGCTTTGGCTTATGCTAACTTGGCAACGCTGTATAGCCGTGGTGATGGTGTAAAACAAAATGATAAAAAAGCAGTCGAGTTATTGGAAAAAGCGGCTGAACTTGGCGAGGCAACAGCAAAAGTAAATTTGGCTTTGGCGTATTACAACGGTATCGGCACGAAAAAAGATCAGGATAAAGCGTATCGTTTGATACAAGAAGCTGCTGAAGCAGGTGTACCGCAAGCCATTGCAATGTTGCAAGAGGCACAAACAGATTCAAAAGGTTGTCGTGAAGTTAAAAGTAGAGTCGATGGCAAGGTGTATACTGCGATTGAATGTCCACTATTCTAAATCAGTATTTCAAGATCACACAGCATCATCACTGAATTGGCTTATATTACAAATGTGAACAGAGCTTGTCATAAGTTGTTATAAAATATGATTAGCATAAAAAGTGAAAAGCATATATAAAATATAGAAATAGAAAATTAAAAATAGCCATAGCCAAGGAGTAAGAAAATGGAAGTTATTGCGTATCTACACAATGCAGACTTGCTCTTAGAGGATGCACAAGGTGTTGCTGTGATTGGTGGAAGTCATTATGTACTGAGTTTAGGTGATCAAGTTTTTTTTCATGAAATGATTGATGAACAGGCTAAAATTTATCAAGTTAAAATTTCATTTGCTTGTACTGAACATGTGATGTTGCATGAAGATGAAGTGCAAATAAAGTTCGAAGGTGGTCATGATGCTTATCAGCAGTATATAAAGCGTACAACAGTCCACTAAGGTTGAATATTTTTGTATAAAAAAATCAGGCAACTTATTTGTTGCCTTTTTTATGGTTAAAATCAAAGAGAAATTTATAGAACATAATATCTTGATATTTTTCTTTATTTAATTCTCATAATAGGAGAATTTCTTTGCTATTTAAGTTTTTTTGTTGAATAGTGAGCGAAGCTATACGACGTAAAATGAAAAGCGTTAGCTAAAAAGTTGCTGTTAAATGATCAAAGTTGATGAGTATTTATTTACAAAATAATGGTCATCACGAATAAACACGATCTTTGCATTAACTTTTAACGCGATTTTTAGTAAAATTTGACAGTCCATATTGCTTGTGTAGCTTTTATAAGCAGGAATTCACAGGTAAATTTTTAAAAAGAGGAATAACACCGTGCTAGAAGCTTACCGCCAACACGTTGCAGAACGTGCCGCACTCGGAGTCCCACCGAAGCCACTTGACGATGCTCAAACTGCTGAACTAGTTGAATTATTAAAAAATCCACCAGCTGGCGAAGAAGCATTCTTAGTTGATTTGCTTGAAAACCGTGTTCCAGCGGGTGTTGACCAAGCTGCATACGTTAAAGCTGCATTTTTGACGGCTGTGGCTAAAGGTGAAGCAACTTCTCCATTAGTTTCTAAAGAACGTGCGGTTTACTTACTAGGTACTATGCTTGGTGGTTATAACGTTGCGCCTTTAGTTGAATTACTTGATGATGCTGCGCTTTCTGGTCTAGCTGCTGATGCATTGAAGAAAACGCTTCTTGTATTTGATGCTTTCCATGACGTTGCAGAAAAAGCAAAAGCGGGTAATGCAAATGCACAAGCTGTTATGCAGTCTTGGGCTGATGCTGAATGGTTCACATCTCGTAAAGATGTTCCAGAAGAAATTAAACTTACAGTTTTCAAAGTAACTGGCGAAACAAATACAGACGACTTGTCACCTGCACAAGACGCTTGGAGCCGTCCAGATATTCCATTACATGCAAATGCAATGTTGAAAAACGTACGTGATGGCATCAACCCAGAAGTTCCTGGTGAAGTTGGTCCATTAAACCAAATCAAAGACCTCATCGCGAAAGGCAACCAAGTTGCTTACGTGGGTGACGTTGTTGGTACTGGTTCATCTCGTAAATCTGCAACTAACTCTGTTCTTTGGTTCTTTGGTGACGACATCGCTCACATTCCGAACAAAAAAGACGGTGGTTACTGCTTAGGTTCTAAAATTGCTCCGATTTTCTTCAATACAATGGAAGATGCTGGTGCGCTTCCAGTTGAAATCGATGTTCAAAACATGAACATGGGTGACGAAATCGTTCTTAAAATTGACCATGCTGCTGCGAAAGTAACAGCGTTCAAAGACGGCGAGCAAATTGCTGAATCTGAACTTAAAACTCCAGTGCTTCTAGACGAAGTTCGTGCTGGTGGTCGTATTAACTTGATCGTCGGTCGTGGTTTGACAACTAAAGCGCGTGAAGCTTTAGGTCTTCCTGCTTCTACTTTATTCCGTGCACCAGTTCAACCTGCTGCTACAGGTAAAGGTTTCACTCAAGCTCAAAAAATGGTTGGTCGCGCTTGTGGTCTTCCTGAAGGTCAAGGTGTACTTCCAGGTACTTACTGTGAACCTAAGATGACGACTGTTGGTTCGCAAGATACAACTGGTCCAATGACTCGTGACGAATTGAAAGACTTAGCTTGCTTAGGTTTCTCTGCTGACCTCGTTATGCAATCTTTCTGTCACACAGCTGCGTATCCAAAACCAGTTGACGTTCAAATGCAACACTCGCTTCCTGATTTCATCATGAACCGTGGTGGTGTATCACTACGTCCAGGTGACGGTATTATCCACTCTTGGTTAAACCGTATGCTTCTTCCAGATACAGTAGGTACTGGTGGTGACTCACATACTCGTTTCCCAATCGGTATTTCATTCCCTGCAGGTTCTGGTCTTGTAGCGTTCGCTGCTGCGACTGGTGTTATGCCGCTTGATATGCCTGAATCTGTACTTGTTAAGTTCAAAGGTAAAATGCAACCTGGTATCACTCTACGTGACCTTGTTCATGCAATTCCTTACGTTGCGATCCAGCAAGGTGACTTGACTGTAGAGAAGAAAGGTAAGAAAAACATCTTCTCTGGTCGTATCCTTGAGATCGACTTAACAGAAATGGAAACTGACCTGACTGTTGAGCAAGCATTCGAACTTTCTGATGCTTCTGCTGAACGTTCTGCTGCGGGTTGTTCTATCACGCTTTCTGAAGAGAAAGTTGCTGAATACCTGAAATCAAACATCACTATGCTTAAGTGGATGATTTCTGAAGGTTATGGCGATGCACGTACTATGGCTCGTCGTGTTGAAAACATGGAAAAATGGTTGGCTAACCCATCACTTCTTAAAGCTGATGCTGATGCTGAATATACCAAAGTATATGAAATCGACCTTGCAACTATCACTGAACCAGTTCTTTGCTGTCCAAACGATCCAGATGATGCGAAATTGTTATCTGACGTTCAAGGCGTGAAAATTGACGAAGTATTCGTTGGTTCTTGTATGACAAACATCGGTCATTTCCGTGCGGCTGGTAAATTGTTAGAGAAAGTACCTGGTGGTTCTTTATCTACTCGTCTTTGGTTAGCTCCTCCAACTCGTATGGACGAACGCCAATTGATGGAAGAAGGTTTCTATAACACTTATGGTAAAGCTGGCGCGCGTACTGAAATGCCAGGTTGTTCATTGTGTATGGGTAACCAAGCACGTGTAGCACCGAACACAACTTGTGTATCGACTTCTACTCGTAACTTCCCGAACCGTTTAGGTCAAGGTGCAAACGTTTACTTAGCGTCTGCTGAACTTGCTTCTGTTGCTGCTGTATTAGGTAAATTACCTTCTCCAGAAGAATACCAACAATATGCAGCTCAAATTGACAGCATGTCTGCTGACATCTATCAATACTTAAGCTTCGACAAGATGGAATCTTATACAGATGCATCTAAAGAAGTAGATACGAAGAAAATTGCTGCTGCTCAATTATCTTAATTTGTTGAAAATTAAAGTTAAATGAGTTAAAAATAAGGGCTGAGAAATCAGCCCTTATTTTTTGACCATATATTATTTTTATTAAATATGAATTTTAATGACATTAAAGTTATCTTGAGTATAAGTTTTTACGCTTACATTCTTCCCATAATATTAGTTGTTTTTTTGATAGGAGTTATCTATTTCAGTTCAATAATTCCGTCAATAGGTATGAGTGATGAAAATCAAATAATTGTAAATTATGGATATTTAGGTAGTTTTTTAAGTGGCACATTGGGTATATTTTTAACGGCAGGATCATTAGTTTTTTTGGCTAAAACATTAAGTTTTGAAAGGAAAAGATCATACCAAGATAATTTTGAAACAAAATTTTTTTCATTAGTTAATAATTTTTTAAATATCAAGTCTGGCATTAGTAGGCAGGATGTTGATGAGGTTATTAAAGAAATTAGATCATCTGATTTAGAAAATGCAAAGAAGATAGTTAGAAATTATAATTATGTATATGGTGATTTATTAAGAAACTTGTATTTGATTTTGAAATTTGTTAGTAATCATGAATCAGATGACTTATTAGATAAAAAATTTTATACAAATTTACTGAGATCTTATTTACCTAATGAATTGATTCAAATTTTGGCTATACATTGTTATATTTTAGAAGATGAAAAGAATCAAAAATATGAAAAATATAAAGAATATTTGGAGATATTTGGTTTTTTAGAACATATATCTATTGTAAATAATAGAAGGGAGATTGTAGTACCAATTTTATATGTATTTCATTATTATGATTCAAATGCATTTTCTCAAAATATTTGGATGGGTTCAAATAGTATTATAAAAGAAATATATAAAAAAGATACTAAAAATGAGTGTATACCATATTTGAATTTTTTTCTTGGTAAGAAAATTCTTTCCCGAGATGATAAGAGTGAGTTTTGTGTTGAATATGATGAAAAAAATAATTGTTATGAGTTTAAATTTTATTCAAAAATTTATGATGATTATGCAAGTTTTTGTATACAAGCTCAGTTAAATTCAATGAATAGATTGATATTTGATGATCATATTAGTGCTTCTATTGAGCTGAAATGTAATAAAAAATTAAATTATTTATATATGAGAATAACTTATTCTAAAGATTTTCTTTCTATTGGGGGTGATTATTCTCAAATAGAATTAAATATATATATGAGAGAAGGTGACTTATTAATGGATACATCAAACCCTACTTATATTAAAGATTTGTAGGAATAGGCTAAGTGAAAATCGATGTAATAAATTTTAAATCGTATTTTAGATGAGTTGGTTCATAAAATGCCCAAACAATCCCGATTTCTCTGTATAGGTGGTTTCCTCAACGGAATACAAGTTAAAGACCAAGGTGACAACTTCGTTTGCGTCGAAAATGGCAAACAAGTTACGTACTTTAAAAAGGAAATCTTTAACCAAGACGCATGGGATCATGATTATTATGTTTGTGAAACTACGACAGATCAACAAGCACGAAATTGGGTCTATGACATAGACTGAAACTTATTTTTAAAAAGACAAATATTTCAAAGCCCCATTTTTACTTTTTAGGGGCTTTTTCTTCAGATATATCACACAAAAATATGAATATTTTCACAAAAGCATTAAAAATTATTCGATCATCAACAAATCTGCACTATTGGCGAGTTTCAAAGGTCTTAATGCAAAAATAGAACGAGTATGGCGAATCCCTTTCATCGAATATAAATTTTTCCGTAAAAAACGTTCATAATGTTCGGCATTTTTTACAGCAACTTTCACCAAATAATCATAATCACCTGTGACCAAATGTGCTTCTACAACTTCAGGCATATTTGCAAGGGTGTGGCTAAACTCATCTAAAATTTCATCATCATGCCGTTCAAGCGTGATTTCAATAAAGAATAATTCATTAATTCCCAAAGCTTTCGGGTTAATATTTGCTGTATAACCATCAATAATATTGGCATTTTCTAAACGTTTTAAACGTGTCCAGCAGGGAGAAGTTGAAAGATTTACCTTTTCAGCCAGCTCAGTCACACTCAAACGACCATCTTTGCGGAGTTCAGCTAAAATTTTTCTGTCTATGCGGTCAAGTTGATAATGGGTATCAGTCATTGTAAGCCTAGCGAAAATTGGGTGAATAAAAGCTTATCGCATTTTTAGAAGAATAAAATGAAAAATACGATATTTCAGCGTTTAATTGCTATAAAAGTAAACGTCTTATTTGGGCTTGAATTAATGATCATAAAAAGATTTAGACAATAAAAAGCCCCATTTTTCAGGGGCTAGTCGTATATAAAATCTAAGTTATATACTGTATGAGGCTCATCTCAAACTAAGTGTATTAAAACATAGAATGACAGAATATAAAAGTTTAAAAACAAATGTATTTGTTGTTAAATTGAACAAAAACATCTGAATAATTTGAACCAATTCAAAGAAGTGCTATGAAACAAGCTATACAAAAAATTAATTTATTCCTAGAATAAAATTACCTCTAAATGTTTATTTATAGACTATGTCAAAACCTAAGCAACCGACACAAAAACAATTATTGGCTGTCATTCAAACTCAAACAGCAATTGCAAAATTAGGACTAGATCTTAATGCTGTCATGACACTTGTGGCTGAACAAGCACAGTTAATTACACATGCGAAAGGTGCAGTTGTTGAATTGGCTGAAGATGGTGAGATGGTTTATCGTGCAGTGTCAGGTGGTGCAGCGCATCTTTTAGGCTTACGTTTGGGGCAAAAAAACAGTTTGTCGGGTTTATGTGTTGAGCAAAATAAAATTTTATATTGTGAGGACAGTGAAGTCGATGCACGTGTTGATCAGATGGCATGTCGTAAAGTTGGACTACGTTCAATGGCAGTTGTACCCTTGATTCATTGTGGTGATGCTATTGGTGTTTTAAAAATTTATTCGGAAAAAATAGCAGCCTTTAAAGAAGGCGATTTGCAATTATTAACTTTAATGTCTGAGTTGATTGCTGCTGCAATGTATCACGCGACTAAGTTTGGTGCACAAGCATTGTATAAACTTGCAACACAAGATCAATTAACTGGACTTGCCAATCGAGCTTTATTTTTAGATTGTTTACGTCAAGGGCTACTCACTGCCAAACAAAATAATAAAAAATTAGGGATTTTAATGATTGATATGGATGGTCTAAAGGGGATTAATGACTTACATGGACATCGTTTGGGAGATGTTGCTTTAAAAGAAATTGCGCAACGTATTAAGCAGTCTTTACGTCATGATGATTTAGTGGCACGTTTAGGTGGAGATGAGTTTGCTGTGATTTTAGCCTCTGTTGAAAATCAGGAATTGGCAAGACAAGCAATGAATCGTATTTCTGAAACGTGTGGTTTACCTTTTGTATTTGAAAATCTTGATCTTAAAATTGGTGCAAGCCTTGGTTTGGCAATTTATCCTAAAGATGCTGAAGGTATTGATCAACTGATTGAATGTGCTGATCTGAATATGTATCACGATAAACGCAGTAGAAAACAGATTCAACAATAAAACAGATTCAACAAAACTAAATCTGTTTGATACTGATGAAGCGTTTAATGAGCAACTTTATTTTTGAGCATGTCCATAAAGGTTTTTAAGATCATATTTTGATTTTTTCCTTTACGTGTAATCAGGCAAATTGGGGTACTGTAATGTATTTTATTTTGTAAAATAGGTTGCATGACACGGTCTTCAACCCATTTTTTTGCATAATGGTCAGGTAAAAAGCCTAAAAATTTTCCTGTTAAAATCAAAAAGGCAATGCCTTCACGATCACTTGCTGTCGCGGAACAATCTAAAAGTTGGTGTAATTTTGCAGCCTCAGGGCTGATGGCATAATTGGGTAAAACCGCTTTCCAATTTTTTAAGTCACTGCTATTAATTTCATGTAAATGATTAAACAGTGGATGATTTTTGCCGCAATATAAAAATGAATTTTCACTATAAAGTTCAAAATAATCTAAGCTAGATAAAGGCGTAACCAATGGAATTGCACCTGCATGTAACCGATTGTCTAAGACACGGCATTCAATATCTGAGAGGGTACACATACTGATATTAATGACGACTTCAGTATTTTCTTCAGCTAATTGCGCTAAAGTGTTGGTAATATATTCGCTTTGCATCGTCACTAAGTTATTAATTAGACCAATATTAAATTCGCCTTTTAATGTATGGTGCATTTGGTTGATTTTGGCACGAAAGTCTTCAATCGAAGCGGTAAGCACTTCAATATATTCTAAAATTTCTCGTCCTTCGTCTGTTAAAGCAAAACCTGCACGTCCACGTTGACATAAACGGACACCTAAGCGATTTTCTAAATCACTCATATGTAAGCTGATTGCTGAACGACTAATACCTAAAATACTTTCAGCAGAAGTAAAGCTATGACAATCGCATACTGTTTTAAATATTTTCAGTAATTTTAGATCAAAATCAGTCACTTGATTTAATTTTTTCGGTTTCATTTACTTTGGTTTTTTTATATCTAAACTCAAGATAATTTGAATTTATCAAAACTATAGCGCTATGTACACTCAAATAATAACCCTAAGAACAAGGAGAGTGAGAATGTTTGATCTTATAGATAATGGTGATGTGGCAGTAGAAAAAAATGAAACCACAACGCCGATGAAATTAAATTATCAAGCGCATTGGATGCCGTTTTCTGCAAACCGTAATTTTCATAAAGATCCACGCATTATTGTGGGAGCAAAAGGTGCTTATTTGACGGATAGTAATGGACGTCAGGTTTATGATTCATTATCAGGTTTATGGACGTGTGGTGCAGGGCATACTTTGCCTGAAATTCAACACGCTGTGAGTAAACAATTAGGAACATTGGACTATTCGCCAGCATTTCAATTTGGGCATCCATTGGCATTTCAACTTGCAGAAAAAATTGTTCAACATATGCCAGAAAAATTACAGCATGTGTTTTTTACTGATTCTGGTTCTGAGTCTGCCGATACCGCAGTGAAGATGGCACGTGCCTATTGGCGTATTAAAGGTAAACCAAGTAAAACTAAACTCATTGGACGAGCACGTGGTTATCATGGTGTCAACGTTGCTGGAACAAGTTTAGGCGGTATTGGTGGGAACCGTAAAATGTTTGGGCAATTGATGGATGTAGACCATTTGCCACATACCTTACAGCCAGATTTAAGTTTTACCAAAGGCTGTGCTGAAACAGGCGGTGTAGAGCTTGCAAATGAAATGCTGAAGCTGATTGAGTTACATGATGCATCTAATATCGCAGCAGTGATTATTGAACCTGTTTCTGGTTCAGCAGGTTGTCTTGTTCCACCAACAGGTTATTTACAACGTCTAAGAGAAATTTGTGATCAGCATGAGATTTTATTGATTTTTGATGAGGTGATCACAGGCTTTGGGCGTATGGGAACATGGACAGCCGCAGAATATTTTGGTGTATGTCCAGATATTTTAAATTTTGCTAAACAAATCACCAATGGCGCAATTCCATTAGGTGGCGTCGTGGCGAGTCGTGAAATTTATCAAGCCTTTATGCAGCAAGATTTACCTGAACATGCTGTTGAATTTACACATGGATATACGTATTCAGCTCATCCTGTTGCGTGTGCAGCGGCTTTAGCGACACTTAATGTTCTTGAAAATCAACAATTGTTAGCTCAATCAGAGGCTTTAGCGCCTACTTTTGAAACTTTATTACATGATTTAAAAGGGGCACCTCACCTTGTTGATATCCGAAATTGTGCATTGATTGGCGCATTACAATTAGCACCACGTGATGGCGATGCAACGATTCGTAGTTTTGAAATAGGCATGAAGCTTTGGAAAGCAGGTTTTTATGTTCGATTTGGCGGTGACACGATCCAATTTGGACCGATGTTTAATAGTACTGAAACTGAATTACAACGTTTAATGAATGCTGTGGGAGATGCGTTATATCAAGTGAGTTAGTCATATGCTGAGTGAATAATATTTTTTAGAAAATAAGAAATGGATAGGAAAAATAATGAAGCGTATTGCAGGTTTTAATCTGGCTAAACCCAATAAAGACAGTGCTCAAATGAGCTTGTTTCTGGTGAAATGGCAGCGAGTCAAATCATTGAATGATGATCAGGTGCTGAGTAGAACTGGAAAAATATGGGTGAGTCCGTTTATGCCAGATACACAATTTTCATTATTTTTTGATTTAGATGTTTGTGGTTTAGATGTATCTGATTTAGAAGATATTACGCCGAACACATGTCATAAAATAGTCATTCAGCAATGGTTTATTACAAATGTAGTGATTCAATTTGCAATGCCTAAGATGAGTTGAGCCTAAAAAGGGAAAATATGATATTTTCCCTTTTTCTTTTTTTAATTGTGTTTGGAGAAATGTCGTTTAAATTTTTAGAATTCATTTTGAAGGAATCAAAGATGAACAATGAAACAACAACAAAATTAGGTGAAGGATTATCCAACCGACATATTACGATGATCAGTATCGGTGGTGTGATTGGTGCAGGTTTATTTGTTGGCTCTTCTGCAGCAATTGCTAAAGCAGGTCCAGCAGCAATACTGGCGTATATGATTACCAGTATTTTAGTTTTTTTTGTAATGCGCATGTTAGGTGAGATGGCGGTCACTCAGCCAGATACAGGTTCATTTTCAACATATGCACGTAAAGCGATTGGTCCTTGGGCAGGGTTTACCATTGGTTGGTTATATTGGTGGTTTTGGGTTTTGGTGATCCCAATTGAAGCCATTGCTGGTGCAGAAATTTTACATGCATGGTTTCCACAAATTCCAAGTGCAATTTATGCTTTTGCTTTTATTATATTGTTGAGTTTGGCAAATTTTTTTAGCACCAAAAGTTTTGGCGAGTTTGAATTTTGGTTTGCTTTAATTAAAGTCATTGCGATTGTGGTGTTTATAGGAATCGGATTAACTGCAATTTTTGGTTTTTGGCCCTTGGCTAAAGATGTCAGTGGAATTGGAAATTTAGTTTCAAATGGCGGTTTCATGCCACATGGCATGGGTGGTGTTTTATCTGCAATTTTAATTTCGGCATTTTCATTTTTTGGTATAGAGATTTTATCTATTGCGGCAGCCGAGTCTAAAAATCCAGAAGAAAAAATTAAACGTGCCACCAATTTAGTGTTATATCGTATTATTTTATTTTTTGTCGTGTCTATTTTTCTTGCGGTTGCTTTGGTTGACTGGCGTTCGCCAGATTTACAAAAATTTGGAACATTCCAATATGTATTAATGAGTCTGAATGTACCTGAAACTAAACTGATTATGGATTCGGTAGTTTTTATTGCTGTTGCAAGCTGTATGAATGCCGCAGTATATACCTCTTCTCGGATGCTCTTTGCTTTAGGAGCACGTAAAGAAGCACCAAACATGGTGATTAAGTTAAATAAAAGTGGTGTGCCTACCATTGCTGTTTTTGCGTCAACTTTCGTTGGTCTAATTTGTTGTGCTGTGAACTATATCTTTCCAGGTCAAGTGTTTGGGTTCTTACTTTCAACCACAGGTTCAATTGCATTATTGGTTTATTTGGTGATTGCATTTTCACAATTAAAGTTAAGAACAAAACTTGAAAAAGAAGGCGCAGTTGTTCCATTTAAAATGTGGTTATTTCCTTGGCTCACTTGGTTTGTCATTGTGGTGATTTTAAGTGTGTTAGGATATATGTTCTTGTCACCTGCTTATAGCTATGAAACAGCTTTGTCTTTAGGGGTAACGTCTGTTGTTGTGATTTGTGGCTTGATTGTGACACGTAAGCGTAAATCTAGCCAATCTGTGGTGATGAACTTAGATTAGACCAGAACATTCAATTTTTTACAGCAGATAGAAATCATATAAAAATGAGTATTTATCTGCTGTATTTATTTTAACATTATGAAAATTAAAACATTATTTATTTTATTTTTGAAAATTTAAAATATTCTGTGGTTCTAAAATATGGTGTCAATCTGGAGAATGAATAAAAAGGTATAAAAATATACTTAAAAAGTTATGGAAAAATACATTTAAAAGTGAACATAATATCGCGAATGGACATAGTTATTCACAATGAAGGGTAAAATGTTGCTGACTTTTAAATCGCTCATTTCATATTGATCCAATTGAAAATACTGCCATTTTAAATTTTATTCAACACATTTTCTTTACATTGTGCATTGCTTAAGGAAACGCAATAACGATAACACGATGTTATCGTTTCACAGGATGAAAATGGATGAGTAATTTAAATATCCATAGGGAAAAAGAACAAAGTAAATCAAGTGTATATGCATGGTATGTCGTTTTACTTTGTATGTTGGCATATATATTTTCATTTATTGATCGGCAAATTTTAGCTTTGATGATTGAGCCAATTAAAGCAGATTTAAATTTAACAGATACTCAATTTAGTTTATTACACGGTTTAGCTTTTTCATTATTTTATGCCTTTATGGGCTTGCCTCTTGCTTATTTAGCAGACCGTTTTTCACGCCCTAAAATTATTGCTGTTGGGATTGTGTTTTGGAGTATTGCCACAGCATTATGCGGTTTAAGTAAAAATTTTATTCAGTTGTTTTTTAGCCGTATGGGTGTTGGTGTTGGTGAAGCAGCATTATCACCTGCAGCATACTCTATGTTTAGTGATATGTTCAGTAAGGATAAACTTGGACGTGCTGTAGCAGTTTATTCTATTGGTTCATTTGTCGGTGGCGGGATTGCCTTTTTAGTTGGCGGTTATGTGATTGGCTTACTTAAAGATATGAGCTTAATCCAAATTCCAATTTTTGGTGCAATTAAAGCATGGCAAATGGCATTTATTTTAGTAGGTTTGCCTGGTGTTTTTATTGGTTTACTCTTTCTTTTAACAGTACGTGATCCACAACGTAAAGGTCAGAAGTTAAATGCAGCAGGTCAAGTTGAAAAAGTGAGCATGAAAGCCACCTTTCAATTTTTAAAAAAGCATCGTACAACATTTAGCTGTCATTATTTTGGTTTCACTTTTTATGCCATGGCATTGTATTGTTTAATTAGTTGGTCACCTGCATTTTTCATGCGCAAGTTTAGTATGACACCAACTGAAGCTGGGTATATGTTAGGTACGGTATTATTGGTTGCAAATACCTTAGGCGTGTTTTGTGCAGGTTGGTTAAATGATTGGTTGATTCAAAAAGGTCGTAAAGATGCCCCAATGATTACAGGTGTTATCGGCATTGTGGGTTTGGTTTTACCTTTAATTGCATTTACGCAAGTATCAGAGCTTTGGTTAGCCGTGACATTATTAGCACCTGCGATGTTCTTTGCATCTTTCCCAATGCCAATTTCCACCACAGCAATGCAAATGTTAGCACCAAATCAGTTACGGGCGCAGATTTCAGCAATTTTTCTCTTGATTAGTAACTTAGTTGCAGTTGGAATAGGCACAACTTTGGTGGCTTTGGTCACAGATAAAGTGTTTGAAAACCCTTTAATGGTTGGAACTTCATTGTCTATTGTTGGTGGGATTTCGTGTGTTTTAGCCTTTATTTTATTGAAAAAAGGCTGTAAAGCATTTAGTACCAGTATGCAGCAAGAACAAGGTCAAGGTATCTCATAATGTTTGCAGGGCTTATATCTTATTTTAAAAGTGGTGATATATAGCCGCTCATATAAATTGATTTGAGAAAAAAGTCTTTGTGATAGATTTTTGTGATTGCCCATTTGTGAATACGTGGGCTTTTGCTATTTTAAAAAAGAACAATAAAGCCAATGGAGGGCAGTAATGAAACAATTATTTAACTTTAATCATTTGCATTATTTAGATGAGTTTTTATTATTTAATTCCAATGATTATCAAACAATAAAAGATCAAATTAGTCATTATTTATGCCCACATCAATTTGATGTAAAAGCGGTGACTGATTTAAATACACGTTTAAATGGTTTTAGTTTTGGTCAGTCTGCTTTGTATGATTTGAAATATAGCGCACCTGTTGCGATTACGCTTGATGAAGATTCACCATATTATTTGTTTCGGATCACTTTAGAAGGTCAATGCAAAGTTGAATATGCACAAAACAAAGTAGTGCAATCTGTTGGGATTATGACAGTCACGCACCCACATACCAAAAGTCGTATTATGACCAATCATCATTGTCGCAATATTATTCTAAAACTCAGTAAGCAAGAAGTAGAAACACAATTATTTAAAATGTTGGGTTATCGTAGTACAGAAGCAGTTATTTTTAATAGCGGAATGTCATGTACTGATGAAGGTTTGAGTGCCATTGTTGAAACATTAAACTATTTATGTCATGCCTATTATAATATTCAAAATTGGAGTTTTATTTCAGAAAGTTTTACCGCATATTTAATTGAACTTATTTTATTAAAAGTGCCCAATAATTATAGTCTAAAGTTAAATGAACGGCGGCAACACGTTTTACCCAATTATATGAAAAAAGCTCAAAAATATATTCAACAACATCTGAGAGCTAATATTACCTTAGCTGAATTAAGCCAGTTTTGTGCTGTTTCAACGCGTACTTTACAAAAAGGATTTAATCAATATTTTCAGCAAACGCCAATCGAATATATTCGTGATTTACGTGTGGAATTGGTGCATCAAGCCTTATTAAATAGTCATGAATATGAAACTGTATCTGATATTTTACTGGAAAATGGCATTCAAAGTTTTGGACATTTTTCGACGATTTATAAAAAGCGTTATGGTTGTTTACCTTCACAAACTTTAAAAATGCGTGTTGCTTAAAGTTAAAATGCTCAACATATTCTCTTCGTAAATGGAATAGTTCTGTCGCATACGGAGATGCCACCTGATTTTATTCGCTCTATGATGGAGGGTATCAATCAGGAGGATGAATAATGAAAATTACAGTATTAGGTGGCGGTCACGGATGCTATGCAGCAGCTTTAGAAATGGCAGAAAAAGGGCATGAGGTTGTTTTATGGCGTCGTGATACAGAGGCTTTAAATGAATTAGCAGCTACAGGTCAGCTTTTTGTCAAAGATTATCAAGGTGAGCGTTCAGTCACAGTGGGTTTTAAAACGTGTCAAATCAACCTGCAAAATAATTTAGAGCAAGCCATTCAAGATGCTGAATTGGTGATTATTCCATTGCCATCAACAACACATTTAAATCTTGCAGCTCAAGCCGCGCCTTATTTTAAAGAAGGACAAGTGGTGTTTTTACCACCGGGTACTTTTGGAAGTTTTGTGTTTGCTCAAGCGATGTATGATGCAGGCAATCATGCCAAAGTTGCTTTTGCTGAAACAGGAACATTGCCCTATTTAGTTCGTAAACATGGCGTTAATCATATCGTTGTGAGTGGTTATGCGACACGTTTACCTACGGGTGTCTTCCCAAGTCAGTTATCTGAGCATGCATTTCATATTTTAAAACAAGCTTATCCGAGTGTAGAGCCTATTGAAGATGGTTTAAGTGGGGCTTTGATGAATGCAGGTCCAATTATTCACCCACCACTGATTATGATGAATGCAGGTCCTTTAGAGCATTTTGAGGCATGGGATATTCATAATGAAGGAACACAGCCTTCTATTCGTCGGGTGACCAGTGCGCTTGATTCTGAGCGTATACGTGTACGAGAAGCTCTAGGTTATGCTGCACCGCATTTCCCACTCGCTGATCATTATAATAAGGATGGTGAGGGTGATGAGTGGATGTATGGACGTGGAGCACATGGAAAATTAACCGATAGCGGTGATTGGCGTGAAGATATTGACTTAGAAAAACATCGTTATATGTTAGAGGATACGCGTTTAGGTTTATCTTTGATTGTGTCTGTTGGACGTTGGGCTGGTGTGGCAACCCCTGTTGCTGAAGGTTTATTGAATATTGCTTCTGCGGTCACAGGTAAGGACTTATATGCTGAAGGGCGTACTTTAGAAAATTTAGGTTTGGTCAATAAATCTAGACAAGACATGCAGATTTTACTGCAACAAGGAATTTAACATGTCTAAACTTCAAAATGTTGCAGTCGTTGGCGCTGGGCGTATGGGAAAAGCGATTGCAATCGCTTTCGGCTACGCTGGCTTACAGGTCAAATTAATTGATGCAAAAGTACGTTCTGAACAGGCGTTTTTACTTTATGAGCAGCACGTTAAGCAAGATCTTGCTCAAGAGTTGACTTTATTACAGGATATTCAATTTATTCAAACTGATCAAATGCAGATGATTCAAAATAATATTGAAATCATGGCAAAATCAACAGCAATTGAATTTTTGAAAAAATGTGATTTGGTGATGGAGGCGGTGCCTGAACAATCACAAGTTAAACAAGATATTTTGAGTTGGCTTGATCAATATATACCAACACAATGCATTGTTGCTTCAACCACATCGACTTTTTTAGTGACTGATATTGCTAAAATGTTGTCACACCCTGAGCGTGTTGTAAACGCACATTGGTTAAATCCTGCTTATCTGATTCCATTGGTTGAACTGAGTCGTTCAGAACAGACTTCAACTGAAACGGTTGAAGCGCTAAGATCTTTTTTAACACAAATAGGCAAAGTTCCTGTGCTATGTAATGCTAAAGCAGGCTATATCGTACCTCGTATTCAAGCCTTAGCGATGAATGAAGCTGCCCGTATGGTTGAGGAAGGTGTAGCATCAGCAGAGGATATTGATATTGCAATTCGTACAGGGTTTGGTTTGCGCTTTTCTGTACTGGGGCTGCTTGAGTTTATTGATTGGGGCGGTGGTGATATTTTGTACTATGCTTCGCAGTATTTGCAAAAAGAACTGGGTGAGCGTTATGCAACACCTGAGGTTATTGTAGAAAATATGCAAAATAACCGAAATGGTTTACGTGAAAAACAAGGTTTTTATAATTATGAAAACATGGATGTCGCTGCATATAAGTTACAAGTATTAAATACATTTGCACAACGCATTGAACAGGCAAATTTAAAACCAAAATTTAATTGTGTTTAAAAAATATCTTGATAAATCAAATCTTAGCTTCATATTTTATCATCATTGAATGCTTTGACTTAAAGTTAAAAAACCGTTGTTTAAACAACGGTTTTTTATTGGAAAATAATTTTAACTTGAAGGCATAAGATCGTAAATTTTTTTCATTTGAGCATTGAGTTGCTTGAGTTCATCGTCATCAAAAGCATTCAAAATACCTGAAAGTGTGATTTGGCTAATGGTATTGATCTGTTCGACCAATGAAAACCCTTTTTCTGTCAGTTTTACCATTGAAATACGTTCATCTTGTTCAGATGAAAATACTTCAACAATTCCATCCTCAACCAGTCGATATACTGCTTTGGTTGCTGTTGTTAATTTGAGTGTAGATAAATTTGCAATTTCGGTAATACTGGCTTGCCCTAAAGCATTTGCGCTCAGAATGATTTTACGGCGAGTATTGTCTATACCTAATTTTTTTATAGATTTTTCAATAAGTTGAGTGTATTTCCCATTCACTTGAGAAATCCAAAAAAATGGATAACTCTTCAAGCTTTCTGGCTCATTGTTGGGAAGAAATTGTTCTAAATTTTTAAGCATGGCCAAGCTATAACTGAGTTAAAAAATAATATATCCAATTATACAAGGATTTGAAAAAAAAACTTTAATTCTAAGTATAAAAAATACTTGACAATTACATTACTTTTTCTATTATTATAGTTATATATAAAAATACATGGAAAAGTGAATGAATATTGTTGCAGAGGATGTGCATTTAGGATCAGGAATGCTCACTGTGATGGTGAAAGATTCTATAGATATTCAAGGATTTAAAACACGTTCAGGCAGCCGTTCGTTAGAAGATAGCGCAGTGGCAGAAAATCATGCGGATGTCGTCGCACGAGTGCTTGCAAATGATTGCAAAATAACCGCAAAAACCAATTTACATGAGTTGGCATTTGGCATCACGGGTATTAATCATACATTTGGTACACCCCTTAACCCTAAATATCCAGCGTTAATTCCAGGTGGCTCATCAAGTGGTTCCGCTGCTGCTGTTGCCGCACAGCTTGCAGATTTTACTTTAGGTACAGATACAGGCGGATCAATTCGTATGCCAGCAGCATGCTGTGGTGTATATGGTTTAAAGCCTACATTTGGTCGTGTGAGTCGCAATGGAGTTCATCCTGAGACGAGTTCTTTGGACTGTGTTGGACCTTTTGCAAACTCAGTCGAAATGATTGAAACCGCCATGCAAATTATAGATCCAAGTTTTTCAGCATTAAATGCTATAGAGCAAACACCCAAACTTGCATGGTTGGATGTAGATGCAGATGTAAGCATCATTTCATGTATAGAAAAATTTTTATCTCAAAGAAATTTAGATATTGGGCATGAACATGTCGCATCTTTTACCGATGCTTTTCATGCAGGTATGCAAATCATTAATTATGAAAATTGGCAGGCTTATGCAGCACTCACCAAAACAGGTTTGATTGGTGCTGATGTACAAGGACGCTTGTTAAAAGCTGCGGAAACGACACAAGAACAAGTTCAACAAGCGGAGCAAATCAAAAAGATTTTTACACAAGAAATTGATGCGTTATTGGAACAATATGATGCTTTGATTTTACCCACTTTACCGCAGTTAGCACCCAAAGTTGTTGATGCTGAAAATACGGTGGCATTTTTAAACTTAACTGCTCTGGTTCGCCCATTTAACGTATCTGGGCATCCTGCAATATCCATTCCACTAGAAACAGAACAGGGCTTTCCTGTTGGATTACAAATCGTAGCTAAACGCAATGCGGATGAGCAGTTGTGTGCAATTGCAAAATTTGTCGTGAAGGCAGCGCAATAAATTACAAGGAGTTAGGTAATGAATGATTTATCTAGAGTGTTTAGTTTTGACCAGAGTACAACGGTTGATCTTGAGACGTTATGTCAGGAAATTCGTGAACGTGCAATTACAGGCGAGTTTGATGATCAGGCTTATGTCAGCCAAGACATGATTCAAAAGTTAAAACAATTGGGTGTATATCGTGCACTTGTGCCAAAACGTTTTGGTGGTTTGGAAGTTTCGCCAAGAACATTTTGTGAGTTAATTGAAAAATTATCTATGGCTGATGGCTCAGTGGGTTGGGTTGCAAGTTTTGGAATGAGTCCTGCTTATTTAGGTGGTTTGCCTGAGGAAACTTTGCAACTTTTATATAAAGATTCGCCTGATATTGTATTTGCTGGCGGAATTTTCCCACCGCAACCTGCTGAAATCACAGACGAAGGTGTAGTTGTAAAAGGTCGTTGGAAGTTTTCAAGCGGTTGTATGGGGGCAGATATTGTCGGTGTAGGAATTTCTCCACGTAAAGACAATGAAGCTCAAGGTTTACCGCGTATGGCAGTGTTGCCAGCACATAAAGTAAAAATTGAAATGACTTGGGATACGGTTGGTTTAAAAGGAACAGGCAGCCATGACTTAGTTGTTGAAGATGTATTGGTTGCAAAAGAGTGGACTTTTGTTCGTGGTGAGCCTTCAAAACTGCCTGAACCCTTTTTTAAATATCCATCTTTGTCTTTGGCAACACAAGTGTTGACGGTTGTAGGTATTGGTGTAGCAGCGGCTGCATTGGAAGAGTTTAAAAAACTAGCACCGGGTAAAGCATCGATTACAGGCGGTTCAGAAATTGCAAATCGACCTGTTACACAATATGAATTTGCGCAAGTTGAAGCAGAGTTTAAAGCAGCACGTACATGGTTCTATGAAACGATGGACGCAGTATGGAATGAAATACTTGCAGGGCAAAAACCGACAGAGCAACAGATTAGTGATATGCGTTTGTCTTGTACACATGCAGCACGTGTTGCAGCGCGTGTGGCTCGTAAAATGCAAATGTTGGCAGGGATGACTGCTATTTATACCAATAATGTGTTTAGCCGTTTTGTGAACGACACCAATGTCGTGACACAGCATGCTTTTATGGGCGACGCTACTTTACAAAATGCAGGTTCGGTAAGTTTTGGTCTAAAACCAACACCGGGTTATTTATAAGCATTTTTAGGCAAAAAAGTGAGTATTTAAGATGAATGACATGGATTTGACAGCAATCTTAGCACGTCTAAATAAGCTTGAAGCAGAGAGCGCAATCCGTAATTGCATCAATCGTTATATGGAAATCTGTGATGCATTAGATGCCAATACTGATCTGAATGAATTGATGGATTTATTTGACTCCAACAGTATTTGGGAAGGGATTGGCGAAAAATATGCCAAATCTTTTGGGCGTTATGAATCATGGCAGGCAATTTATGACATGTTCAAAAGCTATACCCAAAAAGAATCACATTTTGTCATGAATGCTCACTTTGTCAGCTCAGAACAAATTTATGTAGAACAGCAGCAGGCAAAAGCCACTTGGCTGATGTTGCAAACTTCAACGTTCCGTGATGGTCGCAGTCATTTAAATGCAGCCAAACTCAGTGTGAAGTTTCAACAACAGACAGATGGAACTTGGAAAATCAAACATTTCCAGACTGAAAATATTTTAAGTCGCCCTGTATCGCATTGGGACAGTACAGCCGAATTGCCAGTACCGACCCAAAATTAACCAAGGATAAATGAAAAAGGATCATCAAAATGAATAGTATTATTCCAATGCAGAATATTGATATTGATTATAACGAGCTTGTGCAAAGTGATCGTGCGCATACATCTTTGTATAAAGATGCCAATATCTTTGAAGATGAAATGGAAAAAATATTTTATAAAACTTGGGTTTGGGTTGCTCATGCGAGTGAAATCCCAGATGCTGGTAGTTATAAAACAATGAACATTGGTAAACAACCTGTGGTTGCAGTACGTGACCGTAAGAAAAAAGTTCATGTGCTGTTAAACCGTTGCCGTCATCGTGCTGCAACTGTTTGTGAACATAAAAAAGGTAAAACCAATAGTTTTGTTTGCCCATATCACGGTTGGAGCTATGCACTTGATGGCAGTTTACGTGGTGTGCCATCTCCTGAAAGTTATGGTGAATGTTTAGATAAATCAGAACTACCAATGATCAGTTTACGTGTCGAAGAATATAACGGCATGATTTTCGCTTCATTTAATCATGATGTAGAGCCACTAGAAGACTTTTTAGGTGCTGCGAAAAAATGGATTGATTTGTTCATGAAACAAGGTGCAGGTTATCCTGTCAAAGTTTTAGGTGAGCACCGTTTTACCTTCCCAGGTAACTGGAAAATTCAGTTAGAAAATACAACAGATGCGTATCATTTCCCATTGGTACACAAATCATTCCTCAGCTCTGTAGATGAAAAAACAGAAGAATTATTTAACTTTGAAAACCAACCAGGCTATGTCGAAGATTTGGGTAATGGTCATAGTGTGATGGTCATGATTCCTGAATTGGTTGATTTAGACGAAGAATTGATGGAACGTCCAATTCAAGAACGTTTTGAAGATTTGGCACAGGCTTTACGTGATGAAGGACATGAAGAGTTAGAAGTGCGTCGTATTGTACGTGCAGTGGGTGGTTCAGGTTTTAACTTAAATATCTTCCCAAATATCGCTTGTTCAATGGCATTTTTCCGTGTAATGCAGCCAATTTCTGTAGAAAAAACTGAAATTCACCATTCTGTGATTACGATGGATGGTGGTCCTCAAATTGCCAACCAATATCGTCTACGTTTACATGAACATTTCCAAGGTCCATTTGGTTTTGGTACACCAGATGACGCTGAAGCATGGGAACGTGTACAAAAAGGTGCAAGTGCAGGTGATGATTTGTGGATCATGCTGAATCGTGGTTTACCAGGTGAAGTGAAAACGGAAGATGGTCTAAAAAGCGATGTGAGTGCTGAAACAGGGATGCGCGCTGCTTATCAGCAGTGGAAAAAGTTGATGACGGCTTAAGGAGAGTGCCATGAAAATTGATTTGAATTTATTAAATGAAGTGACTGCTTTTATTTGGGCTGAAGCAGATATGCTCGACCATTTTGAACATGAAGCATGGTTAAACCTGTGGAATGAACAAGGTGTTTATATTATTCCGATTGATCCGACATTGACTGATTATGAAAATAATTTGAACTATGCCTATGACAATCATCATATGCGTCAACTTCGTGTGAATCGCTTAAAAAATGGTGAAGCAATTTCAACATCACCAAAAGCCAATACTGTACGTAGTGTGTCACGAGTACGCATTATTAAAGATGAAAATGGTGAAATCGTCTTACGTTGTGCGCAGAACTTACGTGAATTTCGTAAAGAAAATTTAAAACATTATACCGCAGATATTACATTCCATTTGGTACGTGATGCAGAACAAGGTTTTAAAATTAATCGTAAAATTATTAACTTAGTTAACTCTACAGATACTTTAGCGGGTATCAGTTACATTCTCTAGGAGAAAAAAATGAAACAGGTTGTTTTAGTGACTGGTGCTGCATCAGGTTTGGGAAATGTCATCGCTGAATATTTTGCAGCACAAGGTCATCAGGTGATTTTATCGGCAAGTACTTTAGAAAAAGCTGAAAATGCTCAAGCACGTAGTGCACATGCAGACCATATGTTTCCTTTGAAATTAGATATTTCACAAGAAGCAGATTTTCATGCTGCTGTGGCGTGGATCGAAACGAAATTTTCTAAACTCGATGTGTTGATTAATAATGCAACAGTCACTAAGGCAACACCTGTTTTAGAAATTACAGCAGCAGATTTTGATTGGATTACCCAAGTAAATCAAAGAGGTACATTCCAAGCCTGTCAAATTATTGGGAAATATATGGCAGATAAAGGTCAAGGACGTATTATTAATATGGCATCGTTGGCTGGGCAAAATGGTGGAACTGCAACAGGGGCACATTATGCGGCAAGCAAAGGTGCAATTGTGACCTTAACCAAAATTTTTGCGAAAGAATTTGCAGCAAAAGGGGTGACTGTAAATGCCATTGCACCAGGTCCAATGGAGTCACCTATTGTACATAGTGTCGTATCTGATGAAAAAATGGCACAGTTTATTCAAAATATTCCAGTGAAAGCCTTAGGAAGTATGGAATTTATTGCAGAAACATGTGCTTTATTGGCAAGTCCAAATGCTGCATTTGTGACAGGTGCAACATGGGATATTAACGGCGGATTATTTATGCGTTAAGCCTTGTGCTTAATGCATAAGAGGGAGAAAAATCATGACTACACTTTATCCTGTTGTTGTTAAAAACCGTCATATTGAAGGTGAAAATGTCGCAGTTATGGAGTTTGAATCTGCGACAGCAAAAGTACTGCCTAAAGTTGAGGCGGGTGCGCACATTGATGTGCATTTACCCAATGGTATGGTGCGACAGTATTCACTTTGTCAAAATCCGAGCCAACAAGGCATATTTCGTTTGGGTATTTTACGTGATCCCGAATCACGTGGTGGTTCAGTTTCTGCATTTGATGACCTCAAAGATGGCATGCAAATTCAGGTCAGTGAGCCTAAAAATTTATTTCCACTGGTTAAGGCAAAACATAGTGTTTTGATCGGAGGTGGAATTGGGATTACGCCACTTATTACGATGGCATACCAGTTGCAACAAGAAGGCGCTTCATTTGAACTACATTATTGTGGTGCAAGTCCTGAGCGTTGTGCTTTTGTTGATGAAATTAAAAATGGTGAACTTGCGGCATTTACAAGCTTTCATTTTAAATCGGAAGGTGCAAGCCATCGGGAGTTTTTTGAATCTGCAATCAAAGATATTGATGCAGAAAGTCATATTTATACCTGTGGTCCAAATGGGTTTATGGACTGGGTGATTAATCTGGCAACAACACAAAATTTTGCTGAAAATCAGATTCATAAAGAATATTTTCAGGTTGATATTGAAACAGGTGGCGATGCATTTGAAGTGATTGCGCAACAAAGCGGCAAAATTATCATGGTGAATGCAGAAGAAACGATTTTACAGGCTTTGGCACGAGAAGGTATTGAAATAGAAATGTCTTGTGAACAGGGTGTATGTGGTACATGTATGTGTGACGTCATCGAAGGTGAGCCTGATCACCGAGATGTTTATTTTACGGATGAAGAAAAAGCCAGTAATGAGCAAATATTAGTCTGTTGTTCTCGGGCTAAATCTGCGCGTTTGGTGCTTGATATTTAAATTTTTCAAATAGATACCGTCCATTTAGGAATAGGACCAAAGATTCAGGAGAGAATAATGAATGCATTACAAGCAATAGAGACTATGCAAATAGATCCAATGAAATTTCGTCGTGCTTTAGGTAATTTTGCGACAGGTGTGACGATTATGACTGCACAAAATGCAGAGGGCGAAAAAGTAGGCGTTACAGCAAATAGCTTTAACTCAGTCTCTTTAGACCCTGCCTTAATTTTGTGGAGTATTGATAAAAAATCTTCGAGTTTTCATGTGTTTGAACAAGCAACACACTTCGCAGTCAATGTTTTGTCAGGCTCTCAAATTGAGCTATCGAATAAATTTTCACGCCGTAATATTGATAAATATGACGGTACAAGCCATCGTGAAGGTGCAGGTGGTGCTCCAATTTTGGCACATTGCTCTGCGGTATTTGAATGTGAACGCCATCAAATTATTGAAGGTGGTGATCATTGGATTATTATTGGCAAAGTTGTAAATTTCCATGATGAAGGGCGTAGCCCATTGGTGTATCACCAAGGTGCATATTCTGGTGTGACCCCACATCCTTTATTGCAAGTAAAAGATACCAATGATCATGTTGAATATGATGTTGGAGCAATGCATCAAGGGCATTTACATCGTAACGTTTGTTATTTGATGAGTCGTGCTTTTAAATTTTACCAAAATGACTATATTCCAAAACAATTGGTGACGGGTTTTAGAACCAGTGAAGCCAGATTATTGTTAGTGCTTGGCAGTGGTACAGCGTCTAGCAAAGCTGATTTACCTCGAGATATTGCAATGCCAATGCGAGAAGTTGAGCAATCGGCGGCGATATTAGCCAAAGAAGGCTTATTGGTGGAAAATGATGGTTTTTATCATTTAACAGAAAAAGGTAAAAAAACAGCACATTATTTATTTGATATCGCCGATAGTCACCAAAATGAAGTCTTTGAAAAGTACCCTGAAAATGAAAAAGAGATTTTCATTAAAATCTTAAGAGATATTGCAGGTATTGTTTAAGACGTTTATTTACCGATAAAAAATGAAAGATTTTATCGGTAAATTTGAGGACTTGAAATTTTGATGAGTGTATTGTGCTGAGTCAATCATTGGGATGATGATTGCTGCAATATATGGTCTAAATTTTAAAAATAGCATCTATATCGATTTAAAATTCGATATATATTTTTAAAATTAACATGAAAATTACATGTATTTATGTTATAAAAATGCTAAGTCGAGAGACTTGTGATAATGAAAAATGGAGTTAAGGATATGGAAATTAAAAAAATATTACTGCTTTCAGCATTAACGACTGTTGCAGTAAATAGTTATGCAGAAATACGTATTGGTGTGGTGAGTTCATCCACTGGACCTGTTGCGATGGTCGGCATTCCACAACGTAATACAGTTGCTTTGCTGCCTAAAATGATTGGTGGTGAAAAAGTCACTTATATTTCATTGGATGATGCAAGTGACCCAACTGCCAGTGTAAAAGCAGTCAATAAACTGATTAATGAAACTAATGTTGATGCGATTATTGGACCATCAGGTTCACCTAATGCCAATGCTGTTATCGGTACTATTGCCAAAGCGCAAGTTCCTTTATTAGCACCAGTTGGTACATCAACGGTCGTGTTACCGATGAATGAGCAACGTAAATGGGTATTTAAAACCACACAAAATGATGAGTTGATTGCAGAAGCTTTAGTCGATGATATGGTGAAGCGTAACATTAAAACTTTAGGTTTTATTGGTACAGCAGACCCTTATGGAGAAAACTGGAGCAAAGTTGTCAGTAACTTAGCAGCCAAGAAAGGGATTAAAGTCACTCAAAAAGAATCTTTTCAACGTCAAGATACGTCATTAACAGGGCAAGCGCTAAAATTAATTGCAGGTAAACCACAAGCGATTTTGGTGGCAGCACCAGGAAGTTCAGCCGTTACTCCACAAGTGGCTTTATATGACCGTGGATATCGTGGGCAAATGTACCAAACACATGGTGCAGCGTTGGATCAATTTTTAAAACTGGGTGGTAAAAAAGTTGAAAATACGATTTTAGCAGCAAGTTTAATGTTGGTGATTAATGAGGTGGCAAATACACATCCATCTAAAGCCATTGCATTGAAATATATGAATAATTATAAAAAGGCTTATGGTGAGTATCCCGCGACTTTTGGCGCTAACGTGTATGATGCAGGTTTGTTGCTTGAAAAAGCGATTCCAATTGCATTAAAGCAGTCTAAACCAGGAAATGTGAAATTCCGTCAAGCTTTACGCAGTGCATTGGAACAAACCAAAGAATTGGCTGCAACACAAGGCGTTTATAACATGACACCAATGGATCATAGTGGTTTTGACAAGCGTGGACGCGTGATGATTACAGTAAAAAATGGACAATGGACGTTGTTGAAATAATTCATCTTTTTTAATTTATTAATCTGCTATTTAAAATTTAGGGTATAAACACTCTTAGCGGAGTGTTGCCTCTAAAATAGCAAGGATCAGGCGTTATGGATTTAGATATCGCATTAATTCTTGGGCAAGATGGCATTACCAGTGGTGCAATTTATGCGTTGCTCGCATTATGTATTTTATTGGTTTTTACCGTAACCCGAATTTTACTTATTCCTTTAGGCGAGTTTAGTGTTTTTGGTGCTTTAACACTTGCTGCAATTCAAGCTGGAACACCAAGCCGTATTGTCTGGTTACTCGTCGTATTTTTTGTTGTGCAATTGCTTATAGATGCTTATGTGAGTTTAAAAAATAACGCAAAGTTTAATTTAAAGAGTCATAGTCTATGGGGGTTTTATATTGCGCTCATCACAGCTGCAATGTATTTTTTGCCTTTAGCAGAGCTACCAATTTTTGTTCAAGTCATACTGGCTTTGGCTGTGGTTACACCGCTAGGTCCACAAGTTTATCGTTTATTTTTCCAACCTTTAGTGGCTGCTAAGCCTTTAGTTCTACTGATTGTTTCGATTGCTGTGCATGTCGCATTGGTCGGAATCGGACTATTAATTTTTGGTCCAAATGGTGCGCAAACTAAACCCTTTAGCGAAGCAACTTTTGAGCTTGGTAGTTTGGTTGTGAGTAGTCAAACTTTATATATCTTATTTGCTTTTTTTAGCATGATTATTTTGTTGTGGTATTTTTTTGGTAAAACACTTTACGGCAAAGCATTAAGAGCAACGGCTGTAAATCGAGTGGGTGCTCAGCTCATGGGAATTTCTCCTATTTTTGCAGGAAAAATCACTTTTGCGATGGCTGCATTTATGGGGGCATTTGCAGGAATTCTCATTGCACCGATTACAACTTTATATTATGACTCAGGCTTTATTATCAGTTTAAAAGGATTTGTGGGCGCGATTATTGGCGGTTTAGCAAGCTTTCCTGTTGCTGCAATCGGTTCTGTTGTTGTTGGTATTATTGAAGCATTTTCAATGTTTTGGGCAAGTGACTATAAAGAAATCATTGTATTTACCTTGATTATTCCATTTTTACTTTGGAAGTCTTTAACCTCTCGTCAAATTGAGGAGGATCATGAATGAAGTCTAAGTATTTATTTATGGGCTTTGTTGCGCTCATGGCAATCAGTCCTTTCTTGCTACCCACCTATCAAGTCACATTATTAAATTATATTGGTCTAAATGCCTTAGTGGTTTTGGGTTTAGTCTTACTCACAGGCGTTGGTGGCATGACCAGTTTTGGTCAGGCAGCATTGGTGGGAATTGGTGCTTATTCAACAGCGTATTTAACTGTGACAGAGCAGCTTCCACAATTTTTAGCATGGACAGGAGGAAGTCCTTGGGCAGCCTTGTTGTTGGGAATATTCATTACTGTGGTTTCTGCACTTTTAGTCGGTGGATTAACCTTAAAACTGTCTGGGCATTATTTACCTTTAGGCACAATTGCTTGGGGAATTTCTTTATATTATTTTTTCTCAACCATTGAAACATTAGGTGGGCATTCAGGGATTTCCAATATTCCAAATATTGCGATTGCAGGTTATGCCTTAGATACCAATAACAAAATGTTTTATCTGATTTGGTTTATTTTATTTATTGCGATTATTTTGACTAAAAACTTACTTAACTCAAGAGAAGGTCGTGCGATTCGTGCGCTTAAAGGTGGGCAAGTTATGGCAGAGTCTATGGGGGTGAATACCTTTAGATCAAAAATGGTCGTATTTATTATTTCTTCAGTTTTTGCGTCTATTTCTGGTTGGTTATATGCGCATAATCAGTCCTTTATTAACCCAACGCCATTTGGTCTACAAATGGGGATTGATTACCTATTTATGGCTTTACTCGGTGGGGTAAGCAGTATTTGGGGTGCAATTTTTGGTGCGGGCATTTTTACAATGATGCGCCAATGGTTACAAGACCTCATGCCTGTATTATTTGGTAATGAAGGACAATATGAAACGATTGTCTTTGGCTTAATGATTGTTGTGTTGATGCAAAAAGCACCATCTGGTTTATGGCCGATGTTGGTAAAATTACTTCCTCAGCGTTTTAAAGCCAATGATTTACATACTGTTTTAACTGAACCTACGCAAAAACTACCCAGCTTAGATTTACCTGTCAAAGGCACAGTCATTTTAGAAGCGAAAAATGTCACAAAAAAATTTGGTGGTTTAGTTGCCAATAACAATATGAATTTAAAAATTCATGCAGGTGAAATATTAGCCCTGATTGGTCCAAATGGTGCAGGTAAAAGTACCATGTTTAATCAACTTTCGGGGGTCGATGTACCAACCAGTGGCGAAGTGATTTTTTTAGGTGAAAAAATTAATGGCAAGCATTCTCGTGAGATCGCGAAAAAAGGACTCAGTCGGACTTTTCAGCATGTCAAAATTTTACCTGAAATGACAGTGCTCGAAAATGTCGTGATTGGCGCGCATTTACGTGGCAAAAAAGGCGTATGGGCATCTTTATTTCGCTTAGATCGTGAAGAAGAAAATAATCTTTTAAATGAAGCTAAATATCAATTAGAACGTGTCGGTTTAGGTGAATATCTTTATACCGAAGCGGGCAGTTTAGCATTAGGGCAACAACGCATTTTAGAAATTGCACGTGCTTTGTGTGCGCATCCAAGTTTATTGTTACTAGATGAACCCGCAGCAGGTTTACGTTTCAAAGAAAAGCAAGCTTTGGCTGATTTATTAAGCAAACTAAAAGCTGAAGGCATGGCAATTTTACTGGTTGAACATGATATGGATTTTGTCATGAACTTGGTTGATCAGGTTGTCGTAATGGAGTTTGGTGAGAAAATTGCAGAAGGCTTACCAGAAGATGTACAAAAAGATGAGGCAGTATTAGAGGCGTATTTAGGAGGTGTAGCATGAGCATCGTAACAGCAAATACGCAAGGGAAAAGCTTACTTGAGGTCAATAACTTAAGTGTTGCTTATGGCAAAGTCGAAGCTTTAATGAACTTTAATATGCGAGTGAATGAAGGACAAATTGTTTCTGTTGTGGGTCCAAATGGTGCAGGAAAAACCACATTACTTTCAGCCATTATGGGGGTATTGGGTTCAAAAGGTCAGGTTGAGTTTGATGGTCAAGTTGAACAATGCCTACAAATTGAAAGAATGGTGGTACGTGGTTTAGGACTTGTCCCTGAAAAACGAGAACTTTTCAGTACCATGACGATTGAAGATAATTTAATGCTGGGTGGCTTTCAGCGTTATCGTCATGGTGATCGGGCTTTAAAAGAAACCTTAGATGAAGTTTATACCATTTTTCCTCGTTTAAAAGAGCGTCGTATTCAAGAGGCGGGTACGCTTTCAGGCGGTGAACGTCAAATGTTAGCCGTGGGACGTGCTTTAATGGCAAAACCAAAATTGTTAATGCTTGATGAGCCAAGTTTGGGGCTTGCACCTTTAATTACCCGTGAAATTTTTAAAATTATTGATCAATTGCGTGGACAAGGTGTATCAATTTTATTGGTTGAACAAAATGCTCGTGCTGCACTAAAACTTGCTGATTATGCTTATGTACTTGAAATGGGTGAATTATCTATGCAAGGAACAGGGCAAGATTTAGTTGAAGATCCTAGAATTATTGAAAGTTATTTGGGAATTAACAGTAAACATCAGGACATTCTGGCAATTTAGTAGGGAGTTTTGTGATGCAAAAAAATGCCAAAATTGCCATTTTAGGAGCAGGTGCAATCGGTTGCACCTTAGCAGCACGACTCATTTTATCGGGTTGTGATTGTGTTAGTTTGATCGCACGTGGTGAAAATTTTCAAGTTTTATCAAAGCAAGGTATTTATCTTAAAGATTTAACAGGTGAATATCATGTGCAGCCCTACCAAGTGGTTGAAGATTTAACCCAGTTAGATAAGCAAGACATTGTTTTTATTGCCACAAAATCCAATGCCTTGCCACAAATTGTGCAATCACTTCAGCATGTTTTACATGCAGAGAGTTTAGTTATTCCTTTAATGAATGGTATTCCTTTTTGGTATTTTTATCAGCAGGAAGCACAACAAGATATTCCTGTGGTGAAATGTTTAGATGCAGATCAGCAATTAATTCAACAGTTTCCTTTAGTACATTTAATCGGTGCGGTTGTATTTATTACCGCAGAGCTAAGAAGCTATGGAAAAGTTGAGTCGAATAATCCGTATTTATTGATTTTAGGTGAACCAACTCATCAAATTACATCACGTTTAACAGCAGTTAAAAAAATCTTTGTTGATACAGAAATTGAGTTGCGAATTACAGAACATATTCGAGATCAGATTTGGACGAAAGTGATTGCAAACTTAAGTTCAAATCCTTTGTCAGTTGTGGCAGGAGCCACATTAAAAGATATTTATTCACATCCTTATTTACGTGAAATTACGTTGCAAATTACACAAGAAGTACGGCAAGTTGCAGCAAGTTATGGCGCCCGTATCAGCATAGACCCAATGACTTTTTTACAACTTGGTGCAGATATGGGCGAGATTCATACGTCAATGTGGTATGACTATCAAAAAAAACAACCTTTAGAAATGGCAGGTATTGCAGAAGCAGTTTTAGAGTTAGCAGAGCGCTTTAACTGTCCGATGCCAGTCACCAAACATATTTGTAATCTTACACATTATTTGAGTCAACAATCACTTCAACCTTAAAAAGGATTTTTATGAATGCAAGTGTAAAACCCACCAGTATGTGTCAGCAGGAGTGGGAACTGCGCGTAAAATTGGCACATTGCTACCATTTGGTCGATTATTTTGGTTGGACAGAAACCATTTTTAACCATATTTCAGCACGTCTTGAGGGAGATGAAAATCATTATTTAGTCAATCCTTTTGGGCTAAATTATAGTGAAATTACACCTGAAAATTTACTCAAAGTTGATTTAGATGGTCATAAAGTTGAACCCTCTGAATATGATGCAAATCCAGCAGGTTTTGCTTTACATAGCGCAGTACATGGCGCACGACATGATATTCGTTGCCTCATTCATACCCATACCACACCAATTAGCGCAGTGGTACAAAAGAAAAATGGTTTTTCCTATGATAGTTTTTATGGTGCGCAACTCTATGGGCGTGTGGCTTATCATGCTTTTGAGGGAATTACTTTATTTGCAGAAGAAAAACAGCGCATGATTGAAAATTTGGCAGATAAACATATTTTAGTGCTGCGAAATCATGGAATTGCAGTAGGAGAAAATAGCATTGAAAAAGCATTTTTCTTACTTTGGACTGTACAGCGCGCGGCTGAAATTCAGTGTCAAGCAGGTGCACTAGGAGGCGAAGACTATCCATTAAGTGAAGAAGTAAAACAAAAATGCACAGATCTAACCGCAATGCTGATTCGTGACAGTGGTTTTGCCATTAAATTTTTTAATGCGATGGTGCGTAAAATGCAAGCAACAACAGCTTGATAGAACAAGCTTAATCAACAGGGAAAATGTGATGAGTATTATTTTAAAAGAAAAAATTGAAGCAAAAGCTGCATGGATCGGTAAGGATTTAGCACAAAATCAACAAAATTGGATTTATCAACTTTCACCACATAGTTTAACGGTATTTGATCAGGCACTCAAACAAGTTGAAGCGAAACATTTAACTGCACCACATTTTACTCAGCAAGACTTTTTGATTGATGATCAAGATGTATTAGCAGAAATCGCACATTGGGCAGATGAACTCGAAAATGGTTATGGTTTTTTTGTACTACGAGGCTTATCAGCAGAGATCTACTCTGAAACACAATTAGCCATTATTTATTATGGTTTAGGTTTATATTTGGGTGAACCTGTAACTCAAAATCCAAAAGGGGACTTGATTGGCTTTGTACAAAATGTCGGTGATCAAAGCCAAAAATCGACACGGGTTTATGAGACAAATGCTTATTTACCTTATCATACTGACTTATCGGATGCAGTTGGACTACTCTGTATTCGTAAAGCCAAAGAAGGTGGTTTGAGTAGTTTAGTTAGTGCAGCTACCATTTATAATAAAATTTTAGCCGAATATCCTGAATATCTAAGTTATTTTTATCATCCGATGCCTTGTGCGCATTTAGGTGATGATATTGAACCACTTACGCCTATTTTTAGCTTTTATCAAAATAAATTAAGTTGTCGTTATATGCGTGCATATATTGAACTTGGACATGAATATCAAAACTTTAAAATTTCTCAAGTTCAAAAAGAAGCTTTAGATCTTTTTGATCATTTTATTCATGATCCTGATTTACGTTTAGATATGATGTTAGAATCGGGCGATATCCAATTTTGTAATAATTATGCAGTGATGCATTCTCGAACAGGATTTATAGATGATGAACATCCTGAAAAAAATCGTAAATTATTGCGCCTTTGGTTAAAAATGCCAAATGCACGTATGTTATCGCCAGAGTTTCCAGGCAGAAATGGTATAGCGGTTAAAGCAGCTTAAGAGATTAAACATTAAATTTAAAAAATGCTTTAAATGTAAGGTTCATTTGAGGCATTTTTTGTTTGAGATAAAGGATAAAACATAAAAAAAGATGTAATGTCGAAACACTACATCTGAAGAGGAAACATAAAAATAAAACAGAATTAATTCAAAATACCACGTAGAGCTTGCGTAAATTCTGTTGGGCATTCGATATTTGAAATATGAGAAGCATTAATTTCAAATAGCTGACTATTTGCAATGCGATCAACCATATACTGACCATCTGCAACAGTAGTTACAGGATCTTGCTGACCTGCGATTACAAGTACTGGAACTGTAATATTTTTCAATTCTTCACGTAAATCTGCTTTAGCCAAAGCTTCGCAACAACTTGCATAACCTTCTGCGCTGCCAGCTGCTAAGTCGTTACTTAAAGATTGTACAGTTGCGGCTTGGCTTTGGATAAAGCTTTCCGTAAACCATCTTGATGCCGCAGTTGCAGCAATGGTTTGCAGACCTTGTTGGCGTACTAAAGCAGCACGCTCATTCCATGCTTGTTCTTGTCCAATTTTTGCTGCGGTATTACACACAACAACATGATTAAAACGCTCTGGCTTATGAATAGCAAGCCATTGACCTGTTAAACCACCCATTGAAATACCACAGAATGTTGCTTTTTCAACCTGTAAATGATCTAACAAATTCACAACATCTTGCCCAAGTTGTTCAATACAATATGGACCTTGTGGTGCAGAAGAAGCGCCATGTCCACGTGTATCATAGCAAATCACAAAGAAATCATTTTGCAATGCATCAATTTGCGGTTGCCACATGCTGTATTTTGTACCCAATGAGTTAGAAAATACAATTGCAGGCTGACTTGCATCACCAAAAGTTTGGTAATTAATTTGGGCATCATTGGATGTAAATGTTGGCATTTTCTTTTCCTCATCCTCTTTCTTCTTTGCGGAATGATATTCCTCATCCTTTAAGAAAGGAGGGAAGAAAGAGCAGTTATCTTTGTAGAAAAAATCCCCCTAAATCCCCCTTTTTTAAAGAGGGACTTTACTTAGGAGGGATTAAACACGTTCAATAATCAAAGCAATGCCTTGACCGACACCGATACACATTGAGCACAGGGCATATTTGCCACCTGTTGCTTCAAGCTGATTCAGTGCGGTAATCACCAAACGTGCGCCTGATGCGCCAAGTGGATGACCCAAAGCAATCGCACCACCATTTGGATTGACTTTCTCTGAACCATCGGCAATACCTAAATCACGAGTGACTGCCAATGCTTGTGCTGCAAAAGCTTCATTTAGTTCAATCACATCCATCTGCTCAAGTGTTAAACCTGTTTGAGCAAGCAATTTTTTGATCGCAGGTGCAGGACCAAAGCCCATAATGCGAGGCTCAACACCGACTGTTGTTGCACCAATGACTTTGGCACGGGCTTTTAAACCATAAGTTGCAACGGCATCATCAGAAGCGATAAGGAGCGCTGCTGCACCATCGTTAATGCCTGAAGCATTACCCGCAGTGACTGTACCTTCAGCTTTCACCACAGGTTTTAACTTGGTTAATGCTTCAATGGTGGTTGCACGAGGATGTTCATCTTTTGCCACAACAATGGCATCGCCTTTACGCTGTGGAATCGTTACTGCAATAATTTCTTTGTCGAAGAAACCTTGAGCCTGTGCAGCC
>NZ_PYIX02000120.1 GCF_003024515.2 Acinetobacter sichuanensis
AGATCATGATCACATTGCTGAGCTACTTCACGACAATGACGAGTTCTTAGCATTTGCTTGGGCATCATCTGCGGCTCAATCTAAAAAACGTATGGTATTGGGTCAATGTGAAAAGGTGATGTTTAACGTGGGTGGATGGAAGAAGGCACGACAAGAACAACAGATGCGGGACTGGTATGGTTTCATACCGACGTATTTAATTACGATTGATGCGAGTTATTGTGAAAAGAGCAATGACCGTAACTTTTGCGCGTTACTGGATCATGAGCTTTATCACATTGGTGTAGAACGCGATGAAGATGGTGAAATGCTGTATAGCGATATAACAGGTTTACCTAAACATTATTTGGCAGGTCACGACGTTGAAGAATTCTTTGGTGTGGTCAGACGTTGGGGCGCGAATGAATCAGTTCAGCGTTTGGTCGAAATCACAAAGAATGCACCGTTTGTTGCTGATGTTGATATTTCCAAGTGTTGTGGGACGTGTGTGATTTGAGCTGAAAGGCTCTTTTTTTTGCCTATTTTGTTTTACGTAGTTTTACGAAGGGGTGTTTATGGCAACCTTAAGAGAGCCTGTAAAAGTCTTTATAGTTCAGTCTCTTGCTTGCTTTGAAACCCCTCAACAAGTAGCTGATGCTGTAAAACAAGAATTTAAGATAGAAATTGAACGTCAACAGGTTGCTTCATATGATCCAACTAAACCAACAGGTAAAAATTTAAGTAAGAAACTTAAAGATTTATTTCATAAAACGCGCGCTGAATTTAAGACCAATGTTTTTAGTATTCCTTTAGCAAATAAAGCAGTACGTCTGAATGAACTTCAGAAGATTTATGACGATCCTAAAATGAATAGAATATTGAAGTTGAAACTTATCAGGCAGTTTAAGGATGAAATGCAAGGATATGAGCTTCAGCTTTTAGATATTCAATTAAAACAGCTTGAAATTGAGCGAATTAAAACAGGTGATGGAGAGGGCGCAGATGATCCAACGCCAGTCAAAGTCACTATTCAAGTTGTAGATGCGAGTAGAAGCGATGCCGAATATCAACCCGACACTGAATGTGCCTCAGGCAAAGTTTCTACAACTTCAAAATAAGTTTCGTGCTTTTGTTGCTGGGTTTGGAAGCGGTAAAACTTGGGTTGGGTGTTCAAGTCTTTGTGATAAGTCATGGGAATTCCCCAAGGTACCATTAGGATATTTTGCACCTACATATCCGCAGATCCGCGACATTTTCTTTCCAACAATTGATGAGGTTGCTTTTGATTGGGGGTTAAAAACAAAGATCTATGAATCTAATAAAGAGGTGGATATTTATTATGGTCGGCAGTACCGAAATACGATTATCTGCCGATCCATGGAAAAGCCACAAACGATCGTAGGTTTTAAAATTGGTCATGCTTTAATTGATGAACTCGATGTCATGAATAAGGATAAGGCTCAACAAGCATGGCGTAAAATTATTGCGCGTATGCGTGTAAAGCATCCTGGTTTAATTAATGGTATTGATGTTGCTACAACCCCAGAAGGTTTTAAATTTACTTATGAGCAATTTGTAAAGGAAGCCAACTCAACACCTGCGAAGAAAAAGCTTTATGGGATGATTCAAGCTTCAACCTACGATAACGAGTTGAATCTACCAGATGATTATATTTCATCACTATTTGAGTCATATCCACCACAGTTGATCTCAGCCTACTTGAAAGGTCAGTTCGTAAACCTAACCAGTGGTGCTGTTTATCCTGATTTTGATCGCAAGCTCAACCATACGGATGAAGAAATACAAGCCAATGAGCCTTTAATTATTGGTATGGATTTTAACGTTCTCAAAATGGCTGCTGTAATTTATGTGATTCGTGAAGGAAAGCCATTAGCACTAGATGAAATGGTTGGGGTAAGAGATACCCCAACGATGGCACAACTACTAATTGAGCGCTTTCCATTTCATGAAATGACGGTAATTCCTGATGCAGCTGGACAAGCAAAGTCATCAAAAAACAGTAGTGAATCAGATCATCAAATTTTAAGGGATAAAGGGTTTCGAGTTGAAGTAAATGGAACCAATCCTGCAATTAAGGATCGTATTAACTCAGTCAATGCTTTAATTCTAAATGGTGAGGGTGAGCGCACATTAAAAGTGAATACTAATAAGTGCCCTCGCTTAACTGAAACATTAGAACAGCAAGTTTATGACGATTTTGGCATGCCTGATAAAAAATCAGGTTTAGATCATGTGGGTGATGCGGGTGGTTATCCATTAGTCAAACGTTTTCCAATCATCAAACCTGTAACTCGC
>NZ_PYIX02000121.1 GCF_003024515.2 Acinetobacter sichuanensis
GTGACATTATTTCAATGAGTTATCTATTTTTGTCGTGTACAGAGATTATTATAGAAGCCCCCATGAATAAATCGCTCATCATTTTCGGCATCGTCAACATAACCTCGGACAGTTTCTCCGATGGAGGCCGGTATCTGGCGCCAGACGCAGCCATTGCGCAGGCGCGTAAGCTGATGGCCGAGGGGGCAGATGTGATCGACCTCGGTCCGGCATCCAGCAATCCCGACGCCGCGCCTGTTTCGTCCGACACAGAAATCGCGCGTATCGCGCCGGTGCTGGACGCGCTCAAGGCAGATGGCATTCCCGTCTCGCTCGACAGTTATCAACCCGCGACGCAAGCCTATGCCTTGTCGCGTGGTGTGGCCTATCTCAATGATATTCGCGGTTTTCCAGACGCTGCGTTCTATCCGCAATTGGCGAAATCATCTGCCAAACTCGTCGTTATGCATTCGGTGCAAGACGGGCAGGCAGATCGGCGCGAGGCACCCGCTGGCGACATCATGGATCACATTGCGGCGTTCTTTGACGCGCGCATCGCGGCGCTGACGGGTGCCGGTATCAAACGCAACCGCCTTGTCCTTGATCCCGGCATGGGGTTTTTTCTGGGGGCTGCTCCCGAAACCTCGCTCTCGGTGCTGGCGCGGTTCGATGAATTGCGGCTGCGCTTCGATTTGCCGGTGCTTCTGTCTGTTTCGCGCAAATCCTTTCTGCGCGCGCTCACAGGCCGTGGTCCGGGGGATGTCGGGGCCGCGACACTCGCTGCAGAGCTTGCCGCCGCCGCAGGTGGAGCTGACTTCATCCGCACACACGAGCCGCGCCCCTTGCGCGACGGGCTGGCGGTATTGGCGGCGCTGAAAGAAACCGCAAGAATTCGTTAACTGCACATTCGGGATATTTCTCTATATTCGCGGTTCAGCAGGCATGTCCCCTTTGAGGGCGACCCGACGACAGGATAATCGACCTTATGGTGCGCAAATATTTCGGCACAGACGGTATTCGTGGCAAAGCCAACGAAGGCGCGATGACGGCGGAAACCGCCTTGCGCGTCGGCATGGCGGCTGGCCGTGTCTTTCGTCGCGGTGACCACCGCCATCGTGTCGTGATCGGCAAGGATACGCGCCTGTCGGGCTATATGCTTGAACCCGCGCTCACAGCCGGTTTCACCTCGATGGGCATGGACGTATTCCTTTTTGGCCCGCTGCCGACAACGTATAGGAAGAATAAACGCCCTTTTCACCCAAGTCCAACAGCTTTGGACCGCAGTTGACTCTTTCGACACCCCTGCGATGCAACCCAATCCGGCTGACGGGGAGCCAGCAACGCTGAAAATTTACCCTCCTCTTTCCCACTAGCGGCTCCTTTTCCGACAACCAGCACGGCGGATCCCTGCCGCGGCGCTGTGAACGCAGCATTTTGATTGGTATCGTTGGCCTTCAGGCTCGTCAGTCAAACAGACCCAGGAGCAGCTCAGCCGGTGGCGCCCGGCTTTCGGGTAACGCCCTGGTCCCGCTGGTTTCGGCTTTGTGCTTCAGGTGATCAAGGATCTGCTTGATCACTATAGGGTCTTCAATGCAGGCGATGACTTTCATGGCGCCGCCGCAGCCGCTGCAGGTCTCGATGTCGATATTGAAAACACGCTTGAGCCGTTGCGCCCATGTCATCGACGCTCGCCGTTGTGCTGGTGTTGCCGGTTCATCAGCCACCCTGACCTTGTTGCCCCTGCCCCGTTTTGCCGGCGTGACCAACGCCCGGTGCCGACTGTTGGGTGCGAACACCCCGTGGAAGCGGGTTAGGTTGACTCTGGGCTTCGGTACCAGGGCGGCCAGCCTTGCAATGAAATCCAATGGTTCGAAAATGACGTGCGTGGTGCCGTCCCGGTACGGCGTCTTGAGCTGGTAGCGCACGTTGCCGCCTCGTGTTAACGACAGCCGCTTCTCGGATACCGCCGGGCGGCTGATGTACCGGCACAGCCGTTCGAGCTTCTTGCGTTCATCGGCCCTGGCCGCCACGCCGGCGTGCAGGCTGGACCCGGCTACCTTGCCAATCCCGTCACCGAACGGATCACCACTGGTCGGCAGAGTTTGCAAAGTGAACACCTTTCGCCCCGCCTGTGAACCGACAGCGATACGGTAAGTGATCGAGTGCCCCAGCAGGGGTGTCATCGGGTCGTCATCCACCGCATCCGAGGCCAGATAGCTGTTTTCGACATCCCGTTCCAGCAGGCCTTGCCGTTCCAGATAGCGACCCACCCGGTGGGCGATGGTGTGCGTCAGC
>NZ_PYIX02000122.1 GCF_003024515.2 Acinetobacter sichuanensis
GGCTTTTTGGTCATATGCCAAGGCAACGATACCTGTCGTGAATAAAGCACTGAGTGTGCAAACTTGTAAAAAGCGTTTTGGCTGTACACGATGTGTAACAGCAGGGTTGATAGGATTTAGTTTTGCATTCATAATTGATCTCGCATTAAGTTGTAAAAAGCGCATTGGATTTCTCAGGTCGGTGCGCTTTTTTGTTATCTAATGTCAAAATATTAACTATGGTTAATAATTATGTCAATAATAAAATTAACTTTAGTTTAATAAATTTACACTCTAGTTTGTTAACTATGATTTAATAGTCAAAAGAAAACCCACGCTAGGTGGGTTGGGGGTATCTATGGAGCTAAAAGAGTCTGACAAGTCAGAAAGACGAGTGATATGTTTATTTTATGCTTTTTGTTCTATCAGCATAATAATTAATGTTTACATACTTTTTAAAGTATATTGTTGAGGTGCGAAGTGACAAAATACAATCCTAATGAGCCATACTTAATAGGTTCATTAATTATAGCAATTGTTACAGTGATATTTAATTTACTGACTGCTATTTCAGTAGTGATAAAATTCCTATAACAATTGTCATCAAACCAAAGAATATAACAGCATAAAAAGTGGGTTTGACTGTCCAGTGGGGTTTGCTAGCTCTTTGTATTTGCCTAGATGTCAACTCATAACTTATAGCTTGTAGAAGTGGGGCGGATATAGCCCCATCTCTTCCTTCGCCGCTTAATAATTTTAGTAATTCATCATCTGACAACTGCTTAATCTCCTCCATAGTTAACCTAATTATCGGTAGCGTCTTAGTTGCCTTAGTTGAACTTAATTGTGTTGCTTTTTTTGGTATATCAAACATTCTATGCTCTAACTTATATGGGATTCGCAGTTTTAATTATCTGTTTTCTTAGGAAACATTGGTTTTCCCAACTTTCCTTCTTCACAAAGTTGAACAATCTGCTCATTAGTTAAGACAGGTATGAAATACGTTTCTCCAATATCCTTTGACAAGATTTTTACTTCTTCTGCTGTAAGGACGATCGCCTCATTATTTGCTGCTGCATCATTAATTCGAGTAATAATTTGATTGATTGGTAGTGTTGAGTTGTCTAAAACCATTTTAAATTTCTCCATCATAACTATGTGAAACGTATTTACCAATTACGCTTATATGTTCCAACTGCTCAGGCTCAACGATTTCACGTTGGTATTGAGGGTTATCACTATCAATAATTAATGCGCCATCAAATCGACGAGATAAGCGCTTAATTTTCAATTCATTCCCATATCGAATAGCATAAACTCTCCCTGATTGAACTTGATCTAGGGAGTTGATGGATTTATCTAGAGTAACAATGCTGCCATCAGGAATTCTTGGCTCCATACTATCCCCATCAATATCAACGGTTATTAGGTTTTTGGCTGATACCTGTTTTTTATGCACCCACTCCAATAAGCGCACTGATCCTTGCTCTTTTTCTGATGGCTCAAACTCAACAATACGCCCATTACCTGCAGAAAATTTAATATCAACATGCGGGATAACCACATATACATTAGGATCTAAATCCTCAGGGGCATCCCATGCTAACACTGGATGGTTTTCTTGCTTCCCATTCTCTCTGCCTGTTAACAACCAATCATCAGAGACATTTAAAAATTTAGAGATAGCTTTAAGCTTTTCGGCTTTAGGTATGCTGTCTCCGTGCACCCACTTACCAACTGCTACAGAAGAAACGTCAACTCCTCTAGCTAGGTCAGCAGGCTTTAACTTCTTTTCCTCTAATTTTTCTTTTAAGCGAGAATGAAAAGACATGGTTAATTTCCTGTTAGCTATATTAACTAATGTTAATACTTAATGTTGAAACAGTGGTTAAGTTGTGGTAACTTTGGTTTATTAACTATAGTTAAGTAAAAGCAAATGAACCCACTAGATTTAATGAATCATTACGAGTGTAAAACTAGAAGAGCCTTATCTCAAAAAATTGGTTTTTCAGAAGTCACTTTATGGAAATGGGAAAAAAAAGGCATCCCGCCACGTACCCAAGCGCTTTTTGAAATCCTTACCGAAGGAAAACTAAAAGCAGACCGCCAAGCGCTGATCAATTAAACACTCCACAAGCAAATTATTTATTTTCTTTGCTTAAAAATATACGTGAAAGAAAACAAGGATTTCACAATGCAAGAAATTTCACTGAGCAGAGAAGCTCAAACTGCCATTTTTAAAATGATTAACCAAACGCAAGGGATTTCACCAAAAGAAATTGCTCAGC
>NZ_PYIX02000123.1 GCF_003024515.2 Acinetobacter sichuanensis
CTTATAGTATCGAACCATTGGATCATCTACATCTTTGGAAATATGATCAACAAATTTTTCTTCTTCCATTAAATTTGCATACGTTTTATAACCAATTACAATACTACTAGGTTTATTACCAGTGCTTTTAAATTCTTCAATGCGCTTCTTAAATTGTTTAAGGTTTAATTCCACTATTCACTACTCGCAATAATTTTGCATAACCTATCATTCAATCATGACAAATTAAAGAAATTGGAGTTAAAAAATAATATTGATTTATTTGGCTTATTTCAGAACATTGCAATAAAAATATGCCATTGAAACTATTAAAAGTGAACTAACTACAACTAAAAAACCAGCCGAAGCGGTTTTTTAGTTAGTGTCTTGGATGCCTAGCCTAGCTTTTCTATAGCATTAAAAATCCTGTCAGCAAGAATTATACTAAGTTCAGCATTAGATTTATTAACTTTCCTTTTAATCTCGTAATCTGAAATAGCACGAAATCCTCTCAGCTGCTTTAAATCATTAATAATTTTTTCCAAAGAATCATAATCCGAGTGATCTTCTTTCAGTGTATCTTGCTTATTTATGCATGCTTCCAAATAAGCCTTATGGACACTTTTTTTCTTAGTTTCAACATCAACAGGGTAGAACAATCTATTTTCAATTTCTTCAACTAATTGATTGTATGATGCGTAATAGGATTGATGAATCACGCTTCGATAAGTTGCTTCATTTTGCTCACATTTGTTAAAAATATCTCTTGCACCCAATAAGCGATAATATGGTTTAAACTTCACTCAAAATCACCTAACTATTTCCAAGAGGTAATAAGATAAGAGATAACTTTCTAGACGCTCTCTTTAAGCATTTACTCGCAACAAGTTGATGAAATTCATCCATGATTGATACTGCTTCAATAGCCGAACCAACAAAATCATAATAAATAAATATTTCACCATCCCTAACCACCCAGCTTATTGATGGCACAACACCAAAACGAACTTTCTTAAGTTGCATTAAATCATTAAATAAATGCAAGTATTTAAAGACATCGTTAATATTTAAATTCACCTCTTGAATAGCATTTTCAATTTGTGATGCATATTCATTATTAATAATATGCAATGTTTCAAGATCAAGAATTGACACTGCTAATCGACTAAAAGCGTGAAGTTGACTTCCATTGACAATATCTTCATAGGCATCTAACTGCTCTTTCACCTCATTAAAGCGCCCATAATTAGCCAATGAGATAATAAAATTTCCTCTAATTAATTTATCTCCAGGTGCAAGACGTAATGCAATTTGAAAATTCTCACTCATTTTATCGAAATTATTTGAAAGAGAATACACAATTGCTTTACACATGTAGCCTTCAGCCGCATCAGTGCGAATAGCCTTATCACATTCCAGTAAATATTTGCGTTGCTTGAATTCTGATAAAAGACTACTTTGATCAAACCCAGTCAGCTCATCAAGCAACTCATTGGATAAAGGTTGTGCTGTCATAAAATCACCAATAAAAAGGTTGAGTTAATAGCGCTCATTTATAGGCTAACTCTTGAATTTCTGCCTTGTGCTGTTTAATCACGCGAAGAGCACTATGCATAATAATGCGCTTGGTTGCCTCATCATTCTTAAACTGCGTTGATAAAACTTGACCCGATAAACATGAGCGGGGTTTTCTATCCTCAACTTTATAATCTTCAAGACGCTTAATCATCTCGCACCTCAAGTGATTTATTTAGTTTTAATAATATAACATATAGTTTCATGAATTAAAAAATCGACCTTGATTTGATCGTTTTAGTTAAATAGCTTGAAAACTCGCAGCAAAATTTCAACATAGAAATTGGCTATCAGGAATCCCACAAACAATACAAATGGATATTGTAGAATTTCAAATTTCCCAGCCACATACAAAGTTAAAATAGCTAAAGCGATACAAACCAAAATGCACAATATTACAAATAAAAAAGCTATTGGGTGGTTGATCAAAATATCAAATAAGCTGTTGAGATTTTCTTTAATTGTATTGACCACTCTATTCACTATTGTCCTTTAAGAAAATAAGCTAAAGCACACAAAAAAGGACTCGCAGCAAAAAGTAAAATCGCTGTTCCAATACAAAATCTTAAATATGGTGACAAATTTCCATCCATTTCTACGCCCTCTTTAGGGTGAATTTTAAATTTACCTTTGGTAAACTTGCTCATAGGTTCTCACTTATTCCTGACTAATTTGTGGG
>NZ_PYIX02000124.1 GCF_003024515.2 Acinetobacter sichuanensis
TTGAGTATTGATATATTCTAATTTATACATAAAAAACTCCTCTTAAAATGGATATGAAACTGTTCTGATAGCACCACTACCATCTTTATTTTTGGTAATTGGTATTTCTTTAGAAGGAGTATCTTTTAACAGCTTTAGAAAAATTTCACATTGTTTGCACAAACAATCCTGTATATGCACTTAAATCATCGTTATTGTGACCAAATGAATATTTTTTACCTAAATTAGATAGCCATATACTCATATCTTTTAAAATTACTTGATTACTATCATTTACTTCAAAAATTGCTGAATCTAAGTAACCATTTGCTAAAATATCCATAATTGTTAAAAAATCTTCATCATTTTTTAGAAGCTCCTCTTCATCTAGTTTTTGAAGACATGTAATCACACTCATAATCTTATTAAGGCTAAGAATAGTTGGTCCTTTTTCTAAATCTTTTAGTATTTTTTGAATCATAACAAATCCTTCAAATTAAAATGGCGAACCTGACAACGGTATATGTGATTGATTTCTTTCAGTACTATTCATAGTTTTACTATTTACTTTAGTACCATTAGCAAGAGTATTTGTTTGTGTGCTATATCCACCCGTAGGTCTAGTAGTAATCGAAGCCGTAGCACCTGTCGCTAAATTTGATCCTAGAAATTTTGTCACAGCATTTGGATTAATTCCATGTCCATGTATTGAATAATTCGTTCCATTCGTACTTGTTTGATATTTAAACCCTCCTGTTGGAAATTGTGGATCCTGAAACCAATTATTTGGAATATTTTCCTGTTTATCCAATTGATTTACACCATTATATTTTATTATAAACCGTTTCAGAAGGGTCTACAGGTCTTGTTTTATATTTTCCAGTCTCATTATTTCTCCATCGATTTGATTTAGTGTCAAATGTACAAGTTAACCCATAAGGATCAATCCACCCCACAGGATTTGGCGCATAAGCAAAGGTATTACCCCCCAACAACCTGATCGGATCTTTAGAAATGAATCGTCCTACATACGGTAAGTAATAACGATAACGGTTGTAATACAATTCTGTTTCTTGATCGTAGTATTGCCCCTGAAATCTCAGGTTATTGGTGATTATGTTTGATGTTCAAAATAACTGTTTGATTGTAGCAATTTCCTAAAAACATAAACTCTCAATTAGAGCATGACCAACAATATTAGCTCCTTCCAACAATTCAATAGTATTCCCTTTATTAATTAAATCTTTCGGATAATTATCAAATAGAAACTCGAGTCTAGCTTTTAAAGGGTTAATTTCATTAAATATTAATTTAATACTCCATGTACTGTTTTGATTACTTAGATCTTTTAAAGTGATAGTACAAAAATATTCACCATTTGAAGGTTGAAATAATTTTCCACCCTGATCTACAGGTTGCCAAGTTAAATTTACGTTATACATTTTATTCCCTATTATTTAAATTTACACTGGTCAGCAATAGCTTTTTCTTTTTTCACCCATGGTTGACTCGTAGGCAAGCGTATCTGTATCCCAACCATATTATTGCGTGGTTTCACTTCGTCCTGCTTGGATATGCTGTTTCTGTTTTTCAATCCGTTGACCCAGTGCATCGTATCTGTAGTGAGTTTCGGCTTTGTCATTTTTGCTACGAACAAGTCTGCCCAATGCATCCCATGCAAAGTCCTATATATGTCCACCATCACTTTGACGGATCAATTGTCCATAATCATCGTATTGGTATTTTTGATCTATGTAATCCTGTACTATATTGTTCACTAAGCCGTTATAGCCATGTTTATGGGTCGGCTCAAAGTAGGTGTTTTGTCTGTGATTTTGTGTACTGTGATTTTGGTTGTGTGTTTTATTTGGATTGATAATATTGCTTGCAGGGTCAAAGGTAAATACTTCTTTAACCATGTTGCTATTCATTCTATTGAAATTTCTGAATTAATACTTTAAGCAAGCATATAATAAAATTCTCACATCACATTTTCAAAGTAAATTATGGGAATTTATTACATGTTTAATTTACATAACCTGCGCACTATATTAACACTTAAACAGAAAAAATATATAATAAAACTCCATAATACCTTAATTAAAATCCAATACTTTAAAATTTGATAAGTATTTTTCAAATCTGTCATCAAAAACATTATTAATTAATAGCACATATCTTCCCTTAACACTTTCAATTATCTTAATAAATTCAGATTTTGTTATAACCTCATCAA
>NZ_PYIX02000125.1 GCF_003024515.2 Acinetobacter sichuanensis
ATTATTTTTAATATTAGGGTTTATAATCCAAATTTCAGAGTAAGGAATCTACTACTTATATAATAGAGATTCCATCTCCAAAACAGTACTACTGTATGAATGAGTTGTATTCAATGCAGGGAAGAATGTAGATCCTTAATACTAACGGAAAATTATTTTACTGAATTTTCATGTAAAGACTCATTTAATTGATCAATCACTGTCGTCCATTCACCATCAGAGTGTAGTTTTTCTTCTAAAAAATGACGTTGAGCATCAGTCCAAAAAATTGCTTGTGTTAAAAAAACATCTCCAGCTAGCTGATGGCTCTCTATGAATTTTGCAATTGCTTCTTCAGTAGAAGCTAAACCAAGCTGTTCAAATAATTTGGTCATTCTTGGACGTGTTTGAGTCATGTGCTTAGCCCACAAATTTATATTAGATCAAATTAAACATAACATGTTTATATTTAAACTAAAATATAAAAAATTAAATAGCTACTATTTTCTTAGACAAAATGATTACTACATTTCATAAATCAACCACCTACATAATTTGTTTGTTAAATGATCATTATTTTTCAATAAGATTATTTTAATAGTTAAAGATTTTAAATTTTAAAAATGACAAAAATGTAATTTTGAAGTCATCGCTCTGTTTCTGTCTCTCACTAATAATTGAAATATAAGAGGAGATGATGTGGTCTCATTAAATATAGATTTTATAAAGTCATCTCTAATGAACTAACGAATCAAGAGGAAACGTAAATGAAATTATTTCAAAATAAAATGACTGCTCTACGTAATGTTGTAGTAGCTGCAACGATGATTGTGGCTACTACAACTACGTTCGCTCATGTGAGTTTAGTGAGTGCGATTCCTGCGGAAAATGCATCTATCCTTAGTCAACCAAAGAACTTGACCCTTAACTTTGGTGCAGAGGTTATGTTGATGAATATCAAGTTACTGGATGCTCAGCGAAGAGATGTTCCTTTAAAATATAAAGTTACTCATGACTTAAAGAAATCCTTTGATGTCGCTCTTCCGAAACTGAAAAAAGGTAAATATACCGTTGTCTGGACAACAATGGGGAAAGATGGTCACAACATGAATGGTGAATATAGTTTCACTATCAAATCAACTAAATAAGAATTGATTACCTTTCAACATGTCAGTGAGGTGCTGGCATGTTGTTCTAGAATGGACAAAAATAATGATTTCTGAATATTGGATGTGGGCCACTTGGTTAACTAAGGTTATTTTATATTTAAGTGTAGCTTTTGTCGTTGGTGGAGCCTTTTGCTATTTTTTACTTAGACAATATCTTGAACTAAAAGAATCGATTCTTAAATATATTACAATTGGCGCTGGATTAGGCCTAATTTCCAGTACCTTGGGATTTTTTATTCTGATTGGTAGTTTTGCCAATACTGGTATTACAGGTATGGTGGACCCCACGTATATTAATATATTGGTTAATACTCCGACGGGGTATATATACGTTCTTCGTTCTATTAGTTTTGCTCTTTTACTTCTTCTCATGGTGGTTAAACTTAACAGGAACAAAGGTCATTTTTCTATAATTGAAAGTTCAATATTTTGTGTTTTACTTCTCCCGATTATTTTTAGTTTTTCCCAGCTCGGACATGTCGCTAATTTAACCTTACTTGCTCAAATTTTATTATCAATCCATATTCTAGTTATGTCGTTATGGATGGGGTCTTTATATCCGTTATGGAAAACCAGCCGGGAAATAAGTGGTTTACCTTTAAAAGATCGCATGCATGTATTTGGACGTATTGCTGCTTTCATTGTTGGGATATTAATCGCCTGTGGCGCTAGTGTAGCTCTTCTTTTAATTAAAGATTTTAATACCTTAATCAATACTGCATATGGCTATGGTTTCATGGTTAAAATGTTTTTTGTTATAGGTATTCTACTTTTAGCTGCCTTCAACAAATGGTATTTCACCCCGCGTCTTCAACATCCTAAATTCGCTAAACACCTTAGTCATGCCATTTTATTTGAGATGTTATTAGGTCTATCAATTCTATTAACAACAGGCTATATAACCACTGTCGTGGGTATTGAATAAGAGAATTTCAAAATAAGGGAATTGAGGAAATTTAACATTACTGCATTTATCTTTTG
>NZ_PYIX02000126.1 GCF_003024515.2 Acinetobacter sichuanensis
CTTCAACTTCGATAGGATCTAATGAACCGCCGTTCAATGTGATAAATGCACGTGCATGGGCAATTGCATCATCAGAAGTTTTATGTAAAAGCTTTGAAGCAATCAAACGTTTTAAATAAGTAGCATTGTCGGCAGTGCTTAAAATCTCAATAGGACGATCCACATCTAAAAGATTCGGTGCGTAGTAATACACTGCAGCATCAATTAAGTCATCAAAGCCTTGAATACACTCAGGTACTTCTAGATCCAATTGACCAATCGTCATAAAACGAGGCGCAAGGCAGAACTCGTAATCAGCACCGAAGAAGACCGTAGCGGGGAATTGACTCAACTCGCCAAAGTCGAGCAGCTGCCCGACTGCACGACATAGCACTGCTTGACCAGATGACATTGCTTCAAAAGCTTGTTTAGTATTTAAGATTTCGGTATTCATGCTGTTTTTCCTATTCTTTTTCCTGCAATAATTTCATCAGGTGTAGCATGGCGTAGCATGATTATGCCGCATGCATTAATGCCACCCATAAAGGCAACTGGATATTGCAAGTGATCTTTATCCATCAAGAGGCAGATAGTAAGCACCTCATCTGTGCGATGTAATTCAATGTACACAACCTTATCACCAGCTTTAAAATTGGTTTGGCTAGCTTTATGAAGTACATTATATTTCTCGATAAGTACTTTCATTTGCTTGTATGCTGTAGCTGCTTCATTGATATTGGAGCTTTTAGATAACGCTTCACATCGTTCAATTTTTCTTAAAATAGAACCATTCATGCACGTGCTCCTTCTTTTGCTAATGTGTTAATTTCTTCTTTCACGGCATTTAATTGGCTTGATTCAATTTGAGTTAAAGCATCAACACCAAGATGCTCACAGACGGTTTTCACATCCAAACCACGTTCATCAATAAATGCCTGTAGATCATCTCGTTGCTGATCATTAACGCCATTAAATTCAGGTGGGTTTTCCCAAGTTTTCTTTTCTTTATTTGCTACGCAACCAAGCGCTCTTGCTCTAGATACAATGGCTTGGCGCATATTATGAAAATACATGTGGCTTTCATCAGCTTTAAGCGTTTCAGTTAGTTGGTTCAGATCAGAAGCGTATTGAGCTTCTGAACAGCTTTGAATGAAGTTATTTAAATCTTCCTGAGCTTTGATGTTGGCTAACTGAGCAGGTGTTAACGTATTAATATGTGCTTTTGCATCTTTAATAAGACCCGCTAGAAAGTGAGGATTATCTTTTAGGTCGGGAACCCAAACCTCACCCGTTTTTCCACCTAAACCACCTGAATTTTTAGCGTGATGGGCAGGTGATGGATTAAAGTTAATGACGCGAGCGTGTTTCCCTTCGCTTGTTGATACAGTGGTCATATAACCCATCATGTCAGCAATACGATAAAGTTCGTTTCGGTTTTTACCACCGAGTTCGGGACGGTAAATGACTTGATCACCGTTCTGATCCTCAGAAGCATGAGCAATAAAAACAACATCTTTACCAAAGCTCAAAAGGGTATTGATGTATTGCTTAAACTTCATGTTGGCAAGACCTTGTGCTTTAAGTTTTAATGTTTGGTCTTGTTGGCGATTGTTTGCTGTTTTAAGCAAATGAGTTTTAATGCACTCAAGCATTGCACCAACCGTATCAATAACCACAGTATTAAAAGCAGCAAGATCATTTTCTTTGATATTTTCAATATCAGACCATTGTTGAACAGGAATTACTGCACCCCGACGTAATTCACCAGTACGATGTGCGCCACGGTCAAAGTCGAAAGAAATAGCATTGTCTGCTGTGAAACCAAGAGAAGTTTTACCTAAACCAGGATCAGCATAGATATAGGTAATAATTGCGCTGATATTTAAAGCTTGATCCGCAGGAATAATATTTATAGACATTACACAGCCTCCACTAAACGATTACGCTCAATAAAACCAATCAACAAGTTATTGATATTGCGGTGGTCGAGTTGGTCAGTGAAGTCGCGGTATGGATTACCTTTTTCATCAAAGACTTTGATTTGACCGAGTTCTTTAATTTCTACAGCAGTGAAGCCATAATTTGCTGCACCGTTTTCATCTTTATGTGCTTCATAGCT
>NZ_PYIX02000127.1 GCF_003024515.2 Acinetobacter sichuanensis
CGTTAAAATGTATTCACCAGTAATGCCATTGTAGAAAACCACACGGCGATCCAGTTCAAAGTTATCCGCAGCATAAGATAAATTCTTAGATGCGACTTGAGCATCACGAGAACAACCAACCATTGCTACAGCACACATTAAACTAACAGCTAAAAGACGTTTTTTCATTGTTTTGCTTTCTCCAAGACAAAATAAAACCCCTTTCGGGGTGTTTAAAACTGTTTATCCAATTCAGCCTGGTATAGTTTTTCTTTCAATAGATAACCTTCAAGCATCCAAATTTTGTTGCGTGCATTTTCGTACGCAATCTTTTTGCCAATTTCAGGATCAAAGTTTTCAGGACTTGCACATGCTGATTCACCTGTAACAGTGAAGCCATTCTCAAGAACCAAAACACAAAAAGTTAAAAGACTTAGTGGATATTCCTTTCCGTAGCTAACACGATCACCTGTTGAGCCACGAATACCATCATTACCAGTAAAGAAATGTGTAACTTTGATTTTAGAATCAATATGATTAGGCGTTAATCGTGGTGCATTCAAACCTTTCGCTTGAATTTCTTGCTCAACTTGTTTTTCATTTGACATCTTCACTTTCCTCTAGGCATTAAAAAACCCCAACATGTGGGGTTAAGGTTTCGAATTCGATAGGTTTAAAATGGTGTAATCACACCTAATTAGAATATGGTACGCCATACAGGATTCGAACCTGTGACCATCCACTTAGAAGGCGGATGCTCTATCCACTGAGCTAATGGCGTATTAAAAAAGGGCTTCGTACAAAACGAAACCCTTGCCTTAGATTACGATATTAATCAGCTCGGCAACTGATCTACCGCTACTCAACACTACTGCTTCTCAAAGTTAGCTATTGATACGCTTTGTGTCTTTCAATCTCTTTTGGTCGGGGAGTCACCCACAATTTAAGGCTCTGAGGCTAACTCAATGTGTGACGAAATCACATTGGATATTTAGATATTTTGCTTGTGCTCGACCACATACAAGCGGATGTGTAATGAGGGATTATCTTTACCCTTGTCTAACCCTTTACACCCTTATGGTGTGCTGAGTGAAAAACTCAATGCCAAAGGCTGAGGCAACAAAAAAGCCCACTAAAAAGTGAGCTTCTATCTGGTGGCGGATGATTAAATTAAACCACTACGAATAAAGTAAGTCCGCCATAATGCAAAAAAGCTCAATTTTATGAGCTTTGATGACTTGGTCTCGGAAAACCGTAATACGACCAGTATAGTGAAACTATATACCATTCTTCGCTAGAACGAAATACTTAAGCCTTTAATTCTTTGTAAGTATTTTTTCTGTACTTTTCCACTGCTTCAGCAGCACATTTAATCGAAGTTTCCAAGGCGATAATCATCAAGTTTTCGTACTTTTTCCATGACACTCGATAAGCATCTTCACTCATATGGTTTTGCAATTGCCCTGCAAAGCATAAGCGACCATAGGCAGTGTGTTGACGCTCCATATCAGGAAAAAGCGCATACATTAAAACCATCCATCCAATTTTCTTTCCTAGATCCTCCATTGGAATTGTTTTTGGATCACGTTTGCCATCTTCTTTGGCATTCACAACAAGAATTCGAGCAAGATGATTCACAATAAAATCAAAATCCCCTTTCGACTTCTCACCAAAAACAATCACACTTGTCACCGACTTTTCCAACTGAGTTTCCATGCTTGCAATAGCACCCAAGCGATCTTGATAATCCAATGGCTTTTCCCCTGTACCTTTCGCCTCATCACTAAATTGCGGTGACTTAGCAGTGATGCCGTGAGTCAACCACTCGAATTGTTCAAACTTGTCTGCTACTGCGTTCATATTCATCACCCTAAATTTCTACGTTTCTTAAATTCTTCAACCGCTTTTTTATTTTCCCGACACGCCATTCGAAAAATAAAAATTGCCGCAGTCACACCAAAGATGATTGCTCCAGCTGCTACCCATGCAAGAAATTCAATTCCATTCATAAATCA
>NZ_PYIX02000128.1 GCF_003024515.2 Acinetobacter sichuanensis
GTGTGCCGCAGCAAGCGGCGTAAGAGATGAGGGTATGGCCCCTCGCTATCGGCTTGCAGGAGCAGGTAGCAAACCACCATAAGCGGCTTGGATCAAAAGTCCCGGTCGTGAGCGTTATGGAAAAGGCATCGTAGAGATGTCAGGTAAGAATTAGGAAGGCGAACAACAGTGAACTGCCGTTCAAGTGTCGAAAGTACTCAAATGACATCAAAACCGGGGATGGAAGTTACCCCGCGATTAGTTTGGCCGTTACCTGCTTACGGGCCATTCGGTGTCCGGCGTAGAGGCAGCGCGATCCTAATTCAGGCTCTTACGTTGAACTGCGGGAACCTTCGGTGGCGATGTCAAGCGAAAGGCACAAGCTCAAAAGGCAAGGCTGATAATAGCAATGCGTCACCAAGGGGCGGAGCAACTCGTAGTAGTGTTGAAGTTACTGTAATGGTAATGGAGCGAAGGGGTTGCATTATCCAGGTCTACGGATTTGTCAACTGTGCAAGCAGGAGGAGCAAAACTTTATGACCAAACCATTTAATATTCCTAAAGCGTTAATCTGGGAGGCATTTAAAAAAGTCAAAGAGAATGGTGGCGCTCCAGGCGTTGATCATGAATCTATTGAGCAATTCGAAAAGCATTTAAAGAACAACCTATACAAACTATGGAATCGACTTTGTTCTGGCAGTTATTTTCCACCGCCAGTTAAGGCTGTTCCGATTCCAAAGAAGTCAGGTGGCGTGCGTATACTAGGTATTCCAACAGTTGCAGATCGAGTCGCGCAAACAGCAGTTAAGCTCTTATTAGAGCCGAAAATTGATCCATTATTTCATCCAAACTCATATGGATATCGTCCGGGGCGTTCTGCCCATGATGCAATTGCGATAGTGAGGAGACGAAGTTGGGATTATGACTGGGTTGTGGAATTTGATATCAAAGGTCTCTTTGATAATATCGACCATGATTTACTAATGCGTGCACTCAAGAAACACTGTGAAATTCCATGGATTCTTTTATATGTGCAACGTTGGTTAAAAGCACCAATGCAACACATAAATGGCCATCTTTTAGAAAGGAATCGCGGCACACCACAAGGTGGTGTTGTGAGTCCTTTATTGGCGAATTTATTTATGCATTATGCTTTTGATATGTGGATTACGAAACATCTTCAAAGTGTACGGTTCTGCCGTTATGCAGATGATGGCGTAATTCATTGTCGGAGTTTATCTCAAGCCAAACTTGTTTTACAAAAGATCGATGCACGATTTCGTGAATGTGGTCTCGAATTGCATCCAGACAAGACAAAGATTGTTTATTGCCAAGATATTAATCGTCGTAAAGCATATCCCGATGTTCAATTTACTTTTCTCGGGTACACGTTTAGGCCCCGTAAGGCTGTGGACAAGTATAAAAGAGTTTATGTAAATTTCTCTCCTGCAGTCAGTCGTGATGCACTTAAAGCAATGCGACAGACTATTCGGAAATGGCATCTACATCTGATGTGTAATCGCGAATTAAGTGATTTATCTGCAATATTCAATCCAATTCTTCAAGGTTGGCAGCAATACTATGGTCGATTCCATGGTTCAGCAATGTCAGCGATCTGGCAACACATGAATGCTTATCTTATACGCTGGATGAGGCGTAAGTATAAAAACTTGGCCCGTCATAAAAGACGGGCTAGATATGCCTTAGGGCGACTTGCGCGTGATTTTCCAAATGCCTTTGTGCACTGGAAAATGGGATGTTTACCATCGGTTGGATAATGGGAGCCGGATGAGCTGAGAGGTTCATGTCCGGTTCTGCGAGGGGCTAAGGGTGAAATTCCCTTGGTCTACTCACCCATATGTATGGACAGCTGAAGGCTGGCTGTATTTAGCTGCGTTAAAAGACCTTTGCACTAAACAAGTGGTTGGCTATAGCTTAAGTGAGCGGATGACAGCACAACTTGTTTGTAGTGCACTGAGTATGGCTATTCACAATCATAAGCCATCTCAAGA
>NZ_PYIX02000129.1 GCF_003024515.2 Acinetobacter sichuanensis
CTACCAACCGTCTAATGTCTTCAATCGCCTTACCACTTTTCACCTGCTCAGTGCTATATCGATACACTGAATAACCTAACTCTTGTGCCGAGTTATACTTTTCCATATCCCCTAAATAACCCTGTGCCCTTGTATGCCTCCCATTACTCCAGATCCCACCTTCAACTTCGATTAAAAATTTAGTCCCTAAAATATAAAAATCTGCTCTCCACTTCCGTTCAGGACTAAATTGAAACTCGGTCTGGAACTCGATCTTGTACGACTTCAAATGCTGAGCGAGTTTAGCTTCACCCTCACTAATAACTCGCTGCTTCTTCACAACAACACGACGCTTGGTACGCCGTGGTTTTCCAGATAATTTTTTATACTCAGCAGTTGATATGCTGCTCATAATTTACTACTCAAAATCAGCTCATATGCGCCAGCCTGTACCCACCCTTCCCAACCTCCAAAGTTGATTAAAATAAAATCACCTCTCACCCCCAAAACTTCACGGAGTGGCGCATCAGGCAAAGTATCAACTCGCACAAGGTCACCTATTTTGAATTTGTTATCCATCTACACTTCCCTTGATTATTGTTAAACATTGACGAATCATGAATACACGCTCACTCTTGCCATATTTAAGCGCTAATTCTTTCGTATGTTCCAATCGAGCAATTAAATTTAAATGACCAACTTCAATTTGTTTGTTTCTCACCCTTGTTACATCGAGTTCTTTTTTAAGATGTTCAATTTCAAACAATGCTTGCTCCAGAGTTAATTCCTTAATCTCAAAGCAAGTACCACCATGTTCACAAAGACCATCAGCACCGCAATTGTGTGGTGCACCACCCTGACAACGTGTTACAGCATTTGCCCAAGTTTCAGGAATTACGCTTTTTAAATCTGACTCGCAAGGGATGTGTTTATTCACGCTCACCTCGCAGGGCTTTTTCTTTCCTATCCAAACATTGGATTGCTTTTTTAATATGAGGTCTCAAGGTGAGCCATCTATCAGCAGTGATAACTGCCGATCTCATTCGAGCCAATGCATGCACAGCTTTTAACTGACGTTCAAGCCCTTCAATCCGCTTATCTTTCTCGTCAACCTCGGCTTGTCGTAACTGCCATGCCTTCCATGCTTGTTGTTTAATAAATCCTGAATAATTTCCATCTGGAAGCAACTGAGCTTTGCTATTTGGAAATTTAGATAAATATGCTTGATTAAATGCTTCTCTAACTTTATCCATGACGTTCCGCCTCCATTTCAGAAGTCTTAACCTCACCCGACAACTGTTCATAAATTTGTGCCAGTAGATTATTTGCCATTCGAGGTGTTTTAGTGCATTCAGCTTGATCGAAGTAATCATCTATATTGTGCAATATCCCTTGAATATCTAATTGGCTCGAATTCGAGGGATTTAAAACATCATCAAAATGCTGTCCTTCACGCTCAATAAAAGTATTATCAGCATTTAACAGCTCACGCATTTCTTTGCGCTTTTGCTCTGCTTCCTCTTTTTTCCGCTTATCCGCTTCGGCTTGCATCTCATCTGCATAAGCCCATCCAAAATCAACAACCTCACTGATTGTTCTTAGTCTTGAATCCGGATTCCCTACATACTTCATCGCATACTCATGCGCCATCGTTAATTTATCCATGATTAACACTCCAATCCTCACCACTTGCCAAATCCCAAACAATTGTCCGTGGCGAGATGTGATTACGGATGTCAGTGACTGTATCGGTGACATCAACGGAATGGTCTAAACGACGACCTGCTTTGAATTCGGCAAGAGTGGCGTGGCGTAAATGTTGCGTACTCGATCTAACCTCACCGCCTTTTCGATCAGACAAAACTGCAAGAGTTTCTAAATCATTTTCAAAATCAAAAAGGTCATAAAGTGCGTCATGCTCTCTTGCAAAATCATTAGCGAATTGGATAAGAACCACCAAATCCCCCACCTTGAATTCAGAAGAATTACTTCCTTGTTCATGT
>NZ_PYIX02000013.1 GCF_003024515.2 Acinetobacter sichuanensis
ACGTTCATTTTGAAAAATTAAATTCAATCATCTTCTGATTTTTTATATTCATCATTTGAAGCTTTTCTTTCTGCCGAAATTTGATCGAGTGTTTTGAGTTGTATATTTAAATTTGGTGCTGCACTTGGTGAAATTTGATGTGTAATTTCGAGATTTCCTGAACAAGTGAAACCACATTTAAAATTACTACACTGAAAATATAGAATTCGAAATAGTGGATGAATATTTTTACTCGTTCGAATTGACATACTTGATGTGCAATGCGGACATTGATGATTACTCTTTCTCGCCATGACCATTTTCAACACAAATATTTAACCCATTATAAATAAATTGGTGAAATATTTGTTCTTTTTCTTTAGTTTTTATATCATTGCCTTGAATTTTTCCGTAGAAAAGTTTTATGCACAATTTAAAATGCAAATGTTGCTTTAAGCTATTAGCAAAAATAGGCAAATATGATCAGATTGAGATTAAATGCCCACGTTGTAAAACTTTAAATGAATTTCAGAGCACCTTGAGTGCCTTACCTGAACGCCCAGAGCGTCACATCGAAACAGGTAAGATCGATGACAAACATTTCTGTAATACCGCAATACAATCCTAAAAGTCATAGCTTCTCAGGTTGGCTGGGTGGAAAATCACAATTAGCACGAACCATTATTGACATCATGCCCGAACATAAAACATATGTTGAAGTATTTGGGGGTGCAGGTTGGGTACTGTTTAAAAAAGACAGAGTCTCCTGTTGAAGTAATCAATGACATTAATAATGATCTCATCAACCTATATCGGGTGATCAAATTTCACTTTGATGCTTTTCTAAGTGAGTTTGAACATTCATTCTTTTCACGTACGTCATTTAATGAGATGAAAAAAAATAATCGTGGTTTGACTGATATTCAACGTGCAGCCAAGTTCTATTATCTGATTCGTGCTGCATTTGGTTGTCAGTTGGATGGATCTTTTAGTTATAGTCGTGATCGTAAAAGTCGGCTAAAACTGGGCCAAGATCTGCGTAAGCATCTACAGTCGATTCATGATCGTTTGCAAAATGTTGTCATTGAAAATGCCAGTTATGATTATATGCTTAAACGTGTCGATGGTCCTGATACATTATTCTATTTAGATCCACCCTACTGGGACTGTGAAAATGTCTATGGCAAAGGAATTTGGTCAAAACAAGACTTTTATGATTTGAAAGATTATCTAGATAAAATTCAGGGTAAATTTATTTTAAGTTTGAATGACACACCTGAAGTTCGAGAGCTTTTTAAAGACTATAATATTCAACATAAGAAAATACGTTGGTCTGTCAATAATAAAGCAGCACATGAAGAACATAATGGGAATGAGTTAATTATTACCAATTATGTTCTCAATGAAAATTAATTCCTACTGAATTTAAAATATGAAAGGGTCATATTTTAAATTTGACCCTTTTTTTTAATTATCAGCTTTTACTTGCTGTAACATATCTTTTTTTGCATTCAAACGTGGATATTCACGATCTAATGCTTTTTGAGCAGCTAGTTTTGTTTTATAAACTCTATCTAAAATTTTGACATTTGATTGATCCCCAATCGTCAAAATCTGTCGTTTTGTACTACCTTTATTTGTATAAAATGTTTTTAATCCCGTATAGGGTTTAATTTCTAGTTCGTTGTGTGCTGTGAACTTACCCGTTTCAACATCTAATAATGCGTATTCACGGTCTAAACGAGCCTGTGCTCCATCTTTTGTTTTATATAAATATGTGAAATGTTTAGGGTTGGATTGATCACCTTTTGTAAGCTTTTCAGCTTTACTACCATTTTGATAATAAACAACAACTCCTGTCCATTTTTTATCTTTTTCTACCTCAAACTGATCTTCAAATAATTCTGAAACATCATCTGAGTCTGGAGTAAATACTTCTAATTCTAGATCCGTTGTATAACCACTATCTGCATGTAGTTTATGTACAACTTTTGTCCCTAGCCAATGGATTTCATCAATTTCTGCTTTTAACCCCCAAAATAAAAAAGTCATTTCAGGAACAAGATCAGGTTCACCATATGCAAGACTATAACTAAAAGAAAATGCTGATCTTTTAAGTTTATTCAGTTCTGCTTTAGCTGCTAATGTAGCAGACTGTTTATCCTGGTACACATGACGTAAAGTTTTGATATTTTGATTACTCGCATCCCCATATTTAACTTCAAGTTTTTTTGCTAAAGTTGCATCATAATAAAAAGCTTGTACTGCAGATATATCATCCCCACCTGTTACATCAGACCAATAATGTCCGTCCCCTTTATTTCTTGTAATATAATAGGGCTCAAACTCTTGACCTGAAATTGTTTGCCCCTTACCCATTGGCATAAATAATAAAGTACCATTTTTAACAGTTGTCAATGCGTCATGCTCATCTGCTAAACGTGTCAGTAAATTTGCATCTGATTCATTTTGTACCAAGTGAACCACTTTATGTTGCGCTAAATCTTCATGCACCATCACATCTAAGTTATGTGCTAAAGCAATCGTTTCAATGATTGCTTGTAGTGTTACATCACTAAAACTACGTTCTTTTTTTTGTTTTAATGATGTTTTTAAATCTGCTGAAGTAGCTTGAATTGTTAATGTGTCAGGTGCTCCAGAATAGTTTCTTTCTTTGACTAAGTATTTGCCTTTGTAAACTAAGCCTGTATTACTCCATCCAATCCATGCTTCAATTTCAGCTTCTTTAGGTGGAATTTCAAGTAAACCATCATAATCAGATAGTTCTATTTCAATTGAATCTGCCTCTAGACCTCTATTATCCGTAATAGTCATACTAAGTAAACGGTTTTGCAAAGGTGTACCAATATCTGTTCCATTCACGACCAAACGATAAATTGGTTTTGGATAACTATCTAGGGCATCGGCAACACCATTTTTTACACCTTTTGCTGTTTCAATAAAGTTCATAGAATATTACCCACAATATTACCCAAGACATTTCCAACCAAGACACCTGCCGTTTGGGTTTTAGTCAGTTTGAGCGAAAATTCAACTAAGCGTGGTTTGCCATTTTTAAAGAAATAAGTTTGAGTTTCATCAACTGATTCAAGTACCCACATGCCATAAATTTTTCCACTTCCTCCAATCAATGGGAATGATTTTCCTGTATCTCCCATTAACCGCAGAGCAGTTAATGAGAGCTGTGAACCAAACTCTGGAACAATAGATCCATCTAAAGTAATACTATCCTCACCTTTACCTGTATATTGATATGCAGGGGATGTTCCAAATCGACTGTTGTTTGCATGATTCCATGAAGTACTACGCTGCAAACTTTGATATGTTGCTGTGGGTATTGAAAAAACAAACATACCGAAGATCATCATCATTATTATTTTTCCTATTCAAAATCTTTAAAACTGCTACGAATACGGGCTTGTTTTTGTTGATCCCGTTTACTCATGATTTTTTCAATCATATTTTGCAGTTCTTGGATATTTTGTCCGGGTTGTGCGTGAATGTGCATAGTGATGGTGTCACCTGCAATAGTGATACCTTGCCTTGGTGAACTTGGACTGAGCAAAGCAGGAGCTTTCGGTCTAATCTTTTCCAATGCAGGAGCAACATCAATTTTTTGAATTGCAGCAGCTGCATTTGGGTTAAATACTTCAAGTACTTTGACAAATTTATCTTTGAGACCAGGGAATCCAGTTTCCAAACCTACGCCAATTCCGCTCATGATATGCCCACCCATTGCTGCCATCACTCGTGAAGGACTATGGATATCCATTTTCTGTTTCATAAAACTTGGCATATATGCATTAATTGTTCCCCACAGTCCTTTTAATTTTTCAAATCCAGTTTTGATCCCCTCAATCAATCCATCAATAATATTTGAACCAAGATATTTCATGCGGTTATAGAGACTAGATAAAAAACCAAATACCGCATTAAATGCATTTGTTATATAAGGCAAAATAGGGAGTGATGAAAAGATATTACAAATGCCCTGCCATGCTAATAAAACAATAGTTTTAATGCTGTTCCAAATACTGAACACCACATTTTTCGTTGTATTAAATCCATTGCCAACCAACAACATAATGAAGTTAACTGCTGTACTTGTTGCTGTACTGACAGATCCCCAAATCCCACTAAAAAATGCACTGATACTTGACCAATTCGCAATAATTAAACGAGGAATACCAATGATTGGCATAAGTAGATTCAAAATCGGGTTTTCAGCGAATACTGTGTCAATACTTTGAATAATGCTTTTGATAAACATGACACCCGTATTAAATGCATTTTTCACTCCATTCCATAGATCTATAAAAAATGCTTTGATCGGTGCCCAGTTCTTATAAATGACATAGGCTGCAACACCAATGGCTGTAATTAATAAGCCAATTGGGTTCATCATTAATGCTCGCCCAAGCCAAATAAAGACTCGTCCTACTGTTAATAATCCTGTTTTAAGTACATTCATAATGGCAGGCGCAGCTGCAAATACTCGCGATAAAACGGTTGCACCAGTTGCAGTACTTGCCATCATTAATCTTAGACTGAGCATGCTGAGAATTAGCGGTGAAAAAATAAATAATGCACCACCAATCGCCAATAAGCTTGTAGCAATAACAATTAAACCTGTGCCCAGAGCTTTGGCTAATGCAGGGTTCTTTTCCATCCATCCTGTAAATTTTTCTAAAGCATTAGCTGCCATGTCTAAAGCTTTGACATAAATTGGTAAAATAGTCTGACCAAAACGTAAATATGCATTATTTAGTTTTGCTTTTGTTTCTAGTTCTTGTCCTGCTGCTGTATTTCTAGCTTTATCATAAAGTTGATCAACATTATCAGCACCTGCATTCATTTTTGCACTTTTATTAATAATGTCTTGTTGTAAAAACATGTCACCAAATAAATTTGATGCAGTTCTGTTTGTAAAGATACTTCCGATTGCATCTAGTACAGCACCTTTCTCTGTAATTCCTTTTTTAGCTAAAGTTGGTAGAAGAATTTGCTCCATCCATGCAAATTGGTCTTTTTTAAAGATGTCTGCACCTTTAATTGCTCCTACATCTAAGAATGAAATTTGACCAGACTTATCATGTTTTAATTTACTTGGATCTTCAATTAAACCTAGTTTCAACATGTTATTTGCGGCACGCTTGGTGGTTCGACCCTGATAAATATTTTGATATGCAGACATTGCAGCAGTACCATATCTAAAACCACCCCATTCTTGAACAATGGACTCCATTTTGTAGTACAAGGCTTCATCTGAAAGCCCTTTTACAGCAATACCCCCTGTTTTAATTGCATTCAACCATTCGCCACCTTGTACACGTCCACCAGTTGCAGTAATAACTTGTTGAATCTTATTGGCTTGATCATTAAATGTTTTTTCACTCTTTAAACCACCACGCAGCTCAATAACTTTGAGCATATCCATAAACGCACGTTCATTTTCTTCACCTTTCTCATGACCAAACATCGCTTGGTTACCAAACTTCATTTTTGCCAATGTTGGTGCAACCATTTCAGCATGATGCAAGTCGGAAAAAATGGTCATACCATCACGGACTAAAACCATATTGTCATAAATAGATGTACCAAATGTTTTCATTCCCTGAGCGAATTTAATTGCTTGTTTACTGGTTTTTTCACCCAAACCTAATGCATGAATACGATTTCCTTCGACATCGACTCGTTTAGATTCTTCGATCGGTTTTCGCATTGCATATAATGCCCCTGCTCCACCCATTGCTGCAGTCATACCACCCATTGCTGCAGAGCGTAAACGTCCAGATGTTCGTTCATAGTTTTGCTGCATCTGTTGCATTCGTTTTAAACGTTGTTCTTGCTCAAGCATAGATTGATTGGCTTGATTCAGTTGATTTCGTAAACGTTGCTGATGTTCCGCCAAGCGACTGGTTGAAAGCCCTGCTTGGTTCATCTCTGTCCGCATACGTTGTAGTTCTATACGGTTTTTTTCATATTCTTCTTTGAGCTTTCGGGCTTTCGCAACAGACTTATCAAAATCACGTGTCAAATCTGCAGATGGATTTGTTTTCATCTGCTGTCGTAAGTTTTTAATATGATTTTGTAAGTCTTGAAGGGCTTTAGCTTGGTCTTGAACAGCTTTTTTTTGTTTTTGATAGCCGTCTATTTTCTTCTGTTGATCGTTAAGCGCACGGATCTCATCTCTTGTTTTTTTTAATGCCTTCGCAGCAGCATTACTGCTGCTGAGAATGGCTTTGAGTGCAGGACTTAAATTATTTTTTGAGCCAAAAATGACTTCTAATTTTAATTGCTTCATTCGGCATCTGATCCATTTCGTTCAATGGCTTTTTGATGCCATTGCATCAATTCACTGAGGGACATATCTTCAAAGGCTTGCGGTGGCCAGTGAAAAACCACCGCAATATTTGCCATCGCATCTTCTACTGTTGGAGTGCAATTTCCGCACGTACTGATTTCGGTTGCAAAAAAGTAATGATTGCACCACCCATTTGGATAATGTCGACTGGATCAATGAGAGTGTCGAGCTGCTGTTTAGTTAAGGTTGGATTTGTTGTACACAAAGGCAATAACGTACAAATAGAGTTCACATCGCCATTTAAAATGTCTGCAATACGCACTTTACGCAAAGCAGTAACGGATGGTTTTCGTACCTCTACTGATTTGATTTCTACCCCTGCTAATGTAAATGGCGAATCTAAAGTCACAACTTCAATATCTGAGTCTTGTTGGATTGATTTTAAGTTTTCGATTTGTTCTGGGGTTCGCATCGCAAATTCCTTTAATTAAGTTTTAAAAATAGAATGTAAAAAAGCCTTCTGCAGTACTTAACTACAGAAGGATAGGAAAACTAAAGACCAATGTTGGCGCGATGTTTTTCGAGTAAATCGACACCGTTGACCTTTTCGATCATGTTTGGAATATCAATTTCTACAACAACAATGTTGTCGATCGTCAATTTGTAATATGACCAAATTGTTTTAATCGTTTTTTCAGTGTCATCACCTGGTTTTTGATTACCAAAATCAATTTCTTCATGACGACCACGCAATGAAATTTCGAGTGAGCTGGTTTCACCTGTATCATCACGTTGATATGAACCTGCAAAACGTAAACCAATGGCATCAACCGTTGCTGCACCCCATTGGCTCAGAACCAATGGATCAATACCACCTAATTTCCAAGTGAACTCTGAAATATCATCTGCAAGACCTGCGTCCCATTTGATGTTTCCATTCATACCACCGCCACGCCAGTCTTCAAACTTACGTGCGATCTTTGGAATGGTGACTTCGCCTGTTTGACCTTGGTATGAGTTACCCTCATTAAACAGGTTCATCATTTTTAATTTTTTTGGTAAAGCCATGTGCTTTGTTCCTTATTTTTATATTTATTTTGGCTGTTTAAGCAGTCATACGTGATGCAAAGTCTGCTAAGTAGCGGTCAGTGATACGTTGGCGTAAGGTTAAGTCTTCAAGCGGTGGTACTGGGGTATAGTCATAGTCCAGTAATAAACGCCCTGATTTAAGAGATTCTTTGCTGTTTACTTCTGGATCAAACCAACATTCGCCATCAATGATGTAACCTTGATTTTTTAGACTACGGAATTTGGCGTTAATCCCTTCGACAATGTCTTTTGCAAGGCTTGGATGAAGCGGTTTATCGGCTGCCCACATGTGTCCTTCAGCCATCGTGTCAGCAAGGATCTGCGCTGTACGAGTATAGTTTTCAAAAGCAAATAATGGGTCAACTGAACAGGTACGAGAACCCCAGAAGCGAAAGCCTTCACGCTGAATGAGTGTAGTGACTTCGTTTGAGTTTAAATAACCTGCATCTGTGTCCATGCTTTGAAGTAGCCAGAACACATCTTTTGAAATACCTGTTACACCGTTGACAGGGATGTTTGATAAGGTTTTATGCCAACCGATTTCGTTGTCAATCTTTGCTCGTAAACCTAATGCACGTGCAGTCGCATCAAATGTTGTGGTTTTTGATTCAACTGTGTCCCACCCCAAAAAGTCTGGCCAAATGCACATTGTCTCACGGCTGCCAATAGCATCACGATAGGCTGTCGCTTCTTCTTTTGTTTCAGCACCAAAGCAAGAGATGTAGTTAAATGCACGGAGATTTTCAGCAATTGAACCCAAAGCCGTTGCTACTGGTGCTGTATCTAGACCAGGAACACCTAAAATACGTGGGCGTACTTTTAGGTTTTGCTCTGCTGCTAGTAAAGCTTTCATGCCTGTATAACGACCATTTTCTACGCCACCAATAATCGCTGAGTTTTGTTCTGCTTCAGTCGTTTTTTGATCGACACGAACAATAACTGTAACAGCATTGGTCTGGTCTGCAATCGCTTCTAAAGAGCGTGCTAAAGTACCTTTTTCACCTGCTTTGTTTAATGCAGTTTTAATATCGGTGGCAAGAACTGGTGTGTTAAGTGGTAAAGCTGCTGCATCTGCATCTTCTGCAGTTGCTACTAAGCCAATAACAGAAGTTGAAACTGTGCGAATTGGGCGTGTACCTTCATTGAGTTCATAGACTCGTACACCGTGATGATATGAATCTGTAGCCATAATAAGCCTGTGATCTGTTGTTATGTTTTCAGATCACAGGTTTGCAAATTATTTTTTTATTGTCAGCTTGTTTGAGTTGTATTATTGAGTTTTACAACAAGCTAAATTTTAAAAAGGCTAAAGTATATTGATTAAATTAAAATTTAATCAATTAGTTGAAACAATAAGGATAGACAACTTAAATTGTAGTTATAAAAGTCGAAGGATTTACATAATAATTCAAAGGTGACGGATAATTAGTAGCACCCAACCTTGCTCTGCAACCAATACTAAAAATTACATCACCACCTAGATTAGAAAATGCATTCTTATATTCACAATTTATCATACCTTTTTTAGATTCAACGTTTAATAATGCTGCATTTGATAATGTAGTATCATGATCAAATACTACATTTTTATAAATATATTCTGCTGTGCCGATTGGTACTGATATATTTACTTTATTATGTGCTATGACTTTTGAATCAATGACTTCTAACTCTTCAAAGAAAGATGCATCTGCTCTAATATGAACTTTGCCACAATTAGTTATACGCCCTTTGTATGCATACTGACTAACACCAGATTTGAAACCTCGACCAATAATATGTACATAGCCAGCTACATCAATATTTTCAAGATGGTAAGGTGCTGTTCTACCAAACTTATCTGCATTGTCTAATAAAACATTAGATAATGTTAAAACTTTAGAGTTTTGCGCTGAAATATTTTTTATAATCACACTTCGTGGGGCTACCATTTTAGAATACGGTGTAACTGCATAACCATACAGAATTTGCATATCTCCTGTACATTCGATGCCATCGATATCTATCACATCAAAAAGTCGTCTAGGCATTGTATAAAAATCAGCAATTGGTGCTGCACCAAATGATAAAAATGAAATAGACTTAGTTTTTATATTTCTTGCATAGAATTTACCAGAGGCAAAACAGAGATCGCCTCGCACAGAAACATAACCATGCAAATTAATATCTTCAAGTGATAAATTACGCCCATTGAAAGCAATATCTTGAATCTCACAATTTTCAAATTTAAAGTTATTTCCCCAGTGTGAGCCAGCTTTCTTCATTTTCGAATTAAATACAAAAACATTTGCTGCATGCCTTCCATCGAGCTCCGTTCTACACTTCGCTGCTTTAAAATCATAAATAAATGTGTCACAGTTGTATCCAACATTTATTCCGTATCCATAGCCGTCATACGTTGAATCCTTAGCTGTACCATAAATTTTGCAGTTATTTGCAAGAACAGAAAGTAATGTCTTAAACTGACTTGTTGTTGATACAGATCCAATCTTCATCACAGTTGAATCACGTTTAATAATAATTTGTCCTGCAGAAAAATCACCTGCACCAATTGTTCCAATGAACCCAATATTAATCGTAATTTCAGCTTCTTCAGGAATAATTTCTACAGTTGTGGAAGTATCCTTTGTCACATTAAAACTCATATCTAACTCAGGACTTATGTGCCCATCGCTATCTAAAACGTAAAATGTCGTATTTTTATAATATGGAATGTTGGTTGGTGGATTATATCGTTCAGTCAAAATATCACTATTTGAACTAAATCTAACATATTTACCAATTGCAGTTGTAGGTAAGCCAGCCACAGTTGAAGATCCTTCTGTAAGTCCACTTAAACTAGCCAAATCTATAATTTGTGGTATTTTTTTTGTATCAATATAAAGTGCTGGAGCTAGATCTTCAGAAGCTGGAAAAAACAATCCAGCAATATCACACGGGTTATAGACATATACCTTTTTTGTAATGTAATAACCTTTGTTTGACTCACCAACAATTCTTAAATTATTTGTATAAGCAAAATTAGCACATGTTTGAAATGCATTTGAATCATCAGTTATACCATCCCCTAGTGCTCCAAATTGCTCGGGTGATACAATCAGTCCATCTGGTTGTAATAACCATTCATTATTTGAACATTTATAAGTTGCACTTCCGTTACTATTATTTGTATCAGAGTAATATTGTAAAATTCTTACTAGTCGCCCTTCGACTTTTTCAACACTCAATAGATCTATATAGCTATTTTTAATTGAAATTTTTGTATTATCTGCATAGTTTTTAACCTCAAGCTTTGCTTCTTCTAGAGATTGTATCGTTGCCATAACGACAGATGCATCAATTTGTAGTTCAAAATTAGCTGTATTATCAATTTGTAGAACGATACGAATCGTTTTAATTTGTGCTGTACCTTGATCTGCTGACGGCTTAAAAGTGGGTGGATAGTTTGCATAAGCAACCATTATATTACCAGCCCAAAGCCCAACTTCACGAATATTGAAACCACCAACAGCACTTGGAATAACAGCATCTGCTTCTAACCAATTTGGATTGTTTGAAGATGGTGCAAGTCTGTTTAACTCAGTTTTATAAATTTCATTCACTAATGTTTTGAAATTAGCATTCGGCTCAGGTACTTCCCCATTACCATCACCAAATGACATGTGCGTAATTCCAAGTTTTGTGCCATTTTGTATTGCTTCTCTTAGTAAGTTTAAGCCATCTTCAGTAAAAAGAGAGTGATATTGTGCTGCCATATTTTTATGCTCTATTTTGGATAAACTGTTGTAATTTCATGTTCATAAAATCCGAATGCTGAATGAATCAAAGAGTTAGGATCATCAACTTTTGGATAAATCGTTATATCTTCACCGTCATACATCGCTGCTGCGACATTTGTATCACCATTAACTGCAATGACATTGATTTCAATGCCTTTTAATTCACGAGTCAGCGGTTTTGCATCATTTAAAAGCTCTACCAAAGTTTTATAAGTTTTTTCAGTTAAAGCTTTTGAATTTGTATCAATTGTGATTTGAAACGTACCTGGTGCATTCATCGGACTTTCTTGCCACCATTCATGAATGGTTAATGAATACCCAAAACTTTCAACAATTTGACGTAATGCAAAGTTGGTACCTTTGTATGTATGTACTTTGATGCTGTTTTTAATTTGCGTTCGTTTGACTTCATCTGGCCAGTCATCTTGCCAACGATCGACCGAAAACTGCCACGCTAAAATAGATAAAAAATCAGAAGGTGCATCATCGATACGAATCAATGATGTTAAATCTGTGTTGAGATCCGTTGCTTTTGATGTCGTTTCAACGATTTTATTCTCAAAATCAGTCGCATTAGAAGGAAGTAAATTCATCATTCATTCCTTACGCTGAGCTGAATTTTTGTGCATGATGCAGCTTGAAAACTGTTGATATGTAGCTCTGCAACAGGCTGTAAAAGCTCGACACGTTCAACACCTGATACTTTTAATGCTGAATAAATATCTGAAAAATAAACCCCTTTCCCAATTCGTTTAGCTTCTTTTGTATAAGCTTCAATATTTCCTGTAGCAGCAGCAAGTACTGGATCAGTTTCAGGAACATTTTTGGTGACGAGAACAGCCTGCACTTCATAACTGATAATTTCAGCAGACTGTACTTGTACACGATCCCCAGTAGGTCTTTTTTTGTCAGCAGATACATACTTCAATACAATGTTGTTGAGTTCTTCGGTTGAAGCGTTTGTTGGCGTATCACGTTGTAGAATCGTCAAAAGTGCATGTGCAGGTGCAGGTGATGAACATTTAACATCTGAGACACGCCCATCTGCACTGAGCGTATGATATTCATATGACGACTCAGGTCCTGCTGTCGACAATGCATCTAATTTCTTTTGAATACGATAACGAAAATCGTTGTCTAATTCATACACTGCAGGAATAGGTGGAACAACACTCAAGTCAGCAGCTGTAACAATAAGTCGTTGTACATCAAAGTTTGCACCCCACACGTCTAAGTCAGTACCTTTTGCAAATGCCAACTGTGTTGCTAATGCTTTTTCATTGATTTTTTGTCTAAGGATCATTTCTCGGTATGCATTTTCTTGTAAGTACTTATGCAGCGGATCTGACTCACGTTGAAGTTGCATGCGGATAACAGTTTGCTCGTCTTCAGAGTAAAGTGAAATCAAATATTCTTTTCGTTCAAACAAAATTTTTTCATAATCAATCTCTTCAATAAAATTTGGCTTAGGTAAAGATTCAAAGTTTACACTCACGCCTTCGCCCCCATATTTAATGGAATTCTTAAATTCATTTGTTCGCCTGAAACTGTTGAAAAAGCTTCAATGTCAAAAACAAGACCTGAATCTTTGACACTCGACATCACAATCGAACTAATACTGACACGGTCTTCCCAACGAGAGACCGCTGTATAAATTGCGCTGTAACATTTCAAAACTAAACTGTCACTAATTGGTTGATCTAACAATTCAAAAATGAGTGAACCGTACTCTCGACGCATAATACGAGAGCCAATTGGAGTCGTAATAATGTCATCTAGCGACTGTAAAATGGATTCTTGTTCATCCAGTAGTGTACGCCCATTATTTTTATTTATCATTTTGGCTTACCTGTTTCACCACCCGAATCACCAGGATGAGTATGATTCTTTAGACTCGTATTTCCTGCTCTTACATCTCCATTAAGAGAATCAATATTCCCATCCGCATATAGTCGTCCTCTAATAATTGTTTCTGCAAAACTTGCGTCACCTTCGGATCTCAATGTTCCACCAATTTTTGCGTTTTCGCTTATTTGGATTTTTCCATTAATTTGAGTATCTCCATTTACTTCTAAACCGCCATCCATTGCATTTAATGTCACACCGCCAGTAGCATTAACAGTAACACCGCCAGTAGCAGTCAGTGTTACAGTACCTGATTCTGGTAAAACAGCTTCTAAAGCATGTTCTTTTGTATCATAGCTAATCATGCAACCATCTGAAAAAATTGTGATATTTTTATTTAAATCTTCAGAAATTGCAGGAAACTCTGCATTATTAAAACCGCCAAACGCAACGCCCATCTCTAAAACACCATTTGGACTGAATACAATCACTTCCTCGCCAATGCTTGGTGGATTCCACGTTTGATCATCTCCTGATCTTAAATTTAAATAACGGATTTTTGCAGTCGTAATCTCGCCTAAATTGACGGTGACTGTTAAAAAAGGTTTAGACGGATGAATCGTCTTGATTATTCCTATACGGATCATATTTTCAAGACGTTGATGTATTGATAAGCTCATGCTGCAATCGTGGCGCAGTCTTTTTTTTATTGCATTTGAAATTAGTTGTATTATCTCTATTTACAACTTATAAAGATGCAATGTGATGAATTACTTCATCTTCGATCATACGAAACTCTTGTTCTGTAAAGCCTAATAATTCTCGACTTACGTATTTTACAGTAGGACCATCCTTGTTAACTTTATCTTTTAAACCATAATGATGAACTGCAGCAATAAATGCCACTCGTCCTGAAAAGCCAATAGCTATGCCCTGTGGTGTAGTTTGCAGACGCATATATTTGGCATTTTTAATGACATTGAACATCTTATTTTTGATTTTATTTTTTTTATCCCTGAGATGGTTTTTCCGAGGAACATAAGTAGAACCATCTGGGTTTTGTTGTTTAGTGATCCTAGTCTTTTGAGTTACCCGAAGTTTTCGCCCAATCTTTGAACCTAGCTTACGACGTTCAGCCTGACTCAACTGATTGAGCATGGTACCTAAATGTTCTGCTAGATATTCAAGTTCAGCCATTTAAAAATACTCATCAATCGCAGGTCGTGACATCCATTCTGCTAAAACATTTCCAGATTTATGATCGATCATTTTAAACAAAGTTGGATCTGCTGCAGTGTCGTACTGTGGTTCATCTGGAAATATGACATCTAAAGTCCCGTCATCCTTACGTTTAACAATGACTCGTTCAGTGATTGAAAGTATCATCGATAGATCAACAGTATTGTTATCTAATAAAACTGTTTCAAAATTGAATGCATCTTTATTTTTTTCTAAGTTTGCCATTTGTTCATGTTGATTTATACGCATCCAGTCCAGCAGTGGAATCATGACTGCGTCTAGATCACCTGCGTACTCTGTCAGAATAAAGTTGAGTTTGTACTCATATTCAAATGAAAGTCCTGCTGCTAAAGTGCATCGGACTTTGCCATTTTCTGTAAAAATCAGCATGCGGTCAGGATCACGCTGTAACTCAGTTACAGCGTTGATCATGTGAGTTCGTAAACTTTCAGGTTTTTTCATGTACAGTTTGAACTCCATAAATTGGTTCTAAGTGAGCACGTTCTTTTAGGAACTTCGCTTCATAACCTAGTTTTTTATAGTTTGGTCCATTGTATAGACGAAAAACCGTGTCCCAATCTTCTTTTTGAAGTGCAGGCAATAAGCCTTTTTTGGTTTCAATGAATCGGATGAATGCTTCTAACTGTAATGACTCACTGGTTTGCATCTGTTCAACAAATTCATGAATAGACTTGTAACCTAGATCTTGCCAGTTTTCACCCATAATCTGAAACTGACCCCATGAGCAGGACATAAGCGCAGATTCTTCGTGGATATTTTTTGCAAGCGATAATCGAGTATATTCAGCTTCATTACCTTTGTAGCCACCTTTCGCAGAATTGACCAAATTTGGAAGCTTTTTCATTTGCTCGTTTGCAAATGCTTTACCTTTGAATTTAACTAAATGAGCATACATTTTATGGCGTTCAAATAGAATTTTGGCTTTGCCATTATTTAAAAATCCAACGCCTCGAGCTTCGGTTGCACCAAATGCACGAATGTTCAATTCAGGTACATTTAAGCGAAGGGCAGCGGATTTATAATCACTATCTTTTAAGAACTTAGAAGTATTTCCACCGAACAAAGCGGTTCTGGTTTTATCGCCAACCTTACCATCTGCAATTAATCCAGATTTTTTTTGAAACTGAAGTACTGCATATTCAGTGTTAAATCCAAAATGCCCATCGACAACCAACGGCTTGCCCTTTGGATCTGTATAGCTAAGTTTTACCAATTGCTTTTGAATGATAATAACGGCATCACCCTTTCCACCAAATTTAATAATACTCATGATGCACTCCATATCATTTTTGCGACATTGCCTTTTGATTTATAAATAATGACTGCAAGTAATACAGCAAATACAGCATCCCAAAGCGTTACTGGATCTTTGAAATATAAAATATGTACGCTTTGCCCCATAAACGATGCGATCAAAATCGTGGCTAAAACAGAAAACCCTGGTCGATGACGCAAGCCGTTTGAGTTGAAGCAAATAATGCGTAAACCACAAAATAAATAAGCGATGAGAGCCACCGCTTGAAATAGAATTTCGATCATGATGTACCTCCACCACGAAAAAATTTGTTAATGATGTCGCTTAGGTTGGACTGATCCACCCAAACCATAATTTTTAAAATAATTGGTAATGAGAAAATCGCTGCAACCATGCCTGCGGTTGCATCATTACTGATAAATGTCCGAGCAATAATTTCAGGTGTAAGCAAGTAACCAATGCCTGTCGCTAAAATCATTGTTGATAATCGTTGTAATGGTTTTAAATCTTTTTTTGTCGTTGCAAAAAGTGCTGCGCCAAAGACTGCACCCAATAAAGCATTACCGTTGATAAACGGTAAAAGGGATGCTGCACTGAGTGTAAGTGCTGTTGCTGCAGCTGCTGTAGTTGGTTCTGCCATTTTTTATTAATCCCAGAGCTGAATGCTTTGTTTTATTTGTTGTGGTGTTTCAATATCGGGCAGTGTGATTTCTGTTCCCATCGGAATAAATACACCGAAGTCTGCAAGTTTTGGATTCGCTTCTAAAACCAATTCGACTACACCAGAACTGCGACCGTATTCACGCCAACAGATCGCATCGACAGTGTCATTTTGTAGAGCGGCGATTGTTTTCATATCAATTCCACCACAGTATGGTTTTCGCCTTTAAGTTGCTGAATTGCCCATTGCTTGTTGCGACGATAATCATCAACTGTGCATTCAGCTTGCTCAGCTTTTTTTACACCAGTATTTGAACTGTCATAATTGCGATAATTTTCATTGATTTTTGCTGCTAAACCATTCGCGACAGCAGAAAGATATAAATAATCGGTATCAGGTAAATCATCGATCATTGTTTTTGATAAATCTGACAGCTTTTCAACTTGGGTTTGCAATGAAATAAGCAAACGATTTACATCGATAACTTCTTCGATAATGACTTGTTTAAGTCTGTCGTTGGTGACGACCCCATCAATACGCACAATTTTTCGGATGTGATCAAGATCAATACTCGGATAAAACGGGTCACTCTTGATAATGATTTGGCTTGGTGTTGTATTGCCATTTGCGACGAATCCCATGCTATCCCCTGCCGTTGTTTTTATTGAATATTTAGTGCACTGGTGGGAACAATGGCATGGAATGTGTATTACTTTGTAATGACATCACCATTGTTCGCCAGTGCGGTGCGTGGGCACTCTTATGATGGAGACTGATCTCCAGCATTTGGTTAAGTACTTTTTTCTGATTCGCCGTTTTCTTCTAAATCAGGCTTAGGTAAACGATCTGCAAATTTATCAAGAAATTTCTTGGTTGCTTTGAGTTCGCTCAAGGCTCCAGACTTTTCATCTAATTCAAATGCAGTGGTTAAATAAACCAATGCAGATTGAGCATGTACGAGATCTGCATCACTTGGTTCGTCTTTGCTCTGAATCAATTTGACTGTTGCTTTACCTAGAGCCAAATATAGTTTTGCTTTTGCTTGACCAGGCATATCCAATACTTTTGCATCTAAATCGGGATTTAGAATCAATTTTTCAACTTGTTGGATAACCGTAATATCAACAATAGCATCGGTTTTCAGTTGTTTTAAAAACACTTCTGCAATGGTTTCTACAACATACGTTGCTGTATTGCGTTTGAATGAATCAGGCATGATCATGTTGTGACGTAATGCAAATTCAGATAATTGCAAAGCCTTAGCATAATCACCAACATCGATGTACCAAACCAAAACTGTCATAAAGACTTCATCTTGAATCGATTTATCAGCTTCAAGAATTCCTTCAATATATGGCAGATGATTTGGTAATAAAGCTTTTTTTAATACCACTTTGGCATCAGTCGCTTGGATCTGTTTAAGTCGTTGGCGGTCATTATTGAGTTGCATCATTTGCAACTCAAATGCCGTCATGTCTTGCATTGCACCAAACTCAGCAGCTTGTTCAGCTGCTGCACGGGCTTGATGCTTTTTGAAATGTTGACGCGCTAATGACATAATTACACCATTTCAATTTTTTCTGCTAAAGCAGCAAGACCTAAATCTTCGATGTAGTAATCTTCATTTGAAGATTCATAGTTTTCGATTTGGTCACGTTTAGGATTATCAATCACTGTACGACGACGAGAGCCCTCTTGAACATAGATCGAAAGATTGTCAAAAGTGGTTACCAAAATTGCGTCTTCAGGGAAGAATGGCACAGCAGCAACTGGTAAGTTACCCATCCGTTTTTGACTGATAATCATATCTGCAGCTAGTTTTTCAGAATTTTCCTGATCTTTATTGACCAATGGGAAATACTTGTCTGCCAATGTTTTACGATTACACAGTACAACTAGATCGGGATTATCCTGATGTACTTCATCAATCATTTCATTGGTCAGATCCATCACCAATGCATCAATATTTTTATAATCACCTGTTGCCCCAACCGTAATTTTGCCAACAGTTGCACCTGATGACATAACACGTTCAGGATTTTCTTCACGCATTTTTTGCAACCAACCTTTGTTTACATCTTGCAATTTTGGATTTGCAACAATGTCGGTTGTGGTTGCAATCGAAGTACCATTAAAACCAATCATGATACGATCAAGTGCTTGACGTTTTTGGATCTGCCCACTAAAACGTGCATAAAAGTCTTTGAACTTTGCCCATTGGTCTAATTTTTGATATTTGATTGCAGTATCAAAATCAGTTTTACGACACATATAAAAACGCTCATCCATTGAAGTTGGATCTTTGGCTTGGCGGTCTGTGTTGTCTGTGTTGGTACGTGAAGCGATTGGTCGAGAGATTCCAAGACCCACTGCTGAACTTGATTGTTCTTGAACAACGAAAATATTAATTTTCTGTAAAAAAGCAGATGACAATTGGATTTTATCTTCTAATTTTTGTTGTACTGATGGAACAACATTGAATTTTTGTGAAACTTTTTCAACGCCATTCAGTTCAGCCAATTTTGTCATTGCTGCATTGTATTTAAAACGTGTCTCTTTACGCATGATTTTTACTCTTTATATTTATAATTTGAATTAACAATCAACGTCTTCTGAAAAACTGCTGTTGTTAGACTTAGGGCGAGGATCTGAATCATGCTCAGCATCGAGCTTTTTTTTCAGATCGTTGAATTCTGTTTGCAGCTGCTCATGAGATGTATTTAACGTATTGAAATCATTCTCAAGTTTTGAAACTGCTTGACCTTGTGTCGAAGTCTCATCTGCAATTGCAAGAATGGCTTGTTCTTGCTCAGAAAAAGATTCCGCAGACTTCTGTTCTGATTTTTCTTGTTTTGAGAACAGGTTTTTTATTTTTTGTAATAAGCCTGCGGAATGGAATTGCTGTTCTTGAACTTCTTCAAATTCAAGTTTGGTTTCAACAGCAGCTGTAAATAAATTTTCAGGACGTTGTTTTTTATCAGCAAGTGGATTGACTTTTGCACCTGCCGCAAATGCCAACATTTCGGTACCTAACGATGCTGGGCTATCAGTGACAGCTAAGCCAACCAAATATGCAGAACCTTTACCTGCAAAATTTTCATCTACTTCTATCGATGTATAAACTTTTTGTTTTTGTTTATTAAGTTGGATCAAACTTTCAGTTGGTTCGATCTGAGCAAACAATGCATCTTTTTCTTCACCATCGATAGTGACTTTTTCAGTTTTAAGTGCAAGAACATCACCATATGCACCAAACAAACTACCAGGTAATGCACTGCGAATGTGCTCAACATTGATACGAGCACCATAAGTGTTGAGATTATAATTTTGTGCCATTTGGAGAATCCAAGCTGCTTGGATCTCACGGCCATCCGTCGTATCCCCTGCCACAGCTATACGAAACCATTTCGATTTATATTTTTTGTCTTCTTTGCTCATTTGCAAACCTATTCATTTAAAAATGACGGATAAAAATCACGTTTTGGAATAGGTGAAGCATGGACAATTATCTATTGCTCTATCAATCACAGTTGGTTGTATTATCTCTATTTACAACTCAGATAAACTGATTATTAAATTCTTAGCTGCCATCGTTTGCTCATTAAAGCAAACTACAGATAGCAATGAATGATTTATCCCCAATAGCTAATCTGCACTTGATTATGGACAACAAGCTCAAAGGGAAGTTTCTCTACTGGCTTGGTTGGAAAATTGTCGATATTGCAGAAGTACTCGAAGAAAAAGAAAGAACAGTTCAAGCTTGGAAAACAAGAGAAGAATGGGAAAAAGAGAAGCCTGAAAATCGAGTTGAAAGTGCACTCACTGTTCGGTTGATGACACTTATTCTCAAAAATAAAAAGACTTCTGGTGATATTAAAGAAATCGATATGTTGATGCGGACCTATAAAGAATTTGCCCGCATTGAAAAATATCGCTTAGATGGCAGTGAAGCAGATCTTAATCCTGAAATTAGAAAAAGAAATATAGCTAGACATAAAAAAGCACCTAATCATTTTTCTGAAGAACAAATCGAAGAAATGGTATTGGCATTTGAAGATCGTCTCTTTGACTATCAGTGGACATGGTATCGAGCAATGGACCAACGTTCACGCATGATTTTAAAAAGTCGTCAGATTGGTGCAACTTATTATTTTGCTTTTGAAGCTCTAATTGATGCAATTAAAACAGGTCGCAATCAAATTTTCTTATCTGCATCAAAAGCCCAAGCACATATTTTTAAACATTATATAAAAACCTATGCAGAAGAAATTTGTGGTGTGGAACTTACTGGAGATCCTATCGTTCTATCAAATGGTGCAGAGCTTCGATTCTTAGGTACAAACTACAGAACAGCCCAAGGGCATCATGGTAATTTATATTTTGATGAAATTTTCTGGACACATGGTTTTGCAGAACTGGAAAAAGTTGCTTCAGCGATGGCAACCCATGAAACATGGCGTAAAACTTACTTTTCGACCCCCTCCTCGATAACACATGAAGCCTATGAATTTTGGACAGGAACAAGATTTAACAAAGGTAGACCTAAGGATAAGCAATTAAAAATTGATGTCTCACATAAATCATTAAAAAATGGTCGTGTCTGTGAAGACTTGATGTGGCGACAGATTGTTACTGTCGAAGATGCGAAAGCAGGTGGATGTGATCTTTTTAATATTGAGCGTTTGAAATTTGAATATTCACCTGATGATTTTCAGAACTTATTCATGTGTGAATTTGTTGATGATGGTCAATCTATGTTTCCACTGTCAATGTTACAAACATGTATGGTTGACACATGGGATACATGGATAGATTTTAAACCATTCCATAATCGACCATTTGCAAATAAGCCAGTGTGGGTCGGTTATGATCCTGCTCGGACTGGAGACAATGCAGGTCTTGTTGTCGTTGCACCACCAAATGTCGCGGGGGGTAAGTTTCGGGTTTTAGAATGTCATCAATTTAAAGGTGATGATTTTGCACAACAAGCTGAACATATTAGAAATATTACAAATCGTTATAACGTCACATATATTGGTATTGACACAACAGGAATGGGCTATGGTGTTGCTGAATTAGTTCGTCAATTTTTCCCTGCACTAACAACATTCAATTACTCACCAGAAGTTAAATCGAATCTTGTTTATAAAACTTTAGATGTTGCTCGAAATGGACGTCTTGAATTTGATGCAGGAAATAAAGAACTTGCTCAATCTTTAATGAGTATCAAAAAAACATTAACAGCATCGCAAAAACAAATCACTTTTACTGCATGCCGTTCAGAAGAAATCGGACATGCTGATCTTGCATGGGCTCTTATGCACGCAATTTACAACGAACCGTTGGCAGGAATTACACAAACAAATACATCTATGTTGGAGATTTATTCATGAATCCGTTTTCTACTGCGAAAAATGTTTTTTCACAGGCATTAAATTTAATGCCACGGGCAGCTACTCAAAACACAATTTCTAATCATAAAACAGAAGCATTTACATTCGGTGATGCGGTACCAGTATTAGATGGCCATGATTTATCAAATTATATGGAATGTTGGTTCAATGGTCGTTGGTATGAACCTCAGGTCAGTTTAGAAGGTCTATCGAGAAGCTATAAAGCTACGCCTTATCTCAGCAGTGGAATTATTTTTAAACGTAATTTCTTGGCCAATTTATTTATTGAACATAAACATTTGAAAAGAAAGTCATTTGAACAAATGGCATTGGACTTCATTTGGTGCGGTAATACTTATGCTGAAAATATAAAGTCACGCTTAAAAAACACTATTGAATATAAACCTGCTTTGGCAAAATACACACGAGCAGGCGAACATGATGGGCAATATTTTTATATTTATAACAGCCATGAGGGTTATGAAGAATATGAATTTCAACAAGATCGAATCTGCCATATTCGTGAAACGGATATTGATCAGGAAGTCTATGGAACACCTGAATATATCTCAGCATTGCAAAGTGCGTGGCTAAATGAAGCAGCAACATTGTTCCGTCGCAAATATTATAACAATGGTTCACATGCAGGTTTCATTCTCTATGTGAATGATGCTGCGTCAGATCCGAACGATATTGAAAAGCTTCGAACAGCATTGAAAGAAAGCAAGGGACCAGGGAACTTTCGTAATTTATTTTACTACAGCCCAAATGGGAAAAAAGATGGCATCCAAGTTATCCCGACTTCTGAGATAGCCGCAAAAGATGATTTCACAAATATTAAATCTATTACTCGCGATGATACTCTTGCTGCACTTCGTATCCCACCACAACTCATGGGGATTGTACCAAGCAATGCCGGCGGCTTTGGTGATATCAAATCTGCAACAGAAGTGTTTTATCACAACGAAATGAAACCGCTTCAATCACGACTATTACAATTTAATGAGTGGGCAGGTGATGAAGTGATTAAGTTTAAAGATTATGAACTGATCATGCCTAAATAAAAGATCAATAAATAAACCTGCAATTGCAGGTTTATTTTGATTTTAAAAAATAATTAGCAAATGAGAATTTTATCATTTGAACTATCTTATCAGATGATGCCGCGCAGTTACCCGCCCCACCTGCCCGCTCTAAATGTGTCTGTTTTACTACAAAGACAAACAAATTGAAAAAAACTAGAAAGTACGTTGTTAATAGCATGTTTCAAAGCTTCGTCTAATTTTTTAATACTGCATTTCACTACAAGAATACAATTTAAGATAAATCCATTTGATGCCATCTTGTTGATCTCTTCCAGTACTTCTTCATTTGTTAATTTTGAAAATACATATACAAATTTAGATTCACCATTAAAACGAAATTTTTCCAAACGATAACGTTCGGCATTATATATAACTGGAGATGTCTGAGGAGTTGGATCAAAGCACAACTTTTTCGGTAGAGGCTCCAAAACAGGAATTGATATGAATGCATCCAAAAAAGAAATTAATACTCCATCATTTTGGCCACCAATACACATAATCATAAAATTACCAAGTATTTGCATTTTTGACAGTCTAACAAAAATTTCACCGCTCTTTTCAATAGCACATATATAAAACCGACTAATCGTTTAAAGCATATAAAAATGTTTTTTTATAGGATCTGTCTTCAACTTGGAGTAATAAAGTAATAAAAACAGATAAGTTATTGAATTTAAATATTAATAAAGATTACTTATTGAGGTAATTTTTTGTAATTTTAGAAGTAATTTTTTGTAAGTATTTGATTTTATTGATACAAATATTAAAGATATACTACATATTTATACAGTAACAAATTACATCAATATTACTTAAAAATTACTTTTGAAAATATCAATAAGCTATTGAAATATAATATATATTATTGAAATATTACTTTATTACTTAAAATTTTAGATACCCCATATTTATTTTTACTATTGATAAAAACCAAAAAAATAGTGTTTTTTCAATCAAATTGGGGTTTGAACTTGGGAATGAATTGGGAATATATATCAGATATTAATGCTATTAATTAATAATATTAAAAACTACTAATTGTCTAACCTTTGCGTCTATCGCAAGATTCGACCATAAATATTGTTATTAAAATCAATAATATGGTCGGAGCAGTAGGATTCGAACCTACGACCCCCTGGTCCCAAACCAGGTGCACTACCAGGCTGTGCTATGCTCCGAAATTGGGGTGAATGACGGGATTCGAACCCGCGACAACTGGAATCACAATCCAGGGCTCTACCAACTGAGCTACATCCACCATTACAACAAGCTTTAGATTCTACAACATCAAGCAGCAAATTGCGCGCCTGACAGGATTCGAACCTGTGACCATCCGCTTAGAAGGCGGATGCTCTATCCAACTGAGCTACAGGCGCATGACTGATAATTTACATTATCAATTAACCTTTGCCTTGAAGAATTGGTCGGAGCAGTAGGATTCGAACCTACGACCCCCTGGTCCCAAACCAGGTGCACTACCAGGCTGTGCTATGCTCCGATTCATCTCAGCTTTCGTATCGAACATGTCGTTCGGTACGGTGTGCATTCTAGGCGTGACGCCCTTAGACGTCAACACCTATATTGAAAAAAAATCAAAAAAATACGTCAAATGTATATTTATCAAACATTTCTATTATTTTTTATACAATTTTAGCGTTTTAAACTCGCACTGAAGTTCAACATACGATCTAATGGTAGCTTCGCTCGCTCTGCTAATTGAGCATCCACAAAGATTTCTTGATCATTTTTTTGTAAAACGTCTAAGATGCCATCTAATTCATTCATTGCCATCCATGGACAATGTGCACATGAACGACATGATGCCCCTTCTCCTGCGGTAGGTGCTTCAATCAGTGTCTTATTTGGAACAGCTTGTTGCATTTTATAAAAAATACCGCGATCTGTTGCCACGATCAAAGTGTCGTGTGGCAAAGTTTGTGCAGCTTTGATCAGTTGTGATGTACTCCCCACCGCATCTGCAACATCAATAACTGATTCTGGTGACTCAGGATGAACCAATACAGCAGCATTTGGATAAATGGCTTTCATATTGGTAATACCACGTGAGCGAAACTCTTCATGCACAATACAAGAGCCATCCCAAATCAACATTTCTGCGCCTGTTTTCTTTTGGATATAGCGCCCTAAATGCTGATCAGGTGCCCAAATGATTTTTTCACCTAAACTATCTAAATGTTCAATAATCTCAACAGCACAACTTGAAGTCACCACCCAGTCTGCTCGAGCTTTTACAGCAGCTGAAGTATTGGCATAAACAACCACTGTATGATCAGGATGAGCATCACAGAACGCAGTAAACTCATCTACAGGACAACCTAAGTCAAGTGAACAAGTTGCTTCTAAAGTTGGCATTAAAACCTTTTTTTCAGGTGATAAAATTTTAGCGGTTTCCCCCATAAATTTTACGCCTGCCACCACCAATGTTGATGCAGCATGATCTCGTCCAAAACGCGCCATTTCAAGTGAATCAGAGACACAGCCACCTGTTAGCTCTGCAAGTTCTTGTACTTCAGGGTCACAATAGTAATGCGCTACTAAAACAGCATCACGTTTTTCTAGCTCTGCTTTAATTTGTGCAAACTTCGCTTGTTTTGCTTCTTCAGTTAACACATTACTCTTAGATTCACCCAAACGATCTAAATGCGCTTGTACAATTGATTTTGCTTCGTTGGCAATTAAATTGGTCGCATCATTCATAAAACGTATTCTCTATCCGTATGCTTGTGATTAAACAAGCGTTTCATGTCATACACTGGCAATTTTGGCGTTGGCTCATTTGACCAGTTATTAAAAAAACATTGACTTATAAAAAAACCTCACAACGGAGGTTCTTTAAAATTTTTTAATTTTAAGAGCGATAGTCCGCATTGATCTTGACATAATCATATGACAGATCACAGGTATAAACTGTATCTTTCGCTGTACCACGACCAAGATCAATACGAATATTAATCTCTTTTTCAGCCATCACAGCAGCTCCAGCCTCTTCGGTATAGTCAGGATTTGCACCACCATCTAAGCAAATTTGCACATCACCTAACCACACCTGAACCTTGCTAGCGTCAAGGTTTGGCACACCAGCTTTACCAATTGCCATGACAATACGTCCCCAGTTTGGATCTGAAGCGAACAATGCTGTTTTAATCAAAGGTGATTCGGCAACACTATAAGCAACATCACAACACTCTTGTGTGTTTTCACCACCTTCAACATGTACAGTAATAAATTTTGTCGCGCCTTCACCATCACGTACAATCAATTGTGCAAGACGATTCATAATACCTGCAAGTACATCTAATACTTTCTGATAACGAGCATCACTTTGGCTTTGAATTTGAGTACCACCTGCCAAACCAGTCGCAACAAAGATACAAGAATCATTTGTTGAAGTATCACCATCAATAGTAATACGATTAAATGAGTGGGTTACTGTGGTTTGTAATAATGCCTGTGTCATTTCTTGGCTAATAGGTGCATCTGTTGCAACAAAGCTCAACATGGTTGCCATATTCGGGCGAATCATACCCGCGCCTTTAGAAATACCTGTCATCGTATAAGTAATGCCATCTAGCTCAAACTGCTCAGATGCGCCTTTAGGCGTGGTATCTGTTGTCATAATCCCTGATGCAGCATCAGACCAAGCATTTTCATTTAATGTATCTAAAGCAGGTTGTAAACCTTGTGTTAAACGCTCAAGTGGTAATTGCTCACCAATAACACCTGTTGAAAATGGCAAAATTTGATTAACTTGTACACCTGTTAATTCTGCTAATTTTGTGCAAGTTGCTTCGGCATTTTGATAACCAATCACACCTGTTGCCGCATTTGCATTACCTGTATTAATCACTAAATAACGCGGTGTATTTTCAGCTAAGTGCTTTTTACTGATTAAAACAGGAGCAGCAGCAAAGGCACTTTGAGTAAATACGCCTGCGACCGTTGTTCCTTGTGCAAACTCAAAAATAACTAAATCTCGTCGATTTGGATAACGTACATACGCCTCTGCTGAGCCAATTTTTACACCTTGCACCACATGCATGTGTGGCATAGTTACGTCACCAACTGCCATTTTCAAATATCCAGAATGAAATTAATAAAACAACAGCTTATTAGAAAATAGACAAAAAATCGAGTCTATAACGGAGTGAATTGATTTTTATTGTGATAGATCTTAAAAAAAGAAAAAACCAGCGTCCGACAACAACTGGTTTAGATATAGATTTATAACTTTTCAAGCATTATTGCGTAGCGACTTGATTTTGAGCGACCGTACTTTCTGAAACTAAAAGCGCCTGTTTTACTTTTTCTTGACTCGATGCTGATAAAGCTGGATTAGAAGCAACCACACGATTGATCGTTGCAGGTGTTACCGCAGCAATTGCTGCTGTTTTTAGAATAATTGGACGACCACCTGTATTTCCTAAAGTATAGCGAATACCTGTGCGAGGACTGATGACTGTTGTTGAATCATTTTTAATTTCTGCCTGCGCCGTAGTTACACCTGTTGCTGCCTGAACATTGGCAACCGTTGTAGTTTGTGGCTGAGTATCTGCAAAAGTCAGCACTGGCATTGCTAAAGCTGCGACAAATAATGCTTTGAATTGTATTTTCATTATCTTTCCTAAATCTTTAAACATGGACTGAGCAAGTAAATAACATTTAATCGTGAAAGGTGCAATAAATATTCACCTCCTGTAATAACTTGTAAAAAAGCAGAACATTTGCCCTGCTTTTTTTAAAGATTACGCTAACGTTGGTAAATGTTAAATTTTACCGTGACATTGTTTATATTTTAAACCTGAACCACATGGGCATGGTGCATTACGGCTTTCAGGTGGTGTAAATATTTGAGGCTTTTGTAAATTTAAAGGCTCATTTTCAGCTTGAGTACTCGTACTCAACTCACCTGTTAAACCATCAAATTCATCATGTGCAAAGTTCAAACGCATTGCTTCTGCTTGCGCTTGTTGTTGTGCTTCCATCTCTGCTAACTCTTCCGCAGTTGGAATATGCACACGAGAAAGATCAGTCACAACGTCTGACTTAATCACGCCAAGCATATTTACAAATAGATTAAACGCTTCTTTTTTGTATTCTTGCTCTGGATTTTTCTGCGCATAGCCGCGTAAATGAATACCTTGACGTAAATAATCCATTGCAGCTAAATGGTCTTTCCAGTGGCGATCTAATGAACCCAACAAGAAATGACGTTCTAAAGTTGCAGCAGACTCAGCCCCCATATTTTCACGACGTTGGCGATAACGTTGCACGACTTCATCACTGATACGCTCAACCAAAGCTTCTTCATCTAAACGACGATCTTCTTCAAGCCACTGTGATACAGGTAGCTCAATCCCTAAGTCAACACGCAAAGCATTTTCTAGACCTTCAATATCCCACTGATCATGAATTGATTCAGGTGGAATATAAGTTTCGATTAAACCTTTCATGACTTCTTGATGCATTTCTTCAATATAATCTTGAAGAGTTGCTTCTTCTAAAATCTCATCACGTTGTGAATAAATGATTTTACGTTGTTCATTATTGACATCATCGTATTTTAAAAGATTTTTACGAATGTCAAAGTTACGTGCTTCAACTTTACGTTGCGCATTTTCGATTGAACGTGACACCATTTTATGTTCAATGGCTTCATTTTCTTGCAAGCCCATTGCGCGCATCATCGCAATCACACGATCACCTGCGAAAATACGCATGAGGTCATCTTCAAGTGATAAGAAGAAGCGTGATACACCAGGGTCACCTTGACGACCTGAACGACCACGTAACTGGTTGTCAATACGGCGTGATTCATGACGTTCTGAACCGATGATATGTAAACCACCTGAGCTCAACACCATTTCATTGTTTTTTTCCCACTCTGCACGAAGTCGTGCACTATCTTCTGGAGTTGGATTTTCAATTTTTGCAAGTAAGGCTTTCCAGTTACCACCAAGCAAAATGTCTGTACCACGACCCGCCATGTTTGTTGCAATCGTTACAGCATTTGGTGCGCCTGCTTGAGCAATAATATCAGCTTCACGCTCATGTTGTTTTGCATTGAGAACTTCATGGTGAATACCTGCATCGCGCAGTTTATCTGAAAGAATCTCAGAAGCCTCAATCGTCGCTGTACCAATCAAAATTGGCGCTACGCCTGCCGCATGAATTTTTTGAATTTCTTCAATAATTGCATTGTATTTACCCTCACGATTTAAATAAATTAAATCATTTAAGTCCTTACGCAACATTGGGCGATGGGTTGGAATTAACACTACATCTAGGTTGTAGATTTCTTTCATTTCCGCAGCTTCAGTATCAGCAGTACCTGTCATACCTGAAAGCTTTTTATATAAACGGAAATAGTTTTGGAATGTTGTGGTTGCTAAAGTTTGGTTTTCTGGTTGAATTTCTAAACCTTCTTTCGCTTCAACTGCTTGATGCAAACCTTCAGACCAGCGACGACCAGGCATAGTACGACCTGTATTTTCATCAACAATGATCACTTCGCCATCATTGATAATATAATGCACATTACGTTGATATAAGAAATGCGCACGAATTGAAGCAGTTACATGATGAACTAAGTTTAAATTTGCTGCTGAATATAAACTTTCACCTTCAGCCAACAATCCCATTTGAATGAGTTCTTGCTCTACTGTTTCATAACCGACTTCAGTCATTTCAACAGAGCGTTGCTTTTCATCAATCCAGAAATGCCCACCGTCTGCAACTTTTTCTTCTTTCTGTGGAGTTAATTTTGGCGGAATATTATTCATTAATTGATAAAGTTGCGATGAATCTTCGCTTTGACCAGAAATAATCAAAGGTGTACGTGCTTCATCAATTAAAATAGAGTCCACTTCATCAATGATGGCATAACTTAACCCACGTTGTTTTTTCTCTACCATCGAGAAAACCATATTGTCACGTAGATAGTCAAAACCAAATTCGTTATTTGTACCGTAAGTAATGTCTGCACGGTAAGCTTCAGCTTTTTCCATTGGTGCTTGCATGGAATAAATCACACCAACAGTTAAACCTAAGAACTCATACAGTGGACGGTTTAACTCTGCATCACGCTGTGCCAAATAATCATTGACCGTGATGACATGAACACCTGCTTCACTGATTGCATTGAGGTAAACAGCTAAAGTACCCATTAGGGTTTTACCTTCACCTGTACGCATTTCTGCAACTTTACCTTCGTGTAAAGTAATACCGCCAATCAATTGCACGTCATAATGACGCATGCCCATGACGCGTTTACCCGCTTCACGACAAACTGCAAATGCTTCTGGCATTAACTTATCAAGGCTTTCACCCTTTTTATATCTTTGTTTAAATTCTTCAGTTTTTGCAGATAAGTCAGCGTCACTTAAAGCAGATATTGTCGGCTCAAGCGCATTGATCTTATCGACAATTTTACGCATGCGTTTTAGTTCACGCTCGTTTTTAGTACCGAAGATTCCTCCGATCAGGCTTGCCAACATGTATAGACTCTCTAAAACTTGCTTATCAAAATAAATTTTTCTCAGACGTTATTATGGTGTTAGAAATTTGAAGTACAAGGTTTTTACACAAAACCAATTAAAAAAAATCTGTGCACCGACTTTCGCGTGTATGAGCTAAGGCGAACTAATGTAGCAAATTTGCACGATAGACAGATAGAACTATTCAGCAGAAATCGTGAATTTTTACATCTTGTTCAGGTTTTATATCTTATTTTCTCATAAAGAAATACAAAAACACTATTTTTAATTATAAGAAATTTAAGCCATAGTGATTTTGACGAGCTAAACAACAACTTTAAACATTCTAAATTTTGAGGACAATATCATGACAATTCGTTTGGGTGATACAGCACCTGACTTTGAACAGGACTCTAGTGAAGGGAAGATTAATTTTTACGAATTTTTAGGTAATGATTGGGGTATTTTATTTTCTCATCCCGCAGATTATACACCTGTGTGTACAACAGAGCTGGGTTATACAGCAAAACTCAAAGATGAATTTACCAAACGTGGTGTAAAAGCAATTGCGCTTTCTGTAGATGATGTGGAGTCACATCAAGGTTGGATTCAAGATATTAATGAAACACAACATACAACGGTAAATTTTCCAATTTTAGCGGACAAAGATCGTAAAGTTTCAACACTTTATGATTTTATTCATCCCAATGCCAGCGAAACAACCACTGTACGCTCTTTATTAATTATTGATCCTCATAAAAAAGTCCGTTTAATTATTACTTATCCCGCTTCAACAGGACGTAATTTTAATGAAATTCTACGAGTGATTGATTCATTACAACTTACAGACAACTATAAAGTTGCTACACCAGCAAATTGGCAAGAAGGTGAAGATGTTGTTATTGTGCCTTCAATTAAAGATGAAGCTGAACTAAAAGAACGCTTCCCAAAAGGTTATACGGCGGTTAAACCTTATTTACGCTTAACGCCACAACCGAATAAAGACTAAATTAAACTGCAAAAACAAAAATTGTGCTTTCTCCATTGAACTCCACCTTTTTCAGATGGAGTTCTTTTTTTTCAAAAATAGCCAGACACTTTCATCCTTACACTTACACTTGGTACTGAGTGAATTGCATTGAATCACGTGCCTTCACTTGCTCAAACCATGCTGCAAGTTGGCTATATTTTATCTTCCAATCTTGTTCAGGAAATCTAAAATCAATATATGCCAACAAACACGCCACAGAAATTTCACCTATCCCAAAGTTTTTGGTGAAATTATCTAAATGTTGTTCCAACCAAATCAGTGTCGCTACCTGTGTTGCTTGAAAGCGTTGTAACATATCTTGTGATTGTAAATGTTCAGGTTTTTTTAACTCTGCATAGCATCGCCCTACGGCTGCCATAGCACCATCAGCTAATGCTTGTAACCTTAAACTTTTAAAATATTCAACACGTTCAGTGGGATAAATCAGTGCTTTATCTTTTAAGGTACTTAAATATTCACAAATTAATGCCGAATCAAATAAAACTTCTTTATGATTTAAAACCAAAGTTGGAACTTTTGATAATGGATTGATCTGCCTTAAATCTGGGTTTGTCCAAGGATCAATCTTAATCATTTCAAATTGATCCTGAATTTTTAACTCTTGAATCAGCACACAAACTTTACGCGCAAAAGGCGATGTTAAAGAATAATAAAGCTGCATCCGTATTCTCCTTATTATGTTTGTTATATTTATGAGTATGCTATAGAAAATCATAAACATTGCAGCATTAATGACAATGTTTTGTAAGCATTGGTTGATTTGCAAAAATAAGGTATAAGAGATGTAGAATAATTTAACAATCAAAATAGTATGATTTATAAAATCCACCATTTACATTGTGGTAGTTTTTGCCCACTCTGCGCACCTCTCTTTGGGCAAACAGGCTTAAAAGCACACTTTGTCTGTCATTGTTTATTGCTTGAGACAGATCGTGGCTTAGTTTTAGTTGCTACAGGTTTAGGCATACAAGATTATTTACATTCTAAAAAGCGTTTAGGCAAACTCATTCACTATTTTGCCGCAATTGTACCTGATCAACATTTATCTGCTTTCCATCAAATTCAACAACTGGGGTTTAAGCCCAATGATGTTTGGCATATTTTAGTCACGCATTTAGATTTTGATCATGCAGGAGGTATTGCAGACTTTCCAAATGCCACAGTACATATTTTATCGAATGAGTTTAATGCAGCACAAACGCTCTCTGCTAAAAATAAATTACGTTATCGTCCTCAACAATTTCAACAACATGCGTATTGGCACTTTTTAGAACACGCTGCGGGTGAAACTTGGTTTAATTTTCATCGTGTACAAGGTTTTAATATTTTTAAAGATGAAATTTTAATGATTCCATTATTAGGACATACGGCAGGACATTGTGGTATTGCGATAAAACAACAAGAAGGTTATTTACTTTTTTGTGGCGATGCCTATTACTCTCACTTAGAACTTAACCCCAAATATCGTGTCTGGGGTCTAAATTGGGCTGAACAATTACTTGCTTTTGATAATCAACAACGTCTTCAAAGCTTACAAGCATTACAAACCCTTGCCCAAACTCAACCACAAATTGAGATCATTTGCGCACATGACCCATTGGACTTAAAGAAATATCAAATATGATAAAACAATATTTTTTGGCGACTTTAATTTTAAGCAGTACGCTAACAGGATGCATAACAACTTCAACGCTTCCTGCCGACCAAAGACCCCAAAATTGGGGACAAGTCATTCAGTCCGATTATAATTTTTATAAAATGAGTGATAGCATTTTTCGTAGTGAGCAACCCAGTAAGCAATTAATTCCATTATTAGCTCAACATAATATTGATGTTGTGATCAATTTACGTAGTCGTGATAAAGATAGCTCAACACTTGCAGGTCAAAATTTAGAGTTAGTCCATATTCCCATTCATACATGGGCAATTAATGAACATGATTTATTACAAGTCATGCGCTCTATTCAAACTGCACAACAAAAAGGTCAAAAAGTATTAATTCATTGTTATCATGGCTCTGATCGTACAGGTGCTAGTATTGCAATGTATCGTATTATTTTTGAAAATTGGTCTACGGCGGATGCTTTAAATGAAATGAAACATGGCGGTTATGGTTTTCATCCCATTTGGGGCAATATTGAAAAGTTATTTAGCCCTGAAAAAATAAAATGGATTCGAGAACAACTCTCAAATCCATCTTCAACTCAAGGATAAGCTAAAACTTAACGCCTATCTAAAGGCACCCAATCAATCACCCATGCAGACTTCATACCTAAACTATCGTCTGAATTGATTTTTTTGCGTGTTGCATCAGCAGAATCACGATCTTTTGACGGTCCAACCATGATGCGAATACCTTTAGATGTTGGACTTTTTGTCACTTTATAGCCTTTTGCGCGTAATTTTGCAGCAACAGCATCTGCATTGGCTTCATTGGCAGCCAGTGCAACTTGTACCATCCATTGCTTGTCACCATTTTCCAACAAATCACGTGCTTTATCTGCTTCAGCCTTTTTCTTAACATCCTCTTGGGCTTTACGCTTTTTTTCTTCCGCGGCTTTACGATCTGCTTCAGCTTTTTTCTCTGCTTCAGCTTTGCGGTCTGCCTCTTTTTTCTTGTCAGCTTCTAATTTACGCTTTTCTTCCTCTTGGGCTTTACGCTTTTTTTCTTCTGTAGCTTTACGATCTGCTTCAGCTTTGCGGTCTGCTTCTTTTTTCTTATCAGCTTCTGCTTTACGTTTTTTCTCTTCTGCAGCTTTTTTCTCTGCCTCTGCATTATTTTGTTGACGCTTCTGCTCTGCTAACTTTTTTTCAGCATCAGCCTTTTGTTGCTCAAGCTTCTTTTGTTCAGCAGTTTTTTGCTGAGCTTTGGTTTTATCATCTTGATTGAGTTCAGGAGGAATATTATCCGAGCTTTCTTGAGCTGCTTTACGACGCGCATTTGCAGCTGCATATTCTTCTGCTGCCTTACGTGCTGCATCTGCTTCCGCCTGTTGTTGCATACGTAAAAAATCAGCTGCTTTCGCTTCTTGTTCAGCAACAGCCTTTTCACGCGCACGGCGTTGCTCTTCAAGTAGGCGTTTTTCTGTTGCAACATCTACAGTTAAAGGTTCAAGCTGCACGGACTCTAATGGTGCTGCTTTTTCCTTTTGCTGCACATTTGCAACAGGTGTCGTTGGTACTTGAGTTTGATATATTTCTTCTTTGCCTTTTAGAAGGAGGGCTGCTAATAACACACCACCACCTAATAAAACAACGCCACCCATCCAGCGCTGTTTGTTATTCATTGACATTCTTCTAAATACTCCCAGACCGCTTCTAAGGTATGGAACGAACCACACACCAAAATCAGCTGATTATTATTGGTTTCTGCAAGCGCTGATTGAAATGCTGCTTGTACACTCTCAAATTTTTCAACTGTCTCATTTTGTAAGCCAGCAACCAATTGTTCCATTGGTGCTGCACGAGCTACAGTCAATGGCGCAATTTTCCACTTTAATACAGTATTTTTCAATAACTTGACTACAGATTCTATATCTTTGTCAGACAACATTGAAAATACGGAGACAACTTCTGTGTACTGTTTATTGTATTCTAAGAATTTTCGCAATTGCTTTAACAAAAATTCAACACCGTGCGGATTATGTCCCGCATCGAAAATCACTGTTTTTTCTTGTGATTTATAATGAATTTTTCTAATTTCAAAACGACCTTGTAACTGTGCTGTTTCGATACCTTGCGCCATCGCTTGTTGTGATACATTCAAACCACTGGCTAAAATCGCTGCGACAGCCGTTGAGATATTATCTAAGGCTAACTGTCCCAAAGGTAACTTTAACGTCACACCTGAACTGGCAAAATCCCATGTTTTACCATCTTGGGTATCATGATAAAAATAATCACGATTCAGCGCATAAAGCGTTGCATTACATTCTGTCGCTTTGTCCTGAATAGCTTGTGGCAAACTTTGCTGTCCACCAAAAACTACAGGAATATTTGCACGAATAATGCCTGCTTTTTCAAAAGCAATTTTTTCAATGGTATCGCCGAGCCAATCAGTATGATCTAGCCCAATATTGGTAATCACAGCTACATCAGGATCAATGACATTGACCACATCCAAACGACCACCTAAACCTACTTCAAGCACCCAGACATCGCACTGTTTTTGTTTAAAAATAACAAAAGCAGCCAAAGTAGTGGCTTCAAAGAATGATAAAGATAAATCACAGATACGGCGCGCTTGATCAACCTCAACAAAAGCATCAATCAAGGTTTGATCATCAACCTCTTGCCCTGCAAGTTTGACACGCTCATTAAAACGATAAATATGTGGAGATTGGTATAGCCCAACATTGAGACCTTGTGCATTTAAAATTGCCGCAAGTGTTGTTGTAGTTGAGCCTTTACCATTGGTTCCAGCCACCGTTAAAACTTTAGCATTGGGTCGCATGACGCCCAATTGCTCTGCAACAGGAATGACGCGCTCTAAGCCCAAATCAATTCCTGTAACATGAACATGGCTCCAATAATTGAGCCATGTATTTAAATCATCTGTTTTTAAAGGTGCTGGATGGTTGTTCAAGGCAAATTCATCAGTTTCGCTACAATACGGTATACAGTATCACGTAATGCATGACGATGAACAATTTGATCGATTACACCATGATCAAGCAAGAATTCAGCACGTTGGAACGGTTCTTCAAGCTTCTCACGAACAGTTTGTTCAATAACACGTTTACCCGCAAAACCAATCATGGCTTTCGGTTCAGCGATATGAACATCACCCAACATTGCCAATGATGCAGTCACACCACCGTAAACTGGATGCGTCAACACCACAATATAAGGCAGATGTGCATCTTTCATTTTTTGGATTGCTGCAGAAGTACGTGCCATTTGCATCAAAGACAACATGCCTTCTTGCATACGTGCACCACCAGAAGCTGCAAAACAGACTAAAGGTTGTTTCAAACTAATGGCTTTTTCAGCAGCTTGAACAAAACGGTCACCCACAACCGTACCCATTGAACCGCCCATAAAATCAAATTCAAATGCGCATGCAATCAATGGAATATTTTTAAGTTGACCTTGCATGACCACTAAAGCTTCAGTTTCGCCTGTTTTATCTTGCGCTTCTTTCATACGCTCAGGATAAGGTCGACTGTCTACAAAGTGTAATGGATCTTTTGCTACAAATTCTTGACCGAGTTCTGCACTCACATTATCAAAGAACCAATTTAAGCGATCACGTGCTTTCATTTTCAGATGTTCATCACATGATGGACAAACATAAGCATTAAAAGACATCGCAGTACGAGTAACCAATGCGTGACATTCAGGGCACTCAATGGTTGGTTCTGTAAATGTTGCTTTGAGTGTTTGTTGTTGATCAGGCACCTCAATCCCTGGAACAGAACGATCTGTCCACGGTGTTGATGCACTCAGGATTTTCCCTGATTTCACTTCTTGATTCATACTAACTCATCGAGCGCTGCTCGAAGCTCCTTGACTTTATTCACCGCTGCTTCCACAGCTTGTTCTGGTGCTAAGTTTGCAAAAGGTTTGACAAATGCACTGCCGACAATGACAGCATCAGCAACTTGCCCAACAGCTTTTGCTGAAGCTGCATCACTGATCCCAAAACCTACACCTACAGGAATATCTGTATATGACTTGATTTTTTGAATGCGTGTTGCGACTTCAGTTGTATCCAGTGTTGCAGCACCTGTTACCCCTTTTAATGACACATAGTAAATAAAACCACTGGCTTGTTTGACTACATGCTGAATACGTTCATCTGTCGAAGTTGGTGCAAGCAAGAAAATTTGATTCATGTCGTATTTTTTCAATACTTCATCAAAATCTTTTGCTTCTTCTGGTGGTAAATCTACGAGAAGAACACCGTCTACACCACATTCGTTGGCATAAGCGACAAATTTTTCATATCCAATCACTTCAACAGGGTTTAAATATCCCATCAAGACTACAGGTGTTGTGCTGTCTTTTTGACGGAATTCTTTCACCATGTTTAAAGCATCAAGGGTATTGGTTCCTGCTGCTAAAGCACGCTCTGCGGCAAGGGCAATCACTGGACCATCTGCCATTGGGTCTGAAAATGGCAAACCAAGTTCAAGTACATCTACGCCCGCTTCAACCATTTGATGCAACAAGGGTACGGTTACATGTGGTTGAGGATCACCCGCCATGACATAAGAAACCAATGCTTTACGCTGTTGTGATTTAAGCTGTGCAAATCGAGTGGCTAAACGTGACATAGGGTTGTACATTCCTTGAATTGTTAAACTTGAGGAGTTGGTTTTGTATAAATACAAGACGTTGCATTGTAACGCTATTTTTTACTCATTGGATAGAGTAACGCTGTAGCACAATGGTATCTCATATTAATACAAAATAACGAACAACCTATGACATACATTTAGCGCTATTTTATTTTTTTGGACAATGATCAAAGTTACCTATTTTTTGCTTTTTTAAAATTCGTAAATAAATTGAAAAACTTAAATCAAATCATTTAAATAACATCAGAACATGAACAAAATCTAATGCATTTTAATTTTTAAGAAATTGCAAAAGCTGTTTATACTATAGAAGCTACTCTTTTTTATTTTTTGAATATGACCACTCCCCCACACAGTAAAGTTCAAGCTCGTGGGCTTGCGCTGCTACCACTTATTGTCTTTTTAGCCATCTTTTTAGGCAGTGGTATTTACCATTCTATTCTTGGTACTGAATTTGCGTTTTATCAAGTCAAAGCACCTGTTGCTGCCTTACCTGCAATTATTTTAGCAATTGTGTCGTATCGTGGAAAATTAAATGCAGCAATTGATGAATTTTTACAAGGTGCAAGTCATCCCAACCTCATTTTAATGTTTATGGTGTTTATGCTCGCCGGTGCTTTTGCCAGCGTATCGAGTGCCATTGGCAGTGTGGATGCAACAGTTCAGTTTGGACTATCCATCATTCCACCTGAGTTTGTATTGCCCATGCTGTTTATCATCTCAGCATTTGTGGCTACAGCAATGGGAACTTCGATGGGTACCATTGCAGCTTGTGCGCCCATTGCTTTTGGTTTTTCTCAAGCGACGGATATTCAACCGATTTATGCCATTGGTGCGGTGGTCAGTGGTGCCATGTTTGGCGATAACCTGTCCATGATCTCAGATACCACCATTGCAGCAACACGCAGTTTAAATGTTGAATTAAGAGATAAATTTCGGGTCAATATCTGGATTGCATTTCCTGCTGCTATTGTCACCATTGGTATTTATATATTGACCAACCATTCACCACAATCTATTGAATATAAAGATTATAACTTATGGTTGATCTTGCCTTATGTGGCAGTATTTCTTTTGGCTTTTACACGCTTACATGTTTTAGCAGTCTTAGCACTTGGCGTTGTGTTATCAGGTTTAATGGGGCTATTTGTCACGCCATCATTTGACTTATTAAAATTAAATACATCTATCTATTCAGGCTTCGAAGGCATGTTTGAAGTGGCATTATTGTCGATGTTCTTGGGGGGACTCTCTGCAATTATGCAAAAAGAAGGTGGCTTAGAGTGGTTGATTCAGCGGATTTATAGTATCACTCGATTATTTAAAGTTGGCACTCAACGCGCAGGTGAAATCGGCATCAGTTTTCTAGTTATTTTCTCAAATTTATTTGTAGCAAATAATACCGTTGCCATTATTTTATCAGGTGATATGGCACGAGAAGTTGCTAAAGAATATGGTGTAGACCCAAAACGCGCTGCTGCATTGATGGATATTTTTTCTTGTGTGGTGCAAGGGATCATTCCTTATGGTGCTCAATTACTGCTTGCATGTTCTATTGCAAAACTATCACCAGTTGAATTGATTGGCTCAATTTATTATTGCTGGATTTTGGCAATTTTTGCGGTATTGGCGATTATTTTCAGATTTCCAAAACTCAAAATACGATAAAAAGACTGCCTCTTTGTCTCAGACAAAGAGGTTTTTTCTTACTGTTTAATGATTAAATCTGTGGTATTGACCATAAAATATTATTCAAAACTATCACTATATCGACTAAATACCCATACCACTGCACCAAGTGAACCACGCCCTACACCATGATCTTGTCGTATAAATACTTGATAATCATTACAACGATATTGATATGCTTCTTTGTCCTGACTTAATACCCAACCCTTTTATGGAAGTTTCGAGTTTTTTAAAATACTATTTTTGAACTGATTTAAAGGTGTTTCAAGTTGTGCATATTTTCCTTCATTGTAAGAGAGCGTAAAACCAATAATACGGTTTTTTACTGGATCAAAATCTATACTTCCGACTGAAGTGACTCCTGCATTTTCAAAAGCTTGATCAACATCTAAGATCTGAATTCGATCTTTATCAGGCTTAGCATTGCTATGTATTTTTTTAAATTGATCAAGACTTTGCATCAAAGTCATACTACCTACCGCCACTTGATTGAGTGGAATTTCACATACATTGGCTTGCACATTTGTATAAGTCATACATATAACAGCCGCTAAAATTAATTTTTTCATTTTAAATCCTCGTTATCCTTTTCTTTTAAAAATTATTTCATCTACAAACTTTCATATTTTGATGGATTGAGAATATTTTGAATAGAAAAGATACAATTTAAAACTTTTATTTTAATTGCTGTTTTTTCTGCAATAAAGTCTGCCCACTATATGCCTTATAGGCTCTTGCCAATGCCGATTGGTCAGAATAACCCAAACGCATCGCGATCTCAGTCAGTTGCAGGTCACTTTCGAGTAATAACTCACAACGCTGCATGCGTTCGATTTCCACGATTTTTTTAAATGATTGACCAAATTCATTCAACTGACGTTGCAAAGTTCTCGCAGAAATATTTAATTCTTGTGCAATATCTTCAATTTTAGGAGCTTGTTCTTGCAGCCGTAGATATTCTGCAACAATAAAATGTAGTTTTTGAGGCAAAGTTTCATAGCGCGTTTTTGAGGCAATGGCTTCCTCAGCTTGTTTAACCAAAAGTTGCATCAATGAAGGATCTGCTTGTTGAATTTTTGCATTTAATCCTTCTAAACCCAAAACAAAGCTATATTCAGATTGATTAAAATGAACATCACACGCATAAAATTTTTGATAATGATAAATCGCCATTTGTGGTGGATGAGCAAAATTTACCTCTAATAATGGAAACTGATGAAGCACAACAATTTTTCGTGCTAAATGCATCATTAAAGCATTGGTCAATTCATTAATGACAATATATTTTTCATGATGAAAAGGCCAAATAAGATGAATATGTTGCCCCACCTGCTTCATTTTCATCGGAATAATATGATCACCATCAATCACTAAACGACTAAAACGTAGAATATTATGTAAGGCTTCAGCAACTGTGGTACTTCGTGTTGCCATATAGCCTAAAACCCCAAAGTGTTCAGGGCGAACATACTGCGCCATTTCAAAAATAATCTGTGGGCAATCTAAAGCAAGTTCAGTTTTTTTAAGAATTTGCTGAAAAAAAAGATAAGAAGACTGAGTATCAATTGGCTGAAGTAAAATTTTTTTTAAATGTGAATAGTCATCTTTTAAAAAATCAGCAGTAAAAATGTCGATTCCCTGTTCAAACAAATAAGTCTGCCAAAGATGAAAATATCCATTCGGTATATGTAATTCCTGCATGATTGTCACTTAATCCCAAATCCATATTTGACATACTAAATTTTCATTCTGTCGTAAAATGTATAAAAATTGGCAAGATCTGTCAAAACAAAGTTGTAAAACACCGACATACTGAAAGCATCGAAGTAATGCAAGTAAAACAACATGAATGCATTGGTGAAATATCAAGCCGAACCTGTCGTTCGCACTCAACTCAATTTTAAGCTAGATGAGATCCCACGTTTTTGGTTTGGTGGAGATCCATTTAAAACCCGTATGTTCGATGCTTTGAGTCTGACTTTTCCAGATGGTGAACGTTACTTTATTGAATGTGTACGTCTATTTCGCAATCAAATCAGTGATCCTGAATTACAACAACGTGTTGCTGACTTTATTCGTCAAGAAGCCCAACACGGCATTGCACATGACAAAATGAATGAGGAGATGAAAAAGCAAGGCATGCCAGTTGACCAATTTATCCAATTTCTAAATCGTTTATTTAAATCTGAACTGAAAAATCGCTCTCCCCAGTACAATATTGCCATGACGGCTGCGGCTGAGCATTTGACCGCACTGATGGCAGAAACATTTTACAGTCGCAAAGAAACACTGGCAGACGCGCATCCCTATGTACGTGCTTTATTTGCATGGCATTCCATTGAAGAAATGGAACATCGCGATGTCGCTTTTGATGTCATGCAACAAGTGGGTGAAGTGCCTGAATCTTTAAGAAAATTTACCTTAGCTTTGACCACAGTTGCTATGTTTGGTTTCACCTTTTATCGTGCCAATGTCATGCTTAGTTATGATGGCTTTAGTCGTCTTGATCGTATCAAACTTGCTGCTCAAGGCTTGCCTTGGTTCTTTGGCAAACACGGCGTAATGACTCGCATGAAGAAGCAATATTTTGACTGGTATAAACAAGGCTTTCATCCAAGCCAACATCCGATCATTGCACAATATCAGGTCTGGATAGACACCTTAGAACAAACTAATGATCCTATTTTGGCAGGTGAGGCATTTTGGCAAGCAGGTCAATAACCATTTGATCTACCTAATCATTCTATAAATTTAATTTGCGAGAAATAAAACAATGAATGCATATGTAAAACATCAGGTTGACCCTGTCGTCCGAAGCAATCTAGATTTTAAACTCAATGAAGTACCACGCTTCTGGTTTGATCAAGATCCTTTTCGTACTCGTATGTTTGATGCGCTAAGTCTAACTTTTCCAGTCGGTGAACGTTATTTTATTCAAAGTGTACGTGCCTTACGTGACAAAATCAGTGATCCCGATTTACAGCAACGGGTCAGTGATTTTATCAAACAGGAAGCACAGCACGGACTGGCGCATGACAAAATGAATGAAGAAATGAAGCGTCAAGGCATGCCTGTTGATCAGTTTATTAAATTCCTTGGCGGGCATTTTGAGTACATTCTAAAAAACCGCTCTAAACAATATAACATTGCGATGACTGCTGCTGCCGAACACTTAACGGCACTGATGGCTGAAACCTTTTATAGTGAAAAAGCAACTCTGGAAAATGTCCACCCTTATGTCAGAGCATTATTTGCATGGCATGCCATTGAAGAAATGGAACACCGTGATGTTGCCTTTGATGTGATGAAAGAGGTTGGAGAAGTACCTGAGTATCTTCGGAACTTTGCCCTCGCCTTCGTTACCTTACAAATTTTCGGCTTTACGTTTTATCGTACCAATGTCATGTTGAAATATGACGGCTTTGGCTTAAAACAACGCGCCCAAATGGCAGTTAAAGGTTTACCATGGTTTTTTGGTCGTCAAGGTAAACTCTCTGCGATGCGCCATCAATATTTAGACTGGTTTAAAAAAGATTTTCACCCAAGCCAACACCCTGTCATTCGTCAATACCAAACTTGGGTAGATACACTGGCTGCAACGAATGACCCAATTCAAGCTGGTGAGGCATTTTGGCAAGCAGCGCTTTGAGTTTATTTTAGAACAGCATTATTGAGTAAAATTATTGAGCAGAACTATTAAGCAAAATATTTTACCATTTCGCATAATGCTGTTCTAAAAGAGCGTATTCATTTTTTAAAACAATAGTTTCACCTGTTTCAGTTTCGATCGTACCACTCACTTTTGACTGCCACTGACTAAATTGACTACCCACTAAACGTAAATTTAAATTTTCAAAGCGACGCCAACCTGTTTCAACTTGAAGTTTTAATTTGTCATCTAAAGAACGAATCGTCCAGTGTTGTTCTGATTGTTTTTCAAATAATACATCTGCTAATGGAAATAAAATGCCATTTATCCATAAGCAATTTTCATTACCAAAACTCTCATTCACACCTGATGCTAAATTTAACCCAATTCGCTGTCCTTGACTGTCCCAGAAATTACTGGATAACCAAAACCAAGCTGTTTCTGGTCTTAAAAAGCCACATGTATCATCTAAAGAAGCAAAGGTCTTGTCATTAAAATGTATAGTTTCTTGCTTTTTATTAATGAAAAAACCTTCTACACCAAGTGTGGTGAGCTTCTGTGTATATGACCAACCATTAATTCCAGTCGGACTACACATACTTAAAGCATCTGTTGCAGCACAAAAAATGCGAGCTTTTAATTTTACATCACCATGCTTACTGATATTGATATAGCGCACACCATTGGCGTGTTGTATTTCAATATGAAAAGGTGATTTTTTAAAAGAACTCTGATTATATAAAGGTTGTTCATCGACAATGGTGTGATGCCCTAAAACATTATTTGAATTCCACTCCAATACCTCATGAGTGTGATGGTTATAAATATAGATAAAACCATGCCCAGCCCAACCAATATCAACCACAGCAAAACCAATACTATAATGCTCATGTTGAATGCTGCAAAATTTAAATTTCTTATATTTTAGACTCTTACGCCAACCTTTTAAGGTTTTACCATAAGGTGTTTTATAAATATAACGCTCTACCGAAATCGAGGTAGGTAATTGACTAAAGCGACCATAACGAGGTAATCCATTCGTTTGTATTAAATCCATTTCACCCCAATCCTTCATTTTTAAAATTCTTAGACTTTAGTCTACATTTGGATTATTACCCATTTTAAAGGACATACACAATCATTCTCAGAACTTTCTCTTTTTATTTCTCAACAGCTTCAAAATCATTTTATTTTTTGTGAAAATTACTCAAATTTAATCCATTAAAAAAGCCCAAATCATCAGGCTTTTTATAAATAGATTATGAATAGACAATGTCAGTTGTGACTTAAATCACCATGTTCCTTCACCTAATTCTTGACCAATATAATCATATCTCATCTGTGAACGAGAAAACTTAATTGGACAAGCAAGTTGAGGTTCTGCTTGTTCTGCATTGGCTTTTAGAGGAACATTGACCACCCAGTTTCGTTCCTGAGCCAATGGCGAACTGAGTGCTTCATCAAGGCTTAGTACAGGTTCAACACAGAAATCAAGTTGAGCAAAAATCTCACTCCATTCTTCCCATGTTTTTGTCAGAATTTTTTCCTGAATAGCCTCTTTCACCGTTTTACGATCTTCCGCATCAAACGATGCACCTTTTTGTAAAATAATCGGTAATTCTAAAGTAGCCGCTAAACCACTCATAAACTGCGGTTCTAAGCTACCAATCGACAGATAACGACCATCCTGAGTACGATAATAATCGTAGAATGTTCCACCATTTAATTGTTCATTTTCAGCATATTGTTTTTGTCCACCCGCAATACTTGCAGCCGCAGCCATATTGTTCATACTGACCACACAATCGGTCATGGAAATATCAATATATTGTCCTAAACCGCTGCTGTATCGCTCTGTCACGGCTGCCAAGATGCCAATCACTGCATGTAAGGAACCGCCTGCAACATCCGCGATTTGGATTCCCATGGGTGGTGGACCACTGTCTTGACGCCCACTATGCCCCGCGATTCCTGACAAAGAAACATAGTTAATGTCATGCCCTGCTTTATCTTTATAACGACCTGTTTGACCATAACCAGTGATTGAGCAATAAATCAATTTAGGATTAATTTCTGCCAAAGTTTGATAATCTAAGCCAAGACGTTGCATAACGCCTGGTCTAAACTGCTCAATCACAATATCAAAGTCTGAAATTTTTTGTTTGATCAGTTCTATGTTTTTAGGGTCTTTTAAATCCAAAGCAACAGACTGTTTATTTCGGTTTAAATAACTATGTGAAGTTGCTTGTCCATTGGCATATGGAGGGAACAAGCGTACCAGATCTGGACGGGTTGGAGATTCAATATGGATCACTTCTGCACCCATATCAGCAAGGTACATTGTTGCAAAAGGTCCAGGTAACAAAGTTGAAAAATCGAGTACTTTCAATCCTTTTAAAGCAGTTGTCATAATCGTTTTTACCAAATTTAGGTTGATTTTTATCTCATATTAGAAATATAAAACTAACATAACAATGTCATGTTCAGCCATTTACCTTGATCATTTCGGCAATTTAAGATGTAAAAAGGTGATATACAGTGTTGTAAATCGCCAATTAAATATTTTTTAGCGTCATTTAGGTCAATTTTTAGTGAACATCAAAGAGACTGAAGGATTTAACATGAGTCGTGATACGATTAGTATCCATTTCGTGAATGCAGCCCTAACAGGCGTAAAACGCCTAGGAATGGATGTTGACACCCTACTTTCACACGTGGGCATAGAAGCAGAATTACTCCGTCAACCTAAAGCACGTATTTCACCAGAGCAATATACACGCTTTGTCAAAATGTTATGGATGGTGACACAAGACGAGCATGTTGGCTTTGATATTCAGCCACGACGCTTGGGTTCTTTTGCCATCATGTGTCAATTGATCATTCATGCCAAGACCTTAGGTGATGCTTTAGAACTTTCTTCACAGTTTTATAAGCTATTTGGCGATGAGTGGTCTGTTGCGGTTGAACGCGATAAACATGAAGCGCGTTTAGTTCCATTGATACCAAAAACGATGGATCCTGATCATTTTATTACCGAAAGTATGCTCATGATTTGGCATGGTTTAGCATCATGGCTCATTGAACGTCGTATTCCGTTAGAACGTGTGCATTTTGGTTATCCGCGTCCAAATCATGCAGATGAATACGATGCGTTATTCTTTGCGCCAGTAATGCAATTTGACATGCCGCGCACTGAAATTACTTTTGCTGCGGATTATTTAGACTTGCCAATTCGTCAAGATGAAGCATCATTAGAAGAATTTTTAAAAGCTGCACCTGCACAACTTTTGGTCAAATTCAAAAACACCAACTCGCTCACTTCACGTATTCGTGAAGTGTTAAAGAGCCAAATTGGTGAAGAAATGCCAACTTTAAATGATGTAGCATCGATGTTGTATTTATCACCACAAACGCTACGTCGTCGTTTAGCGGCTGAAGGTAAAAGTTATCAGGGCGTGAAGGATGCTTTACGCCGTGATGCTGCCATTCATTTACTGTTAAATCCTGATTTAACTTTGGAAGACGTTGCGCAACAAGTTGGCTTTAGTGAAACCTCAACATTCCACCGTGCATTTAAGAAATGGACAGGTGTCACTCCTGGTTTATACCGTCAGTTGCATGGGTATCATTGATTGATTTAGATTTTTTACTCGCAAAGCCTAATCTGATTTAGGCTTTGTTGCTATGATGTATTTTCATTTGAAATGACCAAATATTCAAAATATAATCAGCACCATAAAGAAAATAAGTTTTTAAAATCATCATTATTTCATTCAACTTAGATTCTAAAGAAGAACGTTATATAAAAAGTTCACAACAAACAAAAAAGGAAAACTATGTATTTATTACTCAGAACAATTTCAGACTATGTATTCTCAGATATTATTTTAGGTGTTTTTTCGACATTAAAAAATGCTGAACAAGCCAAAGCCTATTATATTCAACATCGAAAAAATAATGACCCGTGGTATGACCAACCTTATCGGGAAACCATTTTAGAAAATGATGTCAACATAATTGAATTAAAAGATTCTTTTCAAAATGGTCAAATCATCTTCGAAGTCAGTGAATATTCTGAAGGATTTGGGCAAGATTGTAGGGATTTACATTCGTTTCATCGTTCACGGGTCGAAGCAGAAAAATGTATAGAAGACTTAGGAAAAAAGGAAGAACTAAAAAATATGGAAGAAGATTTCTCTTTCCCTTATTTTGCTGCAATTGACTATTTAGTCGTTGGTGAGCTGCATTCAGATATAAGTACAGACCAACCTGTAGACTTCATGACAGATAGGGATGAAACGCTTTTAGAAAAAACTGGCAAAAGAAAATTTGCTGAAATTATTGATATCGCTTTTCCGCACAATCAAGAGTCCTGATTATTCATCTGACATGGGTATTTGATTATTCATGTTTTCATCAAGTTAAAGTTATTTTTTAGCATTTTTTCAAATGCACTGATTTTTGCTACGATTGACCAAAACTATCAATTGACTTTCCCGTTCTCGTCATTGCACTATCAAGCTTATAAAGTACACTCGAAACACATAACAATTTTAGAAGTCATAAAAAGGAATAGCTATGAGCGAGGCTTACATCATTGATGCCATTCGCACACCACGCGGAAAAGGAAAGAAAGATGGTTCACTCTACAGTGTGAAACCCATTACTTTGCTCACAACATTACTCAATGAATTAAAAGATCGTCACCACCTAGACACCTCAAAAGTCGATGATATCGTGCTGGGATGCGTTACCCCAATCGCTGACCAAGGCGGTGATATTGCTAAAACTGCCGCAATTGCAGCAGGTTGGGACAATGATGTTGCAGGTGTGCAGATCAACCGTTTCTGTGCATCAGGTCTTGAAGCGGTCAACATGGCAGCACAAAAAGTCCGTTCAGGCTGGGAAGATGTGGTTGTTGCAGGCGGTGTCGAGTCAATGTCTCGTATTCCAATGGGTTCCGATGGCGGACCTTGGGCACTTGATCCTGAAACCAACTTAAAATCAAACTTCGTTCCTCAAGGCATTGGTGCAGACTTGATCGCGACTTTAGATGGCTATAGTCGTTCCGATGTTGATGAATTTGCGGCAAACTCACAGCGTAAAGCGGCTGCGGCACAAGCAGCAGGTCATTTTGACAAGTCCATCGTAGCGGTAAAAGACAAAGCGGGTGTGGTGATCTTAGATAAAGACGAATTTATCAAACCAACGACAACTGCTGAAGGCTTGGCAAAACTCAATCCAAGTTTTGAAATGATGGGCAGCATGGGCTTCGATGCAGTCGCATTACAGCAATATCCTGAAGCACAAAAAATCAATCATGTACATCATGCAGGAAACTCATCAGGTATTGTCGATGGTGCTGCGGTTGTTCTTCTTGCTTCTGAAAAAGCAGTCAAAGAACAAGGTTTAAAACCTCGTGCCAAAGTTTTGGCTACTGCACTCGTGGGAACAGATCCAACCATTATGTTGACAGGTCCTGCACCTGCTGCACGTAAGGCATTGGCAAAAGCTGGTTTAACGATTGATGATATTGATTTATTTGAAGTCAATGAAGCCTTTGCTTCTGTGGTGATGCGCTTCATCAATGAACTGAATGTTCCTGTAGAAAAAGTCAATGTCAATGGTGGCTCAATTGCCATGGGGCATCCATTGGGGGCAACAGGTGCAATGATTTTAGGAACTTTACTTGATGAATTAGAGCGCCAAGGCAAAAAACGTGGTTTAGCAACATTGTGTGTGGGTGGTGGCATGGGTATTGCGACCATTATTGAGTTGGTATAAGGAGAATAAGAATGAGCGCAATTCAATTTGAAAAAAATGCGGACGGCATTGTTATTCTGACTTTAGACTCTCCAAACCAATCTGCAAACACCATGAATGCTGACTTTCAAAAAGCATTGACGGAAACAGTTGAAAAATTAAAAGCAGAATCTGGCATCACAGGCATTATTTTCCGTTCAGCGAAAAAAACCTTCTTTGCAGGCGGTGATTTGGATGATTTGATTCAGGCACGTCCTGAAGATGCCAAAGAATTCATGGCTGTCGTTGAACTGATGAAAAAAGAACTACGTTACATCGAAACTTTAGGTGTACCTGTGGTTGCAGCACTCAATGGCACAGCGCTTGGTGGTGGTTGGGAAATTGCGCTTGGCTGTCATGCCCGTATTGCATTGAATGATCCGAAGTCTAAGTTTGGTCTGCCTGAAGTGACTTTAGGTTTACTTCCAGGCGGTGGCGGCATCGTGCGTATGGTACGCCTGTTAGGTCTACAAAATGCATTCCCATTCTTAATGGAAGGCAAACAATTTGGTGTCGATAAAGCCAAATCTTTAGGTCTGATTCATGACACTGCGGACTCACTTGATGAGTTGCTGGAAAAATCCATCGCATGGGTCAAAGCCAATCCAAAATCACAACAACCATTTGATGTAAAAGGTTATAAAATTCCGGGCGGTGACCCTAAAACACCTGCAGTGGCACAGATTCTTGCGATTGCCCCTGCAATGCTGCGTGACAAAACCAAAGGTTGCTACCCTGCACCTGAAGCGATCATGGCAGCAGCGGTTGAAAGTGCTCAGGTCGATGTCGATACTGCACTCACCATCGAATCACGTTATTTCACTTATCTTGCAACAGGTCAAGTGGCAAAAAACATGATCGGTACGTTCTGGCATGGTCTGAATGCAATCAAAGCAGGTGCAAGCCGTCCGAAAGATGTCGCAAAATGGCAAGCCACCAAAGTCGGTGTATTGGGCGCAGGGATGATGGGTGCAGGTATTGCTTACTCAACGGCGACCAAAGGCATTGCTGTGGTACTCAAAGACGTTTCTGTTGAAAATGCAGAAAAAGGCAAAGCATACAGCCAAAAACTTTTGGACAAAAAAGTTTCACAAGGTCGTATGACGGCTGAGAAACGTGACCAAGTCTTAAGCCTGATCACTGCAACTGCTGATGCAGCCGATCTACAAGGCTGTGATTTGATCATTGAAGCTGTTTTTGAAAATCAAGAACTTAAAGCCAAAGTGACCCAGGAAGCTGAAGCTTTCCTTGCGGATGGTGGTGTATTTGCATCAAATACCTCGACATTGCCAATCACAGGTCTGGCAAAAGCGTCTAAAGATGATAAAAACTTCATTGGTTTACACTTCTTTAGCCCAGTCGACAAAATGCCTTTGGTTGAAATCATCAAAGGACAAAATACCTCTGCTGAAACTTTAGCAAAAGCCTACGATTACGTTCAGCAAATTGGCAAAACGCCGATCGTAGTGAACGATAGCCGTGGCTTCTTCACCAGTCGAGTCTTCGGTACATTTGTCAATGAAGGTCTGCGTTTGCTTGCTGAAGGTGTGCATCCTGCACGTATTGAAATGGCAGCGCTTAAAGCGGGTATGCCTGTTGGTCCACTCGCGATTCAGGACGAAGTTGCTTTGACGTTATCTGAGCATGTCACCAATGAAACTCGTAAGGCACTCCAAGCTGAAGGCAAAGACTTAGCACATTCTCCTTCTGAAGATGTGTTGAAAACCATGATCCATGAGTTTAACCGTAAAGGTAAAGCAGCAGGTGCAGGTTTCTATGATTATCCAGAAGGTGGCAAAAAGCATCTTTGGGATGGTTTAAGCCATTGGAAACAAGACGTTGATATTTCTGAACAAGAAATGATTGACCGTATTTTGTTTGTTCAGTCACTCGATACTTTACGTTGCTACGAAGAAAATGTATTAGAATCTGTGGTGGATGCCAATATCGGTTCAATTTTCGGTATCGGTTTTGCGCCATGGACAGGTGGTGCAATTCAATTCTTAAATCAATACGGTTTAGACAAAGCCCTTGCCCGTGCCAATGAACTCGAAGCTAAATATGGCGAACGTTTTAAAGCACCACAGTTGCTCAAAGACAAAGTAGCAAGTGGTAAAATTGATTAATCATTTAAGTTCTTAAAAAAGAGGTATTTATACCTCTTTTTTGTTTTTAAAATTAAAGCATTTAGAAACCCATAATAATTTTAAGGTCTTATTTAAAAAACTCGTCGGATAATTTCATATTTTGTGTTATAACATTACATAGATTCTCATTTTTTAAATTTGGAATACTCCCATGTCAAATGCTGTTGAGTCTCAAAAAATCGCAGATGAAAAAAAAGGTTGGAAAGGTCTTTTCGTTGCCTTTATTCTAAGTATTTTATTTCTTGGTATTTTTTATTTAGCCATGGAAAATGAACCAGACTATATGCCAAGCAAACAACAGGCTGTGAGTAATCAAACTGCTTTTAAAAATGCACCTGTAATGTCACAAGAAGCACTCGCTGAAGCAGAAAAACAAAGAAACGCTGCATCGGGTGAAATGTCTCATATGCAACATGGCAATGCAGAGGCACATTCAGAACATAATTCTCATTAAAAAAAATATCATGGTTTTATCTTAAAAGACTTCTCTTTCACTAAGATAAAACCTTTTTTGTTCATTTTATCTTTTTCAATATCGCAATAAGATCAGAAAAATGGTGTAAATTTTCATCAGCATAATTAGAATTTATATTGATATCTTCATTAAAAAAGATCGTTTTCATTTTGGCTCTTTTTGCACCTAAAATATCTGCTTGCTCATGATCACCAATAAAAATGCATTGTTCAGGTTTTACACCCAGTCTTTGACTTGCCAAATTAAATATTGCAGTTTCTGGTTTCCGTATGCCTACCGCCTCAGACACAATAATGGTTGAAAAATACTCATTTAACCCTAAAGCCTTAAAGTTATGCTCTTGAAAAGGTGTTTTGCCATTTGAAACCAAAGCAAGTTGATAACCATCCTGATACAGTTATTGAATACTGTGTTCAACACCCTCAAAAGCCAAACAAAAACGATTAAAATCATGCAAATATAGATCTAATAAAAATGCTACAGAAAACTGTGTAATCTTAAACTCAATGATTAACTGTTGATAAACCACATCTTTCCATACTGAACCATTGGCATCAAGCTCAATAAAGCGTTGTATAAACTGTTATTTTTGAGCATTTGGTACAAGTTGCAAAAAATTGATTTGCCAGTTTAAAAATCGCTTGAGTGAACCTATTCGGTCTAAAAGAGTTTGATCTAAATCAAAAATAATGGCTTTTATCACCTTTCTACTCCTTTGTTCATGTTTAAAAAACAGGTTACAATTTTTAAATGGCACTCAAATTTTAAAACCATCCAATCAATTCATAAAAAACATATCAACATGTGGAATCCCACAATCGAGATACTCCTCACCTTTCACTTCAAAAGCTAAACTTTGATAAAAACCAATCGCATGAACCTGTGCTGATAATTTTAAATAGGGTCTTTTTTGTTGTTGCCCAACATCCATAATATGGCGCATGAGTATTCGCCCTATTCCTTTGCCACGATATTGATTTAATACAGCAACTCGTCCAATACTATGATTTTCAAGTAATCGTGCTGTTGCAATAGCTTGATTTTGATCATATACAATAAAATGTAAAGACTTTTGATCTTCTAGATCCCATTCATCGGCTGCCGCAATATTTTGCTCTTTAATAAAAACCTCTGTACGAACCATTTTCGCTTCAGTTTCTAACAATGCCCAAGAACCACTACGAATGACATAATCTGACATCAAACTTTTTACCTTGTGTTTAATTTTCGATATTTTAAAACAGCTTTAACTTAAATCTATTTTTTATTTACTGTTCAATTTCTTCAATTAATTCTGTTTCAAACGTCTGATTTAAAAAGATGCTTCATTCAAAGCATCTTTTTTTTCATCTCATTAACACTTAGAACCAATACCTTGTTGATCCCATTGATCGTTGAGTAAGAGTTCTAAAGAATGTTTTTGAATGCTATACATGTCTTTTAAAGCTGAAATTTGCGCTAAAATCTGTTCATCAGGCGCAGTAAAATTCTGACGTTTGGTCGCCAAAATCATTTTATTTTTACTGGTATGTTCCAAAGCAACAAATTCAAAAACTTTGGTGTCATAACCATAAGCATTGAGCAATAACGCGCGAATAGTATCTGTCAACATTTCCGCTTGTTGTCCTGCATGAATGCCAAACTGCAACATCGGTGCAAGCACTTTGGGGCTGTGTAATTGTGGGCGCAACTCTTTATGACAACATGGTGCGCACATGATCATTTGTGCATTCAAACGAATTCCTGTATGAATCGCAAAATCTGTTGCAACATCACAAGCATGTAAAGCAATCATGACATCTAGTTTTTCAGGTGCATAAGTACGTACATCACCTTGGAAAAAATCTAAATGTTTAAAAGCTGATTGCGTCGCTACTTTTTGGCAAAACTCGACCATTTTAGGATTGAGTTCAACACCTGTAACATGAGGAATAATCTTATTTTTTTCTAAATAATCATATAGTGCAAACGTTAAATAACCTTTACCAGAACCAAAATCGACCACTTGCAAAGCTTGATCTTGATGATCAATTTTATCTAAAGCACCTGAAAAGATTTCAACAAATTTATTAATCTGCTTCCATTTTCTTGCCATACTTGGAATAAGCTGTGCTTTGCTGTCGGTAATGCCTAAAGGCTGTAAAAAGTAGCTGTCCTGATCTACATAACGATGTTTTTGACGATCATGCTGTTGCTCCTGTTGCTTCACTTGAGGTGCAGTTTTACTATAAGTTAATAATGCTTTTTTCTTATTTTTTTTCAGTTGAATTTCTTGTTCGGTGCTAAATAGATTGGCTTGTTTACATTGTGCAAAAAGTTGCTGAATGACAGCAAAACTTTCATCCATGGCGTAGTTTTTAGTCACATCTTGGGTTTTATAACGATATAAACAACTCATCATGAACTGATCTTGTAAAGAAATGATACGAAAAGTCATTTTTTCTAATTGTGCTAATTCACCTTTATATTGACTTAAAATTAGTCTATCAAAATCTTGTGTTTCAATGGCTTGCTGTACAGCATTGATAAATTGTTGTTCCTGCTCGGACATCGAAGCCAACTGTGACATAGTACAAACTCGTATAGATTCAAATTAGCATTTTAAATGTTCTTACTTTAAAGGTAAAACTCCATTATTATACAAATGTATTTTTAAGAAAATTATAACCATGAATTCAGATCTAATTCACGTCTATGCTCCCCAAGAAGAACGTATTAATGCAATTAGTCATGCTATTGGTGCAGTATTTGCGGCGATTGCGATGATTTTTATGTTGGTCAAAGGCAGTTATTTACCTTTTTGGCAATTTTTTGGCTTAGTTGTTTATGGCTTAAGCATGGTTTTATTATTTTCAAGTTCTGCAATTTATCATTTTTCCGTCGATGAAAAAAAACGTCAATGGTATAAAAAATTAGATCATACTGCCATTTATTATCTCATTGCTGGAACTTATACACCTTTCTTGGCAATTGCCATTCCTACAGCAAAAGCACATTACCTGCTTATTGCCCTTTGGATCATTGCAGCAATTGGTACACTATTCAAGTTAGTTTTCATCCATCGTTTTCAAAAAATTTCACTGGTCGCTTATTTGGTGATGGGATGGCTCGCTGTGCTTGTAATGGATGATATGCAACGCTTTCTGACCAATGGAGCTATTCAATTATTGGTCGCTGGTGGGCTTGCTTATACGATTGGCGCATTGTTTTATGCCTTAAAAAGAGTAAGATATACGCATGCTATTTGGCACATATTTGTGTTGATAGGGGCAGGATTACAATTCTTTGCAATCTATCTTTACGTTATTTAATCCTTAAACATTCACATATCAGCGACCCTGATCGAGTGTATTTGGATTGATCCCGTTGTTTTTTTAAGAAATTACGCCTTTTTTAAAAAGATTACGCTTTAGAAACTAGTTTTACTTTTAAAAGTGTAAGGTCTACCATGGCGTCATCTAATATTACTGCGACTGAAGAAGTTCAGACAAATTCAAAAACACGTGTACTTTTTGCAAGTCTCGTAGGTACAACAATCGAATTTTTTGATTTTTATATCTATGCAACAGCAGCTGTCATCATTTTCCCTCATCTGTTCTTCCCTGCAAGCACAGATCCAACTACCGCAACTATTCAATCTTTAGCAACTTTTGCCATCGCCTTTATTGCTCGTCCTATTGGTGCAGCTTTATTTGGGCATTTAGGTGATCGTATCGGGCGTAAAGCCACACTGGTTGCTGCACTCCTCACCATGGGGATTTCCACCGTTTGTATTGGTTTACTCCCAACCTATCATCAAATCGGAATCATGGCACCCTTATTACTGGCACTTTGTCGCTTAGGTCAAGGTTTAGGTCTAGGTGGTGAATGGTCTGGTGCTGTACTTTTAGCGACTGAAAATGCCCCTGAAGGTAAACGTGCTTGGTATGGCATGTTCCCTCAACTTGGTGCTCCAATTGGGTTCATTCTTGCTACAGGTTCATTCTTAACACTCGGCGCTTTTATGTCTGAAGCTGAGTTTATGCAATGGGGTTGGCGTATTCCATTTATTGCCAGTGCTGCATTGGTGATAGTCGGTTTATGGATTCGTTTAAAATTACACGAAACACCTGCATTCCAAAAAGTTTTAAACAAACAAAAAGAAGTGAATATTCCATTTAAAGAAGTGTTAACCAAACACTGGGGTATGCTCATTCTTGGGACAATCGCAGCGATCTGTACCTTTGTTGTGTTCTACTTAACAACTGTATTTGCTTTAAACTGGGGCACAACTCAACTCGGTTATTCTCGTGCAGAATTTTTAGAACTGCAATTATTTGCGACACTTTGTTTTGCTGCCTTTATTCCACTTTCAGCAATTTTTGCAGAAAAATTTGGTCGTAAAGCAACGTCTATAGGTGTATGTATTGTTTCTGCATTATTTGGTTTAGTCTTTTCAACTATGTTGGAATCTGGCAATACGCTCGTTGTGTTTCTATTCTTATGTACAGGTCTTGCCATCATGGGTTTAACCTATGGTCCAATTGGTACTGTACTGTCTGAAATTTTCCCAACTTCTGTACGTTACACAGGTTCAGCGTTGACTTTTAACCTTGCAGGTATTTTTGGTGCATCTTTTGCGCCATTGATTGCAACGAAACTGGCAACAACTTATGGTTTATATGCGGTGGGTTATTATTTAACGGCTGCGTCGATTCTTTCACTGCTTGCCTTCTTAGCAATTCGTGAAACAAAAAATGATGATGTAAATAACCAGATTTAATTCGTTGATTAGTAATAAAAAGCCTGCAACTATGCAGGCTTTTTATTTACTTTATTTTTTTTCAACTCAGATCATGAATAACAAATGATTTAGCTTTTAAATGATTTATTCAAATCAATACTGAACGTCCTGATCCAAACTGAACTGCCTAACATTTTTTCAAGCAAACTTAGCCTAGCTTAGTTCAACTCAATAATATCAATGGTTGGCGGCACACAAAAACGAAAAGGTACACCCACCATTCCTGTACCAACACTGACAAACACAGCGGCATTTTCATGCTGATACAAACCTCTTTTATGCCCCAAAATCGATACTTTTTTCATGACATAACTGGTGAGCCAAGGCAATTGTACCTGTCCTCCATGCGTATGCCCTGCTAGCATTAAAGGACGTGTTGGTAACTTCGGCACCATATCAACCGTATCAGGGTTATGCGACAAAATTAGCCAAGGTTTATCTTGTGGTAATAAAGGCATACTGCGCATATCAGTTTTACCTGCCCACAAATCCCCCACCCCAATTAAACGAAAATCGTCAAACTCAACCATCTGCCCTTCGATATCCATAACATTATTCACTTTCAAAGCATGGGCTAATAAGTCTTGAATGGGTGGACCGGGATATTGCTCATCATGATTGCCATTTACTGAATAAATAGGGGCTTCAATCTCTTTCAAAACTGCCAATTCTTCGGCAAGTTTATTTTCAGGTTCATACGTCCAATCACCAGCAACCACGACTATATCTGGTTTTTGTTCATTGATTTTACGTACAATTGTTTTTAGCTGGCGCTCGTGCCCTGAAAATAAACCAATATGTAAATCTGCAATTAAAGCAACTTTAAAAGGTCGCTGAAAAGCTTGATCAGGACTTAATTTATATTGTTGATAGTCTACACGAACCAAATGTGGTTCAATAAAGCGTGCATATATCAATAAACTCGATAACAAGAAAACAAAAATGCTTTGATGCAAAGAGAAATAATGAACCCAGCCTGCATATAAACTAAAAAAGAACAACGGAAATAATAAATAAGATAGGTAAAATGCCAATAAATGCACAAAGGATTTAAAAGGATGGATGGTTTCAGTACGTGATTGGCTCAGCCAAGCCTGTGCGATACCCCATAAAGCAACAAGGATAAAACATAGGTAAAAATAAAAAATGATTGAATTGTTCATCAACATACTAAATCTCAAAAGGCGATTAACGCCTACTCGCTTTATTTATCTTTTGTACATTGCCAATTATACTCTAGCTCTGTTAATTCTTAGATTAAATTATGACGCAAACCAGTAATACGATACGACAAAGCCACCAAATGGCGAACAAACACAAAATTTTTAATACAAAAATGTTGTTACTTTCTGCCGTCATCGTTTGCGGTTTACCAGCATGTAATACTTTACCTAAACAGCAAATTACACATCCTGTTTATGCCAAAGATACCGACACTACAGCAACCACATTATCTAAAATTGTCAGCCCACTCAAAACTGCAAACCCAGATTTAACAGGTTTCCATATACTCTATGATCCTTTTGATGCAATAGCAGCACGTATACATCTGATTGATAAGGCAGAAAAAACCTTAGATTTACAATATTATATTTGGGACAATGACAAAATCGGCTCATTGGCACTGTATAAAATCATTCAAGCTGCGGACAGAGGCGTTAAAGTTCGTCTATTAATCGATGATAATAACGCTAAAAATATGGAAGCGGTCTATTTAGCCTTAGATCAACATGCGAATATTGATGTAAAATTATTTAATCCTTATCATTTTCGTTCATTCCGTCCTTTTGAAATGGTGATTGACCTTAAACGAATCAATCGTCGTATGCATAATAAAACCTTCACTGCTGATCAACAAATCAGTTTGATTGGTGGGCGAAATATGAGTAATCAATATTATAATATAAGTGATAATTATCAGTTTTCTGATGTTGATGTCATGTTAGTTGGTCAAGCTGTTGAAGATATTAACCATTCTTTCGATGAATATTGGAACAATGATTATGCTTTTCCTGTACGTGACATTGTGAGCCATCAAAAATATACCTTACGTTATGAAGGCTTAAAGCAACAACTTACCGAACATTATCAAGAAATTACCACTCAAAATTATATGAATCTCAGTTCGCATTCAAATGATTTTGAAAATTGGTTAAATCAACATATTCAACTTGATTGGGTGAAAGCCGAAGTTATTAAAGATTCTCCTGAAAAAATAAAATCTAAAGCAAAAAAAGAAGAACATTTAAACTTTCAGATGATCACGCATTTAGCAAAACCTGAGCAAAGTGTAGATTTAGTTTCTGCCTACTTTGTTCCCCAAAAAGAAGGTGAAGAGCGCCTGATCGAACTGGCACAAAGTGGTGTGCAAGTTCGAGTATTAACCAACTCATTCAAAGCCAATGATATCGCGTTAGTCCATGCTTTTTATGCTAAATATCGAGAAAATTTACTCAAAAATGGCGTGGAATTATACGAGTTTTTACCTGCAATTCCTGAGGATCAACTCGATGAAAATATCAAAGAATTGTCTAAACAAACTAAAATTAGTCTAAAAGGTTTAAGCCGCTCAAGTTTGCATGCCAAACTTATGGCACTTGATGATAAACAAGTGTTTATTGGCTCTTTTAATTTTGACCCTCGCTCAGCAAACTTAAATACTGAAATAGGCGTCATTTTAAATAGTGAACCTTTAGCGAAGACAGTACATACCACCATGGACAAAAATCTTACACGCTATGCTTATAAATTGGTTTTAGATTCACAAGAAAAAATCAATTGGATTCGCACAACGCCTACAGAAATCCGTACGATTCGTAAAGAACCTAAAATGAAATGGTGGCAAAAAGCAGGGGTAAAATTTATTTCTTGGCTGCCTATTGAAGGCTTCATGTAAATGACTAAACAGGTGAATAAAACCCTTATTCACCTGATAAAATTCATTAGAGCTTTACGGTTTTAGAACCTCTGCTTGTAATTGCATTAAGCCATCTTGCATTTTTTGTTGAACCAATTTGGTTAATGTATCTACAGTATGCCCTTCCACTGAGATCGCAGGCAATGTTTTTAAATGTGCTGTCACTTTCGGCATTTCAAGAACAGCTTGCACATGTTCAGCAAAGGTCGCATTTCCAATAAATGGTGCAACTGTATCAAGCTTGCCCTCTTGATTAACATAACAAATCAAACAAATTTGCACAGGCTTTTGTGCTTCTAAAGCTGCACCTAAGATGCGACCATGTACTTTTTTAACTTTACTGCCATCTGTTGTCGTGGCTTCAGGGAAAAACAAAACAGGGACATCATGCGTTAAAAACTCAGCAATTTGTTCACGAATACGAATAGAATCACCTGAGCCACGTTGTATAAATAATGTCCCACCACCTTTTGCCAGTTTGCCCAGTACAGGCCAATGTTCTATTTCAGCTTTTGCCAAAAAAAATACTCGTGCAGCCGAGCCTAAAACAGCAACATCTAACCATGACACATGATTACTGACCCATAAAGCAGGTTCACGGGCAATATCGCCATGAATTTTTACATCAATATTAAAAACATCACACAAGCGGCGACAAAAATATTGTACATAACGTGTATTTTTTGGATTATTTGGGTCTTTATAGAGTTGATGACGAAAAACCAAATAAAAACCTTGGGAAATAGCCGTTGTGCCTAAAGCAACTTTTTTAGAGTATAAAAAAACTTTAGATAATGCGCTTAACTTCGCAGTTTTTGGGATTATTTCAGTTGATTGTGTCGAGTTTTGTGGAGACATAGACGCTCACTAAAGCAAATATTAATCAAATTAAACTTCTTTACCATTGTATACAGATATACAGAAAGTTGCATTGATCATATAAACACAACAATCAGACAACTAAAGCGCATTTTTTATATACATATATCCAGATTAAAATAAATCAAATCGAATATAGGCAAAAAGAGAGATAATGATCACATGCAAATTCATAAAAACATCCATATTTCTGAATACCTTAGCATTAAAATACCTTTCAACAAACTCCTCGGCTATGTCATTTTATACTGCGGCAGCCTTGTTCTCACCTCTAAAATATTTATTGCAATTCTTTGACAATAACTACATTTTTCATAAAAATTTACATTAGAATGGAGCTTTATCTATTTATTTGAGAGTTTAAATATCTGTGGAATATTTTGATCGATATCAAGGTGGCGAACGTGCCATATTAGTCAGCGTTAATGTTCAACTTTTAGATGATATTGATACCGAAGAATTTCGATTATTAGCCAAATCCGCAGGTGCTGATATTTTAGAGCATCTTAGTGCCCAACGAATTAAACCAGATCCAAAACTTTTTATCGGTTCAGGTAAAGCTGAAGAAATTGCAGAATACGTCCAGAGTTTAGAAGCAGAGCTCGTTATTTTTGACCATGCTTTATCCCCTGCCCAAGAACGTAATTTAGAAAAAATCTTAAAATGCCGTGTCATAGACCGTACAGGTTTAATCTTAGATATCTTTGCTCAACGAGCGCGTACTCATGAAGGTAAATTACAAGTTGAACTTGCCCAGCTTGAACATTTATCTACACGTTTAGTCCGTGGATGGACGCACTTAGAACGCCAAAAAGGGGGGATCGGGCTACGTGGTCCAGGTGAATCACAACTTGAAACAGACCGTCGTTTACTCCGTATTCGTATGGGTCAATTAAAAGATAAGCTCGAAAAAGTGCGTCAAACACGTCTACAAGGTCGTGCAGCTCGTCAAAAAGCGGCTGTTCCAACGGTATCTTTGGTTGGCTACACCAATGCTGGAAAATCGACTTTATTTAATATTTTGGCAGACTCAGAAGTCTATGCAGCCGATCAACTATTTGCCACACTTGACCCAACCTTACGCCGTTTAAACTGGGACGGCATCGGGGCTTTAGTTCTTGCTGATACTGTTGGTTTTGTGCGTAATCTTCCTCATTCTTTAGTCGAATCCTTTAAAGCGACTTTAGAGGAAACCTTAGAGGCAACATTACTCCTTCATGTGATTGACTCTAGTAGTCCAGACATGATGGAACAGATTGATGCGGTGGAAAGTGTACTGAAGGAAATTGGTGCCAATGTTCCTACCCTACGTGTTTATAATAAAATTGATCAATCAGGTGAAGAAGCGAAGATTATTTATGATAAACCGCACCGACCAGGTCGAGTTTATGTTTCTGCACACTCCAAGCAAGGTCTTGATTTATTAAAAAAAGCTGTCCAAGAATGCTTAATGGGACAGATTCAAAGTTTCCAAGTACACCTAAAACCTGAATATGGAAAATTACGCACTCAACTCTATGCATTAAATGTTATTCAGTCTGAACATTATGATGATGAAGGTAATCTAGATTTATTGGTGACGATGGCACCACATAAACTTGAACAGCTCATTAAACAAGCACATTTACCGATTGATCAAATCCTCGGTGAGAAAGCACAACAGTTTAAAAGACCTTTAGAAGAATTTGAAATTAAACGCTGAATGGGTTAAAACGTGAAATATAAATTTAATTGATTAAAAAATAGCATGAACTTGTTCAAAAAAATTGATTGGCAAGCATGGATCTTCACCATAGCTATGATTATTTTCTTTCGTGAAGCTTCTGTATGGATCATGGGGCAACTCAATCATCCTGAGCTAGGAAATTTAACAGGTTTACTCAGCCTTTTGATTGTCTTGGTCATTTGGCGTAAATTCAAAAAAATTCCACCTCGCTTGGTTGATACCAACAATAAACTGATGAAAGAAAGTGGATTTGCTTTTTTACCTATTTGTGCAGGTTCATTATTGATGCTCGTCAATATGGGCAAAGAAATTCCATTATTTTTAGTCATTATGTTTGTCAGTACACTTATTCCGCTTTGGGTTTATGCCAAAATGGCAAAAAAATGGTTATAGGGAGTCAATTATGTTTAGTGTCTTAACAGGCTTCCTCATTACCCTTGTGGCTTATTTGGCAGCTAAACCTGTCAATAAACGCTTTCCACAAGTACCACTTTTAGTGATTGGCATGTTCTTTGTCATTGGAATTTTAATGCTCTTTAAAATTCCTTATGAACAATACAATACACAAATGAATACGATTTTTAGTCATTTATTAGGCTATGTTACCGTGGCTCTTGCGATTCCTTTGGCTGCAATGCGTTATGATGATTTACCCATCAAATCGGTAGTCAGTATTTTAGTTTTTGCGAGTATAAGTGCGGTAGCTCTACCAATGAGTTTGGCGTATTTACTGCATATGTCAGAACCCACCATCATGGCATTTGCAACACGTGCGGTGACTACACCTATTGCGATTAATATTGCAACGCTATTACATTCACCAATTTCCTTAGTGATCTTAATTGTCATCTTGTCGGGTGTTATTGGTGCTGCATTTTCATCAATCATCCTTAGAAATATCAATGATGAACGTGCATCAGGCTTAGCCTTAGGACTAGCAGCACATGCGATTGGTACTGCACAAGCTTGGCAACGTGGTGCAGTTGCAGGGCGTTACGCTGCTTTTGGTATGGCAGTTAATGCGGTATTTACTGCCATTTGGTTACCGACATTTATTCTTTTTATTAAATAACAAATTATTCTTCATTTGAGATGGTGTTTAGATCTCATCTCAAATGAATTTTTATTCTTATAAAAAAGCCTTGCAATAAATGTCACTTTTGAACAATTAATGTAAATAAAATCACATTTATTAAAAAATATTTGATAAAAAGCAATAAAAAATACACACTTACCGTTATTCAAAAGAAAGTTATACATTTTAAAAATTAAATTGAGAAAATGGCATGAGAAATTTATTTAAAACCATTGGGGCATCTACATTCGCATGTTTGAGTATGATGGTATCTGCGCAGGATATTACAGGTTCTTGGCAAACCATCGATGACAAAACAGGAGCGACCAAAGGAATTGTTGAAATCAAAAAAGAAAGCAATGGTACTTATTCTGGGGTCATTGTTCATATAACCCCACACATTGGTTATCAACCCAAAGAGTTTTGTATTAATTGCCCTGCACCTTATACCAATAAACCTATTTTAGGTATGAAAGCCATCACCGACTTAAAAGCAATCAATAATTACGAATATGAAAATGGTAAAATTTTAGACCCAAATATTGGTCGTATTTATAAATTAAAAGTCAAAATGTCACAAAATGGGACGAAACTCAATGTTCGAGGCTATTATGGCTTTTCGACGATTGGGCGGAACCAAACTTGGATTCGTATTAACCCAACTCAGCTACCACAAAGCAATTGATATTCATCATGTTTTTATTATTTAAAAATTAATACAATGAATATCTTATAACAAATCTGACAGTAAATTGCATTAAAAATAAGCGACCACTGCTCTCAAAACAAAGCCTTGACCATCGCTTGGTTTAATGTTTTATTTATTCGCTATGATACGTGATAACAAATCTTATCACAGGGAAAATAAGATGAAAATCCAAACTAAAATAGCAGTACTTCTTGTCGGATTATGGGCAAATACCAGCCTATTTGCACAAGATATCTCTGGTCTATGGCAACAAATTGATGACAAATCAGGGGAAAATAAAGCTCAGATTTTATTAAAAAAAGACAGTAATAATCTGTACACAGGCACCATTATTAAAATCAATCCTAGACCAGGATATACACCAAAACAACTATGTACTGACTGCCCAGCACCATATACAAATAAACCCATTCTTGGGATGAATATTATTACAGGTCTAAAATTCATCAAAGACAAAGATTATGATCAGGGGCAAATCCTTGATCCTGCAACAGGTAAAATCTATCAACTCAAAGCAAAACTTAACCAAAATGGCAAAATGTTAAGACTTAGAGGATATATTGGTGCTTCTGCATTAGGACGCAGCCAGACATGGATTCGTCTTGAATAACGCCCCAAGATCAAACCAACATCAATAATAAATTGTAAAATAATCCACAAGATGTTTTAAATCATTTGCCCCTCCTTCATCAAAGGAGGGAGATTTTTACAAATTTATCGCATCATTGGACTGAACTGACTGACATCAACAGCGTATGGATCTTTTTAAATAATAAAGACTTAAAAATCCAAAGGTACAGGATTATCAACCTTAAACATCGTTTGATCTTCTAAACGATACGCCAATAATTGATGTCCCCATACACAACCACCGTCAACATTTTGAATATGTGGGTTAATGGTTTTGCCTTGTAACGCAGCCCAATGTCCAAACACAAGCTGATGGCTTTGTGCCGCTTTAGATGGATATTCAAACCATGGCTTAAAACCTTCAGGCATTGGTTCGTCCAAAGCATCTTTAAAAGAAAATTCTAAACGTCCTTCTGCATCAGCCAAACGCATACGCGTCAAATAATTGGTAATGCAACGTAAACGTGCATTGCCTTGTAAATCATCTGACCAAAGATCTGGTTCTGAACCATACATTTTTTTTAGGAATGTATCGAGTATCTCAAAATCATCATTTGCCAATACAGCTTCAACTTCTTGAGCGAGTTTTGCCGTTTGTGCTACATCCCAAATCGCAGGAATACCTGCATGAGTTAGAACGGTCTGCTCATTAGGAAATAAACATAGCGGTTGTCGACGTAACCATTCTATTAGGTCATCACTTTCAAGTGCATGAATCACATCATCTATGCGGTCTTTATCCTTGAGTTTTTTAATGCCACGTGCAACTGCCAATAAGTTGAGATCATGATTCCCCAAAACCGTAGCAGCAGCCCCACGTTCACAAAGCTTTTTGATGAAACGAATTGCACCAACTGAGTTTTCACCACGTGCAACCAAATCACCTGCAAACCAGATAAAGTCCTGATCTGAATCAAACTGAATCTCTTTCAGTAAGGCTTTTAAGGCTTCAAAACAGCCCTGAACATCACCAATCACATAGTTATATCGAGTTGCACGGGTCATCAGTTAAGCCACCATTTGATCTGACAATGCGACAAATTGCGCCAAAGTTAAGGTTTCAGGACGTGCCATTGGGTCTACACCTGCATTTTCAAAACCATCTTCTGCCAACATGCCTTTTAAGCTATTACGTAAAGTTTTACGGCGCTGAGTAAAGACATGTGAAACCAGACGTGCTAAAGCTTTTTCATTTTTAGCAACAATCGGTTTAGTCGCATAAGGTTCCAAACGGAACACCGCAGAGGTGACTTTTGGCGGTGGGTTAAATGAACCAGGAGGTACTTCAAATAAAAATGTTGGCTTACAGAAATATTGAATCATCACAGACAGACGACCATATTCCTTAGTATTCGGTGATGCAGTGATACGATCCACCACTTCTTTTTGCAGCATAAAGTGCATGTCTTTAACTTTGTCACCAAATTCCAAGAGGTGAAAAAGTAACGGTGTAGAAATATTATAAGGTAAATTTCCGACCACACGTAAAGGACGATTTTCCTGAAAAAGTTCAGTAAAATCATATTTTAAAGCATCTGTTTCAATAATGGTCAAACGCTCAGGATGTGGTACACGTCCAGGTAAACCTGCTGCCAAATCACGGTCTAACTCAACCACGGTTAAAGCCTCACACTCACCAATCAATGGTGAAGTCAGTGCAGCCAGACCTGGTCCAATTTCAACGATATTGTCACCTGAACGCGGTGCAACAGAACGTACAATTTTGGCAATCACACGTTGGTCATGTAAAAAGTTTTGTCCAAAACGCTTACGCGTGTGATGCCCTTCGTCTTTGGGGTTTAAGGCATTAATTTGATACATAAAACATTTCCAACATGAGAGTAGTGATAAAAAATAGTGAAGAATGAGCGATTAAATTCAAACTAAAAGTTCTGAAAATATGGCATAAATGATGCCAAAACGCCGATTAAATGCTTCACCTAAGCCTGAATATTTTAACACAGGTCGACTTAGATCGTGATATATCCTGAAAAACTGTATGTGTATGTCGTCATTTTTTAGACCTATAACCATGAAAACCGCTCATCAATTATCTTATGATTCAAATATATAAAGTGATGATGATTCGACCTCTTCATTGAGTATGTTTTTATTGCCTTTCTACTCAGTTAGAATCTTCTTTTTATTATTTTCAAGACTTTAGCTTTCATCTATTGAAGAGGTCTATTTAAATAAAATAATTTATAGATTACGTGCCAACTCAAGCGCCAAATCTACCGCAACCTGCAAACTTGAACTTTTTGCTAACCCTGTACCTGCCAGACTGAGCGCAGTACCATGATCTACAGAAGTACGAATAAATGGCAGACCTAAAGTAATATTTATTGCCTCACCAAAACCTTGTGCCTTTAACACAGGTAAACCCTGATCGTGATACATTGCCAAAACTGCATCTGCATCTTTTAAATTTTCAGGAGTAAATAAAGTATCTGCTGGTAGACTTAAACTCATTTTGATGCCATCTGCCCTATAAGTTTCAAGCACAGGGTTAATGGTGTCTATTTCTTCATGCCCCAAATATCCACCCTCACCAGCATGTGGGTTTAAGCCGCAGACTAAAATATGAGGATGCTCAATTTTAAATTTAGTTTTTAAATCATGAATCAAGATGTCGATGACTTGATGCAAACGCGCTTTGGTAATGGCATCTGCAACATCACGTAAGGGTAAATGTGTCGTTGCCAATGCGACTCGTAAAGTTTTGGTCGCAAGCATCATCACCACACGTTCTACACCTGCAAATTCCTGATAATATTCGGTATGACCACTGAAATGGATACCTGCATCATTGATCACAGACTTTTGTACTGGTGCAGTTGCCACACCAACACTCTGTCCTTGCATCGCATAATAAGCTGAGCGACGTAATTGTTCTAATACATAAGCGGCATTATTTGGGTTCAGTTCACCTAAAACCACGTCTTCATATAAAGGAACATGTTCGACATAAAGTTGACCTTGTACAGAAGATGCTGTTTGCCCCATATATTCAATGATTTGAATATTCTTTTGAAGTATCTTGGCACGATCACGCAGCATATTGATATCTGCCAATACCACGATTGGTCGTTCATCAACACGACTTGTCAAACTCAAACAAATATCTGGACCAATGCCAGCAGGTTCACCACTAGTAATATATAAAGGACGCATGAAAAACTCTTGGTCGAAACTTGGTTTAAGTATACAACGACTATGCATCAAAGGTGCTGAAACTTAACCTCGTTTACGCTCATTTGAAAAGTACAACACATTGGCTAAATCTGGATACTTCCTGACTGATATTCAATAGGATTGAGATGATGAAACACATGACAAATAACATGAATGAGCAACACCACATTTTTTTGTAATTTCCAATAAAATATTTTTTTAAAACAATAGAAAATACAAATATGATGAGTAAAATGCCTCCCAACAACACTAAACCTGAATCATCAGTAGTGCTCTCAGGAACAATTTTTATATAGGAATGTGAGAATTTACATAAATATAGATTTAAAGCTAATGCCAAGATATATAAAAACACAAAAAAAGAGATGAACAACCAGCTAAATGTATGTAAAAACTGGCGAATTTCCGTAATATTCATTTGATAACATTTACTTTTGTTTTATGGGCTTACCTTAACATTTCTACCACTTCAACTCAAAATAATTCAACATTAAAAAGCTTGTTTCACATTGCAACCCAATATATTTATTCCACAATCCGAGAGAACTGCAATTTTTCAACAAAACAATAGTAGCCCCTCCATTTTTAGCAGAATATTTATTTTCAATGATTTTTGTTATTACTTAACCGTTTTTGTTTTTTTTGAAACATACATCACAATTCCAATATTTATTACAAAACTTTATGGCATTTTTCTAAACTAAACTTTGCTTTTTAAACAGACAACTAATATAATTCAGCACCTGAAATTCTATATTTCGATTGTGGATTCTTCAAGTTTCAGGTAGAATTCGCGCTCCTTTTGTTTGGACAGATTCCATAGTCCAAACCAACTATAATAGGTAGTGGTTTAATGAAAACTCTCAGCGCTAAGCCAGCTGAAGTTCAACACGACTGGTACGTTGTTGATGCTTCTGGCAAAACTTTAGGTCGCCTTGCGACTGAAATCGCTCGTCGTTTACGCGGTAAGCACAAAACTTCTTATACGCCTCACGTTGACACTGGTGACTACATCGTTGTTATCAATGCTGAGCAAGTTCAAGTGACTGGTAAAAAATCACTTGATAAGAAATACTATCGCCACACTGGTTTCCCTGGTGGTATCCGCGAAACTAACTTTGAAAAGTTAATCGCTCACAAACCTGAACTTGTTCTTGAAAAAGCAGTTAAAGGTATGTTACCAAAAGGTCCTCTTGGTTATGCAATGATCAAGAAAATGAAAGTGTATGCAGGTACTGAGCATCCACACGCTGCTCAACAGCCACAAGTTTTGGACATCTAAGGGATACAGCACATGGCTACTAATTATGGTACAGGTCGCCGTAAGACCGCAACTGCACGTGTTTTCTTGTCAGCTGGTACAGGCAAACTCGTAATCAACAACCGTACTCTTGAACAGTACTTCGGTCGTGAAACTGCTCGTATGGTTGTTAACCAACCACTTGAGCTTTTAGAAGCTACTGAAAAATATGACCTTTACATCACTGTTGCTGGTGGTGGTATCGGTGGTCAAGCTGGCGCTATCCGTCACGGTATTACTCGTGCATTGATCGCTGCTGACGAAACTTTAAAACCTGCTCTTCGTCAAGCTGGTTTCGTTACTCGTGATGCTCGTGAAGTTGAACGTAAGAAACTTGGTTTACGTAAAGCTCGTAAACGTCCTCAATTCTCTAAACGTTAATTCGTTTACCGAATCGGACAAAAAACCTCGGCTTTTGCCGAGGTTTTTTTATGGCTTAAATCATCTTTAAATCTATCAAAATTTGGTACACAAAGAGCCCTAAACTACAAAGCAAGCAAATTACGCCCAGAAAGATCATTATTTTACAGAATAGTTCTTTCCACCGATCTTGTGGATATTCCTCACCAAAATCGGCATCGGATTGGTATGCAGCAGTCAATGCAGTATAAAAACCAATACCCATAAAAACAACAGCAATAAAAAGAAAGATTTTTGACTCTATTAACATATATATCAATACTTTAGTTTATAAAATTATACATCAAACGATTTTATTCACGGTTCTATCAATGAATCATTTTGAGTAGGAGTATGACCTTTAAAGTCTACAGATTCTGTATAACAATCTTCTACATTTGGATCTTTATCACATGAAATAACAAGTTTACAATCATCATTTTCATTACAACGATCATCTCTAACAATAGTTGCAATACTGGTATCTTCAGGCAACTCCGTCATGATCAGTTCCGCTGTTATCATTGTTTGTTCATTCGATTCAGGACTTGCAAAACTTGCAGCACTCCATGTCAAAATAGAAATCATCACAAATATTTTATATTTTTCCACTTTATTCTCCATATTGAATTTTAAATACAATCAACCTTGCGCATATTTGGCGAAATAACATTGTTTCCGTGATTTTGCTGTCTAATTTTAGTATCCTATCCTATTCACGCAGCTCAGTTTTTGGAATATGAACCTCGAAAACACACAATTGCAAGGGATTACACTTTATAGTCATGCAGATGATTTTCGCTCGCATTGGGTACGGTTTGTCCTAACAGAGAAACAAATTAAACATAACTTGATTATTGTTGATGAGGACGATGAAGACTTAGCAAGCTTAAATCCATACAATCAACTGCCTATGCTCATTGAAAATGATGTAAAACTTTTTAATACTGCGATTATTTCTGAATATATTGATGATCGTTATCGTCAAAATAAACTTTATGCTGATGCGCCTGCACCTCGTGCCGAACAACGTCAATATATTTGGCGCTTTGAACAAGATTGGCTCAAACTTGCGGATATTATGTTGCGTCACGCTGACACACTTAATGTTGAAGCACAAAAAAAAGCACAGAAACAGTTAAAAGATACCTTAATTTCACTGACTCCACTTTTTCAGCATTTTCCTTATTTCATGTCTGAAAGCTTTACAATTTTAGATTGTATGTTGGCACCTATTTTTATACGGTTAAAGCAGATGGGAATTGAGTTACCCAAACAGCAATGCCGCCCAATTCACTTATATTGTCAACGTATTTTTAATCGTCCTAGCTTTCAAAAGTCGATGACACTTCAAGAAAAAAATCGTTTTCAAACCTTTTTAGCCAAAGAATAGAGCAATTTCTCATGTCTGAATCAGAACTTAATCTTAGCCCAACTCGCCCATATCTCGCTCGTGCAATATACGAATGGATTTGCGACAATAATCTCACCCCTTACCTACTTGTAGATGCAACTCAACCCTATACAGATGTTCCCACCCAGTTTATCCAAGATGGGCAAATTGTACTCAATATTGTGCCGCATGCTGTACACATGCTCAATATGAGCAATGAAGCCATTACTTTTTCAGCACGTTTTGGTGGTGTTTCTAAAGATATTTATGTACCAATCAATGCTGTTTTAGGTTTATATGCACGTGAAAATGGGCAAGGCTTGTTTTTTGATCCTGAAGAATATGCTAATGTTGAAACTCGTGAAGAAACTTCAGAATCAAACACAACAGAAGAAGTTGAAACACCAAAGAAAAAACCAACATTAAGACTTTTAGATTAAAAACGTTCATATAAAATAAGGAGAGCTACATGGCTTTTGATCTCGTACAATATTTTGCTGAGCAGATTAAGATCCAAAAGCCTCAGCTTCTCAACCAATATTCTCCTGATGAAAGAAGAACGTATTTACTTGAAATTAATGCTTTAACTTTAGGTAAACTCGTTAGCTTATGGAAACAAAATGAAAATGTGGTTTATCAGGAAATTCAACGTCTAGATCATTTATATGTTCAAGAGGTTGCCCGTCATTTAACAACTTCGCCGCATAATCGTTCTTGTTTAAATAAGACAGAGTTAGAACAAGTGATTATTGAGCTCTTAGAGTTTCAGTTAAAAGAAATCAAGCAGCTTGATGAAACAGGCAGTTTTGGTCAACGTGGTCTGCGTGAACTAATTTTAGGGCAAGTAGAACATTTGGCAGGTCATGCTGATGATTGGGTTTGGTTAACCAATGACCTAAAAGAGCTAAAAGGTTCTAAAACTATTGAGCAGGAACAGATATCATTAGATGAAACAATGAAGGAGTTTAATCTCATGGTCAATATGCAAAAAGAGCATACTCAAGCTGAACCTTTAGCCCTTGAACCAACTGCACAACTGAATCCAACTTGGGCAAAAATTTTTGAACCAATCGTTGCTCTTGTTGTACTTTGGATTTTGTTTGAAGCATTACAAAAAGTTTTTGCTTAAACTTAAGATTGTAGACTTTTTTAAAATCGTCTCTTTTAAGACAACTACATCAGGCTTAACCCGCTTTTTGTAGTTTTCTTTTTATATATTTCTGCAAAATAAATCCAAATATTTTTTCAAAATTAATGAAGAAAAACTTAAAAATCAGCTAAAATAGTCAATAAATATGATTGCTTTAAAGCATATCTCTAATATAATAATTCTATATTATATCTTTGATTTTTAAATAAATGTATTTTTCATCACGTAATTTATAAAAACGTGATTTAAAACACATATAAAACTATAGTTTATAAACATTAAGTTTCTTTTATAAAGACGGTAAAGCTTATATGAGAGACTTTTCTCTCCATGAGCGGTTCTATTTCTTTGAATATAAGGAATGATGATGTATAGATCTGGTTTTTTTAAATTTCATTTATATAAAAGGTGCCCGCGTTTTTTTAATTTTTCTTAAAGTGATATTATGAACAAACCTCGTATCAATATCGCAATCTCTGGACTGGGTTTAGTTACGACTGAAAAGCTAAAAATAAAACTACGAGAAGTCATTCCTCAATTTTTTGAAATTTATTGGGGAAAAATGAACGATGAAGATATTCAACTTGTTTTAATTCACGAATTCTTTTTTGAAACTGAGAATATTCAGAAAATTATCTTTGGAAAAAATTTAGCCTATTTAAAAGTGTCTAAAGATGAGTGTGTGCAAACGCGTATTGAGGACAATATGCTCTATCTGCCTATCCAAGATATTGCACCTTTAAAAGACTGGATTCAGCAGAATGTTTTGAGTGCTCTCCAACCACCACCAATAGAAGAACAACCTCAAGCGATTGTTGTGCCTGAACAGCCCGTTTTACAACAAAACTTAGCGCCTTTAGATGTACAGTTCATTACTGATGTATATGATCATTTTCAACGTAAAGTTCATGTATTTGATGAATTAGGTAGTTTAGCAATTATTGATCATCATATGCACTTAGCATGGATTAACCCTAAACGCACACTCTGGCAAACCAATGGCTCATTACAATATGCGCCTGCAACTATTGAAGATTTTATTGAAATTTCTAGAAAACACCAAGATAACCTTGAAAATTGGTTATTTGCTTTGGTCTGGAATTCACCAAATTTATGTGTGCCGCCATATGAGCTTGCCTATTTTAAATTAAAGTTTTGGCCTCAACCTACCTCTGAAGACCGAAAAATTATTTTGCAACTTTCGGCTTGTTTTATGCAAGGTGCAGAAATTCAGCATGTTGCTACCAAACTAGGTCTTGAATTACCCCTCGTACAACGGTTTATTACTGCCAATCTTGCAATTCAGAATGCTGAGTTAGTGAGTGCCAAAGAATGTAAATTTGATCAAGATGCAAACCAACAAGAGAAAAATCAACAAGAAGTGAATGGGCTACGTAGCTTTTTTGGCAAATTAAAACGTCGCTTTGGTTTTTAATAGGACGACTTATGATCATTCAAAAATATAAAATTGTTTTTGCAGGCTCTATGGGGTCAGGTAAGACCGAAGCCATTAAAACACTTTCTGAAATTTCAATCTTAGAAACTGAAGCTTTTAATACAGATCAAGAACGTCATAAAAAACTCAATACCACCGTTGGTATTGACTATGGTGAAATCACTTTAGAAGATGGCAATAAAATTGGATTGTATGGTACACCTGGACAAGATCGTTTCGATTTTATGTGGGGCGTTGTATGTCAAGGTGCGATCGGAACCATTATTCTGATTGATCATAGCCATCCAGATAGCTTACATGAGTTAAAATATTACATTGATATCTTTAAAAGTTATGGTGAAAATATTGTTATTGGTATAACTCATGTTGATGAAAATACTGAAACTTCTACTCATCAATATCGAACTTGGTTAACTGAAAATAATTTAAATTATCCATTGTTTTTGGTTGATGCGCGTCTTAAAGATCATGTTTTATTATTAATTGAAACACTAATTACCACTCTAGAAATCAAGTACTTATAGGGAACTTATATGCTGAATATTGCTGAACAGCGCACTGCACCAGATGAGCTGATCGAATTTACCAAAGCACAAATTCATGATGTACTGATGAATGTAAAAGGCATCAACTTTGTCATGGCATGCTCCACTGATGGTTTTGAATTATGCTCTGTTTATAGAATAAATAAATACAATTCAAGTAAACTCGCTGCGGTAAGTAGTTCTATTTTAGCCATGGTCAGCGCATTTTTAGGTGAAATTGAACTCGTAGGTTGCCAGAGTTTAACTTTAGATGCAGAAAATGGTAAAGCTGTTTTAACAGCAGTTCCATGTGCCAAGCATCCTATGGTTTTAGTGACCTTAGCAGCAAAAGATATTTTATTAGGACAATTACTTTATAACCTAAAAACAGCAAGCAATAAGATTGCAGCACATGGTTCATAAATAATTTTTAAAAGCCATTTCAAGTGAAATGGCTTTTATTTTGCTCGTTAATCAATCTTTATTGTGTAGTAAATGCAATATTCAGTAAAACTTGGCGCTTTTTCACCTGTTGACCAATTTGTGCAATGATTTCCTCAACAATACCATCACTATCTGATTTAATTTGTTGCTGAATTTTCATCGCCTCTAATACAATTAAAGTCTGACCTTTTGTTACAGTATCACCAACACTCACCAAAATATTAATCATTGCACCATCCATCGGCGCACGAATCTTGCCATCCCCTGCTACGTCCGAGGTTTCTGGTGGTGCATAAGTCGCATTTTCAATACTGATATTGCCATTCACTGCATCCAAATACAGATGATTACCATCCAAAACATAGTCTATTGAACGGCGCACGCCATTGGCATCGTAAATCAGTTTTTGTGCAGTCTGCTCAAGAATTTGAATGGCAAAAGTCTGACCGCAAATTTCAACTTCAACCTGATTTTGATCACGCTTTACCAAAACCTGCAATTGCTGATCATCATGTTTCAGTTTCAAAGGTAAAGACAATGCAATACCCGTATTCCAACTGTTATTACTTGATGCATTGGTGAATAAAGCAGAAGCAATTGCCAAATGTTCTAAGCCTAAAGTTTGGTTATGCAGGCTTTCATCATCTTGGAAATGTTCTTGGATAAAGGCTGTATTAGTATCACCTTTGACAATAATTGGATGCTTTAATAAATTCACCAAAAATTGCTTATTGCTATTTACACCCAACAATACACAATCATCCACCGCACGTGTTAAAAGACGAATTGCATCATGGCGAGTTTTACCATAAGCGATTACTTTCGCAACCATAGGATCATAAAATGGGCTGATTTCATCTTGCGGACGTAGACCATGATCAATTCGGACATTTGGTAAATCCGCAGGTACCCACCGGTGTACCACTCCTGTTTGTGGCAAGAAATCTAGGCGAGGATCTTCCGCATATAGACGCACTTCTATCGCATGACCTGTCAGCGTCAACTCAGACTGTTGCAACGGTAATTTCTCACCATTGGCAACACGCAATTGCCACTCAACCAAGTCTAAACCTGTTACTAACTCAGTCACAGGATGCTCAACTTGCAAACGAGTATTCATTTCCAAGAAATAAAACTCACCTGATTGATCAAGTAAAAATTCGACTGTTCCTGCACCGACATAGTCACAAGATCGAGCTGCTGCAACGGCAGCTTCACCCATTTTTTGACGTAAAATTTCTGTCATCACAGGGCACGGCGCTTCTTCGACCACTTTTTGATGGCGACGTTGAATCGAACAATCACGTTCAAATAAATAGACGTAATTGCCATGCGTATCGCCAAACACTTGAATTTCCACATGACGCGGTGCGATCACGGCTTTTTCAAGAATCAATTCACCTGAACCAAAAGCATTTTCCGCTTCTGAACGTGCAGTTTTTAATGATTCGACAATGTCTGTAGCACTTTGTACCAAACGCATACCACGTCCGCCACCACCTGCCGAGGCTTTCACCATCAATGGGTAACCAATCTTATTGGCTTGTTGTTCTAAATACTCAATCTCTTGCTGATCACCTTCATAACCCGGTACACATGGCACACCTGCTTGAATCATGGCGATTTTTGAAAGACGCTTACTGCCCATCAGTTCAATTGCAGGTGCAGGAGGGCCAATAAAGGTAATTCCATTTTCAGCACATGCTGCTGCAAATTCAGTATTTTCTGACAGGAATCCATAGCCCGGATGTACTGCATCAGCTCCAGTTTTTTTACAGGCGTCGATAATATTTTGAATCGACAGGTAGGATTCTGAAACTTTTGAAGCGCCGATATACACAGCTTCATCGGCAACTTGCACATGACGTGCATGGCGATCTGCATCTGAGTAGACAGCAACAGTTTCATAGCCCATTGCCTTTGCTGTTTTCATTACGCGAACAGCAATTTCACCACGATTCGCCACCAATACTTTTGAAAATGCCATTCTCGTTTTCCCTATTCTTGGTTTTATATTCGACTTTTTGAGTCAGTCAACTTGTGATTAATATTTAATTCACAATGGAAGTCCCCTCTCCTTTTTAAAGGAGAGGGCTAGGGTGAGGATTTATATGAAAATTCCCCTCATCCTAATCTCATCTCTGAACCAGATATGGCACAAGAGAAAAAATGTCCTAAACGGAGCTTCCATCGTGATCAATATTCAATTTTTTAGTATTGCAAAAATGCAATTACCTACCCACCATCAAACCAACTTGGATTGCGTTTCTGAATAAATGCCATCGTGCCTTCCAGACCTTCGTCGCCACCGACTGCATTGGCAAATTGCTGTGCTGCATCGTCCAACAAACTATTTAATGGCTCATTCAAAGTACGGTGTAACAAGGCTTTAGTCACACGTGATGCTTGTGGTGCCGTGCGTTTAATTTGTTGAATCGTTTCAGCCAATAACAGCTCTAAACCTGCAAGATGATCTGCAACTTCATGGACTACGCCGACTTTTAGTGCAGTCTGCCCTTCAAAGCGTGTACCTAATAATGCCAAACGACGTGCTTGAGTTAAACCGATACGTTTCACCACAAACGGTGCAATTTGCGCAGGAATCACGCCCAATCCCGTTTCAGGTAAACCGAATTTGGCATCGGCAAGGCTGATTGCAATATCAGACACACATGCCAAACCAAAACCACCACCCAAAACCGCACCTTCAAGTACCGCAACAACAGTTTGTGGTGCTTGATCAACTTGTTCAATCATGTAGCCAAATTGACGGTTAAAATCTACATAAGGCTTGTTTGAACCCACATTTGCAGCTTCGCCACGCAGTTGTGCCATGTCTTTAATGTCACCCCCTGCACAGAAATGTCCTCCTTTGCCACGTAAAATCACAGCACGGATCGACAGATCATTTTCAATCGTTTTAAACACTTGCTGAATGGCTTTAACCATATTCAAGCTCATGGCATTGCGGCTTTCGGGACGATTCAGCCATAAATAGAGAATACTTCCCTCTTGTTCTAGTTCAATACTGTCATCAAATTGTTGTGAAGTGAGAGCGACTGAAAGTGTCATACTGATTCTCCTTATTTACGCTTTGATGGCAAAATATCCATCAATTTACAAATAATGCCGAGCATGATTTCATCTGCACCACCACCAATTGAACCTAAGCGACCATCACGATACAGTTGCGATGCAGGGTTGTCCCACATAAAGCCATTGCCACCCCAAAACTGTAAGCAACTATCAGCCACTTCACGGGTTAAACGTCCTGCTTTGAGTTTTGCCATAGATGCAATTTCAGTGGCATTGCCCCCTTCCAAATGAATCTGACAGGCACGATAAGTCAAAGCACGTAAGGCTTCGACTTCCGTCATCATTTCTGCAAAACGAAAATGTACATATTGGTTATTGATCAGCGGTTGACCGAATGTGGTGCGCTCTTTGGTATATTCAATGGTTTGTTTAATCACATGCTCTAAACCACCAATCGCATTGGCTGCCGCCCACATGCGTTCTTCCTGGAACTGCATCATTTGCATCATAAAGCCCATGCCTTCAGCACCGACTAAGTTACGTTGTGGCACACGGACATTGTCAAAATAAACCTGTGCTGTTGTAGTGGAGCGCATTCCGAGTTTATTTAATGGCTCTGAAAAACTGATTCCCGCACTTTTTGCAGGCACAATAATCATCGATTTATTGACATGTGGTTTGTCGTCAGATGTATTGGCGAGTAGACAGAAGAAATCTGCTTGTAATGAATTGGTGATCCACATTTTACTGCCGTTGATAATGTAATCATCACCATCTTTTTTTGCTGTAGTTTTGATGGCTGCCACGTCTGAACCCGCATGTACTTCTGAAACTGCAATCGAAGCCACATACTCACCTGCAATGGCAGGAGTCAGAAACTCATCTCGTAATTCTTTGCTGCCAAAACGTGCCAAAGCAGGTGTTGCCATATCGGTTTGTACACCAATTGCCAATGGCACACCACCACATGCTGCTCGTCCCAACTCTTCTGCAACCACCAAGTTATAAGAATAATCTAAACCTAAACCACCATTTTCTTCAGGCTTACAAATGCCCAATAAACCCAAATCTGACATTTTCTTAAATACATCGTGAATTGGGAAAATCCCTTCAGCTTCCCATGTTGGAATGAATGGATTCAGTTCAGTTTCTACAAACTGGCGTGTGGTACGGCGTAGTGCTTCATGTTCTGGAGTAAATTTCATTGTTTTGTCCTAAATTTATTTTTACTGTTCCATATCATCGTTTTTCAACGATCAATTTTTGATTTTTTAAAATCTGGATACGCCAAATTTTGATGCATTCAATTGACGAGCTCTTGACTCATAAATTGTTTTAAATAGAAAAATAAGTACCTTACGTGTGTCTCGTGGGTCGATAATGCCATCATCATGCAGCATTGCCGTATTAAATAAAGCAGTAGATTGCTGCTCTAATTTGACCGCTGTACTTTGTTCTAGAAAATCTAACATTTGTGCATTGGGTTCCATGCCCGCAGCTTTTTGCTTTTCTTCAGCCACAATACGTAGAACCTTACCTGCCTGTGCAGAACCCATCACAGCGACATGCGAATTTGGCCATGCAAAAATAAAGTCTGGATCTAAAGGACGACCACACATCGCATAATTCCCTGCACCATAAGAACCATGTGCCACGATCGAGATTTTTGGAACGGTACAATTGGTTACTGCTTGGATCAATTTCGAACCATGTTTAATGATGCCGTTCTGTTCAGCATCTGTTCCCACCATAAAACCTGTAGTGTTATGCAAAAATAATAATGGTCGCTGTGTCTGCTCACAAAGATGAATAAATTGCGCCGCCTTTGCCGCACCTTGTGTGGTAATTGGACCATTATTAGTTATGATCCCGACATTCAAACCACCGATTTTTGACCATCCACATACCGTATGTGAGTCGTATTCTTGTTTAAACTCGAGAAAGTCTGAATCATCAACCAGACGGGCAATAATCTCTTTCATTTCTAAGGGTTGCTTAGGATCAGTCGGAATAATGCCCAAGAGTTCCTCAATGGCGTAACGCGGTTCTTTATAGCTTTCATTCAGTGAATGCGTTTGTTCTTTCCAGTTCAAATGTTCAAGAACTTCACGCGCGATTCGTAAACCATCAGCATCATTTTCAGCTAAATATTCAGCAGTACCTGCAACTTGAGCATGCATTTCGGCACCACCCAATTCTTCAGCACTTGCCACTTCACCTGTTGCAGCCAATAACAAAGGTGGTCCAGCTAAAAACATCTCAGTCTTTTTACGCACTGAAATGACGTAATCTGATAAACCCGGTTGGTAGGCACCGCCTGCTGTAGCATTACCATGCACCACAGAAATCTGCGGAATACCCATTGCGGACATACGTGCTTGATTAGCAAAAGTTTTACCACCATCAGTAAATACTTCTGCCGCATAGGTTAGGTTTGCCCCACCACTTTCAGTTAAAGCCACGACAGGAAGTTTCTGCTTCATGGCAATTTCTTGGATACGTAGCGTTTTACGGACACCCATCGGGGAAATTGTGCCACCTTTAATTGCGCTATTGCTTGCTGTGACTAAACAGCGTACACCACTGACAAATCCAATTCCTGCAAGAATTCCCCCACCTGCATCAGAACCATCTTTATCATCATGCATGCCATAGCCAACCAAACCGCATAGTTCTACAAAAGGTGAATCTGCATCTAAAATAAGACGAACACGTTCATGTGGTAAAATTTTACCGCGTTTATCAAACTTCGGTTTGGCGGCATAAGACTTTTCAATACTTTTATTCTGTATCGCTCGTATTTCGGCAATTTGTGTCAGTAAAGCACTTTTATTCTGTTCAAATTGCTCGCTACCCACAGCAATTTCAGATTGGAGAACGCTCATGAATTTTCCCCCGTTGATTTATTTTGTTGTGTTTTTTCTTCCAATTGTGACTTCAAAACATCTGGAATAAATGCACGATGGAAACCATTGAACGAGACACTATTAGTCGCATCAGCAAGTGGATACATACGCGTACCGAGTGAAGCAGCACCATCGATGCGAATGGTCATCCCCGAAACAAAACCTGCTGCTTCTGAAAGTAAATAAACGATTGCTGATGAAATTTCCGACTCTGTGCCCATCCGTTTTAAAGGCACGTTACCAGCAAGACTTGGAATAATAAATTTGGCAAAATCACCCGAATAATTGTCCATACCTGATGACACAATCCAGCCCGGTGCTACACAGTTCACCCGTACACCTGAACGCCCCCATTCCACTGCAGCCGTTTTGGTTAAATTGTCTACGCCTGAACGTGCCGCACCTGAATGCCCCATACCCGGCATTCCGCCCCACATGTCTGCCGCCATATTGACGATACTACCGCCATGCTTCGCCATCCATTGGTTATAGGCTTCTTTCATTAAGTAGAATGTTGAATGCAGATTATTACGGACCACTGCATCAAAACCATTTGCCGAGATACCTTCTAAATTTGAGGGAAATTGACCGCCCGCGTTATTCACCAAGCCATCGATCTTGCCAAATTTTTCAAGTACTTCGGCAATCATATCTTTGACTTGTTGTTCTTCACGGTTATCACAAACGATAAAATGAACCTTGCCACCATCTTCAGTGATTTCAGCGCTGACTTTTTCTAATTTTTCAATTTTGCGCCCTGTGATCACCACTTGCGCGCCCAATGCCGCTAACTCATGTGCGGTACAACGCCCGATGCCTGAGCCACCACCTGTCACAATAACGACTTTGTCCTGAAAAGCATCTGATCTAAATATTGAGTGATAATGCATTTTTTATTTCCAATGTGTTTTCTTAAATCCCCTCTCCTCTTAGGAGAGGGTCAGGGAGAGGTTATTTCCAATGTGTTTTCTTTGATTTCCATAGTTCCCTCTCCTTTTAGGAGAGGGTTAGGGAGAGGTGTTTTAATAAAACTTCTTCCACCTTTGAGGGATGAGAAGCACTGCTTCGCAAGGGAGGGGGGAATTTCAAAAAGACTTTTCATGAATTCCCCTCATCCCCTTGCGGACTTTCAGTCCTCATCCCTGAGGGAGAAGGAGCTTTTATTTAACCAATCCTTTCGGCACTTTCACCGTCATATCCAACAACTGCTGTGCAAAAGCCTTGCCTTGTGGGTCAATACGTAAACTAGCAATACCACCACCACCTAAAGCATTTTCCAAAAGAATGTTTAAGGCATTAAAACCCTCAATCTCATAGCGAATCACTTTGCTTGTTTCAGGATTGAGCACGTGTTGCATATATTTCGTGACATTTTCAGCAGTTAAATTGGCACGAATCCACGGTAAATATTCTGCCTGACGTACGATGACACCGATATTACTGTGATTGCCTTTATCGCCACTGCGCGCATGGGCAATATCGACCAATGCCACTTCAACTTCATCACCTGTAAATTGAGCGACTTCACCGACAGGTAGTTGTGTGAATGATTGATCTGCTAAACCTTGCGGAATTTCAACTTTTTGACGTTGACCATTGATGTCTATTTCAACATTGAGCTTGGATTTATCAACAAGGAAAGAGAATAATTTGATCACAGGTGAAGCTTTGGGACGACCGCCGACAATACCCGCCAATGCAGGTGCCATGCCTGTAGAGGCTTGTGCAATTTCCGAAGCAAAGAACATACATGCTTCTTTAAACATGTGTTTCACGGCAATTTTTACCACGACTTCACGGCTTTCGGTATGTCGTGCATTTGCTCCATAAGTGCTTTCTATACCCAAAATTTCCACCGATTTTTCTTGAAATGGTGGAACAGAGCGCAAAGCTAAAACGCGTTCACACTTATTTAAAATGGCATCAGCAATGACTTGTGCCTTTTCAGGTGCTTCACGCCCTGCGATTAAGAAACTGACTAAAACACGATAGCCATCAGGATAAGTTGCGCTGACTTTATAAGATTGAGTTGGTGCACGACCTGTTGCACCTGTCACTAAAACGCGGTGTTCAGCAACTTGCTGCAATTTGACCTGACTGAAATCACAGCTTACATCAGGCAGTAGATAGGCTTGCGGATTGCCAATTTCATAAACAATCTGTTCGGCAACCGTTGCGGTTGAAACTAAACCGCCTGTACCTTTGGGTTTCGTGACAATAAAAGAGGCATCTTCTTTGACTTCGACAATTGGAAAGCCCATGTTGTCAAAGCCTTCAACCAGACGCCAATCAGTGAAATTACCACCTGTACATTGCGCACCGCATTCAATGATATGTCCTGCCAATGAACCCTGCGCAAGCTTGTCATAATCATCAACTGACCACTGATATTCATGCATCAAAGGTGCAAGCACAACGGCTGAATCGACCACACGCCCTGTAATCACAATATCTGCACCTGCTGCCAATGCATCACGAATTGGAATCGCACCAAGATAAGCATTACAGCTTGCCAAATGGCTTGGTAGATCCTCACCACTAAACATTTCCTTGATATTTTGGCTTTTGAATTCAGCTTGGCTTGGCATCAGGTCATCCCCCAATACCACAGCCACTTTTAAATTCAGACCCTGTGCTTCAATGACTTTTTGTAAAGCATCACGGCATGCCAATGGATTTACACCACCCGCATTGCTGATCACTTTAATTTTTTTATCACTGATTTTTTTCAGCAATGGCGTCATGACACGACTGACAAAATCGAGCGCATAGCCATGTTCAGGATTGGTCATCATGGCTTTTGCCATAATGGACATGGTAATTTCTGAAAGATAATCAAAGACTAAATAATTGATATCGGATAAATGCACCAATTGAAACGCGGCGGTATTGGTATCTCCCCAAAAACCAGAAGCACATCCAATTTTGACTATACGTTGATCTTCCATTTTCGCACCCTTTCCACAGCTCAATTGTTTTCATTGTTGTGAATAAAATTTATACTCCAATCTACCAAGCAAGCGCTTGGTTTGTAAAGTACAAAATGTTATGCTGAATTGGCAAATGTGTTTATTTTGCTATAAAAAATCATAAATCATTCATTTATTTGGAAAAAATACCGATGATTGCCTGCTCCATAAATGAAATACAACCCATCGCTTGTTTTGATGACAGTCCACGTGGGCGTTTGTTGCAAGGTGCTGCCTATTTGTTTCATAAGCAAGGCTATGCCAAAACCACGGTGCGTGAGTTGGCAAATTTTATTGGGATTCAGTCAGGTAGTTTGTTCCATCATTTTAAAAGTAAGGATGATATTCTTGCCAATGTGATGCACGAAACCATCATTTATAACCATGCTCGTTTGTTGGATGCGACTGCACAATCGGAGGATGCTGAGCAACAATTGAAACATTTAATCAAAGCAGAATTGACCTCCATTACAGGCGATACAGGTTCGGCAATGGCGGTTTTGGTCTATGAATGGTTTGCGCTGTCAAAAGAGCGTCAGGATGAATTGTTGAAACTGCGTCATGATTATGAGCAAATTTGGCTCAATGTGATTGAACAATTACGCCTACAAAATAAAATTCAGCATGATGCTTTTATTTGGCGCAGATTATTGGGTGGTGCGATTGCGTGGACGGTGACTTGGTATAACCCAAATGGCAAAATTTCTTTGGAGCAATTGACAGAAATGGTTTGGGAAATGGTGATGAGGTAAAATGAATAAGATAATTGAACCCAATTAACGAATATACCTATGCTTATCAATCTCATCGTTCTAAAAGTAGAAAATATCGAACGATCTAAAAATTTTTATCGCCAATTTGGACTTGAATTCCAAACAGAACAACATGGAAATGGACCTCAACATTATTCTTGTATGATGAATGGACTCGTTTTTGAAATATATCCTGCCGCCACTGATCTAAACAATTTAACGCAAAATATAAGATTAGGTTTTCACGTTGAAAACTTAGTTGAATTACTGAAAAATATGATTGATATTGAAAAAATAATATTACAGCCTCAACTCACTTCATTTGGCTTTCGAGCAGTCATTATGAATCATGATCGACATATCATCGAATTAACGGAACGATCTAAATAAAAAACTAAACGACATGACTTAACGCAGCCGATTTAAAAGTTATTTTTATTGTCATTCATTTTTGCTAATCTACTGACTTTAAAACAATTAAACTAAAACAATGAATCCAGTACAACATGCTCAAATTTCACAAAAACGCAGGGGTGGCGAACTCGAAGATTATATCGACATTCACGCCTTAATCGACAGCACTAAAATGCTCTGTACCGACAACCGCCATCGAATTTTGCATACTTTTTGGGGTGTGCAAGAAGTCATTATTCCAATTTTTGGTCATCATTTTCAAAACAGTGCAGGCTCAAGTATTGAAGTCAAAGACCTTTGTGAAAAAGATCATTTATTGGTAGATTTTCATCATCGCTTTATTCCAACTTTGAGCGATTTTGTGGCAGCAATGCAAGATATTCCGACCAAAGGTTTAGCCAAACGCTTAGAAAAATTCCATACCGAAGTCATTGATGACCCAAAACTTTCAGCCACTCTACTTTCACCCTTGTCGGTGACAGGTCAGCTCAAGTCTTTACTGATCACACATAACAGTTGGTTTATTAACACTATTTTACCCATGATGGGCAAAAGTGAAGCCAAGTTCATCGAGTTTGATATTAGCCCTGCCATGTTTTTCAATCCGATGCGCTTTGAACTGTGGATGGACAATGGCACGGTTGTTCCACCGAGTGCATTAAAACTTCAAGAATTGAAAACAAAAATTGCTTAATTCTATTTTTAGAAAAGGAAAAAAATATTATGACCACTAAATACGTTATTCGCCAAAATAACTTTAGCTACAATGATGAATATTTCAGTACTTATAATGCTGAGCTTGGATATATTCAAGCCATCTATGACAATAAGCAAGAAGCTGAACAAGCCTATAAAACGCTGATTGTAGAAGCTTTATATCAACAAGATAGCTTATACGAATATAATGGTGATACTGAAATTGCACAGCAAGCTTATGAATTTATTGTAGAAAACAATATAGAAGTTGAACTTGAAGAAGATGAAAATTTAGATGACATTGACGAGTTTGAAACCCTCCCTCCAATGAGTGAGGATGATGCTTTTAAATTTGCCAAGCTTTCAGGTATTTTATGGTATGAATTGCTTGAATTTGAAGATAATCAACCGATTTATATTCTTTGGTCAAATACACAAAATGATTATCTCAAAGGAGAATATAACAATACTTTTGATAGTACAGATGAAAATTTTAGTACGCTTGAAAATTTTGAACTGAGTCTTTTTGAATATGATTTTAACGTTCATATTTTTGATAAAACTTTAGACCAAATCAGTGATAGCCCTGAAATACTAAAAACTTTAGCGACGAATACCCCAAATATTGTATATGCAGAAGATAGAAACAGTATTGTAAATATTGACTGGGATGACCTTCACTTTACCGAATTAAAAGCACTCAATGCATTATTAAAACAACCGATTTTTGAAGTTAGACAAATTACCTTAGAACAACTCAATAAAATCAGCAATGGAGAAGAAGATGAGTAATAACAAATATGTGATTCGCCATCAATCATTTGGCTATAATGATGAATGGTATGTGCTTGATTGGGCAATGCAAGGGGCAATTAAAGCAGTTTATAGTGACAAAACTGAAGCTGAGCAACAGTATAAAAAGTTGATTGTACGTGCCTTATATCAAGATGATTATTATAATTTTTCCATTGCAAATGGCGAAGGTGATGACCAACAATATGAAGCCATTGAAGCCTTTATCTTAGAAAAAACAGGCGAAGAATTTGATGGCGAATCAATTCCCGAAATGAATGAAGATGATGCTTTTGAGTTTGCTAAACTTTCAGGCATTTTGCATTATCAACTCATCGAAATTGATGATTCATTACCAAATTACGTACTTTTTAACCCAGCAACCCAAAGCTATGTATATGCCTCTACACCTGAAGAATCTGTACTCTTAACAGGTCAAAATGAACTATTTTTATTTGATGATAAAAACTATGTTGAAGATTATTGGAAAGAACAAACCATTAACGAATTTTTTGGTGATTTAAAACTTGAGTTGGATGGTTCATTAGAAGAGCTGAGTGATTCACCCACATTATTACAACAACTCATTCATGACAATTTTTGGCTTAGTTATGAAAATCAACAATTAAAAGTCAAAAGTTTTGCTGACCAAGACTCATTTAATTGGATCAAATCACTCAATGCTCTGCTAAAAGAACCAATTTTTGAAATTCGTCAGGTGACATTAGAAGAACTAGCAACACTCAATTAAATATTTTTTAACATCAAATATGAAAAGCGGTGAAAATTTTCACCGCATTGATTTTAAAGCTTCAAGCAAACTAGTATCCTAACTGACGGCTCGCAAGGTCTTTCATAATTTCTTCAGCACCACCACCGATCATATTTACTTTAACATCACGGTAAATACGCTCAGATTTTGTACCACGCATAAAGCCCATGCCACCCAGTGTTTGCACTGCTGCATCTGCACAAAACTGCATGGTTTGCGTTGCAACATTTTTCAGCATACAAATTTGCGCAATCAGTTCATTGCCTTGTAACTCAGGTCGTCCTAAACGATAAGCCGTATCTTCAAGTAAAGTACGTGTCGTGGTTAAACGTGTTGCCATATCGACCAGCTTATGACGAACCACTTGATGATCGACCAAACGCTTACCAAAAGTCTTACGCTCTTTTGCCCATTCTAAAGCTTCTTCATAACAGGTCAAAGCAAAACCATAACTACTGGCTGCAAGAAAAAAACGCTCCATGTTGAAGTTATTCATAATCACAAGAAAGCCCATATTTTCAGCACCCAACAAATTTTTTGCAGGGACACGGACATTGTCAAAATGTAAATGTGCGGTATCTGAAGCCCACCAGCCCATTTTATCAAGTTTAGATTTGCTGATCCCTTCGCTATGTGCATCAATCAACAACATGGAAATGCCATTCGGACCTTTGGCATCAGGGTCAGTACGCACTGCAACTGTATAATAATCTGCTCGCATTCCCGAAGTAATAAAGGTCTTTTCCCCACTGACAATATAATCATCTCCATCCCGAACAGCTTTGGTTTTTAATGCTGCGACATCTGAGCCGCCAGTGGGTTCTGTAATTGCTAAAGCAGATATTTTTTCACCTGCCAATATTTTCGTTAAAACAGTTTCTTTAATTTCAGCAGATGCAAAATGATTAATTGGTGGTGCACCAATGGAGTGTGAAAGCAATGATGCGCACAAACCACCTGAACCTGTTTTTGCTAATTCAATCGAGGATAATAAAACATGAAATGCATCTGTCTCTGCAATACCACCATAATTTTCATCAAAACCTAATCCAAGTAATCCAATATCAGCTGCTTTTTTATAAAGTTCACGTGGAAAAGTTTCGGCTTCTTCCCATTCATGAATATGCGTCATAAGTTCATTTTGAACAAATTTACGAACTGAATCTGCAAATGCGAAATGTTGCTCTGTGTAATAAACTGGATTAGGCGTCATTATAATCAATATCCTTATTTTATATTCAAAGACTTATCTTGACAGATTTTTAATATTTTTAAGTTGCGAAAATGTCCAAGTTAGCTTTTTCAATATGAATGTTTTAGCCAAGAGCACTCTTGCTCTACGCAAAATATTTATTTTTTATTCAATAAAATACGATTACAATCTCAGGTTATTTGTTTTTATATGATGTACTGATGATCACACTGTCTCAATTTTTATCTCACTTTAGTACTGCAACCATTCAACGCAGTTTAAATTATGTGAAAAAAATTGAATTAGCAAATTTAGATACACATCTTGAAAATAACCGCTTAGAAATCGAAACTCAAATTAAAGGTACAGATTGGTATGACACTTTTATTCGTATTGACCTAACCACCAATAAAATTACAGATAACGAATGTAGTTGCCCTGTCGGTTTTAATTGTAAACATGCAGCAGCATTAGCACGTTATTACTACGATCATCAATATCAAAAAACACTAAATAAACAAACAAATAATCATGCAAACCAAGCGCAGAAAAATCATGCTACACATTACACAGCCAAAGCATGGTTAGAACAATTTCGTCAGCAATTGGCTATAGAAAAATCAAAAAAAACAGCAACATTGCCACAATTGGTTTATGTTTTTGAGCCAAAGAAAAACTCAAAAAAATTACAATTAATTGTCAATAAAGCACGTCGCACCAAAGACGGTCATATTAGTAAAACTGAACACTATACCAGTTATGACAATGTGCCGAATGGTCGCTTAAAAGTCTCCAATGAAGACAAAAATATTTTTAATCATCTCTATTTTTTTGCAAAATTAAACTTCAATAATACAAGTAGCTACAACTATCCTTCAACATGGGACATTTCAGGTATCTACCAAGAACAACTCAAAATGGTGGTTCAAAAAGGTGTTTGTTATAGTTTAAATACTCAGAATCCTGCTTTGGTCTGGTCAGATGAACTTTATCAACTTGAGTTTGATTGGTATTCACATCCTAAACAACAGACTGAAAAATTAAAGGCACAATTTTTCGACCAAAATCATCAAAGATTAACAACTGAGCATAACCAAAATATTTATATTATTCATTCACATCCTTTAAGTTACCTTGATACTTTAAAAAATCAAGTCGGCATATTAGAGTCTTCTTATTCAAGTGAAATGATTAAAGAATTAATCAATATGCCGCAACTTCCTGCGGATCTTTTAGCTGAGTTTGAACAAGTCATTCAGCCTTATTCGATTTTTGAAGACCTGCCACAAGCACATTTGGCACAAAATATCGAAACCATCACAGGACAACCCGTTCCAATTATACGTTTTGGTGGATTTCCACAATATCATCGTTTAACCCATATGCATCACTATGCCATTGCTGAAATTGAATTTGAATATCCATTAGGACGAATCAAAGCTGGAGTCACTGAGGAATATGTCATTCAAATTTTGAATGAAAAAGCATTCAAACAACAACGTGATTTAAAATTTGAAAAACAACAAGTTGAATCTTTAAAAAAATTAATTCCCTCTTTTCAATGGCTCACACAAATCAATAAAAACAAGCGTCCTGCCTTTGACACAACGACTGAAAATTCAATCATTTGTGCTGATCCAAAAGATTGGATTCATCACCTGATTCCTGAAAATAAAATTGAACAATTAGGATGGAAAGTTGAACATACACCCGACAGCTTATTTCAATTATTAGCGACACAAAATTTTCAATTAAATTTAGTTGAATCAACAAAAAAACAAAACTGGTTTGAAGTCGGTGCAACGGTTCAAGACCTTGATGGCAATACATATGATGTCATCCAACTTTTAGCCCATCTTGTAACTAAAATGCCAACCATGTTAGATCCTGAATTCATTGAAGAATTAGAAGATGATGGCTACTTTATCGTAAATTTAGGTGATCAAAAACCACAATTGACCTTAAAAGTACAAGAAATTAAACCTATTTTTATTTATCTTAAAGAAATCTTGCAACATCCTGATTCAGCAGGATTTGATCGCTATGATGCAGCACAACTCATTGATTTACAGCATACTTTAGGTATGCCATGGCAAACTTCTGAACCTTTATACCAATTTGCCCATAAACTCAATCAATGCTACCAACAACAAATTGCAACGCCTCAAGGCTTTCAAGGTGAATTACGTCCTTATCAACAACAGGGCTTAGGTTGGTTACAATTTTTACGTGAAACCAACCACGGCGGTATTCTTGCTGATGATATGGGTTTAGGAAAAACTGCACAGACATTGACACATTTGTTGATCGAAAAACAAGCGGGAAGACTTGATCAACATCCTGCTTTAATTATTGCACCGACATCATTAATGCAAAATTGGCGCAAAGAAGCAGAAAAATTTGCACCTGAATTAAAGGTTTTAATCTTACAAGGTCAAAATCGTCTTGAACATTTCGAAAATATTCCAGATGCAGATCTTATTCTCAGTACCTACCCACTTTTAGGACGTGATGAAGAATATATCCTGAAATATCAATATCATACTCTTATTTTAGACGAAGCACAAAATATCAAAAACCCACGAGCAAAAGCGGCTCAAGTGGCAAGACAAATTCAAGCTCAGCATCGCCTCTGTTTAACAGGTACACCGATAGAAAACCATTTAGGTGAACTTTGGTCATTATTCCACTTTTTAATGCCAGGTTTTTTATATACACAAGACGTATTTAATAAGAAATACCGTACACCTATTGAAAAAGAAGGCGATACAATAATCAAAAATCGCTTAGTTTCTCGTATTAAACCTTTTATGTTACGCCGTTTAAAAACTGATGTTGCTAAAGAGCTGCCAGAAAAAACGACGATTGAAGTAAATATTGATATGAATGAACAGCAGTCAAAACTATATGAAGCTGTTCGTGCAACCATGCAAAAAGATATTCGTGAACTCATCGCGGCTCAAGGCTTTAAACGTAGTCAAATTCAAATTTTAAGTGCACTATTGAAACTCAGACAAATCTGCTGTCACCCTCATTTATTAAAGTTAGACTATCTTAAAGATGAAAATATTCAATCAGCAAAACTAGATCAACTCATTGAAATGATTACCAATATGGTCGAAGAAGGGCGTAAAATTTTAGTTTTTTCACAATTTACCACCATGCTACAACTTATTGAAAATCAACTCACTACTTTAAAAATCAAGCATGTTAAGTTAACTGGAAAAACTAAAAAACGAGATGAGGTGATCACTGCATTTCAATCTGGCGATATCCCTGTATTTTTAATCAGTTTAAAAGCTGGAGGGGTGGGTTTAAACCTCACAGCAGCCGATACTGTGATTCATTACGATCCATGGTGGAATCCTGCGGCTGAAGATCAGGCATCTGACCGAGCTTGGCGAATTGGTCAAGATAAACCTGTGTTTGTTTATAAATTAATTACAAATCAAAGTATAGAAGAAAAAATTTTAGCTTTGCAGAAAAATAAAGCCCAATTAACCCAATCAATTCTCAGCACTGACCATGAACATGAAGTAAAATTAACTGAAGAAGATGTAATGAAATTACTTGAATAAAGATTGCATTATGTATCTATCACATTGTATTTTAAACAAACACATCGCAATTCTTTTTTTCATTTGGAATAAAATAGATGGAAAATAATTTAGAACAACAAAACAAACATTCATTGAATGTAAAATTATATCCTGTAGAAAATTTACAATTTTTACTGACTGCAGGACCTGATTTAATCAGTACACAAATCAAAAAAGGACAATATTGGGATCAATTTACTTTAATTTTGTCAGAACATTTTTTAAGAGATATAGATGAACCTGTATTTATTGATATTGGTGCAAATTTAGGTGCTATTTCTATTCCAATTGCTAAACTTATTCAATCACGGCAAGGCGTTGTACATAGTTTCGAAGCACAACGAGGAGTATTTTATCAACTCTGTGGAAATATTTTTGCCAATCATCTCACACAAACTTGTCATGCTTATCACCTAGCGATTGGAAATAAGCAAGGTACGATTGAAGTACCCATCTTAGATTTACATACAGAAAATAATGTTGGAGCTCTCTCTTTAGATGCCAAAATCCGAGCTGAACAAGCTGAACATCACTTTGCCCATCATCATGATAAACAGTATGAGTCTGTAGATTTACAAAAAATAGATCATCTAGCATTACCCTTTGCAGATCTTATTAAAATTGATGTTGAAGGCATGGAACTTGATGTCATTAAAGGGGCAAAAAAGTGGTTAAAACAGAGTAATTATCCACCTATTTTTCTTGAGATATGGGGTGACTATATGGAAAAACAAAAAACTAAAAAAGAGAAATTAATTAAATATCTAACCACTAATCTTGGCTATGAATTATTTTTTATTGGTGAACTTTGTGTTGCACAACATCAATCTCATAAAAAATATAATCTAATTTTAAATGATGATACGCATCAAGTGTATTTAGAAAAAATAGTATAATGCTCTGCATCATTTATCTATAT
>NZ_PYIX02000130.1 GCF_003024515.2 Acinetobacter sichuanensis
AATCTTAGTGGTTGCAGGATCAGAAACTTCTTCCTTAGCATGAAATGCATCCATTATTTTGAATAAATCTTTACGATCTTCATCATTTAATTTTGGATCGGCATTAATTTCATCACTGATTTTTTGAATATCTTCAGGTGACTTTGTTTTAAAGATTTTAGATTCAATGCAAGCAAAATAGTCATCTGGTGTACCAATGATAATAGTAGGTGTTGACTTAGGCTCAACAACAGTTTCAACTTCTTCAATAGTATCTAATGAACCGCCGTTTAACGTGATGAATGCACGTGCATGAGCAATAGCATCATCTGAAGTTTTATGTAAAAGCTTTGAAGCAATCAAACGTTTTAAATAAGTAGCATTGTCGGCAGTGCTTAAAATCTCAATAGGACGATCCACATCTAAAATATTAGGTGCGTAATACACGGCAGAATTAATCAAGTCATCAAAACCTTGTAAACACTCAGGTACTTCTAAGTCGAGCTGACCAATCGTCATAAAACGAGGTGCAAGGCAAAACTCGTAATCAGCACCGAAGAAAACTGTAGCAGGGAATTGACTCAACTCGCTAAAGTCGAGCAGTTGCCCGACTGCACGACATAGCACTGCTTGACCAGATGACATTGCTTCAAAAGCTTGTTTAGCGTTTAAGATTTCGGTGCTCATGCGGTCATTCCTTGTTTAGCCAATTGATCAATTTCTTGTTTCACTAATTCGATTTTTGATGCCTCAATATTCATGAGAGAGTCCACGCCAAAGTGCTCACAGACAGACTTGATATCCAAACCGCGTTCAGAAATAAAACTTTGCAAATGATCACGTTGTTCATTAGAAATAGTTTGAGGGAGTATCTCCATTTCAAACCATTTGGTCTTTTCTTTGTTGTAGGTGAAACCAAGTTGGTATGCGTAATACTTCATGCACTCCCACATGTTTTTAAAGTTAGGGTTTTCTTGTTTTAGCTCTGACATAAGCACATTGAAATCACTTGTAAACTTTGCTTCTGTACAGCTCTTTTCCCATTGTTCCCATTCGAGTTTCAGCTTTTGACTTGCTTGCTGTTCTGGGGTCATAGTGTTTAATGTTGTTTTAACTTGCTCAATAAGGTCACCAAGAAAATGACTATTTGAACTTTTACGAAGATCAGGCACAGAGACATTTCCTAATCCACCTGCATCTTTTGAGTGATAACCTTCTTGTGATTGGAATTTAAGCATACGCTCTTGAATACCTTTTTTATTTGTTTCCAAACAGAGGTAAGCCATAGCATCACATAAGCGATAAATCTCTTGTCGATTTTTCCCACCAAGATCAGGGCGAATAAGCGTTAAGTTATCATTTTTGTCTTCTGTTGCATGAGCAATAAAAACAACATCACGACCACTTGTAATAATTTTATTCACAAAGGTGCTAAACATGTTGTTAGCTACACCTTGTACATTTAACTTTAAAGAGCCATCACCTTTTGTATTGCGTGAGTCGTTTGCTAGATGTGCTTTAATTAGATCAAGTACTCGCCCAATCGTATCAAAAACAACGGTTTGATAAGGCTCTAAGTCTGCCATATTAATATTTACGATATCATTCCAACATTCAGCCACAACCACATCAGCGCGACGGTTCACACCTGTACGATATGCGCCTTTATCTGCATCAATAATTAATGCTTTATTTGCTGTCATACCCAGTGTGGTTTTATACATACCAGGATCACCATAAAAATAGACTTTGATTGCACTTACAGTGATTGGTTGTGTTGGGGGGATAATATTTATAGACATTACACAGCCTCCACTAAACGATTACGCTCAATAAAACCAATCAACAAGTTATTGATATTGCGATGGTCGAGTTGATCAGTGAAGTCGCGGTATGGATTGCCTTTCTCGTCAAAAACTTTGATTTGACCGAGTTCTTTAATTTCTACAGCAGTGAAGCTTGATCCTGGTACACCGTAGTTATCAGCATGAGTTGCATATTC
>NZ_PYIX02000131.1 GCF_003024515.2 Acinetobacter sichuanensis
TCTTTTTTATTGAAATCGAATAGAGCTGAGGGTATTTGTGTAGAAAAAAGAAACACTTTTTTGCTATACAAGTTTAAAACAAGCTTTATGATAAAGTAAATTAATTAAATTATAACAAAGAGTTGAGTTATGCAAAGTAATAACCCTATTTTGAACCGCGTGGAAACACATGCGGACTATAGTCAACCGATGACTGTTCAAGGTGCTATTCAGAAGTCTGTATTACTTACAGTGATTGCGGCTGTGGTCGGTATAGCACTGTTTTTATACTGTTTCATGACCTTAAATATTTCGCTAGCCTATGCTGCAACCTTAGTCGGTGCGATTGGTGGTCTAATTTTAGGCCTGATTGCAACTTTTAAACCAAATACCGCACGTACCCTTGCCATTCCATATGCCTTGTTTGAAGGTGCTTTTTTAGGTGGGGTGTCGGTTATTTTCCAATTGAAATATCCGGGTGTACCTTTACAAGCGCTCTTGGCAACTTTTGTCACCACTTTAGTGATGTTTGGCCTGTATCGTTTTCAAATTATTCGTGCCACTGAAAAATTCAAATCTGTAGTGATGTCAGCATCAATTGCCATCGCGATTGTCTTTGTGGTGCAGATGGTCATGCGTTTGGCTTTTGGTTCAAGCATTCCATTTTTATTTGAAAACAATTTATTAGGTTTAGGTTTTGCCGCTTTTGTTGCAGTGATTGCATCACTGAACTTAATTCTAGATTTTGATTTGATTGAAAGTGCTGCGGCACAACACGCTCCGAAAGCGATGGAATGGCTGTGTGGTATTGCACTACTAGCGACTCTGGTGTGGATGTACTATTCATTCCTACGTCTACTCAGCATGTTGCGTGGCGACGACTAATCTCCTTAGTTTTAACAAATACGCCCCTTCATTGGGGCGTATTTGTTATTGAATGTTGATGAATTGAAAAAAGGCGCATTATGCAATTTCGGTTTCAACTTAAACTTGGCATTATGCAGATAAATTATTTTGAGTGAGAGTCACATGGCACAAGGACTATTGGCTGGAAAGCGTTTTTTAGTAGCAGGTATTGCAAGTAAATTATCAATTGCATTTGGTATTGCTCAAGCGCTTCACCGTGAAGGCGCGGAACTTGCATTTACTTATCCAAATGAAAAACTGAAAAAACGTGTAGATGAATTTGCAGCACAATTTGGCTCAACGATTGTTCTACCATGTGATGTGGCTGTCGACGCTGAAATTGAACAGACTTTTGTTGAATTGGCAAAACACTGGGACGGGTTAGACGGTGTAGTACATTCGATTAGTTTTGCGCCTGCGCATACATTGGATGGTGACTTTACCGATGTAACGGATCGTAATGGTTTTAAAGTGGCACATGACATTAGTGCATATAGCTTTATTGCGATGGCGCGTGCTGCGAAGCCGTTACTTTTAGTTCGTCAAGGTTGTTTATTGACTTTGACTTACCAAGGTTCTGAACGTGTAATGCCAAACTACAATGTGATGGGTATGGCGAAAGCATCATTAGAAGCGGGCGTACGTTACTTGGCATCAAGCTTGGGTGCAGAAGGGATTCGTGTGAATGCGATTTCAGCAGGGCCAATCCGTACTTTGGCGGCATCAGGGATTAAGTCGTTCCGCAAAATGTTAGATGTAAACGAAAAAATTTCACCACTTAAACGTAATGTGACCATTGAAGATGTCGGTAATGCTGCATTATTCCTTTGCTCACCTTGGGCAAATGGTATTACCGGTGAAATCATGTATGTCGATGCAGGTTTCAACACTGTGGGGATGAGCCCAGACTTGATGCTTGATGAATAATTAGATTGATTAAAATCATTTAATAAAGCCGCTTTTATAGCGGCTTTGTTTTTGAAGATAGCGAGTGAGATTTTAAAAAGATT
>NZ_PYIX02000132.1 GCF_003024515.2 Acinetobacter sichuanensis
TGCTGTATAAATCTTTTGTTTTTTGCTCATGGTAAACTCCTGATGAGTATGTTTAGTTTACTAAGTTAAAGTCTCCGTTTTTATCAGTACACATCAATTCTTTTCCAAAAAAACGACCTAGAAATGCTGCTACTACAGCATATTGACTTCCAGTGGTTAACACCTTATCCCAAAAGTTCTTAGCAGAAAAATTATCATTTTGATTTAATTCATTTGAGATTTCGATAATAGTTGCTAGTGCTTGAATATCATTTTCAACAGGATCAACTTTTGTACCTGTAATTGCATCAAGTGCATAATATATAGCATCCAATAGATTACCTGGGAATAACTCCGGAATCCCTACTGCCGTCCATGCATTAATGGCTTCTTTTAACATTCCTCTGTCATCTAAATATCCTGTTGATGTTGGATCAGATTCAGCTAAGTTTTTAATAGCAATTAAATCATATTGCGCAATAATATTTGAAAAAGTATCTAATGTAACTTCTTTTCCATTATATGCAGGATTATCTGAATTATTAATATATGTGCCAAGTTTTTCCTTATATTTTGAGATATTAGCAAAAATTATCATATCCATATTATCTGTGGATTCTGCCAAAATATTAGAAAACATTAACATATTAGCAGTATAGGCTGCGCCACCAAGTGCACCGCTAAAGGTAGAGATTTCACCTTGTACTAGAACCTGCTCTACACCAGTCATGTTATATAATGCCAAATAATACCCCCCGATCATTAGCAGTTAAAAATTGTTGTAAATAATCAATTTCCGCATTGGTGAGTTTTAATCTACCGTCGGATGTAAGCAGTGAATATTCTTTGTTTGGATCTGTTGCTGTAGTAGACATAGAATTTTCCTTATAAATATTTAAATTAATAACGTGTTAAGGTAAAACTGTTGAACGATTTAATAGCGTAATGATCTGTTGGCGGTACATCGTCCATTCTTTAATAGCTTTTGTTGCCCCCCCCCAACGTGGCAAAAATGTGACTAGTCTATTTTTATATAAAAATTTGAACTCATAACCCACCATTGGATCACGATATTCAATTTTAAATTTTTGGTCTAAGGGGGTATTTTCTGGCGTTACCCAAAAATCAGTATTAAAACTTTCAAGACAATCCTGTGGGGTAAAATCACCACTGTGCTTTTTCTCAAAACGTTTTAATAAATTTTTGTTTGTAGGATTGCCTTCTTTTGCTTTTTGTTGAATCTCCTCTATGTCATAACAGCGCATATATACATAGCTTTCTAAGCCCTCCACATCTTTACCTCGATAAATAATATCTTCTGGATTTTTCATCCATGATGTGGCACGAAAGTGGCGGTCATCCGTTTGAATTTCTTTATTGATAATGACTAAATAATCTCCTGTTTGAAAATCGCCATAGGGTACATGCTCACCTGTGGAAGGTCTTAATTCGAGCCATACATCATCAATCCGACCTGCTTGATAAAAAGTGCCTAAATGTCCGTAATGTGGATGTAAAAAGTTGCTAAAAGGCTCTAATTCATTATTTCTATCTAATGCTCTATTTAAATAACGCAATGGAATCTTAAGTTTAAGATCCTCAATGCTATGCTGCTTATCACCTTTCCAACTTAGGCTTAGATCTTGTTTACTTAAAATAAATTCTGGTGACCATATTTCATTAAATCTCGGAATATATTTAGTATTATCAGAGGCATCATAGATGCAACCCACTAGAAAAGATAAACCAAGAAATAAAGGTATAATTAGCCTGAAACCGTGTTTCCTTTTAGATCTTTTTTTCATATTTTTGCCTCTAACTATTAAAAGTTATTTAATATATTGTTAAATAATATATTAAATAACTTTTATTTTATTTAGTGTCTATTACGTTTTCAGCTAATTTAATAT
>NZ_PYIX02000133.1 GCF_003024515.2 Acinetobacter sichuanensis
GCACCCGGTCGCGAAGCTGAGCACCGCATTAGCCGCTGCATTGATGCTGAGCGGGTGCATGCCCGGTGAAATCCGCCCGACGATTGGCCAGCAAATGGAAACTGGCGACCAACGGTTTGGCGATCTGGTTTTCCGCCAGCTCGCACCGAATGTCTGGCAGCACACTTCCTATCTCGACATGCCGGGTTTCGGGGCAGTCGCTTCCAACGGTTTGATCGTCAGGGATGGCGGCCGCGTGCTGGTGGTCGATACCGCCTGGACCGATGACCAGACCGCCCAGATCCTCAACTGGATCAAGCAGGAGATCAACCTGCCGGTCGCGCTGGCGGTGGTGACTCACGCGCATCAGGACAAGATGGGCGGTATGGACGCGCTGCATGCGGCGGGGATTGCGACTTATGCCAATGCGTTGTCGAACCAGCTTGCCCCGCAAGAGGGGATGGTTGCGGCGCAACACAGCCTGACTTTCGCCGCCAATGGCTGGGTCGAACCAGCAACCGCGCCCAACTTTGGCCCGCTCAAGGTATTTTACCCCGGCCCCGGCCACACCAGTGACAATATCACCGTTGGGATCGACGGCACCGACATCGCTTTTGGTGGCTGCCTGATCAAGGACAGCAAGGCCAAGTCGCTCGGCAATCTCGGTGATGCCGACACTGAGCACTACGCCGCGTCAGCGCGCGCGTTTGGTGCGGCGTTCCCCAAGGCCAGCATGATCGTGATGAGCCATTCCGCCCCCGATAGCCGCGCCGCAATCACTCATACGGCCCGCATGGCCGACAAGCTGCGCTGAGCCATGGCTGACCACGTCACCCCCAATCTGCCATCGCGCGATTTCGATGTGACAGAGGCGTTTTATGCGAAGCTGGGCTTTGCGACGAGTTGGAAGGATCGCGGCTGGATGATCCTGCAGCGCGGCGGTTTGCAGCTCGAATTCTTCCCCTATCCTGACCTCGACCCAGCTACGAGCTCGTTCGGCTGTTGCCTGCGGTTGGATGATCTCGATGCCATGGTGGCATTGGTGAACGCGGCGGGAGCCGAGGAAAAAAGCACCGGCTGGCCGCGCTTCAAAGCTCCGCAACTGGAGGCGAGCGGCCTGAGGATCGGCTACCTGATCGATCCCGACTGCACGCTGGTGCGGCTGATCCAGAACCCCGACTGACCGCATGCCCGCGAAAATCAAGATTTGCGGGATCAGCACACCCGAGGCGCTCGATGCGACCATCGCGGCGCGGGCGGACTATGCCGGGTTGGTGTTCTATCCAGCGTCGCCCCGTGCGGTTACGTCGAATGTCGCGGGCGCTTTGACATCGCGCGCAGCTGGCCAGATCGCCATGGTCGGTTTGTTCGTCGATGCGGATGATGCTGTCATCGCCGACGCACTGGTGGCAGCCAAGCTGAACGCGCTGCAGCTGCACGGTTCGGAATCGCCCGAACGCGTGGCCCAGTTGCGCGCGCGGTTTGGCAAGCCGGTGTGGAAGGCGCTGCCCGTCGCCAGCGCCAGCGATGTCGCACGCGCCGCAGCCTATGCCGGGGCGGCGGACTTGATCTTGTTCGACGCCAAGACCCCCAAAGGCGCGCTGCCCGGCGGCATGGGGTTGGCGTTCGACTGGTCGCTGCTGGCCGGATATCGCGGTGCCTTGCCGTGGGGGCTGGCAGGCGGGCTAAATCCGACGAATGTTGCCGAGGCGATTGCGCGCACCGGAGCGCCGCTGGTCGATACCTCCAGCGGCGTCGAAAGCGCGCCGGGCGTCAAGGATACCGACAAGATTACCAATTTCGCCTTTGCGGTGCGCTTGGCCTAAATCGCGTCGATCAATAGGCGTCGTTCAGCGCAAAGATCGGCTTGCGGGTGCGCCAC
>NZ_PYIX02000134.1 GCF_003024515.2 Acinetobacter sichuanensis
CAACAAGCCGCCAAGTAAGCCATCAACCAAGTTAGTGACAAGGTCAAGTGATAATAGACCACCCAAGATGCCGTCTAATAAACCAGAGACTAGATCAAGAGATAACAAGCCGCCAAGTAAGCCATCAACCAAGTTGGTTACAAGGTCAAGTGATAACAAACCACCCAATACGCCGTCTAATAAACCAGTTACGAGATCAAGAGATAATAAGCCGCCGAGTAAGCCATCAACTAAGTTGCTTACAAGGTCAAGTGATAATAAGCCACCTAAAAGACCATCTAATAAACCAGAGACTAAATCAAGAGATAATAAGCCGCCAAGTAAGCCATCAACAAGATTAGTGACAAGATCAAGTGATAATAGACCACCCAAGATGCCGTCTAATAAACCAGAGACTAAATCAAGAGATAACAAGCCACCAAGTAAACCATCAACAAGATTAGTTACTAGATCAAGTGATAATAGACCACCCAAGATGCCGTCTAATAAACCAGAGACTAGATCAAGTGATAACAAGCCACCAAGTAAACCATCAACCAAGTTGGTTACAAGGTCAAGTGATAATAAACCACCCAATACGCCGTCTAATAAGCCAGAGACTAAATCAAGAGATAACAAGCCACCAAGTAAGCCATCAACAAGATTAGTGACAAGGTCAAGTGATAATAAACCACCCAATACGCCGTCTAATAAACCAGATACAAGGTCAAGCGATAATAAGCCGCCAAGTAAACCATCAACCAAGTTGGTTACAAGGTCAAGTGATAATAAGCCACCTAAAAGACCATCTAATAAACCAGATACAAGATCAAGAGATAACAAGCCACCAAGTAAGCCATCAACAAGATTAGTGACAAGGTCAAGTGATAATAAGCCACCTAAAAGACCATCTAATAAACCAGATACAAGATCAAGTGATAACAAGCCACCAAGTAAGCCATCAACTAAGTTGGTTACAAGGTCAAGTGATAATAGACCACCCAAGATGCCGTCTAATAAACCAGAGACTAGATCAAGTGATAACAAGCCACCAAGTAAACCATCAACCAAGTTGCTTACAAGGTCAAGTGATAATAAACCACCTAAAAGACCATCTAATAAACCAGTTACCAGATCAAGAGACAACAAGCCGCCGAGTAAGCCATCAACTAAGTTAGTGACAAGGTCAAGTGATAATAAACCACCCAATACGCCGTCTAATAAACCAGATACGAGGTCAAGCGATAACAAGCCGCCAAGTAAGCCATCAACCAAGTTGGTTACAAGGTCAAGTGATAATAAACCACCTAAAAGACCATCTAATAAACCAGATACAAGATCAAGAGACAACAAGCCGCCGAGTAAGCCATCAACTAAGTTGCTTACAAGGTCAAGTGATAATAAGCCACCTAAAAGACCATCTAATAAACCAGAGACTAGATCAAGAGATAACAAGCCACCAAGTAAACCATCAACCAAGTTGGTTACAAGGTCAAGTGATAATAGACCACCCAAGATGCCGTCTAATAAACCAGAGACTAAATCAAGTGATAACAAGCCACCAAGTAAACCATCAACAAGATTAGTTACAAGGTCAAGTGATAATAGACCACCCAATACGCCGTCTAATAAACCAGAGACTAGATCAAGCGATAACAAGCCGCCAAGTAAACCATCAACCAAGTTGCTTACAAGGTCAAGTGATAATAAACCACCCAATACGCCGTCTAATAAACCAGAGACTAGATCAAGTGACAACAAGCCGCCAAGTAAGCCATCAACTAAGTTGC
>NZ_PYIX02000135.1 GCF_003024515.2 Acinetobacter sichuanensis
TAGTGTGGCAGATCAAGTCATTTCAATTGGGCAAGATTCAGCAATAGTGCAAGACAGTAAAATCATTTATAAAGATTTTTCAGGCGTCTATACAATTACCAATATTGCTAAAAGCACTTTAACCAATGGCTTTCAGTATACAGTTGCTTTGAATGCACCAAATACAAAAAATCCGTCTTGGAACTACTTGACTGAAGACACAAGTATTAATTCAGGTCTACAACTGATTAATAATGATGATGCAATCTATCTTGATGATACATATACGGTTGAAGAGGTAGGGGGAGACTATATTAAGTTGGTTGATCCTGTTGCCGTAAATGTTGAGTGGGCACAATTGACACATCTACCCAATCAGTCTACAGAGTCGGTTGAGCTTGATATTACTTTAGATAAATTAGACCCTGATGCTGCTTGGGTGGGTTGGCATAATATCTTTATGGATGGTGCTGAATTTGCTTATTTTAATATCCATTTTCCAAATGGTTTGTATCGACAAAATTCTAAAGGTGGTACATCGACAGCGTGGACAACAGGCTTAATTCAATATCAATACATTGACACTGAGGGCACACCAATCGGGCAGATTTATGAAGTTGAATTGGGTTTCACGGATCAAACCAGAGTGCCATTCGGATCAACCAAAATTATTGAATTGGCTGCACGTGGTTCGATTCGTTTTCGTTTATGTCGTACTCGTACAGATATGGAAAACAACATCCAAGCTGAAATGCGAGTGAAAGATGTTTATCTAGCAAAGCGGAGTGACAAAATCAACTACGGCAATATGACGGTGATTCAGTCTGAAGCCGTGGGTAATGACGGTCTTTATTCAATTAAAGAGCGTAAATTAAATTGCCTGGTCACTCGGAAATTAAAATTTGATGGGGTGGGGGCTTTAACCCCAACAAATTCCGCAGAACAAGCATTGATTGACTTGGCACTAGATGAATACATCGGCAGACGCAGCATGAATGAGCTTGATGTCGTGCAAATGAAAGCTGAAGTTGCAAAAATTATTGCTTATTTTAAATCTGACAAGGCTACTGAGTTCTCTTACACGATTGATGATCCAAATCTGTCATTTGAAGAAATTGCAGGAATGGTGGCAAGCACAGTATTTTGTGAGCCAAATCGCTTTGGATCTAAGATCCAATTGCAGTTTGAACAACCACAAGAAAATGCCGTCTTGTTATTTAATCATCGGAATAAAGTACCGAAGTCTGAAAAACGTACAGAGAGTTGGGGTGTTCAAAATAAGTATGATGGTGTTGAGATTGAGTACACCAGTCCTGCAGATGACACACGTATTAAATACATTGCTTCAGACAAAACTAATCCGACAAATTTAATGTCGATCAAATCGACAGGAATCCGTAATGAAGCACAGGCAAAAACGAGAGCATGGCGAGAGTGGAATAAGATCAGGTATCAAGAAACATCTGTGCAGTTTGATGCGTTAGATGAATCTGAGATTTTACTCAGAAATGACAAAATTATTGTTGCTGACAACACCTCAATTGAAACCCAAGATGGTGAAGTGGCAGAAGTAGATGGTCTGATTTTAGTCTTGTCACAAGATGTGGTTTTTGAAATAAATCAGTCTTATAAAGTCTATTTGCAGTTAGAAAATGGTTCAGTCGATATGATTGATTGTTTTGCGACTGAATGGACCAATGAGATTTCTTTGGCAAGACCGCCTCAGATGCCGCTTGTGACAGAAGATGGTAAATACATCAAAAC
>NZ_PYIX02000136.1 GCF_003024515.2 Acinetobacter sichuanensis
AATCATTATTTCTTCCTTCTTTAAACGTTTTATTATGAATCGTGATTTACTTGATACTACTTATCTAAATTCATCAAATGATTCAGGGGAATCATTTGACTAATACGAAATTAATGGCTGTTTAAGGGCGAATCAGCGCCAATTCCAATCGACCTATAAAGTTGATTTCATTGAGTTGCTCATTGGTAATGAATTCATCTGGGTATCTATTCTTATCAGGGTTATCACTTGTAAGTTTTACAGTATTAGATCCATAACTCACGAAAATACGCTTCATCCTTAATTCATGATTGTGTGTGAATACATAAACATTTCCATTTTTTAAATTATTCGGATCTTTATCTGAGACATCTACAAACAATGGGCTATCAGGAGCAACTGTTGGATACATACTGTATTCGGCAGAATAGATAATTTTTAGATTTTTGGAATTCGATCTGACACCCATGAGTTTTAATAGCTCAGGATCAATCTCCAGGTAATCACTAACATCCTCTAGAAAATTCTCAATCCCATCACCACACGAAGCTTTAACATCTCTGTAGATGGGAATACGCACATGGTTTTTATTATTAGGGTTTTTGGCTTCTACAAATCTAACAGGCGCGTACCTAATACCACTGTCATTGTTAGTGGGCTCCTTGAAATCATCCTCATTTTTTTCCAAAAATAATAAAGGGTTATCTAGCAAACCCTCATCCCATCCAACTTTTTTCTCAAGATTGCGAGCAGCACGCTCACCAAAACTACCGTGTCCATTCATAAGCTGAGAGACGTGACTAGGGTTTAAATCGTAATGCTCGCAGAAAGCTACATCAGATTTAAAGCCTTGTTTTTCGAGAGCAGCACTGATAGCTGCGCGCAAGTTTTTGCGTCTTAGTGTGATGGTATCCATATCTAGTATTTCATATAGTTTTTAGTAAAAAGTAAATTCGTAATTGCTAAACATTTATTGACAATTTTAGTAAATAAAATTAGTATTTACTAAATAATTTAGCTAAAAGGTTATAGGAATGACTTCATCAAATACTGAACAACTAAAAAGTTATTTTTTAGGCTTAACCCCAGAGCGCCGTGAAGCTTTTGCAAAAGAGTGTTTAACCACTGTTGGAAACTTACAGCAAATTATTTATGTCAATAAAAAGTGTGGTGCTCCACTAGCTATTCGCATTGATAAAGCAAGCAATGGACAAGTTTCATGTGATTCACTTTGTCCTGATGCTGATTTTAACTATTTGCGTAACAGCAATCTTCAAATAGCAAGTCAACTTACATAGGAGTTTTTTATGTCTGGTATAGGCGTGAAATTTGATGCACAAGCATCTATTCGATACCCATCAGACTGGGATGTAGTAATTAAACAAAGCCCAGAAGAAAAAGCGGCTTGGATTCGTGAAGCGGTCAGAAGGAGACTCATTGAAGAAAACCTTATAGGTTGTGATGAGCCTAATTATTCGCATGAAATGATGAATTCATCAAAGAATACATCGAATACATTGCACCCAAGCAAGAATACAAATGTATTTAAAAGTTTATTTGGATTTTTCACTAAAACACAGGTGCAAAAAAAGCTCGAGATTGCAGCTCAAGCTTTTTCTGCTCATCAATCACAAGGATCAATGAAATGACAAAGCCTAATATACCAAAACACCCATGCACTAACAAGTGCAGCGCGTCCCAATGCAATCACTGTTTAATTCCCTCGAATTCGATGGAATTAGAATCGG
>NZ_PYIX02000137.1 GCF_003024515.2 Acinetobacter sichuanensis
CGCTGTATAAATCTTTTGTTTTTTGCTCATGGTAAACTCCTAATGAGTATGTTTAGTTTACCAAGTTAAAGTGTCCGTTTTTATCAGCACACATCAGGAAGGGTATACCCCTAAATTTCTATCGTTAAAAGTATTTATGGAAAAATGGATAATAGGAATGCAACAAGATAGTTATGGTGCTTTAATTTTTCCTATTCCAAATGGTCAGGGTATTCTAGTACCACTGCACATTTTAAAAGAGGATTTATTGAATGAACAAGAACAGTATGAATAGGTTATTGTACTATGCGTTGCACTATATTTTTATCAAATAGAATAGTAGATATTTATTTAAGCTAAAAATTAACATAATACGCCTTAGTTGAAATCATTAAAAAAGCCTAGTTTGAACAAACTGGGCTTTTTTAATGATTTATCACGTTCCATGATCATTTATTGATCGTTGTTCCACGATTTTGATTAGATCATCTTGATAATGATCATTCTTCAAAGATTGCTGTAAAACGAGCCATAACCTCATCTAAAACGTCAGCATCAACGGGTTCTAAGAGTTTGGCATGTCGAGCATCAAAGTCTAAAGCTCTAGGCTGATCACAACGGACAACTCCTGTCGTTTTACCACCTGTGACTTCGACAGCAAAACCTGAATTACGTACAAAACGCCCACCTGATGTTATCGGTAACACGATAGGCATTTTGGTTACACGGTTGAATGGTTCAGGTGAAATAACCAATACAGGACGTTTGCCCTGTTGTTCATGTCCTAAAGTCGGATCTAAAGAAATTAAATAGATATCGCCTTTATTCATTAGATTTCTTCTCGCCCTACAGGTCTCATACCTTCCCAAGCATCTTGTTCGAGATCTAGAGCTTGTTGTTCAGCAAGAAGATCGGCAAGTTTATATGATGGTTTCTTTTTAGGTTCAACTAAGAGCTTTCCATCTTGAACATCAAGTGAAACGGTCTTTCCAGCATCTAATCCTAATTTTTTTAACAATGTAGGTGGGACAGCCAACATTACAGACCCACCAACTTTTCGTAGATTAGTGTGAAGCATATGCACCTCAAAAGTTATATAAAAGTATAACTATTATCTACTAAAAATAAAATCAGTCAATCTTCTTAGCCATTAGGCAAGAAAAAACGACTGAAAAATCCCCTTTTCTTAGGTTCAGGTACTGGAATGCGTGGGTTTTCTTGGGGCTCAGTAGTAGTCAATCCGTCATATTTTAACTCTGATTTTGACTGAGGATCTGCTGCTGTATTATGTTCAGCTTTTTGATCGGTAAACATAGTCATATTCGTTTTAGGTGCTTCTAATAAGCGTTGCATAGCTTCAATTTGATTATCTTTAGCCTCTAGTTGTTCTCTTTGAAATACCTCACGATCATGTGCAAGTTCTAATTGTTTTTTTAGTATGTCTACCTGTTGTTTCAACATGTCTACTTCTGTCTCTTTTTGTACCGATGCAGATTGTAACGTAGTTACATTATTATTTTTTTTGGATGGCTCACCAAATACTCGTATTGTTTCTGATAAGTCTATTTTACTATCACTATTTTTAGATAAATCTCCTTTATTTATACGCTTATAGACACTTTGTCGATTCATTCCATAGAGTTGAGCCAATTCAATAACTGATAAAGCTTTCATTATGTAACCCAAGTAAAAATCTGTATAAAAATAAATATTCTGTTTACA
>NZ_PYIX02000138.1 GCF_003024515.2 Acinetobacter sichuanensis
AACTACTTTTTCACATTCAGCTTTGGTATCCGCAAGAACTTTTTCTAGTTCAGGTGATGTTTCGACACCCAATTGAACAGTAATTTTTTCTACTTTAGCTTTGCGTTCTGGTACTTCACGCACCTCAACTTCCACACCAAGTGCATCATAAGCTGCTTTGATTTGAGGATAATCACCGTAAATCAAAACTGATGTTGCATTTACATCTGGACGATCAAAGTACTTTGGATTTTGAAATGAACCTTTTTCATCAATCCCTGCGCTTTTTTGAGCATAAATAATTTTCATCTTGTTCTCACAAAAATGGGGCTTAAAGCCCCGATTGTTATGGTGTGCCAGAGAGATCCAGCAATGTACCTGCTGTCATCTTGTTGCTTGTCGCGTGTTTTTTCCAATTCGCATCAGCACCCAATAGTGCCAATGTTGGATTAGCACCTTTTGTGGTATCCCAAGAGTAACCCAGTAAATCCAGATTAAAAGTTCCTTCAGCACGCATACCAATTGCCAAGTTTTCTTCATCATTAATATCGTATGCACGGAAACCTGGTGCCTGAGACTCAGTGACAGTTACTGCACCAGTCTGCAAACCAAAAGCATCATCATCTTCAATCAAATCTGTGACTAAAACAGGCTTGCCCAACGTACCTGGTAAACCACCATAAATCACAATTTCAGATTCACCATAAATTTGATTTGTTAATGCTTCATCCACAATGTCGAAATAAGTATCCGAGTTCATCACCCAAAGTGAGATGCGACCAAACTTATCACCAAACTTACGCATACCTTTGGTTAAGGCTTTACGACCATCTGTAGCAATACTGCCTTTGGCAATCATGTCAGGATTACTAGTGATTGCCGCCTTAAGTGCAGCTAAGCTGTATTGCAAACGACCATGTACCAGAGCATCTGCTAAGTCATAACCAATAATTTCAGCAAACTCTTCTGGAGAACGCGCACGGCGTTTAAACGCTTCCTCAGTTGAAGCATAAGGACCATATTTAAATGGTACTTTCACCCCCACAGACTCACCTGCACCAATTTTTTTATTGGTCACTTTCGCTGTCGAGTTCACATCACGGTGTTCAATGCTACCGCCAACACGATAAAAAGACTGTTGATTAAAATCACCTTGAATGATTTCGTTGACATAACGGATTGCACCGTTTGAAGCTTGGTTAAATACATTCAGATTATCTTGTAGACGTTCCAAATATGCAGTTTGCGCCAATTGATTGTAGATAATCATGTCGCTATTTACAGTTGTAGTCATAATGACTCCTTATTTTTCAAGTTTTAAATATGCAGCTTGACCATGAGTTTGAATGAAGTCTGATTTAGCCTTAGCATCCATTTGACTGCGTTTCAGACCTGTATTTGTATTGGTATTGCCTTGGAAGTTGCCACCTGAACCTTGACCACCTTTTAAAATGTGATCTTTGTACTGATAGCCATCAATCAACTGATCTAACGCTTCATCGAAATCAGCCAATTCACCAGGACGAGAACGCGAATAGATTTGTTGGCCATGATTGTCATAAGCCACGACTTTGCCGTTTTCGACTTTAAAGTTACGACCGAACTGAGCCTGCACCATGTCCGCAGGTACTGAGATTTTGTCTTTAATCATTTGTGATCGAGCAAAGCCACCACCAATCAACTCGCCGTGTAATTGATTTTGTAGTGCATCGCG
>NZ_PYIX02000139.1 GCF_003024515.2 Acinetobacter sichuanensis
ACAGAACATATCTATGGTTTTTTTATCCCTTATTGGTGCTGTGAGTTTTGGCTTGGGTTTTTCTTTTACGGTGAATTTAAAGCCGACAACAGAACGCCCTTTTTTAATTGGATTATAGTCAACTGTTACATCGGTAAACTCATTAATTTCATCTAATGAGCTTTTCAAGACTCTTCGTTTTAAGTTTCTCAAATCTTTATAAGATTCTGGTAGACCAAACTCTGTAAACATTTCATCTAGTGTTAATTCAAAGCCATTTTTTGCCTGATTTTTTTTTGCTAAATGGTAAAAGTCTATTGAGTAGTCTTTTTTTAATTTCAAAACTACATCTTTTTTATAACGAGTGTATGGATTGTATTTATCTAAAATTTTTAACATTACTAAAATAATAGATGTAAACCTTAAAGATATCCCTGCATCCTCGTAAGTAGCATCAATGACCCAGTTAGAGTAAACCTTTTTCCCTTTATCATTAATGTATGAAAAAGACCGATCTACTAGTTTTTTTGACGCATTCTCAATTTGTTTATAAGCAGAATTGACCTTGATACCACAGTCATCAGCAAATTGTTGAGCAGATATTAAGATTTGATCTTGCTCACTTGCATCGATATTTCTAGCAATCGGAGAAGCCATAATTAAAATTCTTTTTTCATCTACAGACATGCTTTTAAAGCATTCAGTAACTTTATTTTGAATAGCCATTGTTGTTACTGGATAAGATTTCTCATAACTATTTTCTTTATTCATTCAGATATCAAACCTTATAAAAAATGAACATGATTTTTGTACCCTCATGAGAAAACAATGTACACCAACAAACATAAGGGTACAAGAATTTATTTGTACCCTTTATCATGCTATTTGTACCCTTTAATCATGCTATTTGTACCCTTTTAAACGATAAAATCATGCTATTTGTACCCTTTATCATGCTATTTGTACCCTTTTAAAGGTTGAAACCCTTGCTATATAAGGCTCTTAGAGGAGCTAAAAGCTTTTAAAAGCTTTTTAAAAGTATAAAAGGGAATCTTGTTCAAATTCGGGCTATAAAAACTGCCCTTGGTACTCGCTAAAGCTCGTACTCTATTGAAGCTCGTTTCTCTCGCTTCGACGGGGCAGTTTTTTTCTTAATTTATCGAGTATTCAAAAAGCAAAAGTATGAATAATGCATTCGCTTCGCTCATGCTTTTTGAAAAGCAAAAGCTTCATTGTGTCGCTCGTAGACACTCGCTAAGCACAATCTACTGTAATTCAGTAAAAACGGTTTTTCAGAGGGGAATTAAGCGAACTTTCAATGTGACGCTCGTAGACACTCGCTAAATGCTCTCATTTGCGTTCTAAGAAATTTTATTTTAATCAACTATAGTTTCCCTATATTTTTAGTTAAAGTCGCTAAAAACCCCATTTCCTTGCGTTTAAATGGGGGTTACCAAGGCATGTAGTCAGGATTATTATCAAAATCTGGTTTTTTGGGTTCATTTTTTTGCTGTTTTTCTTGGTCTTCACGTTTTGAAAATGCTAAAAGGTCGGGTGCTCGTTTTTCTTGCTCATCACGTTGTTCTTGTTCTTCATGCAACTGCTGTTCTCTAGATTCACGATCTTTT
>NZ_PYIX02000014.1 GCF_003024515.2 Acinetobacter sichuanensis
TCCTGATAGGATAAGGGTTCTGTGAAATTTGTCGTGTACAGAGTTTTTTCATTTAACAATATCCTCATTACAGATTTTTATAGCATTGGTATTTGTTCGATCAGTTGAGAACATAACTGAATGTTGTTTTTTCATAAGCATATCGACATCATCATTTATGAGTAGAGGTAATAAGGAATTTTAAAGGTTGAGCCATATTCCACTACACCAAGTTTTAAGCGTTGTGCTTATTTAATTTAATTATAGTGAAAAAGTTAGCTTATAAATTTTAAAAAAAAATTAATGACCATGGTTTTTATTAAAATATCTATATAGACAATTAAGCTAATTAGGTGGGCAATTATGAATATGTTGGTAAATATAAAAAGAGAAGTGCAAGCATCTGAATTAGACTTTATTGAAGTCGAAAAGCTAATTTTGCAATGCGAAAAAGCAAAATCGTCAATAAAGGTTATTTATGAAAGCATCAAAGATATTGAACTTGATGCTTACCAGATTGTGAGTGCAATCACCCGAAAATCATATTCATCATCATTCAATACTGAAGAATCTGCTTTAAAACAAATATCGTCATGCTTCTGGAGGAAGTTAACTGAGATCATCAATCTTAGAAACTTTATATCTGAAAAAGAATATGATGCGTTGTCAGATAAAATTGCTCGTCATGAAATTGAAGATTTCACGATGGATAACGTGAATGTATTTTTAGAATCTATCTGGTCTACGCGCCACATGGCATATGCTCGTAAAGTTGATTCATTGTTTTGCCAATTATCAAGCAAATACAAAACCAATCTTGGTGCTGGTATTAACCCGTGCGTGATCATTCATCACAATAGCTACCATTCTTATTGCAGACGAGATAATTTAGTGGAAGAAGTACGCTTTATAGCAAGGCAGTTATTTGGCAAGCCTTTAGACCACACTAGATTAGATAAACTCAGGTTAGATCGTGGTATCTGGCATAGCATTGATGATAATTTATTACGCATTAAGATCTACGAAAACGGTAACTGTCATATCTTGTTTAATCAATGCGTAGTTGATCGCATTAACCAGGTATTAAACCTGTTATATCCGAATCAAATTGGCATAGATCCAAATGTAAAACACAAACGCCGTGCGTATGATGAACCCATTTTATAAAGCTCATTAAAAAACCATCAATTGTTATTGTGGTTTTTTTTAGATATATACGGTACTAATTTTGCGATCGTGCCACTGGTGAACATACACTGACCATATCACTATGGATACTTGGGATAAATCATATCCCTTAAAGGCAGATTTAAATTTAGACTCCATTTTTCGGAGCTGCATTCTCTTATCACGAGATGGCTCTAATTCAATATCCCCAATGAATTGAGAATTGCAATAAGATCTTGTTCAGGTGTATCAGCAAGCACCGTCACGTTATAGCCACCGCTAAACTGGTGTAATTCAGCACAGTACTCAACATCAGACGCCGTGAGTACCAATTCAACATCAAAATATTGAATCACTTTAAGCACCTGGTACTTTGCTTTAAAGAATCCGTTGTTTTCAGCTAACTTCATCGCTTCAGCAATGGTGATGTTTTCAAGCACAAGACGGTCTTGAGCTGGTTCATCTTCATATGTTTTAAAACTTAACAATTTAATTAAACTTAATTAATTAACTAATTGCTCGTTAAATTATTCTTAATGCATTACGGCGATACGGCTAATAGAAAAATCATATTAGTACGCAAGCGATGTTTTTTAATTGATTAAAAAAAGATTGAAAATCTTATTTTTCGAGAAAGGTTTGCCAGGTTGTGTTTTCCCATAAAATGAAACTATCAAAAGCAGAAAGCTTAAAACTTGGAGTGAACAGCATGTCAAATTTAAACGCTCAATCAGTACAGTTACAAGGCACTTTATACATCGGTTTCCCTAAAACTTTTAGCGGTGCTCACATGGAAACATTGTTTGATGAAATCTCAGATTACATCGACAACAACTGTGATTTAACCCTTGCGGATCTTCAAGCGGATAGTGACTATGCTCAACTTCAATTTCAACAGCACATGCCGACATTGGCTGATAAAACAAATTTCTTCTTCATGGACGTTGAAATCTATGTTGCAACATTAAAAGAAAACTTTGGTCATACATCAGTACTCGACCAAGTTACCTCAGTAAATATCTTTGGCAAAAACCTTGAAGACATTTGCACGTTAATGGCTCAAAACGGCTACGCATACGACCGTATAGAAGATTGTTGGTCACGCGAACTTTCTTAATTCAATTCACCCATACGCACGGATAACGTGCGTATGCCACTGAATCACATTTGAGGATATAAACCATGCAAAACCTAATTACAGCGCATTGCGAGCTAACCATCAAACATGATGAAAAACAGCAAAAAAATGTCGGGCCTGTTGTTGTGACGTTTGGGGCGATCTTTACTGCTGAGTCGGTGAATGAACTGTTTTGCGCTATATGCCAAGACGGAATCAGATTTAAAGCAATCTATAACCCCGACAATATGTATTTTTTACGCCATGAGCTAAGCCCAATTGCTGATTTGTCAGTTAAGACAGACCAAGACGGCAACATTATTGTCAGTGTGATTGCATCCACTAGCCCATATTTTGAGATCAAAGTACTAAAAAATGGTTTTACCAACTCAGACACCTTAAATAGTTCTGCGATTCGCACGTTGGTTCGCAACCATCAAAGCCCATTCCAAGAGCAAATTTCTGACTACTTTGAAACAGACCAAATTTTTAAAACCATGCAAGCAATTTTTGCACACACGTATTTAAGCCGATAAGGAACTTCACCATGACGACCGCTACTGCTACCGCTGAAAAGACAGTGTTCAAACGTGAAACGTTGGAGCTGAAGAACATCCATGTTTACACCCAAAACGACCGCATTAACCAAAAAAGTCGCGTTGGCGACCGTGCATACGACAATGGATTAGTGAAGGACATCCTGTTCAGCCCTATGCTTTGGGCTACCCCTGAATTTTCATCTAGCTATGTTACTCAGATTCAAATTAAAGGCACACGCATTTATGATTCACTTTGCAGTTATACTGGCGTTCGCACCTATTTTTATAAGTTGTCAGACAGTGAGTTTGGGTGCATGTATCAAAAACGTCCGTACCCACAAAACGACTTTCTCTTAATTTTTGCAAACTTAACGCAAATGTTTAACGATGCAGTTTGTTACTTTGGAAACAACAGTAATAAAAACGCTTTTAAAGGTCTAGATTTTGACATCGAATGCGGTGTTTCACGGTTCAATTTACAGCAACGCTTATTAGAGTTTTATAAGAAGTCTAAACGCCAATTGACCATCAGTGAAACAACAAGCGGGATGCTTGGTGACTCGAATCTTCGCTATAACATCTTTGTTCGCAACCAACCAAAATTGGACAAACACGGCAAGCCGTTAAAATGCACCAAAAAACTCATTAAGCTGTACAAAGAGCGTGGCACAGTTGCGATCTATGGCGGTGACTGCATTTCACCACTCAAGCTCGTTAAACACCAACAAATCAAGCTAGAGAGCGAAAATGGCAAGTTTTCATATACGACTGACTTCATCACGTTGTACTCAGTAGAACAAGACATGTACACCTTATATATTCCCTATTCAGTACTTAATGAAAGCTACGGAACAACTAATAAATTTTATGGTTTGCATCTCACCCAAGAAGAAGCAGAAAAAACCATCCCGAAATTATTAGAACGTACTCAAAAGTATTTAAACCATAAAAAAGGTTAATACCCTTGCGTTGATCAGCTAATTGATCAACTGCTGGCTTTATAAACGCAAACGATGTTTTTTTAGTTGATTAAAATAATCCAAAACTTAATTTTGATAATTCAGCACCCATAATTCTACTAATGCATTTCCATCAAGCCTTAATTCAAACCATATTCAATTAACAATGAATTAACACCACTACGGCGTTATTTCTTAAATGTGGTATATGGCTTTACCCACCCCCTACTCGTCTATGGCTAATTGTTCCAGTGTCAGTCAAAAAATGAAATATAATTCATTCTCAAAAATGAGAATCTGTTCACAAATGGGAACGCGAAGCAGCCTTAATTTTAAAAATACCAGTTCATCTAGACTAAATTTGAGTAAGTCTGATTAATATTGAATAAAAAACCTAAGTTTTTCGCCGTATGTTTTAATCTTCAAGGGTTTAACTTTAATGAAATTTTTTTTAAATAAACTAGGGCTTGTTGAGAATTAACAAAGGCTACTGATTAATTTATAATAGTACTATGGATAGATACATACTTACTGATGCCCAATGGGCAAAAATGGAACCTTTTTGCCTAGGTAAAGTGACCGATCGAGGTCGTAGTGGAAAAGATAATCGATTATTTTTAGAAGCAGTCCTATGGATTGCCCGTACAGGCAGTCCATGGCGTGATCTACCTCCTCATTTTGGTAAATGGAATACCGTCTTTAAAAGATACCGTGATTGGGTGAAAGCTGGTGTATTTGAAAATATTTTTGCATCTGTAAATGAAGATGTTGATTTGGAATACGCCATGATTGATGGAACGATTGTTAAAGTTCATCGACATGGGCAAGGTGCAAAAGGGGGACTTTCAAACAGTCTATAGGTAAATCTCGAGGTGGAATGACCTGTAAAATTCTTGCCTTAGTGGATAGTCTAGGCAACCTTATTAAGTTTCGATTAATGCCTGGTCAATATCACGATTTAGTAGAAACCAAACCTTTAATTGAAGATGTTGATTTTCAAGCATTACTAGCGGATAAAGCATTTGATGCAGATTGGCTCATCCAAGAACTCAATGAACGTAAAGTGAAAGTGGTGATCCCACCTAAATCTAATCGAAAAGTAATGAGAGGATTTGATACGATTATGTATAAATGGCGTCATCTCATTGAAAACTATTTCTGTAAGTTAAAAGAATTTAAACGTATAGCGATGCGTAGTTGTAAAACAGATACGAGTTTTGAAGCCATGATTCAACTGTGCGCGAGTTTAATTAACTCTCGGTAATTCTCAACAGACCCTAATTTAGTGGATTTTGACCGTTATAATGGTTTTATCTCGAGGCATATTGCCTTAAACTTGGAGCCGTGTGATGTTAAAACTATCTAGTATCTTTTCTCATGAAGCTAGGATTGAATCCCTTGTTATTCAATTTGAAGCCGATTATCAAACTGCACTAAAGCAAGGTTTAGATATTTACTTTGGCGTTGGCTATGCAACTAATGAGGATAGTCAATCTATACAGGCGTATCTTGTGAAAGATAAGGAGATTTATAAAAAGCATTACTGGAGTTGGGAATACCCAAGAACACCACACAAAATTGAAAAAACTAAAGCTGAGCACCGCCATTGGTTAAACCTAGCTGATGTACGAAACGCTGCGCTCGAGGCGAATATTACAAAATAAAAAGGTAATCTAAATGATAAAAAAAAGTGTGGGTTTTGAACGTGCTTCTGATGTTCAAGCCATCGTTTACTCAGTAAAAGATGGATCTGCAGTTTTTGTCGTACCAAATGGCTTTGTGGTGCTGGAGGTTCCATTGTCACAAACTCAAGCCGAGTACTTCAAGATGTATGAGAAGTCACCTAATGTATTTGTGTTGTACGGTAAGGCAAAATTCCATTACGTGTGTGATTGTGAAGTTGAACTGGTTGGCTTTAGTATAGAAAAATCTAAGCTAACAAATCAATTGGTCAATCCAAGCTTATTTAGCCACATTGATAAACCTGCAGTCAGTATAGATTGCATCTATGATGATATGTCTGCACCAACTATAAGCCCTGGCTTTTATTGTTAATTAGCTGGTATAAAAGATGCCCGAAATTCGGGCTTTTAATTTGTCTGAAGACAAGTTATTTCAACTCGCACGCCGCTTTAATTCTGATGTTATTTGCCCAAGAATAAACATCCGAACCTTTTTGTGGGAAAGGCTGACTCTTAGAATACTGCAACCAACACACCGAATTATGGGTTGGATCTTGTGCCTTACGTTTTTCACGTAATTTAATCAGGCTTTCTCTTAACGCTGCAGTATCGTATTTTGGATCAAGTGACATAAAACCTACCGCAAACAGATCCGCATAAGATTCTCGCCATAGTTGCGTTTTACCGCTACTTTCAGCCGTTACAAAGGTAGATACATCATCCATCTTTACTTTGGACCGATCAGACGGCGCAATTGAATTTAATGCTTTAAGTGGCTGGCCAAGTTCACCAGGCACATCGGTCGCACGATCTAAACAGTGAGATAACTCGTGCGCTAATATCAGCATTTCCCAATCGTTGTAGCTTACATCGGTTTTTGCTTCTTTATACATGGTGTTCATGCTGGTTTTAGACATATTCACCAGGCAATATCCTGTACTAGATCTTAATGAAGCTGGAGAAGCTTGCGGTATATCTAAGGAAGTTAAAGCCCAACTTTCGTTAAAGTCACCTAACACAAGTGGCGCGTTGTAGTTTTCCTTGGCAAACTTTTGTAGTTGATTGAAGTTACTACCCGGTACCATCGCAGCAATATGGTCATGGTTGAACTGTTTCTTTTCTAGCGTCTTGAAACACCATATAAAACCATATGACAGTAGAAACATTAGGAGTGGAACAACAGCAACAGAGAGCATAAGTAGCTTAAAGTTTTCGTCTAGTCGCTTGGTTCGGTCTTTGGTCTTAATATAAGGTGTTGCCAAGCACCAGCTGAGCACTACTGTCATCAATATTAAAATAACAAGAAAAGTCATGGTGTAGCCAACTGGTTCAATAAACGTAAAGGCAATCCACGCATAACAAGTTAGGACGGTTAAGGTCCACGAAATGATGTTTAAAATGATTTTTGTTTTCACGCAGTTAGCATCCCTAATCTATAAAAATAAATGTGGCCCATTAAACGGGCCATATTGAGTCTGTTCTCTTCATCATCGCCAATCTGGTCGATATAAATAATTAACAAATCATCAAAGCTAAAAACTTTTCTTAAAAATTTAAGTTGGCTGCACACCAGGATAATCGTTGTAGTTGCCATCAATAAATTGATTGGTCGATTTACTGACATCATACCAAATCGGCATGCATTTCGACTTGTCACTTTGATCGATGGCCATGTATGGAAGTCCTAATTCGTTTTGAATCAATTCAGCACCCATAAATGGCTCAAGAACCTTCATAGGAATGGAAAACAAACACTCAACATACCCATTATCATGAATGACCTTCCGACTGGCTTTAGAAGCACTGTCAAAGCGCAATGCATTCCACAAGTGAGAAGCTTCATTGATGGTATGTGGTTGTTTTAGGTAATTAGGATTTTCAGACGCATAGATCGACAGTGTATTCACATCAATCATCAGCTTAAGTACACCTGAACCGACCATATGTTCAATCGGTATATACAGCATGATAGCGCCGTATCCTAAGCTTCGTTTTTTAGCATCTGGATGTTCACCAATACCACCAATAACGCTATGAATAAGAATAGGTAGAGTTGTGTTCATTTTATAAACCTTTCAATAGTTTTGTAGCTCTTTATACATTTGATACCGCGTATAGCAGATATATAACACGGCGATGTTAATAGAGATTGCATAAAGAATGATGATCAGGTTGGCACCCGATAATTCATCATATAAGGGCGAATAAAACGCATAAACGACTGAGAGTTCAGACATTAAAATCCAAAAAAAGCGGATAGAGGGGATATATCTAAAAGCTTCACTTTTTGCTTAATTTGTTTTTGCTGACTCATATTTCTCACCATTAGATTACAGCCATTAATATTGATTAATGACTTCATCCATCACATAAATTGAGTAGTTGTACTGGTCTAAGCGATATTTGCTTTCTTCAGTATGTTCACTGGCCAATGCTTGTAGTTGAGTTTCGTTCATGGAAGAAGCATAGCGGTTACGGATTGATTTAAGCTGGCTCAATTCTAAACGTCCAGTACTCTTGGTCAGATTGCTGACAGTTGTGAATAGATCCTGGTCATATTCTTGCAATTCACCATACAGCCAAGCAAGGTGTTCTGCATTGATGTATGGGTTATTTTTTTCATAGTAGTTTTTCAGTTTGAATAAACTCAAACCACATATGAACACAGCAACTATAAGGCTAATGACAAGCCCCTCACCGAGTTTAAGTAGGTATAGGAATATAAAGATACTAATCACGCCAATGGCAATAGAGATATATCGCATGGTTTGATTTTGGAACATTTCTAACATGGGCATTACTCACTTTTTGTAATGTTGTTTTGATAAAGATGGTCTATTTGAGCGATGGCAAGTTTCATGCGTTCCGTGGTGCAAGTCAGGTCGTCATCAAAACGATGGTTGAATTCAACAATCCCCTGTTCTTCCATGTCTTGCATTTCACGCTTAGCATTACTTAAGCCTTTTTCTATACCAACCAGATTCAAGTTAAAGAAGTCTTCTAGTAGCTTTTCACTCTCAATGATTTGTTTGAGCTCAGTAACATAGACTTCAGTTTTCTTTTTGCTGATTTCCGCAGCCATCGCATAACGAAAGTTGCCGTTTACAACAACAGTTTTGAGGTCTGGTGAATATTCGTTGTATTCACTTGGAATTCGACTAACGGACTGGACGGCGTGACTCCAGCCATACTTCTGAAAATATTCAATTCCCGTCATGGTATATACCTACGATTGTTCTTTTTTAAGTTCAATAACAGCCAATAACGCTTTGTTTTGGCGTTCCAATTCATATTGTTTTTGGCGGTCTACATTTTGGCGATCGAAAAGTTCTCTAATCTGCTGTTTGTAGTGGTTGTCATAGTACGAATAGGCTTTACGTTCTGCTTTTCTACGTGCAATGCGAACTTTGGGATGCCAGTTGAATTCTTTGTCGTCTGCATAACCCCTCATGAACTCAACCAGTTTGCTATCACCACGCATTTTACAAACCTTAATGAAGCCCATTTCTAAAACTGTAATTGGCGCACGGCGCGGATCTCCAAACTCCCAACGCCGTTTAATCCCAAAGCCACACATCTCTATTTGAACCGTAATCATGGTTTAACCTTTATCAAATGTTTGAGCTTCTGGATCTTCGACATTAAATCTGGACCATCACTTTCATGGTAAGCAAGGTGTTCATTAACGAATGTGATAAAAGCATCCAATTCAGTTTGAATCGTTGCCAATTGATTGCGTAACCACTGGCATGTGGCTTCATCTTGTTTTATCGCCGTTTCAAGCAATCCTCTCGCATGTTCATAGGCATTTGCCTCACCTTGCGCCACCATATCTGCAGATGATTTCCAATCGCCCCATTTCTTATTCCAAAAGTCATCAAGCAGCTGCAGTAATTTTTCTACTTCCAATTGGTCATCGCTGATGGCTGGTGTTTGCATTTGATAGATAGACTTTTTAGTTTCTACTTCACTTTGCATCCAACCATCACGAAAAGCTTCCCATTTCGCCTGATGCACCCAAGAAGAATAATTGCCACTGGCCAACAGACTACCGACCACGCCGTATTTATTTTCAAAAGCGCTACGAGCTTCAATTTCTGAAGCAATGTTTTCATTCATGTTCATTGTTATTCACCGTCCGTAATTCAATTTCAGTTGAAGTGGCTAAACGGATGGTACGCTTGGCATATGCGATGCATCCGTAAAAAGTGGAACCGTGCGGATTGATTAGGTCCACGTACAAATGGCGAGTGGTGATGCGGTTGATCTAGAGCAATGCGTATCAATCATGCTGACTATCCCCATGAAGCAAAGGCACTTGTAATGAGATTTTTGTTTCCTTCATCTCATGAAGTTTTTGAATCGCACGTTCTGGATCTATCACCCATGCATCAAAGAGCAGTTGTGTGACAAAAGAAAACTTCTCACCAACTTTGCGGAACGGTGTGCCGTGGCTATTCAGGAATTGTTCAAACACAAGATATTGCTGTTCGATGGCCTGGTTAAGTTCAAACAGGTCAATACAGCCCTCTATCAAGTTGTACTCACCTAAAGCATTCGGCATAAACATCCATTTACGCTCATGGGTTAAGCCATCTACATGTAGGTAGGCATGTTTGTTGAGGCTAGTCCACTCAGGTTTCATCATGACGTAGGTGTTGTACTCGTCATCTTCAAGATAGTTGTAGTGGGTAGCATCAACGGGTTTCTTTGCTAAAACAGAAATGGCCTGTTCAAGTGTCAGACCGAGAATGAGTGCATGTGGTGTAGTTGATGATTGGTGATCCATATTCCCTACCCCTTAGATTGTCGGGCTAGTCGGTTTAGGACCACTCAAACAAATTTCGTTTTGAACGTGATTGTAGATCTCAGCCAAGTGAGGTCGTGTGCTAAAGAATTGATCTTCTGATGTATCAGAGAGGTTAGCACTCATGACTGTGAGTAGTGCTTCATTTTTGAATTGCGCTTGAACCGCCGACTTTAATGCACCATTCAATGAAGCATGCAGATTGTTGAATAGCGAAATAACACGGGCATTCTGATCATTCTTTTTGAAGAAGATAAAATTAACTTCACGTTCACGGAAAAACACCAGCTGATATTCAAGCCCTGATTCTGATAAATCATTCCCCATATCAATCAATGCATCATCTGGCACGGCGAACGCAGCGTATTTTGAATCAAAGTTTTGAAGTGCTTTACTTGAGATTAGATTCAAACTTACTTTGCCTTGAATCGGCACACATTGGCTCAGTTTCTTAGCCAAGTAATGTGCAGCAGCCATGTGATGTGATCCACCAGCATTTTGAACAAAAATCTTAGGACTCCAGCCATAGATAAAAAATTGATCAGTGGTTGTATCTGGAGAGTTCAATAAACGGATTTCTGGCCATAACAACATTCGATCTAAATTTTCCATACTCACATCACTAATGTAATCAGGGCATGCGTTTTTTACAAAATCATCAATGCTACGGTACTGGCTTAAATCCGACTTGGAATTTGAGAAGCCCCCAATTTCAGATAGGTCAAGTAAGCATGGTGTTTCAAGATGAATGATTTCTGCAAAAATCGGGTTAAATACTTCAGCCAATTCTTCAGCAAAGGGAGAGATGTAGAACGGCTTATGATTTTGCGTATCTTGACCAAGGTAGCTGATGGAATCGTTATCTTTGGCATGTGGATTCAAAACAATGTTTTTGCCTGGTACAAAATTAGTAGGAGATATACCAGTCATACAAAGAGAATCTTTGATTTGATGAAAAGGGAAAACATCGCTCATGGCGATGCTGTCAGAATTGACTAAACGGGTATCAATAAAGGGTTTTAACTTGAGATTCTTATAAAGCTTATGTTTTGCTGAAAATACCGAAAGTAAAGTGTCTAACATTTTAAGCACTCCATTGATTAATGCTTTATTAAAACTAATAAAGATATATTAATACAGAAAGTGCTTATAAGTATTTTTTTGGAAAATTAATTTAAGAATTGCGGTTGAGTGGTATTAGTTGCAAGTGGTTGTACGGCGTTGTTATCGACAGACTTTGAGTACTGTTGCACTTCAACAATTCGCACACCTTTAACGTGTAAACGTGTTTTATAGTCAGTCATTCCAAGTGTTTGTAAGTCGTCTAGCTGTTCTTTAGTCATTGCCTATATCCTGTATATTGGATGTGATTTAAGGGCAATTTAATTGATGTATTAAGGATTGTAAAGGGTAAAACACAGTTCATTAAACTTTTTATGAAATGGTATATACCGATTAAGCCTAAAACAAAACAAGGTTTTAAGAAGTGGTTTAGTTATGTTTAAGAATACGCACGTTAAAACTAAGTTATTATATTAAAATGCATCTAAACTAGGGTTAAAACCAAACTGGATGCCAATATGTGTTCAAACATTGAATCTTACGCCGTGAACCTATCCAATGTACCTAAAGCTATCTCTTGCTTGAATATGTATGACTTTCAAACGTTAGCACTAGGACCAACCTATTTACCCCGATTTATCACTTGCAGATCGCCACATTCCATATACGGCGCTATTGGTTGCATTTGATGTGAATGCGTCTGAAAAGTTTCGCTTAATCGAAATGATGGTGCCTGAAGCCATTCCGCTGTCGCAGTTGTTGTTATTGGCCATATTCAATGAAACGCCGTATAAGAGCGAATATGAAATAGCCCAATACATGCCGAGTGATGAATTAAGGCGTATTAAGTACAAACAGCTCACCCAAAAAAACTAAAGGCTGGATAACCAGCCTTATGTCTTCTACATGGATGCGTTTAGTCATCCTTTTTTTTGATTGTAATGCCTGATCGTAATGAAGCTGAAGAACCTTTTGAACCAAGTATCACCAACAATTTTTCAAAAGTAACGCATTCGTGCGAGAACGGGTTTTTCATCAAAGCTTTTTCAAACTTAGCTGCATACTGTTGTTCTACGAATTCCATTTCATTTTTAGTGCTATGTGAGATGGCTTGATCAAGACTGGCTTTGTTTTCCGCAATGTATTGTGTCTGATCTTCAGGTTTTACATGGCGTGGTATCTGAACAAGCTGATATTCAGTAATTGGCGCAACGGTTAAGTCATATCCTGTTAGGATCTCTTTCAATTCATCATAGTAGCTGTCTAGGTTCATTGGTGTGATAACGGCGCGAGTCACAGTTTCAACATCACTTTCCTGTTGAGCCTGTTCAGGTTCGCTTATACGTTCACCATAGATATTAAATTCAGCATCAAGATCCGCATTGTTGTAAGCACCAGCTTGTACTTGAGGTGAAATGTCAGAATCTTTACCGAAGTACTGGAACTGTTTTCGCTTCTCAATAATCTGGTCTTTAATGTTTGCTTCTTTTTGTGCTGAAACAATACTTTCACGGTGTTTTTGTTCTTTGGAGATTTCACCTTTCGCCGTGGACGAAGACATTACTGTTCTTTGACCAGGTGCCATCCCTTCAGGTGTGATGGATTCAAGACGTCTTGCTTCAAGAATCTGATGTACAAAATCTTGAGTAAAGTCTTTTACCGTGTTGTTGTTTTCGTACAAGGTGTTATTGAGCTTTCTGCAGATCTCAAAATCACCAAGCGCCGTGACATTGGCAGATGAATTGTTGTCTGTCAGTAGCGTGTGTTTTTCCTCAATCTCATGAATGAAGTCTTCAATTTTTAAAGTAGGATCGTAGATTTCAGATTTTTGGATATTGAAGATTGGGCAAAGGTCATTTAAGCGTAAGTACTTGGGTTGATCACCAGCCACATAGAACGCCAACATTGATACGATTTTAACGTCTGAAGTTTTACCACCTTCCCCTTTAGTTGATATGAGCAAGGTAAATTCGCCGTTGTGCTGTCCGGCAATTTGTTCAATTGTCACACGTTTTTCTTTGGCGAACTGGACTTCTGTTTGTGGTACCGAACGGTTGAATACTAGACCTTGATACATATTGATTGAGTTAACTTTACCTTGCCACTCTTCACCAGCAAAACCATCAACCAATTTGTATGTTGTACTTTCAGCACCCGAAGTAGTACGTCCAATGGCTTTAACGGTCGTGTTACCCCATGTAGCAGCTGCTTCCTCTTTAGATCCACGTTCAATATCTTCAAATGTTTGAGCACCGAACGTAATAGAGAAGTTAAGCGAACGTGCCTGAGCTGGTAAAACCGAAGCACCGACAATAACGATGTAGCCCCATTCGTCCAAAAATAGCTTAAATGAAGTAGTGGCGTTGGTTGGTCGTGCGTCAATAATGGCACGGCGTAAACCTTCCATTTTGTTACCAAGGGAACCAGCCATCATTTGTTTAATTGAGCCAATGATTAATTTTCCGAGCATTTTGAGTGAGTCTGGTGAACGCTCAAGAGCTGGTAATGGCACAGTTAAGATACGGCGGTTAAGTACAACGTCAAAAATATCAATATCACCGCCATGCTCTACACCAAAGATGTGACCGTAGTTAAACGTCAAGTCGTTAATCGCTTTGGTTAACTGCATGGTGATATAACCGTGTTGCTCACGGGTTTTGGTTTCTTGTTTCTTTAACTTTTTAGGGTTGCTTGAATAACCAGGTAATGAAACGAGGTAGCCTTGAAGTTGTTCAGCCACACGTTCAAAGTCAATCCCGTATTTATCGTTATGACAAAATACCAATTCTTCAAGTGCTTCAAGTTCCATGTATTGCGTGAATACTTTTGGTGAAAGCTGAATGAAGCCATTGTCACGTAGATAGACCAAAACTCGTGTAAGTGCGGCGATAAAGGCCATCGCACGACCTTTCCACATGTCACCACCGCCACCGCCTGAGTCATCAAGCAAGTTGATCAAGAATTCAATCAACATCCCTGAGCTGGTGTTGCTCATTTGGTTCATTGAGTTGGTCATCTTGTCGGTTTGTGCACGTAGCATGTTACGACCTGAGGTAATGAAGTTGATCGTTAATAGATCCTCATTACGCCCAAAGCGGTTACATAAACGATAGTGGTCTTGTTGAGCCTTGGTATCACCTTTTGCGTCTACAAAGATATAACCTGAGTTTTGTACGTACTGGTTGGCACAGTTACCTAGCATGTATTCTGTTTTACCCGAACCCGTAGTACCTAACACAATTTGATGTGTACGGTCATCGGAGTTAGATGCATAAACAGGTAGACCAGTTTCACGGCAACGACCAAGGTAAGTCACACCCTCACCTTGTAGCTTATCGCGATTGGTACGTGCGTATTCCAAAAAGGCTTTTGGATTGTCCAGTACGTCATCTTTTACGCGTGATGTAATGTCAGTTGACGCATCCAGTGAGTTTGAATGCAACGGCGCACGGAATGGCCACTCAAAAAAGTAATCATTCGGATGTGTGTAGCGTTTTAATAGGTAATACGCGATCCCTATAAATATCTCACCGCCAAACGGAACAACAAACAAAATAACTGCAATAGCACCAAGAACGCCAACCAAATAATTAGCGCCGTCTGGCGCTGTAAGTTTTAAATGGATTTTCTCTAAGCCTGATCGTGTATCACGCTTAAGCGAACTTGGCCTGAACTTTGTTTGTGTGCCGTATTTTTGTGTAGAAGCCATGCTTTGCGACCTACTCTTTTATCTTCAGGATAATAGGCAAAGTCGTTGTTTAACGACCTTACCCATTTCCAAGCACTTCAATGTATATACCAATTAACGCAAATCTATATAGCTGATTGGAGTTAAGAAGAAACAGCTTCAGACTTACGTTGGTTCAGTAATTTTTTCTTCATGTTTTGCTCAAGTTCATAGCGTTGATATTCAACAACCATCTCTTGTGCCATGGTAGAAATCACTGAAGCAGTTGCTTTGTTTTCGTCAAAGTCCGTGCCTTTATTTTTGGCATTTTTCTCAATCATGGTACGCCGTGTCTTAATCTGGTTCTTCGCACCTTTTGGGTAAAATTGTGCAAGGACCTTCAACGCCTTACCACGTTCACCGATAAGGTCATACGTGTAGTTACGGAGCGCACGTTCATCGGGATGTGTACTGAGTGACCATAAAAGGATTGGACCAAGTGAAACGGTATATAAGCCCGAACATTCCATTTTTTCGAGTTTAATTTTACTGAAGTACGTTAAGCCTTGATCTGAGAAACCTACGTTACCTGAACCAAGAGCATCCATTTCTAGTTGAGTTAGACCGATACTGTCACGAATAGCTTCACGAGATTCGCGTGTACCAGGATCGACAATCACATACGCCGTAGCAAAGCCAACCAAGTCTTTAAAGTCTTCTACTTTGTGTGATGCCAAGTTAAGACGAGCACCCCATTTACGCAATGTACGTGCGTCTTCAGCCAATTCTTCTAATAGGATTGGATCGCCTTTCGCAACGTGCAATTCGTCATAAGACATAATTTTGCGGTCTTCAAGAAGCTCATTAATCAGTTGGGTTGCATATTCACGATAAGCTTGTGGGAATTTTGGAATATCGTCACGGCTCACGGCGAACTTACGCTTAATGAACATCCGTACAATCTGGAAGAATAGAGATGTAGTTTTAGGATCTGATGATGTCGCAACTTCGTTTAAGTCGATAGAAGCTACACGAGCGTTACCGATGTCAAAGTTAGTGTGATAGAAGAATGCTGGATAGGTATTTTGTGCAGCCATAATCTGATGCGCCAAAAAGTCCAGTGCTCGTTCATTATCAATATGAACATCACTCCAAACATCTAAAATTGATGAATCAGAAAGTGTTTCAATCATATCGCCAATAGTCGGCATTGCGTAACGGTGAGCCAACGTGCGTCCACGGATCTCATTCATTGAATGGAAAAGATCACGTAGAGCGTAATAAGAAATATCCTTACCTTGTTCAGAATGTGGCTCAATCAGTCCGTGTTTTTCCATGATGCGATCTAGTTCTGGATCTGCAAAGCGCATGTACTTACGTGCTTTATGATCAGCATTCGTATCATCAGCAAAATAGAATGTACGGCGTAGGACCGCACCAATAACGTCAGAAGTGTTTTTGGCTGGTTGCCCTTTCAATTCAGGCGGTGTTACCAATGAACTTAAAAACGCTGTCATTTGACGCATTTCGTAGTTCAACGGGTAGCGTAAGCCCATACTGAATTCAAGCGGATTAATCGCTTCTTCTTTTGAGTTTTTAATACGCTTATAGATGGCATAGTGACGTAGCTCTTCAGGCAATGAATCTTGCACTGTTTCTACTAACCCACGGCTTGACTCACCCACATCGACAATATAGGTCAACGGGATACGTTCGTTACCAGGCATCATGATGTCCTCAAGCATGCCTTTGTTCATTGTGACCGATTTACCCGTACCCGGTTTACCAATGTTAATAGTCGTCCATACAGTCACTTCATTTGAGAACGAATCAAGAATAATCAGTTTACCGTCTAAGGTTTTGTTGAGCTGATGCCCTTTATGGAATGGTGAGTTAATACGTGTCAGCGGTAACATGTAGAACACATCAAACAACGGTGCTGGTGAAATAGGTGCGTGATTACGTACCATCAAGCCCGGTATATGTGATGCCCAAGTCAAAATAGGATCGCCAGCCTGTTCCATGACTTTTGCACCGCCCCACGCTTCAAAACTCTTCCAAAGCTTTTGGCGCCGTCCTACAAGAATGTTTACACCATCTTCGGTATTCGGTGCCCATGTCATCATGGTCATTTGCAGACCAGCAACAGTGTCTACTTGATCTAGGTCATTTTTAGTGGCCATCAAAATGTTACCAGCATTACGAATGGCTTTGTTTTGTGCCGTCATAAAGTGAATAACGCTTGATAACGTGCGTTTCATCATGGTTCCAGCCATACCATCACCAGTAATACAGTAACTCACCGCATATGGGATAGAACGGATGTTACCGTTAGTGTCGTGCGTTTTGGCCTGGTGTAGTAAGCGGAATAGCGTTTCAAACGTATTCGTCTTAGCTGGATATATATCTACCATCAATGGCGCATATACAACGCCGTCAGTGATAACACTTCCCACTGGATAGAATGAACCTTGACTTGTACCAGGTAAGATCGCATTCGTCATGAGTTGTTCTGAGATCGGTTGATACAAAACGTGTGACGCATCATGTTCTGATGGTATTTCTTTCCAACGCATCGGTAAGCGTGTATTCAACATCGGCACAGACAAGGTGAAGTCATCTGAAGTTGAATGTGAGGCAATTTGTTTTTTAATCGTTAGACCAGCTTCAATAACATTCAATACTTCATAGATTGCTGGAAATTCTTCAGTTGAGAGTGAGTTTAAGAATTGTGAGACAAAAGACTCATGGTGTACGTATAAGCTGTCCGATGATTTAAGCATGTCTTGAGCATTGACCGTACTTGGCATTGTAATTTGCGACAGTAGCTTTTTACGGTTTTTTGAGTCTTGAGCTTTATCGATTGGCGATAGTAAGGTTGGCTCAGAGATTAAAGCGATATAACAGCTTTCGTTAAATACACCGCCTGAAATGGTTTCTGTCATTTCATCAATGATGATGTCTAGATTCATCGCACAACGCGCCGTGGTCGCCTTTTGCATGGCGTTCAAGTCATGAATGGCGTATGGCGTCTCATGGTCTACTTTGAACGCTAGATGAATCGTATGTCCACGGTCTTTGAAGTAGTTACGCATGTTGCTCGTCATCAAACCAATTTGACGGCTGAATGCATCACCACTAATTAAACTCTTAATCCCCTTATATTCGATGATCGTAATCATTGCACCAGTTTTTGTGACAAACGTATGTTCGTCCGATACTGTTTCTAAATCGCAATAATCCTCTACGTCAGCTTTCATGCTTTGTAGGAATAACATCAATATAATTTCAATCTTGGAGTAACCAGTCTTATTATAACCAGACTTCTCAGCTTTCTTCTTACTCATTTAAACACCTTTATTAATTCACCTTTCTACGTCTATCTTTGATTAGACATGTCTTTAAGCATTAAGCACTAAAAAACGGTAATTCTCTTAAAACGTTAATCGCACTGTCGAAATCCTTTTTTTGAATTGCGACCTCAAGACTTTTAACAGAGGGTTTTAAGCTTGTATCTAAAACCAACCTTAATAAAAGCTCATAGAAGGTACTGTTAAAAGGGATATTATCATTTTTTGAATTAGTAAATACATCAGTTTTAACGGTTTCGTCCTCTTTTAATTCGACATACTTCTTAAAACTATTTAGGTCAAACACTAAACCCTTATTAAGCAGTTGCCAAAACGCCGTTTCTAAAACCTCTTGGCTTTCCCCTAAAGTACCCACCTTGAAGTTTAAGGAACCTGTATTTTTAAGTTGGAAGTGAACCTTATCAAGCTCTATGTAGATCTCTTTGTTCTGGTATAAGCCCTGTTCGTGGAAAACTTTAGACACCGATAGCTTTAAGTTTTGGTATATACAAAAAGATTGCAGCGAACTCATTTTTAAGTTGCCCGTATCTATCTGGTTTGTCGCATCTTCTACGGACGTTGGTAGGTGTATCATCGGAAAGTAGCGTGTCAGTTCTTCAGACAGTTTCTTTTGTTCCAAAACGCTTATAATTGATAATGGATTGTCAAATCCAAAGTTGGTGCTCAGTAATTTCTTATGCTTCACACTCACACTTTGCTTAACCTGTATTTCAACGTCTAAGCCACTCAGCGCCGTTATTTTGTTTAGGTGTACCAAAGTGTCATCCAACAGCAAACAATCGCTGTTAACGGGGATATTCATCAACAGTAGCGCTTTAATCAGTGGATCTTGAAAATGCCCCGTTGTGTCTTCACCAGTTGTTGTCTGATTCCCTATCGCTATATGTACAACATGGAGTAGCAATAGCGTGTTAGATGTATGGCCAGTGTCCCGTGTCGTTGGTATATACAAATCGTTCAGGAAGTTGAAAGCCTCAGTACCTATAACGCATAAGCGAAATATCGATAGCTGATCGTGCGTTTCCTTTGGTAGTGCATCTATCCCAAGTTCCCAATATTTGTAGATGTATGGACCAATAAATGAGTATTCATCATTCAATATGTCCGTCTCAAATACGCTATCCAATACCGCTATATCATTCACTATGTCAGGCTTAAATGGCTGTAACACTATGCCCGATATAACCTCTTCTAAGCTCATATCTATGTATTCGGTATCTGCTAAGCATTCTGTCATTTTTGTGAGCTCACTTATCACCCAAACCCTTAAATACATCTAGTGTTTGGTAGTACTCATACTGCTCGTCAGTAAAGATATTCGGGGAAAATACTATGTAGTGGTTTGGCAGATTAAAGCTCTCGTATGCTTCGTCTGATACCTTTTCCAAAGCTTTTGCGAGTTGATACAAAGAAAAGTTTTTGTTCTCTTTGATGGCATTCAAATACCACTCTTTGTACTTGCGGAGCTGGTCTACGTAATCAACGTTCGCTACCAACATATCTTCTTGCTTGGCTTCTTCATATTCAGCCATTGTGTTGAACTTAATGTCCGTGAAGTACAGTTGGGTATCAATGCTTTGGGCTCGTGTCTTAATCGCATTAAACGCCTGTATATCCTCAAACATATTACGTGCGTATTCTGCTTCAGACATCTTTGTAGGATTAGGGCGTTGATGGCGCTTTAACGGCTCTACAAGCAAGCTTTGGCGATGTCGCCGTGCGAACTTAGCAAGCTCAGGATCTTGGTTGTCAGACTTATGCGATAACACCAGTAATGAACGTTGATATTGATTAAAGATCTCTTGAGGTATGTTCGTACTCAATACGCATATTTCAGCTTTCTTTTCCAGTGATAGTGCAAAGATGTGGTTTTGTGCATGGCATAGCGTACAGACCGCTACAATGTTCTCAGCCGTATGGTTGCTATGATCGCCGTCTAAGTGATGTGGCTCTAAAAAGTATTCGTCATAGAAATCACAAAAATAGCATTTAGCTGGTTGTGAAGACATTATTTGCTTTATTGTCTCATTGGTTTTAAAACCATCATGGATAGTTTTATCTTGACGTATCTCTTGCTTGTCGTTTACGCCGTTAATAGGTCTTAAAATACCAAACTTACGGTTTATATGTTTCACTTAAACCCCTTAATACTATTAAGTAAGGTCTAATTAAAACATGTATATACTATTTTTAAAATAAAAAAAGCGCAGCCTAAGCCACGCTTTTAAACTTATTTATTATTGTATTACGCTTTACCAGTAATAGTGTTCGCAGCAGAGAACATGATGAAGCCTACGATTGATAACGCACCACCCACACCAATACAGATCCAAGCAGTTTTCTTTTTCTTTTGTTGATCTTCTTCTGATGTATACATCATATACAAACCAGTACCAACTAAGCCTAAACCAAGCACCATGAACACTACGATTAAGAATTTATAAACGTTTTGACCTAATGTTTCACCACGGCCTAAGATTTCATTCGCATCAGAACCAGCAGCGTGTTTTCCGTAAGCTGTACCACCTGGGTTCCATGTGCCAGTGTTTGCATATGCAACTTGACCCATTAATGCAGAAACAAAAGCTAAAAACATTACTTTTGCGCGGAATGCAGTCGCTTTTACAGTGCGAACTGAGTGTTTTACTAATGATACCATTGTCATTTTCCTTTTATTTAATATACGGGAGCTAATCTCCGCACTGTAATTAAACATTCTTAAAACCCTATTGCTTTAAGTTGCTTAATTTTAAACTTCTCGTTAAATATCTTCAATATCTTATACAAGGTTTTTAAGAAACTCTCACCATATTTTAAGAAGATTGTTTAAAATATTGTAAAAAAGGTTCCTCCTATTTGTGTTCCAAAGGTATTAACAAAGACATCGTGTACGTCCTGAACGTATACGCATAATACACCTGTTATAATTAAAACCCATGCTTTGCGGTATGTCGCATTGCCTTGAGCATCAATTTTCTCTACAAAACCATATAAGCCACGAGCTACCGCTATAATCCCTACCAGTTGCGTAAAACCTACAACCGCCGTAACGATATATGCACCTAAATCATTAGCACCAGCATTAGGCAAGTAACTTTGTACCGTTACAAGTTCTATGCCATTACCACCAAACAATGAAGAACCTAGTGCACCAATGATATATCCGTCATATCCAAGTGATGCAAAAGCACCACCGATAAGAATCTTCAACAATGCCCCACCAGTGGTAGGCTCTTTCATTCCATGACCAAAGAACTTTTGTTGAGGTGATGATGCTTGCACTAAGTCAAAAAGCGCCGTGCCAGTAATCACCAACCCCGTTACAACAAAGCAAATGCGTATAAAGCTTAGTAGTGGACCGTATATGTTTAATATCGCTTTAACTATATCTAATGCATCCACGCTATTTTCCTTATTTCACCCAAATGGCTTGTTCGTTTTCGTCAACAGCATAGACCGTGCGATTGTCTGGCATCTTCTGACCTACATAGACTGTATATGTATGGTTTTGAGAATCTGTCATCCAAGCGCGATCGCCTACAACCGCAAAAGCATCCAAGCGTTTTGCACCTTTTGGAATTGATAAGGTTTTAGATCCCGATGTACTTAAAGCCTTTTGCTTAGTCTGGTCTTTAGCTATTTTGATTAAACTAGTCTTTAATTCCTTAATTGCCTGTTCTTGCAATTCAACAAGGTTTTTAAGATCGTCATTTTCAGCTTTCAGTTGTTCATTTTTGATTATGGTTTCTGATTGAGCAACTGCAGTTTGTTCGCCGTTTTGTACTTGCCCATGCGCTTGCTCTTTTTCTTTCAAACGTTGTAATAAAATAAGTGCATTCGTACCCTGACTTTGATAGAAGTTAACTGCCTCTATTCCTAGATCAGAATCAATCGGATACGACATGGATTTGTACATAATCATGTATTGACCAGTGGTAGGATCTTTAAACACAATATTTTCATCAACAATGAACGCCGTATCATCAGCAATACTATTGTCCTTTAAAGGTTGTTGATTTTGGTTGTATGTTGCTTGTGTTTGTTGAATGCCTTGACCAACAGTATCAATGGATTCTGGTGTTTGTTCTGGAGCAACTGCCGTGCTGACGTCTTTTGGTTTACTCATTTGTATCCAAAAGAAAGTACCAATCATAATTAAGGCAATAACACCAATAACAATAAGAAGTTTTGGAGGAATACCACCCTTCGCACTACCTTCGCCTTTTTGGGGTTTGCCTTCAGCATCTTTTAGATTTTTCTTTGCCTGTTCAGCAGTCATTTGATTATCAGACATTTCGCTTACCCCTTATTTTTCGGTGTTGTTACGTCAGCATCAAAAAAGACTTCAAATACTTTTCCGCTGTTAACGATATACGTAGTTGGTCGAACTGTTGATGTACGTGCCATGTTCGCCATTTCCGTACCAACGTTACCAATGATGTTCCCGGCAATTTCTTTATCGTTTGGCTCTTCCTTCGTGCTTACAACATTGCCAGTATTTGTGATTTGGGTTGTACCAATGTTTTGATAGGCTTGTCCGTAACCCTCAAAGATTCCAGCAGTAACCATACCGCCAAGCTTTTGCAAAGTGTGTTTTTGGACTTTATCAGCCATGCCCGATTGTTTTGTTCCAAGAGTTAAAGCTCGTACTTGGATTGCATACTCTTCGCCCTTAAACAACATACGGGTAAAGTTAAATTCAATATCCGCAGTATTCAGACCAACAGTACCAATAAGTTTTGCGCCGTTAAATTTACCGCCAATAACAGTAGCAAATAGGTTTTTACCTTTATCAGTATTCACACCTGTATCTAAACGCGCTTTCATTGTTGTACCAGCTTTAATGATTGCTAGTCCTTTAGTAGATTCGCTAGTCGTATTCGCAACGTTCAAGCTTCCAAGGTTTTGTTGCCCTTCCGATGCTTTAGTGTTGTGTGAATATTTATATGTTGAATATCCGTTGACCTTGTTCTTTGTATTAGAAAACGCAGCAAGTTGATCAACAAAAGCAGTTTGACTTAATTCACGCGTTGCAGCATTACGTTCTGCATAAGCAGCTGCTTGTTGGCTATATACACTAGCAACATCATTAGCAGCAGATGAAGCATGTTCATATTGTTGCGCGTAGTTAGTTTGATAAATCGGTGCGTTTTGATTAGCACCGTTTTGTGTTTGTGGTTGTTGTGGTAGACCACCGCTAGTTGGTTGAGGTAATGCACCACCTTGATTTGCCATATTAGCTCTGGCCATCTGGTCAAGTTCAAGCGTAATATTTGGTGTACCACCTGTTGCAGAACCGTTTACAGGTTGCCCATTTGGACCTGTAATAAAATTCTGATCGTTCAGATCGCCGTTTGGATCTTGTGTTGCAACTGTTTTAAATTCGGGCAAATAGCTTTCACCATTTTTGCCAGCTCGAGCAGCTTCTTCAGCTTGTTTTTGACGTTCATATTCTACATATTCAGGAGGGATAACATTTGTACCCTGTCCTTGGATTTCTGGTGTAGCAATAGCAACCTGATTATCTAAAGCTAGTTGGTCACTTTTCCCCATTGGGTTAAACATAAAAAAGCCTAATCCACCAACTACTACCAAACCAATAATTGCAACAACGCGAAAGCGCGTATCTGCAAAAACACGTTTTTTGTTAGCAGTTTTAATACTTGTATTTTTCAGTTTTTTAGGTTGGTCTTCTTCTGAATGAACTTGGTTTGCAGAAATAATAGTTTCATCGGTAGTACCTACTTCAGTGCTACGACTAGAATTCTCTTCAATGTCATTCGGGTTATTTTGTTGGTTCGTTGAATCCATTTTTAATTCTCACTTAATGACTTAAAATGCGTCTTCGAGGTAAACAGTTTTAGGTGTACCGCCAGTCGTTGAAAATGTGATGTACTTCAGATCTTCAGAATCTTCATAACGGAAGATCTTCATACCGTTGTTAGCGCGGAAAGAACTCAAAAAGGCTGGTTGAATAACACCAAAGTTACTACGCACATATATATAGCCACCAAACTTCCAAGCACGGACATTAGGACTATCGGTTCGCATTTCAACAGCACCCTCAGGCGCTAAGCCATCCATAAATTGCAAACTCACACCATCTGGAATAATCGATGTTTGATTGCCTGTTGAATACATAGCTTTGGCTGTTGGGCTTCGACCAGGTATACGTGCGTCTACACGAACATCTAAATCACGTTGGCCAGTAGCTAACATCAAAATTACTGGAGCACCCAATCCCTTTAATGTGACCGTTACGTTTCCGAAAGCAGCTGGATCTAATGGTTCGATTGAAAGGATGTTAGTTTCAGGGATTTCGTCTGGCTCTTTTTCGTTTTGCTCACCTAAGCCATCTGAGAAACGTCCACGGTCCAAAGAAATCTTTTCAATGTTCCATGGATTTCCTGAAGAATCGGTAAAGACAATAGTAGATAGCATGCCAGCGCTTAAACGAATTACTGGCGGTTCCTCACCAGGGTTTAATGAAATACCCAAACTACGGGTTTTCGCTTGTGGCGTATTTACATAAGGACTAGAAAGGCTTCGTTTTTGTTGCAACAAAAGTCCTTTAACTATTTTTGTTTGCTCAGGTGTGAACTGCAAACCAACAAGATTGTGAACCTGTCTGTCAATTTCCGATGCTGTATCAACTACCTCAGGTGCAACCAAAGGAGATTGAGCATCCGCAAAAGTATTCGGAGGCATATCAGCAGCATTAACTATTGTAGTTAATGCAGTAGAAGCAAAAAGAGCCAAAGATAATTTTTTCAATTTCATAAGTATCATCCAATTAACGCGCTGGAGTTAACGTAATTGTCTTAACAGCAATACCGTTGTAGTTCAGATAAGAACGTGGATGCTCAACAATAGTAACTGTCGCAATGAAGCGGTGAGTCTCTTTAGGTTGTTTGTCACCTAAGAAGAATTGAGTAGTGATAGGAACACGAACAGTCCAACTAGGTTCTGCAGCATGTAAATCACGGTTTTCGATTTGTGGAACATCAGTAGCAGTAGTTCGCATCGTTAGGTTGTTTTGTACGATTGTGCCAACTGTTTGTGATTGAGCGATTTGCTTCATCAATGAATCTTTACCGCCCTCAGTGAAATACATTGAACCAGCATTGTTAATAACGTCACGCCAGTTCAAGAAATCAAAGTTGTAGACAGAAAGAATTGCACTCTTACCGAATTCAGAAATAACAACGTCAGTAACGCGAGGGTTTTTTGATGCTTCGATTGGACAGATAACCGAGTTATCTACTGTTTGAACAGCTTTGACTTTTGGGTATGCATTAAAGGCAGCAAAAATAATCATCGCAAGAACAGCACTCACGATAAAAGCGAAAAACACGAAAACAAGCCATCGTCTTAACTTTGCAATCTCCTTATCTTTTTCATCCACCTGTTTTCTGAGCCAAAGACTAGGATCACAAGAACCTATTTCAGCGTTTTCATTAGATTTGTCTTTAGACACAACAGCACTCCTATTTCGCTGGCTGATATATAACAGATGGAATTGGACGATCTGATTTAGAGCTAAGCACACACTTAACTGGTGTGCCGTCATCAAAAACCAAAGATTCAAAATCTGTTGTGGTGAGTTTAAAAGCTACAAAACTAAGCGTTGTTAAAACGGTTAAAATGCACAATGAGGCAAACGTACTAACCAACACTCTTAAAAGCCTTGCGTATTTTCTTTTACCTATTATTGATACTTCAGCGTAAGGAGAACCCCATGTTGAAGTAGTCAAATTAGTTTTAGAGTTATCCATTTAGTCAATCACTAAACCCGACTTTAATTCGTCCTTATAATAGTCGGTATTAAACTCATTTGCTATATTAAGATCAAAATAATAAAAGGTATCTAGGTTATTAGCTAAAAGTGTTTTAACAAATTCATGGCTACCATTAACGTTTTCAATAGAATCTAAAGTAGGCTTTATACTAAAACCACTATGGCCTCTCCACTTTCGCCCATAAAAGTTAGAAGCAGTATCTTTACCAGCATGTCCAAAAGCACCAGCTATCACAAACTTATCAATACCCTTTACCTTAGCATTTGCAATACATTGATGCCTTGTACTGTATAAAGTAGGTCGTTGATCTTCATTAGTTAAAACCTTGCCTCTAAGCTTAAAGTAATTGATATAACTTAAACGTAAACGCTCTTGCAGTATTTTAATAAAAGTCTGTTTTTCATCCCATCCAAAGGTATAGCCACTAGTTTTATTTAAACTAGATACCTTTCTCACATACCTATTTAGCAAGTTCCAATAAAGGTATATCTTTTCTTGATCTTCATGTTTAAGGTCATCAAGTATTAAATACCTTTTAAGTCCATTAGCCCGACCATGTGTAGCCTTGCCATTTTCCACAATCATGATCAGTTTTGGTCCTTTTACTGCACAACAGAATGAAACGGAAAACCACTCAACAGGACGCAATCCAACAACAAGATTGGCATCAACAAAAGCAACCATCATCCGATCAAACTCACTAACCCTGGTGTTACTCTCGTTCTTATGCTCGAATTCTCTTACCAAGTAGTTGTAAAACGTGCGTTCAAAGTACTTTGTTTTCAGCTCAGAAGTACGCTTAGGTTTGTCCTTATTAGCTGTATATTTTGTGTTAATGATTCTTAAATATAATTCTTCTAAAAAATATTCATCAAAACCAGCATCTATATCTTCATCATTAATAGAGCCATTATTTAGCTCATTAAGCTTTAGACCGATTCCATACACTAAATATGCACGATATGTTCTAAATGTAGATTCCGCGTAATAACCATTTTCAGATTTAGTTTTAAATTCAGAATATATGTTTTCATATAACATTTTTAAATCTAGCTCTGAACTATCTAAATGTTTATCAATTTTTTGCTTAAGCTCAATATCATATTTGGTCTTAGTAGAATACGGAAAATCTTCTATACGACTTGTGTATTCTTTTAATGTCTTTGGATAGCTATTAGGATTCTCAAAACTGCTCACCACTACCACCCTTTATCCACATGCAAAACATGAGCACATACTACAACGTTAAACACCTTTCTAAAAGTACTCGTTAAAACGTTTTTCACTTTAAGCAAAATGTTTTTCACTTTTAAGCCCAATAAATGCGAATGTCTTTTTTGACTCCTCTCTTGTTAGTACAGTGGAAAAATCAAAAAAATGAAGTTGAGAAATCATAAAAACACAGTGGTCCTTTTTTACAGTGAAGTGCTTGATATGCATAGTTTCAATAGTCTTTTGCCAGTTGCGATGCCTTAAATTTTTAGGGAAAAATACGACTCTAAGCCTATCATTATTGCAGTTTAATTGGTGTTTAAGGTGTCAAATCTTTATATTTAAGATGCACAGCACTAAACCATAAGATAGGTTTTTATAAGTAGCAGCTTTAATGTCTTTAAACTTTTAAATTAGGAATGGTATATACCAAGATGCATTTTTTCTTCAAACAGTTTTTATCAATTTATTTAATATTAAAGAAGCTGGCTTATAAATAAATTGCATTATCACCAATAATATTTTTAATATTAATTAAAAAAAGCATATTAACATCTTTATTAATATACTTCTATACTGTAAAATATAAATTACAGTATTAATAATATTTTAATTAAAAAAAGAATAAATGTACTTTGTTATTTTCTGTATAAATTATATTCTAAAAAAAGAACAAAAAAGAATAGAAAAGATAATAAAAAGAAAGAATAAGACTATAAAGGAATATAAAAGACGTCTAGCAAACTATAAGAGCTCATTTACTCTCTATAATTGATTGAAAAAAGTACGTTGTATTTCCATTTCAGATAGGTACTACTAAAAAAAAGCATTGTTTTGGACAGACAATGCACTTAAAAAGAGTATTTTTTACAGATTTGTCTTGTTTAGGCCAGGTACGACTGCCTGAAGAACGCCCTTAGATATACGTTAAAGCTTATAAATTAGGTTTAAGCGAGTGCCTAAAAGTCGGCTTTATACCTTTTAATGGATTTTTTATAATTAATAAAGTGCATTTTAATAGTTTTTAGACTAAAATCATTTTGTCTTTATACCCACTTAATCCGGAGTAAAAATGAAGCACAATAAAAAACTTTTAAGCGTTCTTGTAATTGGTTTAATGATGTCTGGGTGTGCTAGTCGTGATGTAACGCAATTAAACGTAGCAAGCCCTTTATCTATTATATCTGAAGCATCTCAAGAGGCTTTAATTGCACAACAGAACTTAAAGAACTCTTCTGCAATTCAAATGCAAACTGTTCAGAAGAAACAAGGTAGCATCAACCATGACCTTTTAAATATCGACTACATAGGCGATCCAATACCTTTAATTAAAAGTATTTCTAGCCAATACGGATACCGTTTTGTAGAAGCTGGTCCTACTCATGAGCTTCCAATTGTTAATTTTAATAAAAAGCGTCTTACTGGTGTAGAAGCTTTACGCGATGTTTCTGCATATTTAAATACTGCTTCGATAACTCTAGATCATCAAAATAAAAGTATTTTATTGACTTATAACTAATACCCTTTAAATCCTTTTATACATATCTGGAGTTTTTATGGACTACTCTAATAATGCTTCATTACAAGAGCTACTAAACCCATCTAACCAGTCTTCTTTAGAAGTTCATGTTAGTAATGTTGAACAGCAAGCTCGTTATGAAGCCATGCTTGAATTAGTTAAGCAAAAAGGTATTAAGTTAGGGATCAATACTTATTTAAGCAACGCTCGTGAGGTCATCAAAAGCCAAGAGCGTAACCTTGATACAATCTTTAACTTTAAACCTTACATGATCAAAGATGTTGTTGTTCCCCCGGTTATTATTGAATCAAAAGATGTAACTGAGACACCTAATGCCATGTCGTACAAGACGACTAAGCAGACTTATAAAATCTTGAAACAAGCTCGTTTCAGTACTCGTGCACCTGATTGGCGTCAGTACCTTGTTTTCCCTACACTTGATAGCAATGTTGATTACGTGACTTTCATTCCGAAAGAAATGTTACCAGCTAACGAACAAGAACGAAAAATATGGAAAGAGACTGCTGCTAAGTCTTATGAAATGGGTTTAGTTGAGGGCCGAAATATTGTTGAAGATGCAGTAGATCGTCTTAAACGAGATTATTTGGGGATGGTTACTTTCCATAAGTTTGTTTTAGAGGGCAAGTTATCAATGCCAGCAATTAGCAGTCAATCACTGGCTGTTTCTTCTACACAAGACACTATTGCTCTTGATATGAAATTGCTTCAAATCCAACAATTACCGCAGTTCAATTCAAATATTGAAACTTGGAAACCAATTCTCCAACCTGAACAAATTGCACCTAGCTATCAAATTCCAAAAATTAACCTTGTTAGCGAACCTTAAGTTCGCTAACTCAATTGGAAGTTTTAAATGCAAATGAAGGTTTCGACATTAAAAGCAAAATCTGCATTATTTGATGTTAACAAGATTAAAGGATCTGAAAATAAGATTCTGACAGCTACCAAAGACATTCGCAAAGACTACGATTCTAGCCGTGGTTTTGGTTTGGCTACATTAACAGCCATAACGACATACAAAGATCCGAAACAAGGGTTTAAAAGTCGCGATGAATTTGAAAGTCTTCTATATGAAGCATTAGCTCATGGTGCTTCAGATATTTTCATTAGTCCAGATCGCCCCATCACAATGATGAAAGACTTGGAGTTATATTCGTTAACACACCGTATTATCAATCGTGATGAAGCTCTACACATCCTAAGAACGATTGCTGATGAAAATGCCTACTTAGTCCTTATTAATAATAAGTTTATTAATAAGGCATATCGTATTCTGCAGAAAGACGCTTCAGGTAAGGAAACTCGTTATAACTTTCGTGTGAACGTATCTCGAACTTCGTATCGTGGATCTGGAGATTCTTTTCAGATAACGTTACGTACAATTTCTGGCATTCCCCCTCACTTTTCAAAAGTGGGTTTAGATGAAGATTTCATTAAAAGATCGCTACCTCACAATGGTTGCTACATCATTGGCGGAATCACTGGTTCTGGTAAAAGTACAACACTAGCTTCAAATATTCGCTATGTGTTGGAAAATAATACTCATATTCGTGGAAATATTTTGACTCACAACGAGCCTATCGAATACGAGTATGACGCAATTGAAAGCACACACAGTATTGTTAGTCAAAGCGAAATCCCCAATAACTTCGAGACTTTTGCGGATGCAAATAGAGAGGCGATGCGTAGACGTCCTGCTGCAGTTGAAATCGGTGAATTGCGAGATAAAGAAACAATTTCTGCAGCTCTAGAACTTTCTTTAACTGGCCACCCTGTTTTTGCAACGGTTCACGCAACCACCGTAGACAAAATTATTCCACGTATGTTGAAGCGCTTTAAGCATGAAGAACATCTTCAGGCTGCAGCTGACATTATTGGTTCAGTTTATACATTGATTGCTCAACGTCTTGTTAAAGATGTGAACGGCAAGGTATTTGCTGTAAGGGAACACTTAATTTTATCACCTCAACTGAAAGAAGAATTGCTTTTAATTGATGATATTCATGCTCAACAGAAGTTTATTCGAGAGTTAATGATTAATTCTGATGGTTCAGATCCAAACATCAGTAAGAGTTTCAGGAAACAAGCTGACGATCTACTCAAAGCTGGTCGTTTGCATGAAGACTACTATTACAAACTGATTTATTAAGAGGCGAATATGGATGATCAATATGCACACTGGTCGCAATTTAGATTAAATCTAATCCTATGGGGCGGTTTAAACGGATATTTGTTTATACCTTTTCTAGCTGTTGTTATTAAGTTTTCCTTGTTCAAACTTATGCTTTTCATCGGCTTGATAGTAGCAACATTGGTTATTGAAAAAGTATTTAAATACAAATACAGCTATATCCCCTCTGCTCTTAGACGCTTAGTTTTTGGGGGCAATAAATACACTAGACGCGGTAGAAGACGTTACTCGTTGTAAATCTTGAAAAATTGAAAGGTAAACTTATGAAAAATACTCAAAATGAAAAACCAGCGATTGAAGAACGTTATATTGTTCTAGGTATTGATGATGGACATGGCGGTACAAAGCTTTATGCTGGTCTAGATCAAGATGGAAATGAAATCAAACTGACTATTCCTAGTATTGCTTATTCAGGAAAAGTCCTCACTGGCGAAGAGGATTCTACTGACTATTATGTGGTTAAAGTAAATGAAAACTTTTATACAGTTGGTAAGAAGATCAATAGTAGTGTTCCTCTGGATACCAGAACAGACGAATACCCGACATCTGAATATAACAAGGCACTAATACACCAGGCAATTAAGGCCTATATTGACCATATCGGAACATATGATGGTAGAGCGTTTGCAATCGCTACTTCACTTCCTGTTAGTCGCTATTACACACCTGAAAAAACCAAAAACATGCCACTTATTGATATGAAAACTAATTTTCTACTCAATGGTGATGTTTGCTTCAACTTAAAAGATCATAAAGCTGGTAAACCGCTTAATATCATTAAAAGACATATTGTTAAATGTGAAGCTCAAACAGCTTATTTTAATGAGATTATTGATGTACACGGAAACGGTTCAGAAGATAGTGATCTTTTAATAAGTTCTGAATGTGCTGTAATCGATATTGGCGGTAAAACCACTGATATTGTAGTCACATTAGATGGAGGAAACATGCTTGATGGCCATCGTTCTACATCACGTAACCTTGGTATTCTTACCATCTATGAACGAATCACTAGCTTAATTCTTGAATCTGGCTATAAAACAGTTAACGCTAACTGGCTAGATTTCGCACTAAAATCTGGAACTTATGGTATAGGATCTCAAGCCAAAGATATTACAGGTTTAATTCAGCAAGCTAAAAACGAATTCATGATCGAATTAAATAACTTTATCTCTAAACAGATCGGTGGAGGCGATGATTTAGCATTAGTATTATTTTGTGGAGGCGGTGCAGCTTTTCTTGAAAAAGAGATTAAAGAAAAGTACGACTTACCGAACGTAAGAATCGCTGAATCACCAGAGTACGCCAATGCTAAAGGTTTATATAAGTTAGCTAAATACATGTATAAAATGTACGCAGAAATCAAATGACAGATTCAAACTACATACAACTATCCTATCAATTAATTCACTTAACAAGAGAAGATCTTGATGTGATTAGTAATGTTAATAGAAATCTACCAGGTCTAGACTTAAACGCTTTTAGTTTAAGTCTGCTGTATTTAGGATTTATCTTTTGTACTGACAAGCAGAAGATTTTTCTAAATGCGCCAGTGCAAAATGAAATAGACGAGACGTTTGCACAGCCTGTACGAATGAAAATAGATAAAAATGCAAATCAAAAACTATTTAATTCAATTAAAAAACATCCTCAAGGAAAGCTTCGTAGAAATTACATAACTGCTGTTTTACATGCTGGTATAGCGGTTCTAATTGAGCTTTCATACCTTTATAAGTTGTATGAAGTTAATGAGGATATGGCAAGCCTATATTCTGTCAATTCTTTCCTATTAAGGTTTGGCTTAAGTACTTGTGTTGAAACATACACCAAGTTTAATACTGCTTACTATGTGTACGATATTGAATATCTTGAAAAAAAGTATCTTGATCATATATCCATACAAATACCAGAAAGTAGTAAGGAGCAAATTGAACAATCACCTAAAAAGCCCGTAACTAATTCTATCAAGAGCAAGGAGGTTCCTGTTCAAAAAGCAGTTAAGATAAAGGAAGCTAAACATACTGAACATAAAAACATTCAGGACCACTCCCCTACCGTTGAAACATCTCAAAATACCGAAACGTCCGAAATTAACAATGCTAAACCAAGTCAAAACGTATCTGAATCAAAACCAGTAACCAATCCAAGTAGTTCGGATTGGCTTAACCAGACTTTTAATCCAGATCTATTATAAAAAAAACCGGCAATGCCGGTTTTTTTCATTCAAAGTTTTGAAACTTCAATCATTCAAGCTCTTAAAAAACTCTTCAATTTTTCTAGCTTTCTCTTCTGTAATATCTGCATCCAAGGCTACTCGCAACTTAAGTACACTCTTACCTTTGGTACCACATTCAGAACTCATAGAACCAAATTTAACGCCCTTATCTGTCTTAAAATCGAATTTAATCTTACTCGGTTGTTCTTCAGTAGTAGCTTCTTCAGTTTTTTCAGGCTTAGTCGCCTTATTTGCTTTTTCTTCTTCACTCAAAATAGCTATAAATCCTTTATGACGCTTGCCCGTGGATTTAAATTCTTCAACGTATTTATCCCATTCTGGTCTTAACAAGTCGAAAATTGCTTTTTCAGTTTTAGTTTCTAAAGCTTTATTTATTGCGGTATTCACTTCTTGAGCAATATATCCAGAAATTAGCTCAGGATCTTCGTTCAAAGAGTCCAAAATGAACTCAGGTAAGTCTAGAATATATTTGAGACGGAAATACTTCGACTTATCAATCGCAAATTTTTCAGTAACAAATTCATAACTTTCAAAAGGATAACCAAACTCTTCACATAATTGCTTGATTTTTAATATGCTTTCAAAATCTGAAAGATTTTGTCTAGCAGTATTATCCAATAAAGCTGTTATAGCAGCTTTATCATCATTCATAGATGTTTTAACTAAAGCAGTAATTCTCTTGAGCTTTAAAATCTCTTTAATTGCTCTAAAACGTCTCTCACCAGCAATTAACTCGTAACGATTACCCTTCTGTCGAACTGTAATCGGGTTAATTTGTCCATTAGTTTCTATATCAGCAGCCAAAATTGGCAACTTCTCATATACACGTTTATTCATGATACGTGGTTGATAAGGTGATGGATCAATTAAATCAATGTCGATTGATTCTAAATGAGATCCGCTAACAATATTTTTTGTTTCTCGCTTAGCTAGTGGGTTAAGACTCCCCTCTTCTATGGTTGGAGTCGCTGTATTTTCTTTTACATCAGTAACTTGAGCATCACTCCCTGTTGCATTAGCAACAGATGTTTTTTTCATGCTTTTTACTTTATCTTTAAAGTTCATATCAGCACCTTATAATTTTTTGTATTCAGAAACCATTAGATCTACAAGTTGATTAATTGCTTGTTTTGCTGGTGTTTCTTTTCCAGCATCCAGATCAAATACGGAACACTTAACATATGATGCTTGACTAAAAACCGTAGCATTTGGAATACAGATTAATTCCTTATTTACCAGTTTTTCTTGCAATTTTGGTTGAGCATATTCATTGCGAATATCTTCAGCCAAGGTAAGATCCACTGTATTACGCTTGTTATAAAAGTTTAGTACTGGCGATAGAATTTTTAAATCTGGATTGCTTGTCTCTAAGTCATCCATAGAGTTAAGTATATCTTCCAAACCCTGAATACTGTATTCACCCTGTAATGGAATTAATAAACTGTTTGATGCTAACAAAGCATTAAAAGTTAGAGTTTCCATTCGCGGTGGACAATCTAACAAAATAAAGTCGAAATCCCCTTTTATCTTTCTTAATACACTTCTAATAATTTCATTAGGAACTGGACTAGAACGCTGAATATTGATTTCAACATCACGAATGTTATTAGCACAAGCAATCAAAGACACATTTTCAAAGTTGGTTTTATCTGGACCTTGTATAACATCGTGAATGTTAATTGTTTTATAGTTTTCAAAAATATCTTTTAGAGTGCCATCTATATCGTTAATATCTGGAACATTTGAAATATGTTTTGTTGCATTACGTTGGCTATCTAAGTCGATTACTAAAACCGTATAACCTAATTTTCCAAGCTTAGCAGCACAATTCACCGTAGATGTTGTTTTGCCCACACCACCTTTAAAGTGGATGCTTGTACAAATATAAGTTTTTCCTGAGTTCTTTTCCATTTTTCAATCACCTTTCAAGTAAAGTCAAACAATACAATATTTGAAAAATATTTAAAATACTTTTTCACTTTATTTTTAATATATTTCAACTTTTTCAATCTATATGCCTAACATGTGTCCATATCTTATGTGTTTTTCATTATCAGACTGATAACAGCTTTAGATTCCTTGGCGTGGATTTTTTCATTATCAGACTGATAACAGCTTTAGATCCCTTGGCGTGGTTTTTTACATTATCAGACTGATAACAGCTTTAGATTTTTAATCGTGGATTTTTTCATTATCAGACTGACAACAGCTTTCGATTTTTAATCGTGGATTTTTTCATTATCAGACTGATAACAGCTTTAGATCCCTTGGCGTGGATTTTTTCATTATCAGACTGATAACAGCTTTAGATCCCTTGGCGTGGTTTTTTTCATTATCAGACTGATAACAGCTTTAGATTCCTTGGCGTGGTTTTTTTCATTATCAGACTGATAACAGCTTTAGATCCCTTGGCGTGGTTTTTTTCATTATCAGACTGATAACAGCTTTAGATTCCTTGGCATGGTTTTTTTCATTATCAGACTGATAACAGCTTTAGATCCCTTGGCGTGGTTTTTTCATTATCAGGCTGATAACGGTTTTTCGATTCTAAATCGTTGATTTATTCATTATCAGACTGATAAAAATGGAGTTGCCAAGAAGAGGGGAGGGCTTACTACTACTTACAGTTAAATAAATGAGTAGACGTTGTGAAATGCACAACTGAAAATGATCTATATTAGCTGAGTAGGGGAGTGCCCTATTCAATAAAAAGACTACCAACAATATTTATAGAGAAATTTATTATATAGGCGGTTAATCCACTTAAATGTCTAGTAGGGGAGGGCTTCTTATTCATTCTTTTTAGTATTTGACCAAGAATACTGGCTTAGTGTTGAGATTGACCTGATTTAAGCTTTAAAAGGTATTAAATGCCACTTTAGTCAAGAGCTTAAAACCAGACTTAAAATCCTTAAAAGGTTTAAGGGGAATTAGATTAAAACCAATATTAACTATATAATACCCAACAATACACATATTAATAGGCTATAAAATGGCAGATCCAAAAGATAAGCTTGTACATGAGAATCATATTTATATATTTACTGTTGTTATGGTTTTAGTGGCTTTTTTGGCTGTATGGTTTGCTTATAAACCTCAAATTGTAGGGTTTTTAGTATACACAAAAGGCATTTTAATTATTCCTCTATGGTGGATACATAGCATATTCAAAGCTATCGGGCTTAACTACGTGCCTTTACTAAGTGAGTTGGTGTATTCAACAGAACACCTATGTAAACCAACAAACAATTGGCTTCCATTATTTTGTCAAAATAAGTTTAGCGAAGTCACTATTTTTCAAATTTCAAAAGCCAGTCAAGCATGGAATTTATTAATATTTTTGCTGGCAACACCTTGGATAAAGAAAGCTTATGACCGCTTCAACAGCGAGCATCCAGCACGGGGCTTTATCAAAAGCATGAACCTAGAAGAGTTCATAGAGGAACAAATTCCAAACCAAAGACACTTACAGGTTTTTGGTCCATTAGACTTGTCAAAATATGATACGAACAATGGTCATTTTAAAGCGCTAGATTCAACTTATGAGTTTGCAAATAGGCATGAGTTAATTACAGGAACTAAAGAGCGCCTTGTGAACATTACAATCAACGGAGTAACGAAAGAATATAATGATAAAAGTGAAACAGTACCTATCATAGATGAAGAGAAGTTTTTAAATGTCTTACGTGAACAACTAGGGGATCTTTGGATAACCCTTGATAATTCAAAAGAAACATCACCCGATGAATTATCGTATTTATCCGATGTTGATACAATTTTGCTAGCTTTGTATTTACCAGTAGCATGTGCAACCGATGAATCTATGGATGATGAAGAGTTCCGTAAAATCAAAAAAGATTCAACAACATTAATTAATTACTATTGGGATATTTGCACAAAAAATATACCTAACAACCCATTGTTTGCAATTGAAAATCAGTATGTTGAGGGCGATCGTAAGCTTGTAGGGTTTAATTTTGATTTCCTTAGAAAAAGAATTCACAAATACATTAAACATCCCGTTGCTACTAAGATTTTTAAAAACCATGCATATGTAAGAACTATTTTGTGTGAGGTTGTATTAACAGCAAGACAACTAGGTGTAATGCCACCAACAGATATACGCTGGTTAAAACTATACAATCGAACTGCATACGCATTCATACAGAATATTGGTAGACCGTCTTTGTTTAGTGAGGGTTTAGGTCCAATCTCGCATTATCTAATTGAGGTGAAATTAGGGAAGCCATTAGAAGAGCCAGACTTTAACATTGGCCTTGTTGGTTTTGAATACGAATTATTGAGTTTTGCCATGACTGAAGCTAGACAAAAAGCTGCTGAAGATGTGAACAGTATTATTCGAGTAGTAGAGTTTACGGACAAGGAATTAAACAACGGATCTTATAACTCTAAAAACAATGATAAAGATGATTTTAAGTATAGTGACGATCATGTTTTTGATATGGTGAGCGTAGAAATACCACAGGATGAAATACAAAAAAACAAGCAAAAAGGGTTTTAGTCTTAAACTTATAAGTTATAATTGACCGGTATTAAAACACCGGTCTTTTTTATTTAACTATTTTTTTAAAACCATATTTTAACTATACTGCTAAAACATGGCTTAAAAGGTAATACTCTAAAATGCTTTTAAATAATTTCACTAAAATAGTAGCAAGTTGCGCTATTAGTATTATTACAATCTCTACTTACGCTGCACCATCTCAGGACCTTACTTCTAAGATGCAAAAAATGGGCAAAGTAAAAGAAGTTAAACCCTTTAGTGGAGGTTTAACTTCTTGGATTCTTGAGGCACCTAATGGGAAAAATGCGGTGTTTTTTACAACATCCGATGAAAAAGTCATCTTACATGGTACAGCTTGGGATTCTGCTACTAAAAAAAATATATCTGAGCCTCTTAAATTAACTGCAAAAAAAATGAATACACCAGCACGACAACCAACAGCTTCCGTTGGGAATTTGGCCAGTGCATACAATCATCCAGTCTTTAAAGCTGTAAAAACGCTTTCAGGGTTTAAAGAGGGGAAAGCGAATGATAACAACACTGTTTACATCATTTACGATCCACGCTGTAAATATTGTCACGAAACATTCAACCTTTCTCGCTCATACGTTAAAAGCGGTGCAACTATTAAATGGATTCCAGCTTTAGTTCTAAACCAAAGTGAAAACGGAAAACAATTAGCAGCTGGAATTCTTCGTAAACCATCTGAAGATACTATTAATAAAACCTTTAATGGAACAGATGAAGAAATTAACTCAATTAAAGTGATTCCTACACCACAGGAACTTGCTGAGTTGGATAAACACTTAGGCGCTCTTCAATCTATCTTCTTCTATCACGAAGATATTGTTGCAATGCCAAAAGAAGATCGTGAACAGCGAGAAGCAATTCGTAGCGCTGGACAAAAGCCACAGCCACTAACTGCTGGTGTACCAGTTGCTATCTTTGTAAATAAAAAGACTGGAAAAGTTGAAGCTCGTAGAGGAACTTCAGAAACAGCCACTCTTGACTATATTTTCAAATAAGAGGGAATTGAGATGAACAAAACTCAATTGAAAGCTTTCCAATCGATTGTCGGAAACTTTTCACCTTATTTCTCTAAGATAAACAATGAGTCTATGTTTTTAGATTCTGACCTTTCTGGAGATACGGATAGAAATCGCCAGGTGAGCATCTTCAATATAGATGCAAAGGCCACGGATCTACTATTAACGATCAAAGGATTTGATCAGGTCGAGAATAATTTGTTTAGAGGACAAGTTTTCTTAAAGTCTGACGAAAACACAGAAATTCTTATAAGTGAGCCATGCTATTACTTAAACAAAAGCAAGGTTCGTTTCAGTACATATGAACTTCAGAGCTACATAAAGGAAGTTTGGCATCAAGCTCTAAATGAATATAAGGCTGATGTTACAGACAGCCCTATACGTTCTAATGAAGAAAAATACAGCTTATCTTTAGCAGATAGATTCTCTAGTTTTAAAACGTCTTGGCCAGCTATGGGCATTGTAGCTGCAGTAGTTGTTTTTGCTGGAGGCGGTTACTTTTTAGGTTCAGGTACTAATGAGAAAAATGCATCTTCAGAAACAAGTTCGCAACAACTAAGCACATCTGATAACCCTGAACTTGACGGTAAAGCCTTGGCTCTTAAAAACATGGGGTTAGATCCTAACTCAATGGCTTTTGATAACTCATGCTTTCAAGAAAAATAAGGTGAAATATCTATGAGAGCTAGACGAATAGAAAACCTTGAAGCATTACAGCTAAAGGCCTCAGAAATAGCACAAATAACCGTTAAAGAGTTGGAAGCACGACACTATTTAGTTTGGTGGTTGAGCTCATATGACCGAAACATGAAACGTGGCTATAACAATGAAACCATTTGCTTAAGCACCTATCAGGTGAATGAGTTTTGTTTTTCATATGCAATCACAAGCGAAGTTGAAAAGTTTTATTTACTAATACAACCCGAAAATTGGTTTTTAAATGATTTAACTTTCGAGTCTGCTTCTATAGATGAAAAAGGCTTAGTTTTAAATTTAGCTGAAGTAAATGATCAGTTATTCAAGCTGTATATATCGCGAATGCAAATCAGATTTAATCTTGATGAAATTCATGCTGAACGTTTAACACACGCAAAGAAATATGCAAAAGAACTGGTCTTTATTCAATACAACCCACAGAAAAATCAGGTCATGAATGTAGGTGTTTCTATCAATTTAGAAAACAACACAATCACTCGAAAATCATCAAATCAAACGGCAAAAAATAAGCGCTTGAAAGGGGCATTCTAATGAAGAAATCAAACTATTTTAAGGTAATTGGTGCAATAGCAGTTTCAACAGTTGTTTCACTTGCTTATGCTGGCTTTACTGAAATTAATAGTTCTGGAGACATTGTATCTAAAGACAGTGCAAATGCTTTACGCACCAGTTTTTCAACACCAAATCAAAATATACCAGCGCCATTACGCACATATTCACTATGGGATAAGATCTCAGAGACAACCAAATATAATGGCACAGTACAACCAAAGCCAACACCTGTTGCAATTGAGAGTACATCTTCTCAAGCACAAAATATTCAAAGCAAGAGCAATATTAATGTGGCTAACATAGAGAGCCAACAGGAAATCAAAAGATTACAGGCAGCACTAAAAGAGAAAGAAACTGAGAATAACAAGCTCAAATATTCAAACCTTGAGATGCAAGTGCAAGTAGTTGAACTAAAAAGCGATATAAACGAACTGAAGCAACAAGTTAACTTTTTAGCAAGCCAGATGCAAATTGTTGAAAGCGATGTGCTTGTAATGAAAAACAAAAAACCAAGTTCTTTTTTAGCACGAAATTAAGCAATGGTTGTGAAGAAAATTACTCAAAAACCTACCAGTGAACAGCAACGAGCAATTGATAAAGCAACACGACTAAAAACCAGTTTTAAATTGATTGCTTTTGCTGGTACTGGTAAGACTACGACATTGATCCATTGTAGTAGTGCTTTGCAACAACTAGGTAAGCTTGGACTATATCTATCATTTAATAAAAAGATGGCAGATGAAGCTAATCAAAAATTCGCTGAATATGGGCTGAATTCAGTCACATGTTCTACATTCCATTCTCTAGCTTACAGAAATATACCTGGTTGGCTGAAAAATAAGATTAACAAACCTACGTTACTTCCTAAAGATATTGTTCAAAAGTTTAAGCTTGAAAACATTCGATTTCAGTACAACGGGAAAAACCGACAACTCACCGATCTAACATTAGCGCTGATTATCCTTAATACATTACGTTATTTTTGTATGACAGTGGATCAGACTGTTACCAATGATCATGCTTACATAGCTTTAAAAGAACAAACATCAATTAAGCGCAATGACGTTCTTGAAGATAAAATCACTTCAATTGCGAAAATGATCTGGAATGATGTAGTTGATCCAAACGGTGATTATGGTATTACACACGATTACTATCTCAAGTGGTGGGTACTGCAAAAACCACAACTTGATTTTGATTACGTGATGGTAGATGAAAGCCAAGATAGTGACCAATTAATACTAGACGTACTCAAACGTCAAAAAGCAAAAGTTATTTTTGTTGGAGATCCATACCAAAGCATATATGGCTTTAGGGGTGCGAAAGATATTTTACAGAACCTAGATCTTGAAGCATTGTACTTAGAACAGTCGTTTCGGTTTGGTAATGCAGTTGCAGATATAGCTAATCTACTTCTCAATAAACTTTTTGGTGAAACCAGACAGTTAAAAGGTTTACCAAGTAAAACGTCAAAAGTTACCACTTTCAGTACATCAAGTTATGCACCATCTTCATTGAACGCGATTATTTGTAGAACAAATGCTACGGCTTTTGAATACTTTTTTAAGTTTCATGGCTACCTTAATGGCGAAAAGAAAATACGTCTTGAGGTTGATGGAAAGCGCAGTAAAGATATTTTCAGTGGGATTTTTCAACTGAGAGCAAATAAACGGCCAACGTGTAAAGAGCTTCAAAACTTTTCTTCCTACCAAGAGCTTGTGGACCATATACAAGTGTTTGGAGAAGTGGAGGGGGCAACTACAGAATTAAAAACCTTTCTGAATCTAACAAACCAATACTCATGGCAAGTGATTGAGTGGGCGTTAGAAAATAGTATGGCTGATGATGAAACTGACCCAAAAAACACTTTGGTCATTAGCACATCACACAAGAGTAAAGGTTTAGAGTGGGATAATGTCCTAATCGCAAAAGGCTTTAACTATAAAATTCTCGATAAAAAGCTAATGATTTCTGCAGATGAAAAACGGCTGTTGTATGTGACCGTAACACGAGCCAAAAACATATTATTTACAGATGGCATTAATGATTTATTGGAACACTTAAATTCAAAAAATACGGAGATTTCAAATGCCTAATCAAGTTGAAGTTCTGCAAAATAGAGTGTTTCAGGCATGTCACAATGCTAGTTATATTCGCGGAGAGTTTCATCACGAACCGTATATCATGGAGCTTGTTAAGAAAAAGGGCTCACAGGTCGCAGATATAATCACACCACTTCTTGAAATGTTTCATCTAATTGAAAAGGAAACAAAGTCAATCTTTAGTTTCACGGAAGATTTTAATTTCAAGCAACGCCATTTTGAACCAGGTGTTTATCTCAAAACTAAAGAGATATTAAATGGTGTAGAAACGTTCGATGGCCTGGCTATCGTTGATATTCCTTCAGGATCTTTTAGAAGCATTGTCATAGATTCAGGCGGTGGAATTGCTTCAAGTAAACATACAATTGAGCAGTTTAAGGAATTAAAGGGGAGATATTTAATTCCATTTTATTTTGATGGAATATATGTGCACCCTCACTGTTATACATATTTTTTCATCGAAAATGATATTAAGAGGGTGATGCCCCTTGAGGCTTATGATTCAAGCAAAGTAGGAAATGAGCAAAACATGGGCTTGCATTGGGTAGAAGAAGCAATTGAATACGGTAATCTTCACTTTGGGTTTGAAGTTGAAACACCAGATACCGAAACAATTATAGAAAAAGTCTAAAACCAAACGACAAAAAAGGGCATCTTATAGATGCCCTTTTTATGTTTTGAAATTAATAAGAAAGGTCGATTGCCACTTGTGCTAAAGATGTAAAAGCAGAGGATTCACACATAAAAGATTGACGAATAAAAAACGATGGATTGTATGAGCTCACCATAGTTTGACTATCACAGTTTTGGCTAAATTTAATATGTTGTGTATTGATTGCTTGCCAAGCTGCAGCATTCTTTTGACTTTCCGCACGAACGTCTTTGATGAAACGTGTTAATGATTGGTTGTATGGTGTATTGCACTTAAGTTCTGGTGAACCGTACTCAGAATCACGCGCTTCATTATAATTAAACACGCATTTTTGATACTCAGCTTGTACCTTGTTATAAGCTTGAATAGCTTCAGCTTTGGTCTTATAACCAGCGTTGGCAGATGACGTAATAATGGTAGCAGCACATAACAAAGCTAAACTTAAAAACTTTTTCATAACCTGATCCTTTATTACTTCATTAATGCCGGAATAAACATTGCCCAACCTAATTTATTGGTCGCTTTACATTGCATGCTTAGTGTTTTGTACTTTGCAGTCTGGCCAGCGTATAACTGATCGCAGTTAGCAAGTAACTGAGTAAAGTTTCGATTGTGATCAGCTAGAACACGCGGAGCTTCTTCATTATTAATATATTTAGAAGCAAGGCTACCAAGCTGACTTGCGCGGTTATAAACATTTGTATAGCAATTTAGGTGTTTTGCATCAAATGGATCGTTAGAAACCGCAGCACATTTAACGTTTACTAAGCGCAGTTTTTCAAGTTCAGCACGAATAGAGTCTGAGCTAGTATTAGCACTAGCATTAAAAGATGCACATGCTAAAAGGCTAAAACCCAATAAAGACAAAAATCTGTTTTTCATAATATTTCCTTTAATTGCTCTATTAAGGGTATTCAGAATAGTAAGGGCATAAACGCATAACAATACCTTCAAATGTAACGGCTTCAGCTAAAGTCACAACACCATCTCGAGGGTTTCTATCGAGGTTTCTGTTCGCATTATATTCACGACTAGGGCTTTTATATGGTCCACCTAAAACTAGAGCATAAAACCCAGCTATTGTTTTATTATTATAGTCGCTTTTACGTTGTCGTGCTTTTACTGCAAGATATAAATCTAATAATTCGACTTGTTGTTGAGCACTCAGTGTAGTGATTTGCTTAGGGTTTGATTTAATTGAAGCTGGTATTCCTCTCGCTGTTAAATCTGAAGCATTAATATCTGTTATACCAATTTTAGTCCATTGACTTAAACCATATGCACCAGCGTTGTTGTCAATTTTAAGATTAAAACCGGCAGATTCAAAACCAAGAATAGCTGCAACGTCATTAGGGTTATAACCATGTTTTAAAGAAACACGTTTAATACCATCTTTAACCGCACCAAAAGCACCTGGTATACCCCAACCACATTTACGATCTGGAGTACCTTGTCCACCTTTTAAGATTTGTGCATCTGAATAAACTTGCCCGTTTCCACCTTCCTCAAAAAGCTGTTTCATTTCAACTACTGCTACTTCAGGAATAACAGTTGGTTGTTCAGCTTTCGTATAAAGTTCATCTACACGGCCAGAATAGCGTTGAGTTTCTGACGCTGTATAAGCTGCCAAAAGAGCCTCTAAGCGTTCATTTTGTTTATGGATCTCTTTAGTCAAATAGTTTTGTGCATTGATAATGTTTAGCTTTTCAATCAAAAGCCCCATCATCGACATAGTTGCTAATTCATTAAACCATTTAGAGTTGCCATAACGTCCAGTACCAATGTTTTCAATTAATTCTGCTGGCGTAGAATTAAGTGCACCAATATCAAAACCCACATCATCAGCCGTACCACCAAAAATAGTTCTAGGCGGTGCATATTGAGCAACATCATTTGCATAAATGGTACCGCTTGCAGCTGCTTCAGGTGAGATAGTACCGTCAGCAATCATTTGAGCGACTTGCACTTGTGCAGATCCATAAGCATCCATCGAAACATCGCCACTAAATGCAAGTGCTGGAAGCTTTTTGCCTTGTTTTACTGCAATGCCATCTACCGATGAAGAAACGGGGAGGGTGATTCCTGTTGATGATGAATATAAGGCATTCCATTGAGTCCTAATGGTGTTACCCAAGTACGGTGTGTATTTGTTTTCTAATGCTTGTCCTTGTGGCGAGACACTAATCACAACGTCTTGAGGTAAATATGGCGTAGGATCTGTTAACTTATATTCAGAACTACCCACATATGGCGCAGATCCTTTAACGCGTTGCTGAAGTGCAATGGATGGATTTTTAAAAACTTGATCTAAGTTTTTATTCAGCCAAACATCTAGCCCACGTTTTGCCTTTACACCATATTCAATGTGCAAATGCACGGCACATGAACCACAGCCTTTATTTGACATGTGTGCGATGTTTTGACCAGCTTGAATACGTTGACCAGGGTAAGCGTTATATTTTTTTTGATACGATGGATCAGTATGGCGATACATGATTCGATCGCCAGTATCCATCTGCATAATTAGTGGGTTAGTGGTTGATTGGTTGCTTGCACCAGATGAACGTGTGTCATAAGAGACAATAGAACCTGAACCAATTGCTTTAAGTGTAAGGTCATTAGGATTCGCACGACTAATATCAATACCGTTATGACTACCAGCAGCGCCCCCTCGCAAACGAAATTCACCAAAACGACCAGCACTACGGCGCCCATCATTCGGCATGATCGAATATTTATGGAAAATCATTTTTTGAGCGTTGTTAGGAACTTTTGCCGTATTAGCATTTGTAGCGGTTACGTTTTCAGAAATAGGATCGGCGTTAGCGGTATAAATAAAAGCCGAACAAGTCACTAAAATTGCGACTTTAATGCCACAGCTCAAGGGCTTTAATTGAAATGAGGGTTTAAATTTCATAAGTGAATCGCCAGGCTTAAAGGAAGTTCTTAAAATAAATTAACTTCTTATTAAATGTCCCTAATAGCTAAGTGGACGGATTAAGTATATACGATTAAATACTTATTTTATACTTTAAAAAAAGTTTTTAGGTTTTGTTTTAAGATAGTATATACATATAGCGTTAATCTTATTGATAGGTTTAAGAATAAGGTTACATGGTTTTAATATTTTAATTTAATAAAAGTAGTGAGGTATCTAAATATGTTAAATCACGCACACGTTTTAAGCGCTACTTTCGACCAAGCGATTGACCGTGCTTCAATGGGATTAGACTTTTTAATCCAAAACAAAGTACACATGAAGAATGAAAATGCCTTGTTAGCTCACATTGAAATGCTAGAAAACAGAATCAAAGGTATTACAAATCAGTACAACGAATTGGTTACTGAAGCGAACGCACACATTGATGACGTTACAAGCAAGCACAATGAGCTGGCGAACAAGTACAACAATGTTTGCGCCCAAATGAAAGCAAAAGACATCGAGCTTAATAACAAGCAAATTGAGTTAGAAGAAGAGCGTATCAACAACTTTGACTTACTTGTGCAAAACCGTTCATATAACAATTTGAACCGTGCTTACAGTCATGCAGTTGGTCAGCTAGAGAAAGATCAACAGCAACTTGTTAATATCGGCGTTCGTAGATTTATTTTTAACTCTACAAACAAAAACAACATTCAGAAAATCAACTTTTAATTATGAATATTTTGATAAAAAAAATGGTGCTTATAAAGCACCATTTTTTATTGTCTAGATTTTAAGGTTTACCTTTAAACTTAGACAGAGTTGAACTTAAACCTGAACGCACACGATTAGTCATAGTGCTACGGCCAGAAATATTAGATTTCTTGGTTGCACTAGAACTAGCACCAAAACGTGCATTAGGAGTCGAACCAGTACCATACGTATAGCCAGTACCACTTGCAACATTCACACTACCGAAAGTAGAACCAGTCTTAGATGCTGATGCTTTAGCTACACCACGATTAAACGTAGAAGCTGTTTTTCCGTAAGCATTTGCACCATATAGACCACCACCAGTAGTAGGCGTATTATTTGTACCACTTACACTTGTAGCACCCATACCGAATGTAGATTGACCTTGGCTTGGGGTAGGTGATGTTGGTTTAGCACCAAGACCAGTTCTACCACCCGTACCACCAGTGACACCACTTGGAGTAATACCACCTGTACCACCAGTTGCAGCGCCAAAAGAAGCGGATCTAGCTGGCATGTTTACAGGGCTATATGCAGTCGTACTACCAGTACCGCCTAATGTATTACCACCTGTACCACCATTGCCACCACCACCACCTTTCGGATTATTTGGACCACCCTTACCACCATCAGGACGTCTACCAGGCGGTAAAGGACGGCGAGATGCTGGAGATGGACCAGACAACGTACTTGCAGCGCCACCAAACTTTTGAATAGCTTCTTTTGAGTTTGTTTCACCCCACTGACCGCCATTCAATCCAGAACCAATCCATTGTTGTACTTGGTCAGCAACACTAAATACCAACCCGTAAATCAGGTAGATCGCTGAAGTCATCAAGAATAGATATAAGAAGAACTTCCAGATAAACGTAATCAGCTCAGTAAAGATAACTGTAAACGTATTAGATGAATAAGCGATGCTCATTGCACCTTGGTAGCTAAAGAACATATCAGTAAGCGTAACAAGAGCTGGCCCGATAATAATTTCAGCCATCCAGAAACCAACAATGATAAATATTGGTCGCATGAACAACGTTAATACCGTGACATAACCTTGTGTTTGGCTACCGACAAAAGTACGCTCAGGGATCATGTGCATTAGCGCCCATAAAGGCAAACCACACACAGCGTATAGGATATGGATGATCCAACCTACACAAGCTAGACCAAAGAAGATCATTGGCATATATGGAATAACAACCGCCATCCACACACCAAGAATCGTCAAATACGTTACTAGCTGACCAAGGATAGGAGCAAAGATATTTTCAACGGCATATTCTAAAGCGTTGGTGCCTTCTTCAGTTACGCCCTTAAGCCCTGGTACCCATTGAACAAGAGCAGAACCAGAACGAGCAGTAAGCACGACTAATTTCATGCCGACAACAGTACCTTGAGCCACAGCTTTATAGACTAAGATTGCTTCACCAGTATCTTGAATATTACGGATAACATTCGTATTGCGGTGCAATGTAGTAGGGCTGATATTTGAGCTTGACGAATTATTATTTAATAATTCCGCATCGCCTTTTTCACCGACCAATACACCCATTACCAATGATTTAGTAATGTTTGTTGCCCAAGCAGAACCATATGCCGAAAACTTTTGATCGATGTTGGATACTTTGTTTGAGTCACCACCATCGGTAGACATTGATATTAAGTTGGTAGAGTCGGCAATATCGCCGTTTGCCACCCAATTATTGTTGGATGTAATGCTACCAACAGCATTATCCATTGCAACATAAACGGTGTTATAAATTGCTTCACCTTTTGAGTTGCTCATGATTGCTGAATTCAGTGTAGGAGGGCTGAACGTCCACAAAGGTTCAGTAATATACTTCTCAACAATAGCGCGATATTGACCTACTTTAATACGAGCTTCAGGCGTCATCATCCAACCGCGCTGATTTAGCGTATTAACAACAGTTTGAACCGCAGTATAGCCATTTTCAGAAGTCAGAACATTATTCGTTACGGTATGACTCTTATTCACATAATTATCAACTAGCGCATTGAAAGCATCCATAGCAGCTTTACTAATCGGGAATGTTCCTTCCTGTTCAGTGGCATTAGGGCTTACTTGATATGCGATATACCACTTTTCTAAATCGATAAAGAATTGACGATATAGATTGTTCTTTTCTTGTTGTAACTTAGCTTGAACATTTGCCAAAGCAACGTTGATCTTGTTTTGATCTGATTGGCGAAGTTTATAAACAGGAATGTCCATTAACTCAGCATTAACCGCAGCTGGATTAACAACGTTCATTGAAGCACCGCCACAGATCGGCTCTTTTTTGCCCCCAACTTCTAAACGGCTGTCAGCGTAAGCGAAGTTATAAGTAACAGATGTCCAGTTACTTGCAGTTTTAGCGGTTTTATCAATGTAGTTTTGCTTTTTCTCTACTGCAGTCATGCTAACACCAGGATTAGCATTCGCCCCATAAGCACCATCACTAAAATAGCGCCCGAATGCTGGCGGTAGAGTATAAAACTCTTGGTTTAGAACGTTAATACAATGCAACTGGCGAAGCATAACAGGCGCATTTTTCCTAAATCCAAAGATGTCACGCTGATGATCGTGCGTATCTGACAAACTAGCCGAAGCCATTAAGGATTCGCCTAACGTTCTATTATTAATTGTATTGGATACATTATTTGACCATAGCACCATACCTAGCACGACTACTTGAATGAAACAGTAGCCGGACGCCGTAGGTAAAAGTAAAATAATCGAATATAATATTCGGGAAAACATCGTAGTGACTTTTGAATCTTTCCCGAAAGCTTCACCGTCCTGGGCGCTTTTCAAAAGTGCTGTTAAACCAATACCGATCGCAAAAACCAAAACCAACGACATTGCCACACTAGCTACACCGCCTAATAATATATTAGTGAGTAAACCTGATGATGGTACTGTCGAGGCTGGTCCAGACGCATTGATAAACGCATTGATGAAGTCGTGTCCAAAGATAGATGAGAGAAGAGTAACGGCTTGGTCGCCATCACAATTCGGATTTGTCGATTGACAAAATAAACTCATAGCTAACTCACCGTTTTTCTTAATGCTTCTTATACATCGCTTACTTAAGACGACTAAAAGCAAAGTGTTATAAATTACAAGTTAGACGTTTAACTAAAAGGCTTAATACCTTTTAACCAAAGAATCATTAAAACCATTTTATTACAAATAACAATGGTTTTTAAATTAGCAATAATGTACCACAAAACTGTTATTGGTATATACAGAAAGTTTAAACATGACTTGCTAATTGTTTTAAAGATTTAGTTTAAATACAAGAGACTATTATGGATAAAGCAAAGTTTACATCTCACTTAATTTTACTGTCGGAAATTAAGAAATCTGTATCTAAAGATATGGGGAAAGATATAACTGTTTTAGAGTTATCCTACATACTCAACCAAAGCATAAATCCTTTAATGGCAATAACTTATAAAGAAAAACTAGATAAAATAAATACTTTTGAATTAGATCCTATTGAAGTTCTCAAAAAACGGAAGAACCTAAAAATATTAAAAGTATTAAACCTCATGCTTACGTTAAATCTAGACAAAACCATTAAAAAAGACGATATAGAAAGTTACAACGAGTATAAAGACAAGTTTTTAGAGAACATCGCAACAATAGGTTTAGACAGATTAGAGCAAGAAGCGTTAAAGGTACAAATTGAAAATTTATTGAAGTATAATTGGGTATCTTAATACATCTCTTAATTTTAAGATTCTGACTTTAATAAAGGGTTTAAGCCAAATGGAAAACATACAGAACGAAGAAGATATACTTCAAGACGCGACCAGAGCCGTTTTTAATTGTGGCACTAGTTTTAGTGAAGCTAAAGTAGTTTCCCTTACTGACGAGTTTAACCCACAACCTACACTACAAACACAACGAACCAACCTAAAATATATCTACGACAATAAACTACCGAATGAAATTGGACGTCAATTAGCGCAAGAACCAGAATACCAAGAAGAAACACGTTCATTACTTGTTGGTCACTTTAAAGAAATGGCTCTAGAAGATTTAATTGAGCAGCAAGATTACCAAAACCGCTACAAACAAACAGATCCAGAATTGGACCAAGACAATGAATCTGAAAACAATATGGATAATGAATACACATCACGCCCACCAGAGCCTAGACCTTGGTAAGCCTAACCATTAAAAAGAAAATGCCCGAATGATGGGCATTTTTTATATCTACGTAATATCTAGCTTCAAAAGTTCAGATGGATCTATGCGCTGACGGAATGAACATGCGAGTTCTTTTACAATTTGATTTTGATATTGTTTGCGGTCGAATGTGTCAAAAGCTGAAACCTCAATTTCAGGATCAGTGATTGCATTTAGAAGATCCTTGGTTGCATTGAGTGATGCTGTAGGACAAACATAGATAAGGTTAAGCACTGAAGTACGAAGCAAAATATCTAATAAGTGATATTTGGGCGGTTCCAGTTCCTTATCTACATTAGAAAAGTAGTTCACAAGATAAATGTCATTTGATAAATGCAGATTGATATTGTCAATGAGATCTTTGGTAACACCGTCAAGAATGCCATTCACCTTCAACAAAAGTTCAGTGTTTTCTATGTCTTTAATTTTTTGCGTATCGACACGTTCATTAAATAAGTTGTTTAGATTTCTCAAAAACTTTGGTTGTGGCGCCGTAGTTTCAAAATACATCTGATTTTTAATACGGTTCTTCATGTAAGTTTGGATCATCTTAGCTTCAGAAGAAAGAAACTCAATCTTAAACGTGTCGTATGACACTAGATCAATAAATACTTGCTGGCCAGCACCCGACTTAATATCAAACCAGTTCATAAAAATACTGGCTTTGAGTGATTTCAATTGTTTAAGAATAGCCGTCTTCTCAAAATCATTCATATTGAAGTAGCTACTTGAAAAAGTATCGAGATAAAACTTCCATTTATCTTGCACTATATTCCACGCTTGATTAATAGAAATGATTGGAGCATCTATAATTTCATCTTTGATGAATTTTGACAGCTCATATAATTCATTTAAACGTGCTTGGTAGTTGAAGTCTTGAGTAATCACATTCTTTTCTGATGTTGTGGACTCAGAATCCTCAAGATCCGCACCAACCAATAAATAAGCATCGGTTACTTTTGGTGTTTCCTTATTTGACGGTGCTGGTACTGGAGCACTAGAAAGTTCAGTGGAAAAAGTTTCATCATCTTCCGCTGGCGTATACGGCGGTGTAGTCTCTTCATTAGGAGAACGTGCGTCTGTACGTTCAGCAAAAAAGTAAAACAATTCTTCTTGCGGTGCAACTTTAAACGGCGTCACATTATTATTGATGATTGCTTTTACAATATGGTTTGCCAGTTTAAGCGTGTAGGATAGGGCATGTATATAAAGCTCTAATGTTGCAAAGTTACTGGTATCAACTTCATTAGCACCAAACCAAGATAGGTTACGCAGTTCAAGCCAGCTCGTGAAAGAAGCGTGAGAGCTATTAAAACTTAGATCTACGGTCTTGGACAAATAGATAAAAACGCAAAACAAAAACCTATTTTTGTACTCATACTTAAATACATCAGAATCGGTCCAGATCTTATTCTCAATGAGAGCAAGAATGTAATTTAAAAGCTCATGGTGTTTAATCGAATCGATTAAGTTGTCTGGTAATACTTTTAGTTTATTAAGGTGTGGTTTTACAGGTGCATCATTGGATGGTTTAAGGAAGTGGTAGAACAAGTTAAATGTTTGCGTATCATCTATATCAATTACAGGTTCATAATCATCTTCATCTACGTTATTTAGATCCTGTTGAATATCGACTATTTGCCCGGTGTGACCTTCTGAACGGTCAATCTGGCAGATACTAAAAAGAACAGGCAAAACCCCGACAATATTACGGTTGTCAATTGTTTGATAGTGGGTATCAAAAAATATCGTATCAGCTAAAAACGTACCTTTATGATAGTTGAGAAAGAAGAATAGTACGTTATTTAAAGAACGGTGATTTTCACCAGAAGAGGTGTTAGAAGTAGCGTTAAAGTCATCGAAAAAAACTAAATTTGTATCCATCTAAAAATACTTTAAACCACACCCTTAAACTATTACTAATAAGCATATAAGTTTTAAGAGAGGGTTTAAAGTTAATTTTAAATATATTTAATGGAGTTTAAGACATGGGGCTTTGTAAGCGCTCTACATTTGATGAAAGGTCAGAAACATCTTGCTCTAAAGTCATTGCCTGGTCTATCGCACGTTTCATTAAATATTCTTGATTAATTTCTTTAGGCTCTTTACGAGTAGCATTCTTTTGTTCTTCTTCTAATTTGAAACGTTCAAAAGCGAAAATAGAACGAATAATACATAAGCTATCTTCAAGTAGGTCTGAATGCACTTTAGGAAAAATTAGATCAGGATCTAAATCAGATGCGACTTGGTTAAACAGCATAAATTGATCGCGATGTTCGATAAGAAATTCATCATATGTACCGAACTCAGATTCGATCATATCTGGACAATTTGCGAGAGTAGAGACTTTCGTATCTTGTGATAACAGAATTGAATCACCTGATGGCGCAACTAAAGCATGAATAGGTTGTTCTGCAATAGGAGCCAACAACACTACAGTAAATGGGCGTGTTTGGTTTTTCATGGTTAGTCCTAATTAATATAAAAAAAGCTTTGGCCAAAAAGTCTATTTTGAAATTTTGGTAGGTTAATGGAATCGAATAGAAGGTCCGTCTCTTTAGTACACTTCTGATTAATTAGATAAATGATATTTTGAAGAAGTGCAATTAATTTAAATGGACTGTTGTATTCATTGAATATGGGTGCAGCAATGCAAAGAGTCTTTTTTCTATCGGTTGATAATGCCCATGGGTTCACCAGGGTAAAGCTCACCTTGGCATTATTATGTTCAATTGGTCGTGCATAAATATCAAGAACATCGGATAAAGTAGATACCTTTAATTCTTTTGAAATGTCAGTAAGAATCTCACTGACTTGAAGCGCTGTTTTATCATGAATATCGCTTATAGTGATGCAAACACCACTATTACTATTCATTAAATTTGCATAAAGAACTTCAATAACCATGGACTCGTCTTTGGATAAATCCTTTAAATTGGCATTGACTAAATCTATGATCCGATCTGATTTTTGTTCAAGTTTAATTTGAAGCAAAAGCGGTTCATTCTTTTTTGAAACAGGGAGTACTTTATAATCGCTAAGATTGTAATTTAACCGCTTCATTTCAGTAATCAGTGTTTCTTTGGCATTATCAAAAAGCTTCTGATCTCTCTTGGTTAAACCAATAACAAAATTTGTAGACATGAGTATATTCATGATCCACAAAGCAGTAGATAAGGATAAAACACTATCCTTAACAACTTCTGAATCTGAATCAGAAAACCCAGATATTTGCTTGATTTTGTCGGTTATCGAAATCATGTGAACCCTTGTTTAATTCGGCATTTTCATCTGAAACTTTGTCAAAAAGATTAGTTTGATTAAGTACGTCTTGGATATTTTTTTGTGGATCATCACTGAGTAAACATTGGAATAGGGCGCTAATTAAAGTAGCAAGTGATGTTCCATAGTCATTGGTACACTTGATTAACTGGCCAGCATCTAAGCAAATTGGTGTTTCATCATCATAAAGCAAGTGTAATTCTGGTGATTCAGCATAAACCAACTTTACATGAGTATCCGTGATGATTAACTCAACTTCTAAGTACTCATTATTTTCAACAAAATATTTAAAGCGCAACATCAATGCATCATCGCCACGTTCTATATATACAATTTGTCGATCGGTCGTATTGGTATGGCTGACGAATCTATTCTCTTTTGTGATCTGATCAATGTAGTTCAAAAAGATGGTTTTGAGTGACGCACTTAAAATACCTTTGGCAGCGAGTTCACTTTTCAAGTAAGGCAGAAAGTTTTCAAGATTTTCATGCAATGGTTTTTGCATTCGATCATCTCCAATGGGATTAATAAAAGGGCATACACATCAAATGTACAGCGACTCAGTTATGACTATTTCGTTACAACAGTTACTTAAAAGACTGCAGACTGTTTGACTTATAAAACTGATACTTTCGCCACACTTTTAATTCAGAAATATCTAACTTGTTTCTAAATCAATATGGCTTTATTTGATTATAAAGCCACATTGAAAGTTTAAATATTTAAAAATTATTTTTAGTATATACCTAAATCTAAGATTTAAAATGGATCTAACTTTTAACTGGCAAACTTTGTTGCTTTGGTTAAAAGGGTTAAGTCTTCATGGAATTGATTTTTTAAAAACCCATAGTTAAAAACGTAACTAATAAAGGTGAAAAACTCTAATTGGTTCGGTATTTTGTCTTCAAGAATACTGACCTCTAATTGCAATGTTCCTGTTGCACGTTTCTTAGAATGAAACTTAAGACCATCAAATGTTTGACCGTAATAAGTTGATATTTCCAAGAAAACTAAACGGAAAAAATAAGGGAAGATTTGAGAAACAACACGCTCAGGATCATCAATTTGAGTTAAACGTCTACCGTTGTGATATTTAAACTTAATACCATCAGCCATACTTTTTTCTACCAACAGGCGAATATAGGCATGACTACGAGTAATCATGCTTTTAAGTGGCGTTTTTGCTTCATGAATATTTTCGTATTGCATTTAGTTATCTCACATCTCAAGTCTTAATTGGTCAGCTTCATTTTCTTTTTCAATCGAAACTTCAGCAATAATTTTTTGGGTATTTTCGTTTTGCAGATCTTGATCAAATATTACACAAGTTTCGACTAATTGTTCAGTCAAGTTTCTGCAGATCTCAAACTCTAAACCTTTAGGTTGTACGGTAGGGTAGCCGTCAATTAAAAATGAGTTTTTCATTTCATTTTCATTTGAAACTTTAGAGTACAAATAAGTCTCAAAATAACGAGCAAACATTTCGGTACTGGTCGCGTAATACGGCGTTGCACGATTTTCAGCACTGTCGATATTTAAACAGTCCTTTTTATAACGCGATAGATTGTCACTAAAACGAATATCACCTACGTTAACTTCAACGTCTTGCGACTTATCAAAGAAGTTTTGCATTTGAGTATGAGGATTTTTAACTCCCTCAGGCATGTACTTCTCTACCAGGTTATAGAACTTGTATTTAGATGACTCTATCAAGTATTCAGATAGGTTTTGCGATAGTGTTTTTAAATCCACATTCGCTGCGTTCGCAACACCTGTAATTTTTTCTTCCAAACCGGTTGTAGGTAAATGATGTTCTGGCTGGCGCATATCATTAAGTTTTTGCTGATAGCGCTCAAACGACTTAAAGCTTATAGCATTAATGTCAGTGTTAATTTTAGAGACAATGACATCCACCTTGTCTTGAACTGTACTGAAGAAAGATAGGTTTGTATCAGCTTTATATTCACGCTCATACTTCTTCAAGTACTCTTCAATTTTCTCAAACTGACGGCGAATGAGATCTTCATAGTGCTTTTGGTGCCAGTCAAAGAAGCTGTTTAAGGTTTTGCGCGTAGAATTAGGATAATTCTCTTTATTCTTAATCACTTCATCATGCATTGAATCAGCAACAGTGTGGTACGCCTTGATTGCAGTCTCAGCATTCTCATGAAGTACTTGACCGTAATTTTTCATTGGCTGAACTGGCTCATTCATCATCGCACGATGTACCTTTTCAAAAGCACGACCGGACTCAGTAACAGGGGAGTATCCAGCATCCAACATATTTGATAAGAAGTGTCGTGCACCTGGTATCTCAAAATTAGGGATGTCTTCATAATAGTCCTGAAGTACAGAACGATTCATTTGAGCGTGATTTTTATATACTTCCGCTTTTTCCAACATTCCCAAGTGTGCATCTAGCGCATGGCCATACTCATGAGCCAAACTTCCAGATCCGCTATCACGAGTTAAGTTAACCACGTTCTTAGACAGTTCAAAATGCGCTGCAGATCCTTTAATTCCGCGTGAAGCCAAAGCAACACCCAAGTTCAATAAACCATTGTTTGATTTAAAGCCCATGAGTTGTTTTAAGTCAGCCAATGAGTCATACACGGCATTAACCAACTGTTGAGCCACAGGACTAACTTTATTGCCTACTTCAACACCACGGATAGAAAAGTCATCTTTAAGCTTGAATGAATCCACATCGGCACCTTGGCGATGATCAGGACCAGTACGAGAGTAATTTAACAATCCGTAAATACTTGATTGGACTTTTTCAGTCACAAAGCCATTTTCAAGTTTTTTCACTTCACTGGTAAATGACGGCAAACGTGGTGCTTTAGGTGTATTCACAGCTTCAGTCGTTGCTTCTATAACTGGTGCAACAGGATCTTTAACATAAATAGGTGCAGATTCAGCTTTAACTAAACCACTTTCAATCGCACTTTTCAGAACGTATGGTTCAAGCACAGTTGAATATAAGCCAGTACGTTGCATGTTGCTGATCGCATCGCTCACATCTTTAGTGACTTTCGACTTACCGTAAAAATCAAAGATCTTACCTGTTGATAGAATCTCACTGAGTTCTTTATCAATCGTTTTTTCGATGATTTTCTCAAGCTGAACACTGATACCGCCTGTATGTTCTGGCATAATGTAGTACTCATTCAAATTGCTAAGCAATTCGAAGTAGTTTTTGTAGTTGTTCTTGGTACCTTTACTATAAAGCCCGATATAGTCTTTACGTTGGCGATCAGTCATACCAAGACTTTCAGCAGATAAGCTTTTATTGTTTCTTACCGCATGAATCAACTCTTCTTGAGTATCTACCATCAAATTTCTGATGTTAGAAACAACAGCCACATACGCACGTAATTCTGTCGCTCGTTGGCTATCAAGCATCAACGCATTTTTAGAGAATAACGGTTTAGTTGGGCAGTAGTCATACATTGCCTTTACGAATATTTTGTCATCAATACCGAGTGGCGTATTGGTGTACCAAGCTTGGAATTCTTTATTTGCAACGATTTTTGCTTTTCGATAGTCCGTAGCTGTTTGATCGGCTGATGTCGCTGAAATATATTCCAATGAAATGTATTCACCGTAGCGATCTTTATGTGCACCGCCAAACTTGGCACCTACATCACCTAAGTACATAGCAGGGGAGTCACTTGGCTCTACCTTTACATCAACAGGCACATATTTGTCTTTTGGTACCAATTGATCGATAAACGTGAAGTCAGTAAACACACGGTTTTGAAGTTGTAAGACATCTTCAACTGAGCGCATACTTTTAACAGGAAAAACGCACAGAGACTTGTAATCACCGTGAATATCGGACTTATCACCAAAAAGTTTAACCGATGCATATTCATTGTCGGTCGATGGCTTGATGGCCAAAAACAATTTGTGATTTTCAGTTTTGATATACGGCTTTATGTGTGCGGTTTGATCGTATAGAGCACCAAGCGTATTCGTAATCAAAGTTTGGAAATGCAAACTTGCTAACTGTTTATTCTCAAAGTCAGTTTTGTGTTTAATCTGAATTTCAGGCAAGTTAGATAGTGCTAATTGCTCTAAAGTGGTACCGAAATTAACCTTAGATTCGATAGCATTTAAGATTTCGTGACTAAACTGGTCTACATCATCAAAACCAGTAATCAATTGATACTGATAGTCATGAGACGGTATACGAAGAAGCACGGCAGTTAATTGAGGCTCATAGTCCGTATCAACCATAAACAATTGCGGTGTTTCATCTTGTTGAGATGATTTGTTTAGCAACTTGTATTGGTGAACTTTAGGGTTGGAACCTACAAAATGCTCAGCATAAGCCTGTTTAATCGTATCTTGTAATGCTTTGACATGCTCAAGCATGACGGCATTGACTTCATTTAAAGCGGTTAAGGTTTTATATTTTTCTGCAAACGCCTCATTCACGGCGATCTGCTCTAACATAAATCTAGGCTGAATATCCTCAAGTTCTGGATTACCTACACGGTTTAATACAACACTAAATTTGAGCTTATTAATGAACGGATCAGGTTCACCATTGATACCATTGCTAAAAAGTTCTTTAAGATCACTTTTCTGAAGTTTAGAGTTCACCAAATCAAACGGATGAACTTCTTCAAATGCCTGAACATCAAAAACTTTGGTTAAGTTTTTAGGCATGATTGCTGTCTGGCCATCTACATGAGCGATAACATAGGTGTACGCTGGAGAGATGTTGCTCAGAAGCTCAGTGACTTCATTCGGTTTTTTATCGTAGCTAAGATCCTCAAACTTTTCGTATGTTGCAGAATTAAGATTGCTGATGAAATCTAATTTAGAGTTGAAATTAGATGGATGATCAGAAATGTACTGGAACATCTTGTTTGGTAAAGACGTAAACACTTTATTGATTAAAGTTTGCTGACTATCTTTAGCTTTGAAGAAGTTGAGATCTGACTCGTAATATTTTTCAAAAGTGAACTTAGCTGGAGGCATAAACGTCATGCTGTTGCGTGAAGTCGATAACTTAAACAAAGCATTCGCAGACGTTTTAACCGCATCTCTATCATTAAAGCCAGTAGCCTTATGTATATTGGCATCTAGGGAAACTGAATGCCCAATAAACGGCGCATTTTTGTCTTTATGATTGTAGAGGCGTATATACTGAAGATCATTCTTTTGAAACACAGTTATAAACAAATCATGATCAGGGATCTTGATTGCGCCGTGGTGATCTTCATAGTGCTTTACAGCATTTTCTAGCTGAGTGTTAAAGTATTCAGATTCACTATTGAACTGTACGTTCTCTTCTTCAGCTGTTAGAGAAAAATATTTAACGTTATTCTGAAAAGCTACATTAGGTTTGAGAAGATCCTTAATCACCTCAAATTCTTTTTGTACTTCAACATCAAATTTGCCAAAAACTGTACGCTGATTAATATCAATCAGGTTCAGATAGTTGAATAGCTGAATGTTGTTGTAGTTGTGGTTCGGTAGGGCAGTTTTGTTTAACTGGAGCTTACCATCTTCTAACTGCATGCTTTGGACTTGCTTCAAGTCATCTGCAGTCAGCTCTACACCAAAGACTTTCTTAGTTTCTTGTTTGAGCTCTTTATCTTCACCAGCAATCACTAAGGCAGCTAGTTTTTGTGCCTTGTCATAATCGCCATCTTCTAGATATAGGGTTTTTTCAACAAAATACTTGGCAATGTTCGCATACGCTTGATTTGTTGCTTTGTAGCCATCGGTAGACAATGAAAAATGTTTGTTTTCATCAAATTCATTTGATTTAACGGTTTTAACTTTTAAATCGTCAATGTCACCCGTTGGTTTAATCTGAACATAGATTTCATCTGCAGCGAGATCCATGTTCGAGACAAATAAGGTCGAATTTTTAGAATAAAACTGACGTTCGATACTCGACAACAGATCCTTTGCATCTTTACGGTCTTCTTCCATGTCAGACTGCATATCTTCAGCAATCGACTTGATGTTTTCGCCACGGTCATCCTTTGTGATAAATGACCAGTCTTGTTGCGGATATTTGGCTGTTAATGCCTTTTGGAAGCTTTGAACTTCAACAAAGCGATTGAACTGACGGTCCAGACTAAACCCATCTGTATGTGATGAAGTTTTAGCAAGAATATCCTCAGGAACAGAATCAGATTTAGTCTTACGATTGAAGTTTTCACTTGCATTTGGCACCAATAAATTACGGAATAAAATCTCATTTACACCGTTCTTTAAGAATGACGCACTTTTAGTTTGTGATAGAGATTGTTTTAAAAATGCTTCATCAAAGTTTGATTCATCAAGAAGCCGAGTAAACTCTTCAAAATACGCTGAAGCTAATTTATCGTTATTAGCAAGATCAGCCGTGCACAGATCGCTTAACTCTAAACGCTGTACATCTTGCTCTAGCTCTAAAGGCGCAGAAAAATCACCAGCAACAAAATCATTGATATTTTGCTCAACATAATTGTTCGTGCGTGACATCAACATATCAACTGCAGTTTCATTATTCACAAATTCCTGAAGCTCAGGCGTGTTAATTGAAACCAATTGATTGTCGAATTGCTTAGATAGTAATTTGAACAGATCCGCTTTATGTTGATTGCTTTCTACTTCAGATTCAAAACCTACAAATTTGCCGTTTTCATCTTTAGCGTAGTAGAAGCTGTTTTTATTAAACAAAAAGGTATTTGTTGCAGACGTAATGCCAGATACCAAAGTTTCACTTTGCCATAAGACTTTTTTAACTTCATTGTACTGTTTTGAGATCTCAACATTGTGTGTGTCGATTTCGTCAGAGATCGCTTGAATATCATCTACGCTGAAGTTTTTTGTTTGTGTAGCTGAGCGCACGACATCTTGAATTTCAGCATATTTCTGATTTAGATAATCACTATATTGCTTCTCAATTTGTTGAGCTTGTTCAGTAGCCTTAGGAATGACATAGACATCCAAGATCTGTCTAATTTCAAGCATAGACGGCGCGAAATCACGCACCTTGTCATTGCCTCTTGCATCCAATAATTCTTCAGGAAACTTTAAGAGCTCTTTAAGTACGGCAACATCATCAATTTCTGGAGTAGGGAGGTCATTTGCAATGTTGAGTAGATCAGACTCAGTAATAGATGCCTTCTCAGTTGCCTCAAAATTAACATCAAGATCATTCAAGATCTCGTTAACATTTGATTCATTGAGTTGTTCTTCTAGTTTACGCTGTTTGATTTCAGCAGATTGGTGATCATAGAGCGCATTAAACTTAGGAACGATGTTTACAGAGAATTCAGAGAACTCTTGGCTCAGATCGGCAAAGAAAACTTTACCTGTTGGCATCTGGCGTACCATTTGTTGTAAGACATCATGGCGAAGCATGGCAGCGTCATACACCATCTTATCTACAAGGCGTGTTTCAATACCTTGTTTAGACGCCATCCATGTGCCGTGTTCATCTTTATAAAAAGCTGGAATACCTTGTTTAGCGGATTCTAATAGCTTTGGATACGGCAATTGCTGTTGATTAAACACACGGTCTATCACAACAAGATCAGAAGCTAATTTTTGTACATAAGCATCAACATCTTTAAAGCTCATGTTAAACATTCTGTTGCCACGGCCATGCTCAATCAGCTGATTAAAAGTGGACTCGTATTCATGAGCAAAATGCACCAGGTTAATATTGTCATTTAACCCCAATGCTTCATACGGATCATGAGCAAAGATTTCAGGAATATGGCGCAAGTCATCAATAATCAGTAACGAACCATCTTTTTCGTAATTGACGGGTACTGCAAATGGAGACAACTTAATTTTGGCTAGATTATCTAGACTTTCGCCACTGGCCATCGCCGATTCTTCATCTAGATAGACTTTAGAGAAGATATTTTCATAGCCATAATCTTGAAGACGATTAAAAGGAATTTTTGAAGACTGAAATTGAGCCAAGTAGGATTTGTTCGATTCCTGAAGACTGGTTTTCAGCGTATCAAGGATATTAGATCCATTGTTTAGCTTACTGACATACACTTCAGGGAAAGCGGAAAGGCGTTCGGTCGCTGATGCGAAGTAACTTTTCCAGTTCGGAATGTTCTTCTTAAACGGTAGATTGGTGAGATAAATATCTTCTTGCTTAGTCGGTACTTTCATATCGTTGGTAAACGCTGGAAAGACCTTCTGAAGATCGTTTAGATCGATACCAGACTTTGCCGGGTTCTTATAGTAGTACGCATGAATACCATCATCATTTTGCACTTCATAAAAATGGGCATCCATTAACACTTGTTCAAATTGCTTAGAACTGTTTTGTTCAATAGATTTTTTGAATTGCTCAAATTCATTAACAACAAGCATCGCCGTTTTTGGGCGAAAATTGTTGGCTGGCGATACTACAAGACGCGCACCAAGACCAGTTAAATTAGGCCATTTAACTTCATTCACTTTATAGTCTCCTACTTGGTCACATAGCATGATCCAAGACTTTAAAACGACTCTTACGAGTACTTATATGTGCTTATATTAAACTAAAAAATTAACTTTGAGGGAGGGTTTAGGCGTTATTCTTTAAAATAGTATATACCGAGTAAATAGCACTGTTTAAATACCTATCATTTTTAATAAAACCATCTAAAACCGTGCACTATTCTTTCTTTTTTTATAAATAAAAATGCCACCGTATAGGTGACATCTTGCTTAAAGCTGATGGTTACATTTTAACAAATTCGTTTTTAGCGAGTTCGTCTGGTTGGGTGCCATCTTCTACACCTACAATAATTCCAGTACCACGAATAAAGTAGCCACTATTATTCGGATATTGGACCAAGGTAACATTATGCTCAAGGTTACTTTCTAAAAAGGTAGTGCCGTATCCCCAAAACTTATTTAAGCCTTGCCATGGAGCATCCTTAATATAATTGTTTTGGGCATATTGAATGGTGTATTGACCAATTGGAAGAGATATATTGACAGTTTGCTTTTTGGGTACCTGAACAACGGCTCGTAACCTTTTAGTGGCCTTATCTCGAATGATAAACACAGTATCAACATTTTGAGATTCCATTGAAACAGGACCAAAATGTTGTGTGTTTTCCATACTGGAAACATTAATCACTTCTTTTTTAAATGGCATGGCTGCACTATTGGCTACCATTTTTTGATGTTCAGCATAGTCTTTTGCCATTTGTAGACCGTTTTCAGGTTCATTCGGTTGGCCTGGATTGGCTGACTCTACTGATTGAGCTTGTTTCGATATTGCCCGTGTAGCACTTTGAGCAAAGAGATCGACCAATCCGAAATGATTAGCCACAGATATAATTGCAACTGCTAGACCAAAACCAGCAAATTGCTTTGGAATTGCTATTGCCATAGCGCCCCCTGATTCCATTTATAAGATTTAAATAAAAAAAAGATGCCACCCACAGGGGATAGCATCCAAGATCTCAAAATTGCTTATAGTGCCAATTCAGGATCGCTATTCTTTTGTTTGCTTAATTCTGGATCTGCTTGTACTTCAATGTTGGTCATGAGCTTAGTCCAATATTCATCGTATTCAGCTTGTGACATCTCATTAATGACTTCATTCCATTTAACTAGGTTCTCATGTTGATCTGTACCCGGTTGGAAGAAGTGCATTGCATTTCTGACATACTGCTGATGATCAGCAAAACGCAGTTCAGCAATATTTTCCTGAATATAGTCCAGGCCTTTCACCGTAAATTCGCGAATCTCCTTCATGATTGCATCTTTTTCTATACCATGCGGTTGAGTTACAGAAGATGAACCACCTTCAGGACATGGGTAAACAAGCCAATCATTACGCAAGTTCATTTCTGCTAAGGTCACTTGTAAGTACTGCTCACCACTACGGGCAAACATTTCATGTGCGGTCGTCCAATACGGCTTCTTAGCACTTGTTAAGCCCTCTAATACCATCGCATTTTTGTAGAAATCAGTTTTTAGCTGAGATTGATTAGTTGATGTTAAGCGATCGTTCGTCTGTAAGCTTAAAGAAATTAACTTTAAGTGTTCATCTGACAATGGTTTAGGGCTGTTTTCTTTGATGAAGTCGAGTGCACATATCGCAAACTGACTACGCAACATTTGTCGATAATCACGGAATACAACTGATCTAAAGACTGTACTGTTCGCTGCACCAAGTACTTGCGCTGCAAAGACACGATCATGATCAATTTCAGAACGAGATTGCGAGATATATTTGTTGAGCTCAGTCCGTGGGATTGGATACTCATTTTCAGACAAGAACTTATGCAAGCCTTGGGCAACGTGCATATAACGTCTATGTTGTATGGCGTCCTTTTGGAAAAGTTCAGGATCTTCATGACGATTAGCGAAGTTAATCAATGAAGATAGTTCAGTATGCAACTTGCCACGTTCCGCAATAAACGTATTAATTTTCTCTTTTATGCTGTCTCTATCTGGCGTAAACAAATCAACAATGTCAGGTTGATCTACCAATGTTTTATCCAAAATCGTTTTGATGCTGGTTTCATAAAACTTGACTTGATTCTCAAGATTCGTGCGAAGTACTTCTATCGAGTCATCCTTTTTCATTGGCAAGTAATACATCGCTTGATTTACTTTGGCTGCAGCTTGCAACAAATCTTGGTTAATGTTGGCATACTTCTCAGACTTAATGTTATTCAATTCTGCAAAACGAGTTAGATAAGGCTGTACGTTTTCCATCATCATTTTTGGTTGATTGCGTGTCATCGCACTAAAAATGAGATGGTCATAGGCATGGAAAAATTCATGACCAAACGAGCCAAAACCTGAATTCTTGGTTAAGTTAATCACACGGTTAGATGGCTCATAATGTGCCATCGCAGCGGAACGTCCACGCGAACCAAAAGCAACACCCAACATACCGTTAAAGCCAACAAATTTCGGATCTATATCAAGTGCCTTAGCAAGAGCGAAACAACCGTCATATGCGTTATTTAACGCGATTTGACGATCGCTCTGGTTCAAGTACTCGCCAAACTCTACGGCTTTAAATCCAAAGGTCGCTTGCAAGGTATGTGCTGTAACATCTTGGCCATTACGTGAAGCAATGTTTTCCGTCACAACCACATCACTGAGCTTGAATGCCTTACGCATAGTACGAGGCTTAGCATACTCTTTGAATAGGGCATCTAAGGTACTCGCCGTGTCATCTACAATGTGCGATACATTCTTTTCAGATAACGAGACTTCTTGAGTATCATCATTCTCTGCAGTTGCGTCTTTGGTTTTTTTAGCAGTTAACAGATCCATGACCTGTTCAGATAGACCAGCATCAGATCTGCTAAATAGCGTACTCGAATCTATAATGTTGCCACTTCTAAAAGTAACAGTCGCTTTTACTTTGTCTTGGAACGGTTTGGCATCAATCGCACTACGTATTTTTTTATAGATAGAGTAGGTGCCTTTAACTGGCGGTAACTCTTTCCTTAAATGATGAAGTGCTTCAGTGAGCGTTTTACGTGCTTCACTACTATCGGTTTTCGCCAATTCAGAACTAATAATCATGTCAGTGGCAGCATATTCAGCATAGCTTTCTACCAATGAAAATAATGACCGATCTAATGATTTAAACGCCGTGAACAGATCTTTGTCTTCATTCAAACGAACGTATAAATCACATGCATTAGGAATAAATTCACGAACTGTTTTTGCTTCCATTAATGCATCACGCATACTTAAAACAGCGTCATAGTATCCAGCACCTACTTTTTTAAACTGTTCTTCAGTGGCATTTTCAAGCGGATAACGTGGCTGATCATTCGTCATCTTACGTACAGCGTCAGTCAGCAAGTGAATGTAAATATCTCGACCAGCTTCTTTTGCTTGTAAAACCGATTCCTTTTTCCAAATTTTGTCACGCGTAATTAGGTTTTTGACTTGCAAAAGCGACATATCTTGAATCTGACTGAGCGATAAACGTGGACCATACAGATCCTTTTTCGCACCAGGCATTTTCATACCCGTATCTTCAATAAGTCCAACTTCAGAACGTGGCTCAGTGGCTTTCGGTTTGGTTGTTTTTGGCTCTTTTGGTGCTTCAGCTTCAGGCTTACCCTCAGACTCAAACAGTGATGTTTGTTCTGGAGCAACTGGCTCAGTCGGCTCTACAACTTCTACCGTTGTTTCCTGTACTTCTGGTTCAGTAGGCTTTTGAACTTCAGGCTCAGTTACGGTCGGTTCTTCAACCAATGGTTCTTGGGCAACTTCTACAACAGGTGCGCTTTGAACCATATGTTCAGGTTTATATACTTGATCGCGAGACTTAAATAATTCTGCTTTTTTGAATGATTTTGCAAAATCAGTAATTAAGAAGTTCTTAGAGTTCGGGTGCTTTGGCGTAGGAAGAATTTTATAGCCTTGATCAACAAATTGCTGATGTTCGGCATTATTCACAATGGCCAGTTTTAACGGAGCTTGATCATCGGCAACTTTAATCGCGAGATCGAACCGGTCTTTAGATTCAAGTAGCTTTTCACCAAAGGCAAAATCAATTTTATTGACCAATGTTGAAATATTAACAGCCACAATCTCATTAAGGCCTTTAACATCAATATTTTCAAAACTTGGTGATAATGGCACCTTGATTGTCTGCAGTATGTTTTCACGTAACCCAAGATCATTTAATACTTGGTCCACAAGATGCGCTTTTATCCCGTTTAACTGGAAGTCTTTAAACAATCCACCACGCTCGTTGAATTTAGCAAACTGCTCAACATTATCAAAAACCCGTAATTGATCATGCTGTAAAACTGGTGTGTCTTTATCAATGACAGAAATCACTAAATCAGCACCGTCATTGGCCACAATAATTTTGGAGCCGTTTTCAAACGCTTGATCCATTTCTTTTTGATTGATGTAGTCGGTAAAGACGTTCATCAAATCAACATTGGTCATCACATCATTGCTTTTCACAAAATCGATTAGATCTTGTTTCGCCGTTGGATCGATGTATTGATTATCGGCATCACGTAAAGTTAATGCCTTGTAATCGTCCAACTCAGGGTTAAACAATACCTTTTCTTTAAGGTGTAGGTTTTCGATCGACTGGAAGATCTGATAGCGTTTTTCTAATGAGTCGATCAAGTACTGCATTTGCTCTTGCGTACTTAAAACTGAATCATTGCTAAGCGTCAAAGCTTTAAACAGCGCCTTATCGTCTGCAGCTAAGTCATTCAGACTTGATTTAACGATTAAGCGATCGGTAGACGGAATCTGTTCACCGCTGAAATATAAGTTAATCGCACCGTGCTTTTGTTCATCAGCTGGTGAAACCGTGAGATAAATATTTATCTCAGGAAACTCAAACTCTTTAATGCGTTCAGGATTGGTGATAATGCTTAAAAGAGATCCCGTTTTTGTCTCGAGGGATTTATTTTTTAGTGCCGTCCATTCTTCAATAGAACGATTTTCAAATGACTGCAGTAGGGCAGAATTGATTAAATCACGGTTGAGGTTGAATCCATTCTTGAGTGAGTCTGGAGTCGATTGTAATGCTTCAAGCACAAGCCCATGTTTAAAGAGATTGCCAAAGTCATTTTCACTGTTAACATCGGTCTTTTCAAGTGGCAAGAAACTTGATGCATGCTCATAGACATTCTTAACTTCAATATCAAGCTTTAAGCCTTTTTCATATTTCGGTACCGCTTCCTTGGTCAAAATACGATTAAGAATTACATTCTTAAGGTCATCATAGGTCAGCTTGTTTTCGCTGATCGGATTAGAGCTCAGGATATGTTCAAACGAAGAAGCACCATTAATCATAATGGTTTTTTGCTTTTGTAATGAACTAACCTTTTGACCTAGATCCATCGGTAGTAAGCGAATGAAGTTCTGATCAGATGCTATCGTACTGCTATACACCGCCAAAGAACGTGCGCTAACTTCAGGCTCAACCATCAAAGCGTTACCTTCAGCTAGGTAGGTTTTTACCGCTTCTTCAGTCAACGTGACGACATTTTCAATTTTCGAGTTTTTTGGTGCCGTGACTTCATTGTAGGTCGGTGTTAGATAACCTAGTGCCGTCAAAATATGCTTGTGCTCATTATTAATAATGGCAATAACCGCCTCAGATTTAGACTCTTCACCCACGGCATTTTGATAAAAGTCTTGTAGATAGCGCTTATACGCCATACTTACCGCGACCTTTTTATTTAAGGCAAAAAGCTGTTCTTGTGTATTTGAGTTGAAGTGGTCTTTATGTATCACCTTAGGCAGATAGTTTTGAAAGCTGTCTACCACATAGATTTCATCTTTTTCGAGTGTTTCTTTTAAAGACAAAACTTCATTGGTCGCAGCAAAAACAATCGCGTTGGCCAGTGCATTACCAGGATTCGTGCGTACACGTAATTCCTCATTTATCGCATGATTGAGTTGCGACCTAATATCAGGTAATCGGTTAAGGATAGGGGAGTCAGGATTGTTGCCAATATTGCTACTCAGCTCAGAAAGCACATGAGCCACATCGATGCGCTTATTAAAACCCTTGTAGTTACCGTCCTGTTCTAACAGGTTATAGAATCGCTCTAAGCTTTCATCTGATAAATATTGTGATGCAATGCTATGGGCATCACCATCACCAAGCGCCGTAAATTGGCTATTAATACTATGCAGTTGTTGAAGAATACGAGGCATTTGCTGATGAAATGAAAAGTAGTTTTTACCTACATTTTCAGCACTGGTCGCAATCATGTCCTCAATACTGTTATCCAGCACTGATACAGCATTCGAGAACACCATATCGTTAAAATCTGGCATTGCAGATTCTTGAGATGGTGAATATCCCAAAATAGAATATTCAAACTTTTCGACTGCAGATAACTCTTGATCTTGTTCATCATAATAATGAACCACATCAAACTGGTTAACAGCTTCATTCCAAAGCCCGTTAGGTTCTTCACCTAGATCAACGTTGAAATGATAAATGTCAATGTCATTTGAGGTGTGAGTAGCTTCAAACTCGTTCGCCTCATCCAATAGACGTTGCATTTCATCTTGCAATTCATCATCGGTGACAACGCTTTGTAGGAAGTTATCCAGATCCGTGCCGTATTCTTCACGGTCTATCACTGAATCAAAAAAACTATCATAAAGATTGTTCAGACGCGTAGAAGCAATGTTTAACTGACTTAATGCCAATTCCATTTCATAAGCTTGATCGTCATAGGCTTGCTGATCCAAAACATACGCATTTTCAGTAGCAACAGCGACTTGAATCGCAACCGCTTTTTCAATACGCTCACTGATGGTATGTGTTGCTTTCGCTTCAACAATCGCTTGACGTTCTTCTTTGAGCTTTGCAATTTTTTGTAGGTATTCTTGCTTAATTTTTCGCATTAAAGCGAGTTTAGTCAAAGAGTCCTTAATGACTGGTTCTGGAATGTTCGGCTTAAACTTGGTGTGTCTAAAAAAGTGATCAATTCGATTGAACAAACGTTTTACTGGAACCTTAGGTTCAGGCGGTATGGTTTGCTTAATTTGATTGAGATCCAAGCTTTCTAAACTTGTACCGATGTCATCCAAACTTTCATAAATTAATTCACGATCAAAACTGCTATCACCAATTGAGTAGGGATCAAATGTTCTTAAATTATTAATATTATTTTGAACGCTTTGGATCAGGTCCTTAATCTTATCGGCAAGGTCGAATTCTTCTACATCTAAAGTTTGGTTGTTGTATTCCCAAACTTTCCAATCATTGTCCACCAGCTGTAACGCAGTTGTTTCTATACCAAATGGTGCCAATGCTGACGGGATGCTGTTTTCTTCGTATGAATACAAACAGTCATTGATTTTCGTGACTAAGGTTTGAAGCTTGATCAATCCTTGGTGATTAACGGCATGATCATCCGATCTAAGCGCATTCACAATTGGATCAATGCTCGTATTCAGCCCCTTATTCAGCTCTCGAATATCAATAAATTGCTTCGGTAAGCTGTTATACGCTGGCCATGCTGGATGTGAAGATATTTTATAATTGGTCAGCTCAGGAATTTGCGTAATATCTTTTAGGGCAAGTACTTCACCGCCTGAATTAACCGAAATCACTAGCTGTTTGCTTAGTTCAATAGGCTCTATCGTATCTTCTATGAGTCCAGCATTTAGCGCTGCTTCTTTATCAACATAATAACGAGTCAGTGTTTTATCTGCTTGGTACCCGTAATTGTCTAAATCAGCCAACGGCAATGGATCTACGGACTGCAGTAATGTCGGTAGCTTATTCCAGCCTAAATCTGCTTTATTGAATTGTTTAACCGCACCCATAATGGTTGTATTTGGGGCAAACGGTTTTTGCTGTTTTGCTTGGTAAAGCACAACGGACTTTTGATTATTGAGTTCAAATAGGGATTGCCACTGGTTTTTTTCAGCACTACTCATTGGGTTTTGCAGATATATATCTGACATATCCATTTCAATGAGGTCATTTTTAGAGTCGTAAGGAAAAACAGATTTTATGTCAGCAAGAGAGAGACTATCTTGCGAACTCTTATACATAAAACTAAGGTCGTTATTTTGCTCATTGGTGATATAAACAAACTTTCCAGTCTGTTTTAAACCTGTTAAGAAGCTGTTTAAGGATGTGTTCAACTTTTTCTCTAAAAGCTCAACATCTTTAATCTTAATAATGGCTGCTTGGTTTCTTAAATCAGTTTTAGGGGTTACTACAAGTTGAGCGCCAAAGCTACTCAGATCCAACCATTTCTTTTTAGTTGACATATAAACTCCATGGCAATATGTATAAGCATCTTTTAATTAAAATATCAAAGCACCATCGGTTACTTTTGAACGGTATATACTAAAGATTATAAGAGAATTTATATAAAGAAACTATCTAAAAGGGTTTTAAACAAAGAAAGGGATGGCTTAAAACCATCCCTTTTTTTTAAGTTTTTTTCATTATCAGCCTGATAATGAAAAAATCAGGCTATTTACTTGCCATTGCTTGTGAAAGTGCAATCCTACGAATGTTACCCGTAGACTTAGAACGATCAGTCACTTCAATTGAGCCGTCAGTTAATTTGCTTTCAGCAGAAACTAGCGCAGCCAATACCGCTTCTTTACGTTCATTTGACTTGTATTGTTGATATTGCAAGTTCAAGCGTTCAGTACTTTGAATTAAACCATCGACCATCAAACCACGTTCATCTTTAATCGCTTGTGATTTAGCAAAGTCTTTGTAATCTTGCCCTGAACCTAAATAACGAGAGACACTTTTTTCCAAGTGTTGCATCGGTGCAAGTTTGGTACTTGAATCATGACTATTGGTACCACCACCAGCAACAGGGGAGTATTGCGCTTGAATTGCTTTCAAAGAGGTAATTGCTGGAGAAGTTAAAGCATCTTTCGCCAGTTTAGCCATCACATAATCTTGACCAGCAGATGTTTTCGCAATTCTACCGTCAATTGGAGCATCAGGTAGACCAACCATGTTGTTGATCAATGCATTTTGAGCACGAGCCATCGCCGTGTCTGGCGCTGCAGTCGTGAATAAAGTTGAAGCTTGTAAACTTAGACCAGCATTTTCACCAGCAGCACCACATAGTCCAGACGCAGCCTGAGAAGTGGTACAAAACTCATTATGAGCTTGTAACATAGCTTCTTGTGCTTTGTGAGGGTTCATGTAGACACCAGGCGCAGCAACCACTTCAGAGCCAACTTTATTTAAAATTGAACTATCAGCAGATTTATTGTCTTGTTGAGCTTGTTCACGATCGCCTAAAACTTCACACGCTTTAAATGCTTGGCCATGTGCACCAAACTCAAATTGAGCTTTTTTCATTTGCTCACTTTGTTTAACAGCTTGGTACGCCGTTACAAGACTTTGTGCGTTTTTATGTGCGTTATCTGAAATACCTTGAGCAGATACAGCCTCTTGTTTCGTCAGGATCTTAATCGCTGCCGTCACATCATCTTGTTGCTTTTTAATGCCCAAAGATAAGTTTGTGTCCAACGCACGTAACGCAGCGCTTTCCACCGCATCAGCCTGTTGAATAAGCATATTCAAGGTATTTACTGCCATCGGGTTGCCCACGGAAGCACAGTAATAAGCAGATGCAGAACCGCTAATAATGGCGAGGGTTAAACCGAGTGCACTAATTTTTGAACGAGAGCCGTGCGCTTGTGGCGCTTTCATAACTTTACGTGATGTTCTTTTCGGAGTACGCATTATTTAGTCTCCTTAAAATTGAGGCATAGTTTGTGAAAGCTTAACTTTCACTGACTGGCCGTATTTCGTTTTCACATCATCTTTTATCGGCTGAGATTTCGCTAAAAGTAATGCAGACAATAAACCTTCTTCACGCAAACTTTGCTTGTAAGTTTGAAGATCTAAATAAACAGAAACGCCGTTAATGATATTGGCTTCTTTAAGTAGACCGCGTGGATCTTGCATCGCCATCGCCATTTGCCATTTTTTAGCTTCAGGACCACCGTAGTAACGTGCGATTGTTTGGTCGATCAAATCGTTGGCAGACACCATTTTGCCGTCAATATCTTTGAATGATTTTGTATTTTGCGCGTCAATAACCGCCAAGCTATACGCTGGCATAGCAAGTAAAGCTGTTTTTTGGTTGGTTGCTTGCAAATAATCTCGACCAGCTGGAGTACGTGCCGTTGCATTAGACAATGATTTATCTGGTGTACCTAAAATGTTTTCACGCACGTAATGTCTTGCAAGAGCTTCTTTTGAGCCAGGTGCAACAGACTTAAACAGTAGGGAAGCATTGGTATCGCCACCCGGTAATTTAGACAACGTACATTGACCAGCTTGTGCTTCAGCAACCGTACAGAATTCAGCTTTATGCACGTTTAGGCGTTGATTAATCACTTCCTGTTGAGAGCCAACTAATTTACCGCCGACTTGAGAAGTTTGAGTCGCCATATCAGCTGCTTGATCAATCACTTGACCAGATGCACTCGACATATTTGTATTTTCAGCCAAAACCTCACAAGACTTAAAGCCTTGACCAGTATTGGCGCCATAAGCAAATTGTGCTTTTTTCATGGTATCTGACTGTAAAAGCGCTTGAATACCAGAGGCAATAGTTTGGGTGTTTTTAGTTGTCGCATCGGTAATTTGGTTAGCAGCTTGCGCCTTTTGCTTCACCGCAACTTTAAGCGCTGCAACGATGTTTTCAGTCGAATCATCTAACTTTCTACGGGTACTTTGAGATACTTGTTGAATATCATTTGCTTGGTTGCTTGCATGCTTAGGAATCTGAGAAGACATCTCGCTCATAATCGTACCCAAACCAACCGTAGCCCATTCAGCAAAAACAGGACTACTAATCACCAAAGTTGCACCTAAAATGACAGGTACAAACTTTGATTTTCCTTTAGGCTGTCTTAAAGTATTTTTACGCTTTCTCATAGTCATTACTCAAAGAATTTGGCTGAAGCATTGGAGTTTGGTGTAGTGCGTTGCATCACATTATTAGCCACCGAATAGTTAGCCAGTGATGAAAGAGTACTTCCAGCCATGTATTTATTTTGAAAATCAACGCAAGTTGATGAAGAGCATTCCATCAATCCGACTGGAACAACGTTGTTAGATGCAATTGACGAGTAGTTCAATGCAACAGTCGCTTGCTGTTCAGAAAGTCGAGAACGAGAAAAAACAAAAGCAGTATCAATGTCGCCATACTGCAGACCATTTGGAATCAAATTACAGACACCCATTTTTGCTTCTTCTACGCCACACGAGGTCGCCAAGTGAAACGCATATGGTGAGGTTGCTTCATCTGTTGAATTTGAGAAAAGTTTCCCTGAAACATCTTGCATGTATTTAGAAACGTTAAAGTCTTTTAAGTTTCTATTGAGATCGGTTTGTTCACGTTCTTCAAGAGCCGTACAAAAAGCTGAATCAGGGAGGGCAGCATTCGTACCAGAATTTAAAATCGCTTTTTTGATCTCAATATTTTTATCGACACTTTGAATACCAGCAACGATCATTTCTGAATCACGCGTTTGGTTATCAACAATTTGATTTGCACTGACCGCTGTTTGTTGAGTAGATACACGCACAGCAGAACGTACCATCAATTGCTGAGCTTGTATTGCAAGCTCAGAAAGGATAGTGCCAAGACTAAAAGCATTGGTAAAAAGTGGTACGGATAATAGACCAACCGTTAAAGTACCCACCGCAATTGCTTTAACAGGTGAAAACTGATTAACAGTAATTCTTCTTTTACGCAGATTATTTCTATTTTTCATACCACCCCCAACTTAAGAGAAAAAGTCTTTAATTGATTGGGTGACAGAAGTAGATTCTGAACTTGAAGTTTTTGCGTTAGACGGTGTGCTAGTACTGGCTTTTTGATCAGTTGAATAAGAAACTGGACTAGTCGAGCTACTACCATTGATTGTATAAGTATCTCCACCCTCAAAAGCACCGCTAGGCATAACTAGACCAGGATCAAGTTTACCAAGTTGACCATTCACAGCAGTACCAAGCGCACCCGATACATCAGTATATTGACCCGCTTTGTTGATTTCACCTATAACATCATTCAATGGGCCAACAAGTTCAGTACTTGCAGTTTTCATTGCGTCACACGCTTTTTTAGTCGCGTAATCGACAACCATTTGTTGCGCTGCATTGATGATTGTATCAAGTGATGGAATAGTCACAGAAAGGTCAATGATTTTACCGATGTCAGCAAAACAGCCACCTTGACTAGCTGGACTGAACATTTTGTTAATATCGATTGGACGACCCCAAACCGTCATTTGTAGATCTAAGTTGTCTTTAACGACTTTACCGATCCCATCAGTTGCACATGATTCAATATTGGTTTGAATGTTTTGAGCAGCTGCTTGTTCACCTTTTTTAACCGCCATGAAGTTGTTTTCAGCAGCAGTAGAGTTGAATGACGAATTAGAACTGGTAGACGAATAATATCCGCTATTTGAATTCGACAAAGGCGTATCACCACCAGAGCTACTTGCAATGGTCGATGATGTTGCGATGTTTAAGTTACCCATGTTTTGAGTATTACTGGTAACAGAAGCAACGGAACTTTGTTGAACTGCAATAGCACTTGAACACCCAATAACGGTAGCAACAAAAATGCTTAAAGCACTTTTAGTTTTAAAAGCTGGCTTAACATTTTGTAGATTAGGGTTAGTCCTTAAAGTCTTGCCCCGAACTTGTTGTAGCCTTTTAGCTTTCTTGTGATTGTTACGCATATCTAGCCCTTTAAAAGAGTTATGATTAATGTTTTTTAGAAGCAAGTTCGCAAAGCACTACAACATCTTTTACTACAGCTTCACTACTTAAATATAAGGTAGCTATAAGGTGTTTTAACTCATATATCCTTTTAGCGAACTTATATATAGAATCATAATACCATTCTTCACCATATTGTAGTATATACTTCTCATTGGTTAAACATAGTTTTATGAATTCTTTTAAAATAGGACGCTTAAAAATAATAGCTGTCGTAATATATATAAACTGAGTACTAACCAAACACATTAAAGTATTAATTAGCTCTACTTCCTCTTTTAAGCATTCCTGTAAAACCGATGGCTTTAGGGTTTTAGAAAAACCTTCCTCAGTCACAATATCTTTTAAAAAACCTGAATCCGAGTACTTATTTTTCAGAAAATTACTTAATTCATGCACGTTCTTTAAGTAAATATTGATCTGATCTTTAGACGCAGTTTTGAAATGTTCCTCTACACGTTTTGGATCGTTTAACGTGATGTCGAGCATTTCAGATTCATTATTTTTTTGATTTAAAAGCACAAAAGCGGTGAAGCTGGTAACTTTGCGTGTTTCGCCAAGATAGCCACTACTGCAAGCATTCAAAAAAACAAGGCAATGCTGTTCAGTAAGATACAAGCCGTATTCTTTTGGTGTACCTGGTTCAAAGAAATTGAGTGAACGCTTATCAAAATGAAAAGTGTTCTCTAAGGTCTGACAAAAGTAGTTAATAGAGTGTACAAAAGCTTCTGGTACAAAGGTTGTAGGCTCTTGAGACAATGCTATGTTTTGGCTTTCTATGCTCATTCCCACGATTTAGTCCTCTTTGAGAGGTAGGGCGTAATAGCCCATTTGACTTAAAACACGTAAAGGAATATCAAAGTTAAGACTTTGCGTTAGACCAGATTTAGGGTTAAAGGTTTTAGCTGAAGCTATAAACAAAGTTTGCTCATTAATAAACACTTGAATGCTATTCGTGACTTTTTGTTCATCAAGTATGACGCCACATACAATATCTAATTTCACATCAAACGTATAAGCATCCATTTGAACGTCTATTGATTCCCAATCGATCGTCATGAACAAGTTTTGGTTTTCAAATTCCAAATTACCTTCTTCAAGAGCTTTATGGATTAATCCCTTTTCTAATAATTCCAAGTAAAACGCATGTAAAGGCGTTGCATCTGCAAAACCATGAGGATTAAACGGCGTTCTTGTCGGTTCAGTGATTTTAGTTTGAATCATGTTTAACTCCATTAAAGGGTATTTAGATTCTATCTTAAAACACCCTAAATGTTTTTATTTAAAATTAATTAAAACCCATTGCTATAAGTTGAAGCGCTTTCTTTAGTTTTAACGTTTTCAAGATTGCTTTGCGTAATAGTATCTTTGTAATGCTGACTAAACGTATTTTTACCCGTTTCGTTTATGTTCTTAAGCTCATTTTTAATGACCTTAAGATAGTCTTGATATTTTGGTGACTGTTCTACATAAACTTCGGTCGCTGCAATTGAGAACATGTTCTTATCATTGGTTGCGATCGGAAATAGGGCAGTATAGGAAGCATCTTGCTTGAGCTGGTCTACAGTTGTTTGTTGCTCAATGATCTTCGCCTGATAGTCCAACAATGTTTTATTGATGTTTTCATGACTATGGATAACGAAATTCAACTGTCTGTCATTCGGACGTTCAAGGGTAAACGGCTGATCGATACCAGAAAGCTTATTACAGATCTCCATATTGTATCGGTAGGCTTCAAACGAGTCTGAAAAGTGATTAAAGTCTTTTCGGAGAGCATTATTGTTTTCTAAGTCTTGCTGAAAGTCTTGAAAGCATTGCAATACATATTCATCTTCATTTTTTTCAACGAATAATTGAGCGATGTTGGAGCACTGGTGCCGTTCGCAGAGATCCGCAAGCTTTTGAATGCTTTTAACCTCATTTTTCTTTTCTAAGATATTGCGTAAATGTAGCTGAGTTGCCCGATACTCTTGCATCAACATATTGTGATGCTCGACAAATAGCTCATAATCGCTTTTAAGGTACGGACTGGCACCTTCAATCTCACGCTCTACCTTTTCATGCTTAGAGTTGATTTGAACACGCTCACGCGTGGTATTCACTGTATTTTGACCAAAACCACCTAAGATTTTATCAAAAGTAATCATCGCATCGATGTCGCCAGTTACGTTTTTATAGAGATCCATGATTAACGCCCCAATGTTTGATCATTGTCATGATCGTTTCTACGTGCGACTTCTAAATCTATATGCTTATCAAGGTCACTCAAAAATTGAGATGTCGTATTTTTCTCAAGCTTTACTTGGTCTAAGTAGTTTTTAGTATTGAGATTCAAACCATCTTGGAGCGCTTCTAAGCGTAGGCCAGTTTTATCAAAATCAGCTTCAAGGATCTGATTCACTTCTTTGATTTTTTCCATGTCTTGCTGTTCTAGACGGTGTAACTTCACATCCTCATGAATCGCAGCGATATAGTGATCGGTTAAGATCTCTTGCTTTAAGTGCTGAAGCGCAATTTCCACGTTTCCTGTTTCGGCAATCACGGCGTTGAAGCTGTCAAAGATTTGACCTGTTTCAGCCGAGTTTCTAAATTCAACAATACGAGGCTCAACACTATTAAGGTTTACAAACTTGGCATCACCATACGCAGTAGGTAGTACTAGATGATCATCCATACATTCAAAAAGTTGCTTATATTCAGCATTCATAAGATTTGATGCTGCTTGAAGCTTTAAATCTTGTTGTAACGTGTCTAGGCGTTGGTTGAGATGTAGAAAGCTTTGAACATACATCTCGTTTTGAGAGTTTTCAGGCGCAACAACGGTTGAGGCCATACCTTTAACAACATTTTTCAGTTGCGTATTTTGAATCTGATCAGCAATTTGATTAAGCGCGTTAATGTGATCGGCTTTCACAAGGTTATTGTTTTTCAGTTGTTCAATAAATTGATTTTGTTCAATCACTTTTTCACTTTCCTTTTCGCTGAATAACGAATCTTTAATTTGTTGTTTCACCTGGTCCAAGTTAGAGAAGAGGTGAAGTACTTCTTGTTCATTGCTGTTATTGACTGCATTTAGCAATGTAACAAACACATCATGGCTGATTAGTTGTTGCTGATTATTTTCCGCATTCTGAAATTCAGCAATTTGACTACGGCTAATGACTTCAACACCAACATCATTGATATAGCTTGCGCCAATCGGGGAGAGTTGATTATCTGGAGCTTTTACGGCGTAGTACTCGCCTGATTTGCCATCATCTTTGGCGCATAGACCAATATATGTATTGCCATCTTGCGTAATGATTTTTGAACCGATGCTATTGAGTGCTGCAGAGGGTTGTAACGTACTCAAAGTTTGAATCAATTCTTTTTCGCGATTTTGATGAATTGCATTACTTACTGCCTGGTAAACTTCAGGATCTAAATAAGTCACCTGATTGGCAGATTCTTCATTGAGCGCCGTGACAGTATTCCACTCTAAAATATCTTTACGCGGTATCGTTGTAATACCGGCATTAATAATATCTTCCGTGGTAATTTGACGATCAAGGTTAGTAATGGCCACGGCGTTGTATTCGGGTGCAATTGATTTATGACCTTCCGAATCTGAAGTCAGTACCACGAATTGACCGTAATCCGTTTTCACCATGGCACCTACAACACTGAGCTTGCCTTCCAAAATCATTTTTGAAAGTTCAAGTTCACGTTCGGCAGATCTGGCATAAGTATTAGTCTGTTCTGCAGTATTGTTGATGGTATCGGCTTTGAGCTTGTCTAAATATTCACTTGAAAATTTACCAAGCGCATTTAACTCGTCTATCGGCTCGACAGACTCCAGCTCATACAGTGGAACGGTAGAGGATTCATTCACGATGTCTTTAAGATAAAGCACATCTTGTTCAGTGATATTTTCGAGATCTTCAATCACCGAAAGAGGCACAACGATCGCACGTTTATCCAGATTATCGGAAGCTATATCCAAAACAACCATATTGGTTTGGGTTGTTTCATCTTCATAAACCATACCGACAAACTGTTCAATTTCAGCATAAGAAACATTGTTGTGACGGTCTTTAAAGAATGCTTCTAAGTCAGAATCATGATCAACATAAATACTGTCATAAGGGTTCATTGGTTTACCGTCATTGTTTTGGTCTTGGCTTTGCGGTGCTGATTGAGTTGCCGACTGTTCTGCAGTATTGCCTTTAAACTTACCCAAAAGGTTTGAAAGTTTAGATTTGACTTTCTTTACTTGATCCGAAATTATTTGACCTGATTGATAGGCACGTTGAATAAACTGATCTTTGTATGAAGCTTTGGCTTCTTCAGTCATTTGTTCTGGATCTTGCCCTAATGGATATTCGGCACCAAGGAACATACGTGCTTGTTCTAAGTACTGAGAACAAATGGGTTCAAAAAAGCGACCTTCAAACTCATGGATCTTTTCAGACTTAATGCCTTCATGCAGTTCTTCAATTGAGAGAAACGTTACTTTGTCTTCAATCGCTTCTAAATAGAACGGCGTAATCGGGGTAGGTGCATCGCTACCTTCCACTTGAGGCGGTAAATCTGCTTCTTTAACTAGTTTGATAAATGGGGTAGAGGATTCAACACCTTCGACAGAATCCTTACCGACTACATCAATCACGATGTATTGTTCACCGTCAATGGCATAGACTTTACCGACATTTAGATCGAATTCTTCTAAGGTAACGCCGTCACGGTCTTTATTCAGTTGAGTGGTATATGGATCGTTTAAAAGAGGCAACATTTGCTCTTTAGAGATCGGTTTTAAAATATCGGCATTCTTACCAAGTTCAGTCAATTTTGATTTATCGGCTGTATTGGCAAGCTGTTCGGGTTGTTGTGCGTCTGGATGGTTACTTTTAACGGTAACATCAGGATTGATTGGTTTATCCCAAATGTTTTTCAGGTTATCAAGGCTTTTGTTCTTGTTGAACATGGCCATAATCGCTGCAATGATCAACTTGATTGTTTTCTTAACCAGTTCAATCATGACTGCAATCATTTTTGCACTGAGCGCAGCGAGTTCATCAGCGACCGTTCGTGGATGGCCGTGGCTATTTTCACGCGCTAAAGGAGGACGTTCGTTACCTTCCTCATTTCGCATATCCTTAAAGCTTTTAGAGGCAACGCTACTTGCAGCCAAACTTGCTTTGTCTTGTGGACCACCAGCAATGTTTAATGTGCTCTTTGGTGTACCTTTTGGTGCATTCGGATCAGCTGATTCAACATCTTCCTTTACTGTCTCTTTAGTCTTCTGATTTTCTTTATGTTCTTTCAAAAGTAGAGCAGCTTGTAACTGGTCGCTATGTTCACGGGTTTCTAATAACTGAATTACTTCCTTGGTTAACGTGTCCGTATTGAATTCAAGATAGTGAATCTCAAGTTGTTCAAGTCGAGCAGCTGTATGGTCGCTATTCACACGCCATTGATCCATGACGATAGATTTTGGCACTAAGCCAAGTTCTTCAGCTTCAATCCCACGAATTAAGCAAAAGTCACGCACTTGGCGCATCAATGCGTTAATTTGGTTTTTATCGGTTAATTCACCTGAAAAATAGGTATTCGGTGCACCCGTAACTTCGTTGTAGATCTGCTGTTTTGCTTCACGCACGACTTGGTTTTGGTTAATCAGGCCTTCAATCGCGAATTGACGATTACTCAGGAAGTTGAGGGCATTTTCTTTAGTTGCACCCTTCAGGCTTAAACCATAGTAGGGCTGAGTGATAAAAGATTTTGTCTCAAAGTTAAAGAGGGTTTTTTCAGCCACTTGAACGGCTTCAAATGGATTCTCTTCTTTGGAAAGGAGGAAATCAGGATCATTGTCTGATAGGAATAATTTAGAGTCTGCAGTTGTATATACACGGTCTTCAACTTGCAATGAACTGTTATTTTCAGCAATATTGCCTAATCCTTGGTCCAGTGCGTTTTTAGTCTGGATTTTATTCAGATCCGCAATAAACTTAAGATCATCATCATTCTGCAGATCAAGCCCGATGTCTGCAAAGAATTCTAATTGACTGGCTGGATCTCTTTGCTCAAGTGCATCAAATACTTTACCAATCAGAACAGGATCAAGTTCAGCTAAATCATTGACAGTGACAGCGGAAAGATCAAACGTGTTTTCAGGAATGATGGACTGTTCATTCTCGTAGTTCGGGTAGCTACTACGCTCATAATCACCTTCGTCAAAAAACATCGGTTCATCATCGTTCAACCGAGTATCTTCAAGAGGGGGAGCGTAATCATAATCTGGGTGCCCAGGAGGTACAGAGTTACCGCCCATAGGCTGATCATATTGATACCCATCATCTTGCATGACTGGCGGTTCTTCCATTAATGGAGGTTCAGATAGGGGATCATTGCTATATGGTTCAGACTGGTATTGTTGCGATTGATCTTGTGCAACATTGTTTTGTTGTGGCGTAGGCTGGATGGATTGAAATTTCACGCCGTCCAAACTTAAATCATCCCACTGTTCCAGGCCCTCATTGAAAGTTAATGATTGGCCGTCTTGCAGTTGATCAAGTGTTTGCTCGTCAAAATTATCTTGTTTAGGGCTTTGGTCCATATTTGATCCTTATGACAGGTGGCCTTTCTGATTTTAAGAGTCCTTTTTAGAATCTGTATCAACATTCCAAATAAAGTCTTCTTTAAAGTCAGAATTAAAACCAGTTGTGATGTCTAATTCACTGTCAAAATCCACTAAATCTGAGTTATTAGAAGATTCCTCTAAGGGATTAGAGTTGCACATAAAATACCTGTATTTGTTTTTTAAAACGTCAATGTGATCGTCACAGATATGATACATGGTATATACGAACTAGACCACACGTAATTGTTATTCACGTATGGTCTGGTATATACCTTTTAAGGGAGGGTTTTAGAAAGATAATTGCTGGATTTCTTGATCGTTATCTAGGGTTTTACCCTCAGGTAACTCAGCCTTATAAGCTGGCTCTTCTGGAGGATTAAGCATAAGGTTAATTTCATTTAAAAAGTAACCATTACCATCAGGAAGTTTAGATTTTAAATCCAAAAAGGCAGCTTCAATTTTGGTTGTACTGTCCAGCTCGTCAACAAAGCGTTCAACATCCTTGAGATCAAGCGCAAATCTAAACTCATTACGGCCTGGCTCAGTAAAGTGGATGTTCAACGATTCATCTGTTTTACCGCCTTTAGGATCATGGAATACGTTGGTATTCGACATAAAACGATTGAACTGTTTTGCAACAGATTTCACCGTCACATTAAAGCAGTCTGAACCGTTGTAGTAGAACTCAATACTTGCTTTCTTGTACGGGAAATTAACCTTAGTACCCACATAGTTATTGCGGTTGAAATCAATGTTTACAGGCAATTGATTAAAGAAGTTCGCAATCTCTTTAACTTGCTTAAACGTCACTTGGTTTTCAAGAGAGCTTTCAAACAAGTCAGTTGGTGTATTTGATGGCAATAATAACGCACGGTTACGCATACCATCAGCATCGGTAAATATAACGGTTGAATGTCGTAGATCTAGTGAGCTGACAATCTTATGTGCCTTGAACATATTGCCCGTTAAGGTAATCGCTTGTCGTGTGACATCACCAGACGGCGCTTTCTCAAAATAGGTACGCGTATAACGGGAATAATTGTTTTGTTCAGTAAATAAGTTCACCAAGGGTTGACGATCCTCAACATGACGTCTATTCACATCAGCATAAGAATAAAATTCAGGATTGAAGCGTTTTAGGATAATACGTCCTTTTTCACTCACTGGAGCTACCCAATCCAAGTCTTGCTTGGCATTTTGCATGGTGTAATTGATCAGTGGAACTTTAAACGACTTCTTATCACCAGGGTAAACCAAATCAAGCTTAACCGCATTCGGTGTGATTGCACCTACACGTAACGGCGGTAGGTCTAGACGTAGCAAAGCACCTGTTTTGTGATCTGGCGTCACTTCATCATCAAAAAGACTAGGTTTTGAGATAAGGAACAATAACCCATGCGCTGAATGACCTTCTTTTTCGTTCCTTTCCATAGAACGAGCCAAGAATTTTAGATCCTGAACAATTCGATACATGCGATCAAAGTTAGAGGTCAAAATAGGATCATTGGCTAGATAAACCGCTTCAGCTACTTTTTCAAAGGCATCTGCAGAGTGATCATCAGGTTTACGAAATTGAATATCATCAATGTGTTTTACATTGGCTTCAACAACACCGAAATGATCAAATACTTCGTGTCGATAATCACGAATTACTTCACCACGCATTTGCCCACTTTTGAAAAATAACTTTTGCTTAGCAAAGCCTTCATATTTTTGGTACATCAATGCCTCAAAGTTATAGGCATAGTGTAGTAGTCCGTGTACCGTTTCATTGATGTTTTCATTGATACGTTTAAATTGACGCACCAGATAATCATCACTTTCTTTGAACATGAGTTTTAGGTTGTCAGCACGTAATGGCTCAACATGTTCAATGTATTGCAGACCTTCAAAACGCACAGGTAGATCAAAGGTATTGATCTTGGCTGCTTCTGTTTCTGAAGTCACGGTAAAGAAGTTGTCCTTCACTTCAAACTCACGGACTTTTTTAGCTTTCCAGTCTAAAAAGTTGGTCTTGAGTGGGTTACGACCCAACAAGTCTAATTCACGGATCTTATCGTTATAGTCAACAACCAAGTCTTGATAAACCTGTTCTTGCTGACTAATCGGCATCAAAATCAGTTTAGATAGCAACTGGTTCACATGATAGTTTTGCGCCGTGCGATACGATGGTCCTTTTTCATCATCCGAAATATCAATATCAAGTGTGTTCGCCAAGTTCACGTTATTTTTCAAATAGTCCAACGATACCCGGTTGCCAATGTAGTTGAGCATGTCAGGATAATCGTTTTCGTTAAACTTGGTTTCTGAGTTGGCAGAGACGTTCGCTGATAGGGTAGACAGTTTACGCATCATCATTAAGTGCATACGTGTTTCTGCTGGAATACCCGAATCTACTGTCGTCATAATCGGATGTGATTCTTCACCACGGCGACCCACACGACCGATCATCTGAATCGTATCGGTAGAGTTCTCAGGTTTTTGCAAGAAAAACAACTCACGTTGGCGCAAGTGATCCGATGGAATTGTAGGATCAGGGTTTTTGGCTGCATGTAGAGAAATACCCGTACAACCAGAGCGAGTCACAATAACAACATCGATTTCACCAGATTGGAATTTTGATTGAACCAAAATCTTACCTTGTGTCGTATTGTTCTCTTGTTTATTAACCTTCCATTTGCCGTCTCTTGTTTCCGTTAAGTGGATCTGACGGCCAGAGATTTCATCAATCTTGAAGCCAGCTTTTGTCACCTTGTTACGTAGTACGTCCAAAGGCATCAAAGGTAGATCAGGGAACTTTTGAATCTTTTCTTTGATACGATCCAAAATGATTTTATACGGACTTACCACTGGATCGCCGTTTTCATTAAATGTCACTTCCGTACTGAGCTTCTTAACGAACGAGTTACCGTAGTTATCTTCAGCTTTCACCACATCGATGCGATCTAACATCACTTCAAGCAAGTCACGGAATTGTGGGAGTTCATCTAAAACAGAAATTTGACTTTGCAGATAGCTACCGCGCTTATCTTCAAGCTTAGTCAATTCCTTTTGAATATTTTTCGCTGCTTTTTCATCGCCAGCGTCACGGTTTTCTTTGATCATGAGTTTTTGAAGCTCATTTTCAAGAAATTCAATTTCTGACGATACCGACTTGAAGTTATTAAACGCTTTTTCTTTTTCAGGCGAATCCGCGGTAACGTCTTGCGCCGTATCTGCTTTTAAAATCGCTTCCATGCGACTTTGCATCAAAATGTTGAATAGACTCTCACCCGTATTTTCCAAACCAATCACGGGCTTTCTACCCTCATGTAATGCCTGAATCACAGCATCACTTGTAGAGTCAGTTTTCAATGCCAATAGGAATTGCTTTTGAATCTGGTACATTCGAGATCCAAAGTTCATCACACTCAAACTTAAACGGTTTTTCGGATCGTCTGAATCCTGATGAAAGTCTAAATTGGCAACAGCATCATCATCATTGGCAATGTTTTCTAGCGCATCGAGGCGAATATCTTTAGAAAATTTCACCATGTCCGTCAAGATGTCAGAAAGAACATCTGAGTAATTGTGAAATTTCTTAATTTCCTCTTCAGTTGGCACAAAGGTTTGAATGGTAATGTGCGAGAGATCTTGCTCTCTACGAATCATGGCAGAGCTGTCTACCAAACCTTCAGAAATAAACTCCAAAATTGGACCATCTGCATTATCGATAACCTTTTGTAAGTCATTACGAGATACGGATCGAGGGAACAATTTATGGAAGAATTCAAGATTTTCAGGTTTCTTAATTGCCGATGCAGACTGGAAATTAATTAGATTGGTCTGATCAATAACATCTAAGAAAAATTGACTTGTAGCTGATTTCAAGGATGCTGCACGGTGCGTTTCATCCATCACCAAAACAGTGTCTTGATTAATAAAACGAGTCAATAACGCACGTTTCCGGTTTGGTCGGTTAAATTGGCTATACGTTGCCAATACCAAGTCATGTTGCGCTGGAATATCTTCAATTTCCTTAGGCAGATCTTGGCCAGTGAATAAAACCTCTTCAGTACCAAAGCGGTTAATCACAGCATCCGAGTTAAAGATAAACGGATCTTTAAAGAACTTGTCACTGTCTGTAGCAACAATATCACGCCAAATGTCGTTCAAGAGTTGCGTTGTATCTGTAAGGAAAACAGGGGGCTTTCCTCTTAACGCACTATATCGTAAACACGCAGCTGCAATACGACCTTTACCTAAACCCGTCTGGTCGCCAATAAGCACAGGTAAGTTTTGGTCAAAACGTAAAATGATATGGGCAACCGCATCGACCTGTTCACATGCAAAAGCGGACTTTAGTGCATCAAAATTGTCATATTGCAATTTCTTAGCGACATAGGCATCAACAAGAGTAGGGTAGTTACCATTATCGACTTCAGCTTGGAAATTGATACCCCCAAAACCTAATACATTTTGGATGTGTGTAGTCAATTGAGCATTTGCCTGATTAATCGCTTTAATCTGGTTTTTAGCCACTAAAGCAATTGGCTCAGATGCCATAGACATCGGTATATACTTAACTTGGTATATATTTTCCGGAGTTGGTTCTGTTGTGTTTTCAGCATTAGGAACAGGAACAATCGGCTGTAAATTTGATTGGTCAGATTCAACAGTCGGTTCTTCTTTTTGCTCAGTACCGATCGCTAATTCAGAATTTAACTTAGCAATCTCTTCAGCAGTTAAACCCGGTTCCTGTTTTACTTGCTCTACCGCTGGTTCTTCAGCTGGTGTTTGTTCAGGTGTTTCACCCTCATTGGTCACCGTGGTATCACCTACTTGAAGATTAACGTCATCGTCAAGGTCTTCATCCTGATTTTGGTTCTCGTGCGGATTCTTTACCTCAGGCACGAAATCATTGTCATTTTCATTTTCATTTTCAAACGTTGGTGTAGCTTCAGTTGGTGTAGGTACATCATCATCTGAACTGGTTGTTTGCGTACTAACTTCAACGGTTCCGAAGTCAAAAGAAACTTTATTCGGTTTTGATTTAGGTTTACGACCAAACATCGGTTTTGGTTTGACAGCTTCCTCTTGATTAATCTCTTCTTCTTTAGCGACCACGACTTCATCAAACATAGTGACTGCAGACGTAGGCGTTACACTTGATGCAATATCTTCAAGTGGCGAAACAGGCTGTTCATCACCTAGACTGGCAAACAAATCGTCATTTTCTTTTTCAACAGGCTTAACCTCAACAACAGGTTCAACCACTGGTGCTTGTTGTGCTTGTTGCTCAACTGGAGTCGGAGTAGTTGGCTTGAAGTATAGATCCTTATTCGGATTCAAACGATTATAGATTACGTTATTAGCCCATCCCCAAAGTTCGTCATAGTCCGTAATGACTTTCAACTTATCTGGTACCACAGAAGATTGGTAAGTTTGTAGTAACGCTTGTTCGTTTTTACGATTGCCTACCACTAACATACGAACATTTTGATTAGCGCCGTTTCGTGCATATGCATTGCCGTGGATTTCTACAACCGCCTCAACTTCATAATGCTTATAGAGATAATTAAGTAAATTCTTTGATTTACGCTCAACCGTACCATCTGAAATCTGTTTATCTGAGCCAATAATGAAAACTGAACGCCCTTGATCGTTTCGTGCGTTTAGTGATTTAACCAGAATGGCATGGTCCAATTTATCCGTACTGAACCAGACGTTTTCTGATGGATCTACCAATAATGGGTTTGGATCTACGCCGTTACGCTGTTGAACCAAAATTGGTGCAACACGTTCTAGTTTATCCATAGCACCAAAAGGAGGGTTGGCAATCACATAGTCAACTTTTTGCTTAAACGTTTGCTCAAAATCAATTTGTGTAGCATCTGCAGTAACAACCGTGCATTCATAATTTTGAGTCAGTGCTTTTGTACGTTCAGCACGTTTGGGATCTAACTCAACCGCATAGACAGAAGCATTACGCTCTTGGGTTAATAAACCGATTAAAGATCCATTACCCACAGTTGGCTCGAGCACGGAAAAGTTTTGTTTTGTTCGGTTATCACCCTCAATCAATAAGCGCTGAGCCACAAGTGACATCGGGATTGGAGTCGAATATTGCTGTAACATACGAATCGTATTGTTTCGCATGGTCTTAGTCGGCATGCGATTGTATAACGCTAAACTCGTTTTAAATGAGCTCTCAGTAAAATCAAGCTCACCTAACTTTTCGACCATCACTGTTTCAAGCGCTTCTTCTGCAGTATGGATCTGTTTATCTGTTACCTTGGATACATCAACGTCAGCATTTTTGGCTTGCGTGATTAGAGCTAAAAACTTTAAAAAGTCCTGGTGATTATGGCTCTTTGTTTCATGTTCTAATTGATAGATATAGCCTCTTAAGCATTCTTTTAAATCTTTTTGCTTGGTCGCACGTAAGTACAGACTAGACGGCTGATCATTAGGACCTTCAGGTATTTGCGTACCTTGGGCATTCACGTAAAAACGGTTATGAGCTGAAGCATAGATTTTGTTGCCATCAGAGTTATAACCGAGTGGAGTTGCACTATTCAACGCAACGTTCAATCGTTGTGGCACCAATGTTTTTGCTTGGGCATTGAATAAATCATGCAATTCTTGGCGAGTCGCAAGCACACTACGGATAAATTCTTTTGGAATACCCAAAACTTCATGAAACAGTCTTGGTTTGATCGTTTCATTCAAATTGTATTGATACAAGTGACCGTCAAAGTGAGGATAAGCCTCAAACTTCATCGGTGTAAAACCAATGTTATTCAAATTTTCTTTAGATAGTTTTTTTTGAACGTCCAATAAAAGTAATTGGCTATCCGTCTGGCCAACACGCCGTACATCGAGATATACACCAGCTTGTGATAAGTCGATCCATTTAATTTTTTCGTTTAAATCATGAGTAGTCATAGCGAACCTGAAGAAGAATTATTTTATTTGATTAAAAAGTCATGTCGTTATAGACATCAGAAGTCGCAGCCTTTTCTTGGCTTTTCTTAACATCCATTTCTGGCTGTCTGACTTTCATCATTAACTCTTGCGGATCAGGTAAAAGATCGTGGTTGAAGTTCTTAGATAACGGACTATCGATTGAAGCTTTATGTTGCTGTACATGCTCTACCGTAATTTCTGAAAAGTTCAACGCATTCATACGGGTTTGAGTAAGTTCAACAGGCTCGATAAACGAGACAAAACAATTATTCGAGTTCCGTTGGTGTGGTTGAATAACAATAAACGCTTCAGCAAATTGCTGTTTTGCATGCGTCAATTTATTCATGGTCTGACGATCAACTTGACTTAAAAATTGAGGATTTAAGTCGTGCGGTTTTGGATTGCCGTAGTCATCGGTAAATTGATTCACTAGGGGAGGTGCACCAACACCACGAACACCCTCACCAGTACGTAAATCTATTTCTGGATCTACCTTGCGAAAACCAGCGTGAGGCGTTTTATTGTTGAAAAATTTCTTTAAGAACGTGTCTTTGTAAAGCGCACCTAGTTGTAGTTGTTGGCCATGATAAACCTCAGGCAGTAATTTTTGACTCACCAAGCCAGCGTAAAGACGTTTTAAATTTTGATTTTTTTCTTTGTCTACATCTTCATTGTAGAACACTTTAATTTGTCGATCGCCAAGTAATGCAAACAGGGCAATACGGGCCTGGTCCATAACATAAACGTTCTGAGCCTGTTTATCGAACTGGTCTTTTTCATACTGGTTGGATGGTACAAAATTTGGATCAAATGTTGCGGTGTGAAAGTCATTGCCGTTCAAAATATCTTTGATACTTTCAATCGGATCTTTAGCAACCCGATAAGACTTTTTAGTTTTATCAATACCGCCACGTTGCATCAACGGATCTGGCTTAGCGAATTGCTTAACACTTTCACGATCAGCACTGTCATAGGTTGGAATCAATGGGATTGTAGTTAATACAGAACCAGACTCATAGCGCACAACAATTTTTGAAAATGGAATGCGCTCAGGTTGGTTGTCAGTACTATTCGATAAAGATTTAACAAGAAGCTGTAAATTATTTTTAATAATAGCGTTATGAAGTGCTGGAGAATTAATTTTTAAATTGGGCACTTGCATATGTGCTGCATCTTCAATGATTTGAGCTTTAACAAAGAAATCGCCGTTTTTTTGTTGATGCACATTGATAGAAGTGACTGCTTTAATTAATTGCGAATTCGGGTTGTTACTCATTACGTTGCACCACTGAGCAACATAAGTTTTATAACCGTCAAGAGATTCGTTGGGTGAGTCAACACATTTGTCAAAACAGATAATTCGACCACGGTTAGCACCGCGATTATGTGTGTCTAATGAAGTACGTTGGTTACGTCCAGAATCAAATTTTGCGTGGACTTCATCTACTGAAACATTCTCAGTATGATGCTTGTTGAGTTTATTAATGATCTTCGTGAATTCTTCAGATGAACTCATTCGTATGCGAACTGGTTCATTGGTAGACATATCAAAGCCGTATGCATACTGCTCGTCTTGTTCATCATGTTTGTAAAATTGATCTACAGTCATGACGATACGTTTAATCGTATTATCACTTTTACTCATTTCTTAAATTCCACGCTTTATATTTTTGATTGCTGGTCATTGACTCAAGCTATTTATAAAATACTACAAAACCTCATTGGTATATACTAAGGAGGCAAATAAAAAATTAAAAAATATATTAAAAAGTTTAAGAGTAAATTTTTAAAAAGAAATTTATGTTTATTATCTTTCTAATTAAGGGAAGTTAATTAGGGGCTTTTTTTATGCTTATTTTTCATGACATTACAGGATTAGGACGGAAAAACACAAATGGTACGAGCGAAAATCAAATTCATTTGAGCGCAAATTGAATTTGATTTTTTAGAAAAAAAGGCGTTTTTAGCTGATTTTTGACGTTTTTATCCACTTTGCAGTTAAATTCTATCCACAAATTAAGTTCTTGTATATTAAAATGTATTTAAAAATATGAGTAAAATATTGTTCATTTTTTAGCTTTTTGCAATATTGGAAATTTGCAAACTAGCAAGTATTGTAAGTCACTGTTTATAATAAAATTAAATAGAATAAAAAAATACTTCCAGCGCAAATTAAATTCATTTGAGCGCAAATTAAATTCAAAATCCTGCGGATAACTTTTCCAATTTCATGAGAGCCTTGATAATAAAGACTTTCAGATTTTATGAGGAATAGCCCTTATATACGACCCAACGATCGCTATTTAGCTCGTTTTACGACAAATCAATAACTTACGCCATTAGGACGGAAGAAAGTTTACAACTGGATGTAACAAAGTTTCGCTGAGTTCTTACTATAACAGAAAATCAATGAGTTACGCCATTAGGACGGAAGAAAGTTTACAACCCATTTATAAAAAACTTTCGCTCATATTTTGGCACCAATATAAATCAATAACTTACATCATTAGGACGGAAGAAAGTTTACATCCACTTATAAAAAATTTTCGCTCGAAATTTGCCAGCACTATAAATCAATAACTTACATCATTAGGACGGAAGAAAGTTTACACCCCATTTATAAAAAACTTTCGCTCGTATTTTGGCACCACTATAA
>NZ_PYIX02000140.1 GCF_003024515.2 Acinetobacter sichuanensis
TGTCGGTCTCGATCCCGTCGTGGTGGGCTTCCGCCTCGCTGTAGCCCACGGTCGCCACTTGCGGATCGGTGAACACCACGGCCGGCATTGCGGTCAGGTCGAGCGCCGCATCGCCGCCGGTCATGTTGATCGCGGCACGGGTGCCGGCCGCTGCCGCCACATAGACGAACTGCGGCTGGTCGGTGCAGTCGCCGGCCGCGTAGATGTTCGGGTTGCTCGTGCGCATGCCTTGGTCGATGACGATGGCACCTTGCGCATTGACAGTGACCCCCGCTGCGTCCAGCGCGAGGCTGCGCGTGTTCGGTGTCCGACCGGTGGCAACCAGCAGTTTGTCGGCGCGCAATTCACCGTGCGTGGTGGTCAGCACGAATTCACCGTCCATATGGGCGACCTGGCTGGCTTGCGTGTGCTCCAGCACCTCGATGCCCTCGGCACGGAAAGCGGCTGTCACCGCCTCGCCGATGGCCGGGTCTTCACGGAAGAACAAGGTATTGCGCGCCAGGACCGTGACCTTGCTGCCCAGCCGGGCAAAGGCTTGCGCCAGCTCCAGCGCCACCACCGACGAGCCGATTACGGCAAGGCGTTCGGGAATGGTGTCGCTCGCCAGGGCCTCGGTGGAAGTCCAGTAGGGTGACTCTTTCAAGCCCGGAATCGGCGGGACCGCCGGGCTGGCACCCGTGGCGACCAGGCAGCGGTCGAACATCACGACGCGCTCGCCACCCTCGTTCAAACGGACGGTAAGGCTCTGGTCGTCCTTGAAGCGCGCCTCACCGTGCACAACGGTGATGGCCGGATTACCGCCCAGGATGCCTTCGTACTTGGCGTGCCGCAGTTCGTCGACGCGGGCCTGCTGCTGGGCCAGCAGCTTACTGCGGTCAATCGTAGGCACAGTTGCCGCAATACCGCCATCGAACGGGCTTTCCCGGCGCAGATGGGCGATGTGGGCGGCGCGGATCATGATCTTGGACGGCACACAGCCGACATTGACGCAGGTGCCGCCGATGGTGCCGCGCTCGATCAGCGTGACCTGCGCGCCTTGCTCGACGGCCTTCAGTGCTGCCGCCATTGCCGCGCCACCGCTACCAATGACGACGACCTGCAACGGGCGTTCGTTGCCACTGGGCTTATCAGCGGCCCCTATCCAGCCGCGCATCTTGTCGAGCAGGCCGGCGCGGTTGTCCGTCGGTGGCGCATCGGCAAGCGTTGCCTCGTAGCCCAGTCCGGCCACGGCGGTAGTCAGCGCATCCGATGACGTGCCCGCCTCAATGGCGAGTTGCGCTGTGCCCTTCGGATAGGACACCAGCGCCGATTGCACGCCGGGCACTTTCTCCAAGGCTTCCTTGACGTGAGCCGCGCACGAGTCGCAGGTCATCCCGGTGATTTTCAGGGTGGTCATGTATTTTTCCTTTTCTGTGGTGGCTACGGCTGTTGCCGTCAGCCACGTTGTTCTGGCAATTCACAGCTGTCCGGCCCGCAGCGGCGATGTGCTGGCGAGATGAAATCCCAGACCGACACCCCAACCATCAAGGCCAGGCCGACATAGAGCAGTCCACCGCTCTGCCAGCCGTAAG
>NZ_PYIX02000141.1 GCF_003024515.2 Acinetobacter sichuanensis
GTTCAATGGTGCGACAAGGGGTAAATCCCCTTTGTAATCCCCTGACCAACCTATACAGGTTGGTGAAATTTGGTAAACCAAATTTAAGAGCAAAAGCAACATGGCGATATATCATTTTTCAGTTAAAACGATGAGTAGAAGTAATGGGCGTTCAGCCGTTGCTTGTGCTGCATATCGTTCAGGTGAAAAACTGGTATGTGATTTCTATGGAAAAGAACAAGACTATACAAAAAAAACAGGTGTTGAATTTACAGAAATCTATGCCCCCGATAATACAAATTCTGAGTTACTCAATCGCCAGATCCTTTGGAACGAAGTCGAAAAAGTTGAACGAAGAAAAGATGCCTTACTTGCAAGAGAATTTGAGATTGCATTTCCAAGTGAGTTAAACGCTGAACAGCGTAAAAACATGCTTAATGAACTTTGCCAAGACCTCGTTAAAAAATACGGTGTCATCGTTGACGCTGCTATTCATGCACCGCATACAAGCAACGGAAGTGATGAACGCAATTACCATGCACACATCATGTTCACCACCCGAAGTATTAATGAGCATGGTGACTTTTCAGCAAAAAAATATAGAGACTTCAGTCGTGATAATGGCACAGAAACGGTAAGCTACTGGAGAGAATCATTTGCAGAATTATGCAATCACCACCTGGAACAAAATGGATTTGATGAACGTGTCGATCACAGAAGTTATCAAGATCAAGAAAGTGACCTAGAAGCCACTCAGCACGAGGGTCCTCAAGCCACATACCTACGGAGACGAGGAATATTTACAAAGATTAGTCTGAAAAATGATGAGATTAAGCGACGTAATTTAGAAATCAAAAAGGTCATTGCACTTGATGAAAACATCAAAGTATCTGAGGATCTTGTGCAAAAAGTACGAAGTGAACTTCAATTCCAACAGTCTGAAGCTGAATATTTAGGAAAAATTTCTCAAAAGCTTTCTGAATTCCAAAACGAAGAATTATCAAAATTAACAGCAGAATTAGACACAATGAGTTCTGAAATATCAGAACTACACAAAAAAGAGCCTTTATTTTTTAAAACAAAATGGATCAATCAAATCAATGACCTAATCGACCAACACAACACCCAACTAGATCGCCAAAAGCATATCTCTGGTCTTAGTGAAACAGAAAAAAAAGAGAGATATTCTAATCAGTTAAATAAATGGACAGAAGAAAATCAGTTGCTCCTGCCTAAAAAGTCTTTTGAAAAATTTAACGAAACCAACATTAGAGTTAAACAACGCAAACTGCATGATCAAATTTTAAATATAGCTCATCAACTTTCAGAAATATCACGTAGAGAAAATGAATATCAAGAATATATTCGCATTCAACGCATGGAAATCAGAAATAGTTATATATTTGAGGAAGATGATTATGGAAATAAATATTTTAGTCCTCAAAATGGTGAAAAACAAAAACGACTATACGCAGAAGATATGGAAGAGCTGAAAATCCAAAAATTGCATGCAGATTTTACAAAAAGCGTTGAAATGGAAGTGCAGCAAGAGTTTGACCGAAAAACAGCTCTACAGCTCGAAAATGACCG
>NZ_PYIX02000142.1 GCF_003024515.2 Acinetobacter sichuanensis
ACTGAATACAAACCACCTCTAGCATCTGAATACATCCCTTCTACTTACGCTGTGCAAACAGTAGAAATCACTTCATTAAGCACTGGCTATGCTGTGATTCAACTTGATGAGTTCACGCTAAAGTTCCCTTTTGAATATGCAACTCATGCTGATAGCTACGGTGTACCAGGATCAAGCTTCACTGCTGTAGAAATTAAAGAACTCGGTCAAATCAAAGTCTTTGATGAAAAAGGCAATCCATACCGCGACTTCACTGATCAACTCGACCACCGCAATATCAATAACTTGTTGATTGGTTTTATTGAGCGTAATCGTTTAGTGGAGGCTGTGTAATGACTATTTTCTTTAAAAAAGCTGAACGTAAAAATGCAAAACTCCGTCTAGCAATCGCAGGTCCTACTGGTGCTGGTAAAACATTTGGTGCATTACTCCTTGCAAAAGGTATTGGTGGTCGTATTGCTGTTGTGGATACAGAAAATAGTAGTGCGGAACTCTACGATGATATCGTTCCCTTTGAACACGCAAATTTACAACCACCGTATTCGCCTGAAAAATTTATTGAAGCCATTAAAGCTGCTGAAAAAGCAGGATTCGACACGCTGATTATCGATAGCATTACACATGAATGGTCAGGTGTTGGTGGTTGTTTGGAAATTGTAGATACCTTAGCGAGTGGACCATTCAAAGGAAATAGCTGGGGTGCATGGAGTAAGGTAACTCCACGTCATCGTAAATTTATTGATGCAATGCTTCAGTCGAGTATTAATATTATTGTTACCTTACGCTCAAAAATGGAAACTATCCAAACCAATGATAACGGTAAGAAAAAAGTAGAAAAAGTAGGTATGAAGGCTGAGCAGCGTGATGGTATTGAGTATGAATTTACCACTGTCTTAGATCTGACCCATAATAATATTGCAATTTCAACAAAAGATCGTACGCGTCTCTTTGCTGAACCTCGCCCACTCAGTGAAAACGATGGTGTTTTATTAAAGCAATGGCTTACTTCTGGATCAGCAAATACCTGTCTTAATGGTAATCAGTTCTTGGAGCTTGAAGCGCTTATGCAACAGGCTGGTATTGATATTGATAACTACTGTTCAAAACGCGGACTCAATAGTTTACACGATGTTCAGCAACAAAAATTTGATGAAACTTGTGCTGCTATTAATTCCATTATTCAGCGAAATCAACAAGCTAATCAAGAAAATGAGCAACAGCTTCAAGCAGAACAAGAGGCTCGTCTAGACAATGATTATCAGATGGCTCTTGCAGATATTCAAAAAGCTCAATCTGTGAATGATCTGGATAAACCTGCAAATTATTTCCGTGGCTCAAAATACGAAACACAAATTCTCAACGCATGCCAAGCAAAGTCAGATATGGAGGGATGGACCGCATGAATACCGAAATCTTAAACGCTAAACAAGCTTTTGAAGCAATGTCATCTGGTCAAGCAGTGCTATGTCGTGCAGTCGGGCAACTGCTCGACTTTGGCGAGTTGAGTCAATTCCCTGCTACGGTCTTCTTCGGT
>NZ_PYIX02000143.1 GCF_003024515.2 Acinetobacter sichuanensis
ATACTCCATATTCGCAACACCGATCTTCTTCACCGCAGATGCTTTAGTCACAAACTCGTAGTCCGAAAGCATTACGGGAATAGAATCACTTGTTGAAGTACCAGGACCGCGGACGTGACCGCCTGTGGCGAAGCTTGCGATAGTTTGACCTGCAATCATACCCACAGAAGCATAACCTGTCGCTCTCACGACTCCAGCTAGAAGCGAACCGTAAGCACCACCTTGAGCTAATGCTTTTGTTGCTCCCTCCTCAGTATTTACAATTGCTTGGGCTATTGAAGCAGCCTTACCAGTCAAGAACATACTTTTATAAAGTGCACTTGACTCACCTGCTGATTCTTTTAACATACCTGCCATTTGATCAAAAGTCTGTGAAACCATTCCAGCTATCTGTCCATACACTTGCATTTTGGTTTCATATTCTTGCTGATCTAAATCTTGTGCTTGTGCTGCATAGTCCTCTTTAATTTCAAGCATTTTAGCTTGATGAGTTCTTTCAGCCTGCTGCAACAACTGATTTCTATAATTGGCATCTTCTATCTCAAATCGACCCGTCTCATCTTTGCGATTAATATCCTTAATATCTTTTTGGTAATCATCAAAAGCATAACTAACATCATTGGTCATATTGTTTTGAAGATTCCAACGCGCAAACTCATCTGGTGACATATTTGCTTGAGCTAAGATCCTAAGCTGATTTTCTGATGATTGCTTTTGCCGTTCTGTCAAAACATCTGACAGCTCTTGAGCTTTACGTCTTTGTGTTTCATCAAAAACAGCGAGTTCATACTTAGCTTGATCATCAATAGCTTTTTTAAGCACCTTCTTTTGCTTATCACTATGCTGAGTACTTAAAATTAACTCTTGTTGCGCTCGATCTCTAGCATAGACAATTTTTTGTTGCTCACTCCATTGATATCCACTCAAAGATTCGTTATAGCTAAGCTCAGCTAGTTTGCTTTCTGCCGCATACCGTTTTTCTATATCTGGAATGAGATGCTGTAAACCAAGGCGATTAGCCTCCGCAATTTCATCAAGACGCTGTTGGTTGCGAATGATATCTTCACTACTATATCTTTCACGCAGTTGTTTGATTTCCTCCTCTAGTTCTTTCTGGTCATCTAAGAATTTTTGATAAGCTTTTCCTGAATCATCAGAACCAAGTAAATCACCTTTCTTACCATCACCCCATGAAGCCCATTTATCAATACTAGGCAAGTATCCTGCAACTTCTTTATTTCTATCAGCCGAGCCTTTTACGCGACCTGTTTCCATAAATCTTTGAGCACCAGCTTCGCCAGCGTTATGAGAAAGAATTGCTTGTTTCAAGCTACCTGTTTCATTGAATACTTTAGCGATATTATCTACAACAATTTTTCCAACTTTAAGAAAATCATTATTGTCTTCCATAGAAATATTGTATCGCTTGCGATATGCCCTTGTAGTTTGCCAGTTGCCCTTTGCCCCCGTATGACTAGTTAAATCCGTTCCAGCCTTAGACTCTTGCATATACAAACCAGCAATAAC
>NZ_PYIX02000144.1 GCF_003024515.2 Acinetobacter sichuanensis
CATAAGTAAATTAAGCCAAACTTTCTTTTACAAACGTTGGATCAACAATAAATAATCGAATTAATGATGTTGCTGCACCAGAAGGTCTTCTCACACCTTGTTCCCAAGATTCTAATGTACGTCTGGAAACACCAAGGAGCTTAGCAAACTGTTCTTGTGTCAGTTGTGCCTTTCTACGTGCTAAAGCTACATCTGTTTCAGTAATTACTGTTCTTTTTGCAGCATTATTTGCCAACATATCATCGATGCCTTGTAAGATTTCAGCTTCAATATCTCTTGTTGCTTCAAAGGCTTCTAGTTCTTTTTCAGTCATTAAACGAGTCATTTAATTTCTCCACCAATGCTTGAAGGGTTTTCTTACTAAGCTGCACAGTTTGCTTTTTACTGTATAGGGTTAATAACCAAATCTCTCCATTTGTTAAACGATTAAAGTAGATGACTCTGACACCACTACTTTTACCTCTACCACCACTCGTCCATCTAATTTTACGAATACCACCTGAATTAGGTTCTACATCACCTGCTTCAGGGTTTAATGCCAAGAATGTTTTAAATTCTTCGTATTCTTCTTCAGTCCAGTAAACAAGACAGTATTTAGTAAATAATGGGGTTTCACATATTGTATACATTGCTTATATTTATACTACCTTGTAGTAAATTATCTTATACTACTTTGTAGTGTTTTTAAATAGCTTCTAATAAATTGTGCTAATTTCGCATAAGAGATTTTATGTTAAATGATAAAATTTAATTTTCTAATAAATTTTTTTAAGTACTTATTTCTATTACAGTATGCTCTTTTGAACAAAATAACTGCAACCTCTCTATTGTGGTGTCTGATTTTACTTGACCATTACACAGTGACATATTCAACTCCTACAAAATTCAATAGTAGCTGAAGATCGCCTTAATGCAACAAAACCCAAAACTGGTAGTTAAAACACTTAATAATATGATATTTAATGGAAAGTACGTGATTAAAAAAATATTTTTCACTATTCTTATCGGGCTGAGTTTGAATATAAATGTCTATGCTAAAGATGAGGCGACTTCTTCTGTAAAATCCTTACCTATTGAATGCAGATACGATCAGGCTAAGCAAAAACACTGTACTTTGTTTGATATTCAAAAGAATTTAGTGATTAGCATTGATAATGGTTTTTGGGCAATGAGAACTTTTCCAGCACATCAACCTCGGTTTTTACAATCAGTACAAATTGATGATCATCCACCTATTCGCTCCTTATTACTTAATGGACAAGTTAAAGAAGCTATTGAAGAAATGAAACAGGGGGAAAAAATTACAGTGACTATTTTAGATGAATTATATGGAATACAAATTTATACCTCCGATTTAACAGGATCTATAGTTATGTTTGAGCAATTACAGCAAGCATACGATCAGTTTTAATACTAAATTTAATATAATTTAAAAGTATTAATACTGAATAATTATTCTATCAGTAAGATAATTACATATATCTATGTAATTGAAAATTTATTATAAAATATAGA
>NZ_PYIX02000145.1 GCF_003024515.2 Acinetobacter sichuanensis
CGAGGTCATTAGTGAGGCAAATATCTTTGAAGCTATCATTGAAGGCTTTAACGAAGCTGAAGGTACCAATCTAAAACTAGCTGATATTACTAACCTTGATGTAGCGCAAGGCTGGATTGATGATTTTTTAGAGAAGTATTTGAAAGCGTAAGTAACATTAATCAATTTCACCCCTCTCTCTTCGACGCTCTCTGCTGTAATAGTCACAGTATGGAATATTTTTAGAGAGTCGAAGTGTTAAAAAGAAGCCTGCTATTAAAGATACAATAGGATTTATTAAAAAATGGTACTCCTTGTAGACCTTATAGATTTTCTTAAAGAATACAGTACTATCATTCCTATAATTACTTTTATTCTCGGTGCTTTTATTGGATTCAAAACCAATCTTTATATTGCTCGAAGAAAAGAATTTATAGAAATCTCCTCTCCGTTGCATGATGCTCTGATGGCTCAATTGCATGCCGAAGGTGATAGGATTTTTAGCAAACCTGTAAGTAAATCTGATTTGTTGAAATTGCGAAGCCGCTACATTCACAGGACGTGGTTTGATCAGATCAAAGGTATTGGCTTTGACAGAGCTGTTAAGCAATATCAAGAGCAATATCATAATTCTTACACTGTTAATGATAGTGGTAGAGCTGTTTTTACTAATCATGATGCCTATCTCAAAACCATTATGAACCTACTTAAATACACACCTATCAAATAACTTACTGCGAACCCGACGCAGTCCTTTAAAGCAGATCGGGGGGGAGATATTTATGGCAGCATATTCAATTACGTTTGACCTTAATAAGGTTGAAAGCCTCAATGATCTTGAAAAAGTTATAAACACCATTTCTAAACACACCATTCAACCAGCACCGTCTCAATACATTATTAGCTCCACCTTAATAGCTGGAGCAATTAAAGATAGATTGGAGCCTTTCTTTAAACAAGGTTCACCTTTGTTAGTGATAAAGATTGATATTAATGACTACGCATCATTACATATCGACAATCGAATTATGGATGCTTTGAGTCCGATTTATTTTTAAGGCTCTCACTGAGAATTAGGTTACCGTTACCTTCATAGATGAGTCGTCGCGCAATATTGTCATCAACTATTTCCTGTGATTCTAAAACCTCAGTATCGTGCTTTAAGGTTAACCCACCGCACCAAATTGAAAATCGCGTACCCGCAGGAATCACGCCACCTTCTTGAACTTTTTCAACTGGAGAGACAACAAATTTATAAAGACTATCGACTGATTGCTTAATTTCCTCTGGGTCAACCACACCAGCTTCAATTAACTTGCAAATCACTTGATGTCGCCAAGCGCGAATAGCACCTATTGAATCGCCGTCTAGTTGTTTAGCGATATTTTCAGGAAATTCCATAACAAACTCCATAACCCACCCAGTGTGGGTTTTCTTTTTAAAAATCGATACTTTCCCTGATATTATGAAGTTGAGACTCTGCACCAACATTTGCTCTCAAAACATCCATAAATATCGGAGAAAAC
>NZ_PYIX02000147.1 GCF_003024515.2 Acinetobacter sichuanensis
CAATAATTACTAAAATTACAGGCAAAGACAGCCGCTAAATGCAAACTTAGACGCTGCGCAGAGCTGTAGCTATACACGCGTTGGCTCAGGCTTTCTGCCAGTATATGTAGTCTTTGAAGATCCGTATTTTCAGTGGCTTCTACAAACAACGGTGTATTTGACCAATCAATTTCACGTTCTAAGCTAAAGGTCTGTAAGGGATAAAAAACTCCTGCACGTGCATGTTTCGTAGACAAAACTGAAAGCGCTGTACTCCCCGAAGTATGTACAATCAACACATTCGGCAGATATTCAGTCAAGGCCAAAATCACACTCGGAATAGACTGATCACTTACTGCAATCATCACCAAATCCACATCAGCATTTAACTGCTTAAAATGACTGACCGCCTTTGCATGTGCAACTTGCGCTAAATCCGCAGCTTTGTCGAAGCTTCGGCTATAAATATTGACGATTTCATGCTGAGACATCAGGGCTTTGGCCAAATGATGAGCCACCCGCCCCGCTCCAATTAAACTGATCCGCATCTTCATTTCACTATTTTAAAGTGCCTACAGCATGCCAATAAAAAAAGGATGAAGCAATTCATCCTTTTTTTATTAAATTGACACTGACTAACTAAAACTTACGAAGAGTCAAAATCTGTTCACTACGGCCAAATGGCCCTTGCTCATCGTGCAAAACCGCACTGGTTAAGCCAATACCATCATCACCATATTGCTGAGTCGCTTCCAAACCTAACCATTTCCCTTGAGGTAAACGGTATAAATGCAGTTGTAGATCTAAATTGGGAAAGCCCCATCCAGATGCTGGATTTTGACGTGGGACAATACCGTTGGCTGTATCCACCATACCCAATAAGCGCACAAAACTTGATGTTTTCTGAGCTTCCACCATGTCCAAATCATTATGTAACCAGACAATGCCTTTACCAGCACGGTGCCCTTCTGCCGCACGTGTCTCAATACTCTGAATATAACCACCCGGCCAACATTTCATCCCATCCCATACTGGCAAAGTTTCAGGATGTACAATCGATTGATCTTCTAGCCCTGCAATTGCACTGGTATCTTGCTTCATCATTTTCCAAGCACGGGCTACAATACAAGTCTTCCCATTTGCCTGCATTTCCGCCTCGATCAGTTCAATGGTTTTTCCAGCACGAATGACACGGGTATGCACGGTAAACTCACCAAAAGCGATCAGTCCAAAAATATCTAAACTCACGCGTCCAATGCGCATCTCATCACGTGGTTGAAACTGCTCTAACTCCGCACACAAAACCCCTGTTGCAGATGCCATGTGCTGTTCATGCGGATTCCATGCGCCTTGTGCATGAATATTGGAAAGATAAGATGCCGTACAGCTCCCATCACTGTGCTGTTCACGACTTAAAAGTTGATAATAGGCTGCCATGTGTATTCCTTCATTTTTATCTTTAAAATGTATCTTTTCACTGCCATTGGTTCTTACTTTTGTGCAAAAAAACC
>NZ_PYIX02000148.1 GCF_003024515.2 Acinetobacter sichuanensis
CACTGGAACTAAGGCATAACCCAACTGATGCGCCCACACTTTCAAAATTTCAAGATTTCGCGTGTACATCATGATTGCCTCGAGTTTCTTTAAACTCGGTAAATGATTAGGCATACCCACATTTCCGTAATTACAGATCGTGTTGTGTGAATCACCTGTAACCTGAGCAATTTCTTTTGGTGAAATCCCTTGAGTTTGGTTAATCATTTTAAAAATGGCAGTTTGAGCTTCTCTACTCAGTGAAATTTCTTGCATTGTGAAATCCTTGTTTTCTTTCACGTATATTTTTAAGCAAAGAAAAGAAATAATTTGCTTGTGGAATATTTAATTGATCAACGCTTGACGGTCTGCTTTTAATTTTCCTTCGGTAAGAATTTCAAAAAGCGCTTGGGTACGTGGCGGGATGCCTTTTTTTTCCCATTCCCAAACAGTGGTTCTTCCATAATTTATTTTTTGAGCCAAAAGTGCGTTGTTCTTAACGCAATAATGCTCTCGCAACTCTGCAACATTCATATTCCAGTAACCGAATTTTTATTGTTCGGTTAAGTGAAACACAGATTCGTGTATTCGTCAATAATTTAGTTCACAATTCCGAACAATAGTAGGGGGTTTTTATGGATACGGCTGAACGCATAAACTTGAGAATGAAGGAACTTGAGTTGACTCAAGCTGACCTCATAAGAGGTACTGGGGCTGGGCGTGCCACAGTTCATGGGTGGGTTAATGGAACAAACAAACCAAGTGCAAAACATATTGGGGCTTTATCCACAGCATTAAAAACAACTCCACAATGGCTTTTAGATGGAGCTGGCTTAAGATCTACTGATGCTTACCAGTCTGAGAGTAATGTTTCTTTTACTAATACCCCTTTACGACAAATACCTTTACTAGACTATGTGCAAGCAGGTTTGCTTAATGAAGTTGGTTATGACGGAATAAATCCCTTAGGAATAAGCTGGACAACCTATGAAAATTTGCGTCCAGAATGTGTATTCTCGCTAAAAGTTGAGGGTTTAAGCATGGCTCCAGAATTCCAACCTGGGGACGAGCTTGTTGTTGATGGCTCGCTTGAAGCCAAACCTGGTTCGCTTGTTATTGCACAAGAGATTCAACATGGAGTAGCAAGAACAACTTTTAAAAAGTACCGTGTAATTGGTGTAAATGAGTTTGGTGTTGATGTTATTGAACTTGTCCCTTTAAACCCTGATTACCCAACACTCAACTCAAATCAAATTGAAATATCTATCATCGGAGTTGTTGTTGCACATAATAGAAGCCTTAAGTACTAAATATCCCCACAGTATTAAGCACTAAGTTGATTGCTCAACCTTACGAAAAAAAGGAAAGAATAATGATC
>NZ_PYIX02000149.1 GCF_003024515.2 Acinetobacter sichuanensis
TCGAGATTCTTACGTGCTTCGATTTTGTCCATCTGCAATAAGCCTTTTCAAAGTTTCCAATCGATAATGTGTCTGTGGATTGTGAACACCAATGATGCACTTATCTGTGCAATAACCATGAACTTTAAAATGCTCATTCCACTCATCAACGTAATAGACAGCATCGTCATGGGCGTTATCTAGAATGTCTTGAATTTTCTCAGCACCCAAACGCTCAATAAGTTTTTTGTGTTTCATCCCACTTTCCTCTAGGCATTAAAAAACCCCAGCATGTGGGGTTTAAATTGCAGATAAAGTTAGGTCTGCATTTCGTATATTTCAATCTCTTCTTTGCTAAATTCGATTGGTTCTAGATTGATAACTTGTGGACGTACATGCTGTCCAGGACCTACACCGCCAATAGTTGTTTTAGTTTTTTCGATCTTATAGCTATCCCAAGATTTGTCAGCATTAAATCGCTTAATAGCTTTCCTGATATCAGAATCTTCTGCAAATTTTATGTAATCTGGGCTTAGAACCATAATCACATCTGCACCCCATAAATGTTTAGGTGCTGCTTCATAAAAATTTAAACCACCAACCATGTCGCGCAGATCATTAATCAGATTATTACTTACAAAAATAACATTTGGATTGGTTTTATACTTCTCAATATACTCTTGACGAGCTGTATGTAATTTTTCTTTAATATCCATAAAAGTCACCGTTTTAAGTTGATTAAAGATATTAACACATGCTTAAAATTCCATATTATTTAAATCTTTATTAAGCCACACTTCCGACACTCTTTCACGATAAAGAAATCTGAATATTCCCAAACGTGTCGGCAGAAGATTTGTTTTAGCTTCAACATGTTTTAATTCCTGCGAATTCGAGGGAATTGGAATTACTCACCACAAGCAGCATTACTCAATGGACCACACTTACTTTTAGAACCATCAAAGAAAGTTGCATTTGCAGTAACTGAAACAAACAAAAGTAATAAAGTAGCAATAATACTTTTCATCTTATTTTCCTAAATTGTTATGTATGAAAATGGCACGCCATACAGGATTCGAACCTGTGACCATCCGCTTAGAAGGCGGATGCTCTATCCACTGAGCTAATGGCGCATTAAAAAGGGCATGGCAATCTGCCACACCCTGCCTTTAATTTCGATATTAATCAGCTCGGCAACTGATCTACCGCTACTCACAATCACACCAACCTAACATGCACGGTTTGCTTTACTTGCTTTCAATCCTTTTTTGGTTCGGGTCGCCACACCCTACTTTGTGGTTTTACTCGGAGGCATGTTCTACTGGTCGGCACCCCAGTGGGAATAGGTTGTCTTTTCAT
>NZ_PYIX02000015.1 GCF_003024515.2 Acinetobacter sichuanensis
AACCACCGCAAATTGATAAATACATCGCAGAAACATTTCTACCCAAAGTAGTCCTGCCTCAAACACATTGCGGATGACGTTTCCGTGTATCCACATCTTTCTAGCTCCAAAGTTTAATTTTAGAGTTACTGCGTAACATCAGTTATTGATATAAAAAAACCTCATCAATCGATGAGGTTTAAGTCATTTACAAACCAATAATTTGCTTTATGCCTCTTGTTCAGAGCGATAATCAATGGCTTTATGACGCCAATGTTCTTTTAGCTGTGGCGTAAATTCCAAGTTGTTCTCATCATACACTGTGCCATCGACTTCACGTGCAATCAAACCCGCAATGCTTGCCATGGTATCGAAACCTTTTTGCACATTACTATGTGGTAAAGCCAAGAAAAATGCTAAACCTTTCACTTGCTCTGCCGATAAGGTTTCTAAATCAAAACCTGCTGGACCTTCATCCGTAATTCGCAACACAGAAAACATTAATGGGCTTGGTTCATCAATATTATCATAACGATGAAAACATGAAAGTTCGCCAAAACGTAAGCCATATTTCAATAAAACTTTCAGGGTTTTATCTCCTGAAAGTGCTTTACGTGGGTTTGGATAAACATTTAAAGCAATAATACTTTCTGCATTTGCTAATGTACTTTCATCATCAAAACGCTGCTGCTCATGTAAATGCACATCTAAAATACTACTTTCTTCATCGAACTCTTTGATTTCAGCAGTTTCAATATTTGGATTTAAACTAAACTCTTCTGTTGCAGTTGATGTTTTAACTTCAGTTGATTGAGTTTCATCCGTTTTCAATGTGCTGATCACTTCTGATGACTGCTCAGGCTCAGCTGCTTTCACTTCTGTCACTTCAGCTTTAACTTGTTCAGTTGTGACCGTTGTTTTTTCACTGACTGTTTCTACAGGTACAGCAACTTTCTCAGATTTTGCTTCTTCTGCAACCGAAGTTGCGTTTAAAGTATTTAAGTCTGGTTCTACGCGTGCTGCTTCTTTTGGCGGATCGGCTTGGAGTTGATCACGAACATGACGTGGTATAACAGGCTGATTACTTTCAGAATTAATATGTAATTCTGACTCTAAAGAAGGTGCTGCATCATCTGATTTGCGTAATACCATTCTTAAACCAATAAGAATAATAATGACTGCAACAACAATCCCAACGATTGTGGTGATTTCCATACTACGACTCCGCGGCTAAACCGTATTCTTTTGCCTCTTCCAAATTCACAGTGACGAGTTTTGATGTTCCCGGTTCGGGCATCGTCACACCCAGCAAATCGGTTGCCATCGTCATTGCAACTTTATTATGCGTAATGTAAATGAATTGTACTTGTTCAGAAAGCTCTTTTACCAAATTACAAAATCTTCCTACATTCGCATCATCTAATGGTGCATCTACTTCATCAAGTACGCAAAATGGCGCTGGATTTAATCTAAAAATAGAAAATACCAATGCTAAAGCAGTAAGTGCTTTTTCACCACCTGACAATAATGCCAGTGAACTGTTACGTTTACCTGGTGGACGTGCCATTAATTTAACACCCGATTGCCAGTCATCTTCAAGACTTAAACTGGCTTCACCACCATTAAACACCTTTGGAAAAAGATGTTTAAGTTCTGCATTCACTCGATCAAAAGTGCCCATAAATAACTTTTTAGTTTCTAGATCAATGCTCTTCATCGCATTTTTAAGTTGATCTACTGTATTTTCTAAATCTTGCATTTGATGTGTCAATGCTTCATGACGCTCAAATACTTCTAAATATTCTTCTGACGCTGCTAAATTTACCGCTCCTAACTTATCAAACTGGCGTTGCGCTTTTTCTAAGTTTTGCTGATGTAAAGCCAGATCTAGCGTTAAGCCCTGTTTCACTTTGGCATTTAAGGCATTTAATTGTTCAGAATAATGTTGAAAATCTGACTTCGCGACTTGCCATGCTAAACGCTTCTCTTCTAACTGAGTACGCAATTTTTCATCATTTTGTTGATGTAAATGACGAGTTTCTGTCAAATTTTGTTGTTTCGTTTGTACATTATTCAGCTCAGTTTGCCATTCTTGCCATGTTTTTTGAAGCTGATCTGTATGTTTTGCTTGCGCTGTACATTCAGTTTGCAAACTTGGCAACTCAAGTTGAATCGGATCAATCTGCTTTTTCGATTGTTCTATTTGTAACATAACTTGCTGATATTGTACTTTTGAAAAGTTCATATCCTTTTCTAAAAGTTCAATTTTCTGCTTATTTTGCTCTAAGAAACGACGGGTTGCTTCGAAGTTATGTTGTTTATGTTGAGAAGATTGCTGCTGCGTTTCAAGCTGTTCATTCAATTCATCAAGTTTAAATTGTGCAGTTTTATACGTAGGTAAATTGTGTTCAAGTTTTAAAATCAATGCATGCAAATCAATATCTAAATCATCTTTTTGCATAGCATCTTCTTCAAGCTGCTCATCAAACTGTTGTAATTGTTGATTAAGTTGCACTTTCTGTACTTCAAATGCCTGTACAACACTTTGTTGTTTTGCAATTTGCACATCTAAATGTTGTCGCTGCTTTTGTTGAACACCAAGCTGCTCTTGATTGGTTTGTAATTGTGCTTTGCATTCATTCAACTGCTGTTGTGACTCAAAAATTAAACCTTCAACTTCCGTATATTGAACATCCAACTCCACTAAGCTTTGTTCAATCTCCTCCAAACGTAAGCGATGACTGAGTGCACCTTGTGCAGCTTGGCTTGATTCGTCAAACAATAAACCAATCACCCAGTCTTGCCCAACATGATAAGCATCCAATGTTAGTATGCTTTGTCCAACTTTCAACTGAGGTTGTAAAGTTAAGGCTTGAGGTAAATTTTCAGCAATTGCGACCTGCTGCCACATTGAAGACTGTGGAAATTCAATCCAATCTGCTAAACATATCAAATTTTCAAGCTGTATTTTTTCTAGATGGATCGTTGCTTTTAACTGACGTGCTAAATTTTCCTGAAAAGAGTGTTGCGGGTCAACAAACTGAGCCGATAACCATTTTGCCAAGAATTTTTCGATCAGATTTGCATGCGTTTTTCCTTGTGCATTAAGCTTTAAATTTTGCATCAAGGACGTCGCATTATTGTCTTGTAGCTTTGAACTTTTAACCAATAATTGATTTAAGTTTTTTTGCTCCGACTGTAAAACCTGAATCTCAGATTTTAATGTCGCATATGCTGTTTTATGCTGATTATATTGTTCTTGTTGTTGCTCTAAAGCCGCTGTTTGATGCTGAATCAGTTTTTCTAATTCAATAATCTGCTGTTGCTTCTGTACTTTTTCATGTTCAAGCTGTATGAGGTCTTGCTGTTCAAATTGCTTCTGAACTTGCTCAGTTTGCTGTTTAAAGCTTTGTTTCTGCTGCTCCAATCGAGTGATATTTTTATTTAAATTCTCAATTTGCACCTGCATCTGTGCTTTTTGTTGCTGTTGTTTTTCAACTTGTGCTTTGATCTGCTCAAAGTGTTGTTGTGCTTCAACCTGCTGTGCTTTTAAGTCAGTATAATTCTGCTGACTTTGCTGTGTTTCTGCATTTAAATTTTGCAGCGTTTCTGTCTGTTCTTCGACTTGCTCAAAGAGTGTTTCCAACTGTAATTCAAAGAGTTGAATACGCTCTTTTGTGTGGGATTTTTGCTGTTCTAGCTGCTCCAACATTTCTGTATTTTGCTGTAAAATATTATTTTTTTGCTCTAACTTCATGTGCAACTCAGCACGCTTTTTCTCTGCTGCTTGCCATTCTTGTTGCAAAGGTGAAGACTGCTGAATAAGGCGTTGAAATAAATCATTCGTTGCTGCTAAATCATGTTCTAAAGTGGTCAAATCTGAGCGAACTAATTTAAAACTTTCTCCAACTTCATTCATTTCTATGGAATATTGTTCTTGTAAGTGTGAACTTTGTTCGCATTGAAAAGACAAAATTTCAATTTTTAATGTACGTATTTCTGTTTCTAAGGTCTTGTATTGAACTGCCGACTCAGATTGGCGTTTCAGTGTTTTTAACTGTGCTTGTAATTCACTGGAAATATCCTCTAAACGTTCTAAGTTTTGTGAGGTATGTTCTAAATGTTGCAATGTTTCTTTACGACGTGCTTGATAACGCGATACACCTGCTGCTTCTTCAATAAAAACACGCATTTCTTCAGGTTTAGCATCGACCAAACGATTAATCATGCCCTGTTCAATAATGGCATATGAACGTGGTCCTAATCCTGTTCCTAAGAAAATATCAGTAATATCACGACGGCGACATTTGGTACCATTTAAGAAATATTCAGACTTCCCATCGCGGTTCACCTGACGACGTACAGCAAGTTCAGAATACGCATTATATGCGCCTCCTAACTTTCCATAAGTATTTTCAAAACGTAGCTCAACACTTGCCATCCCCACAGGTTTACGTTTCGTTGTTCCTGTAAAAATGACATCTTGCATACTGCCACCACGAAGTTGACGTGCACTTGACTCACCCATCACCCAACGAATGGCATCAATGACATTTGATTTCCCACAACCATTGGGACCAACCACTGCTGTACGATTTGCTTTAAATTGTAGAGTTGCACTATCTGCAAAAGACTTGAAGCCAGAGAGTTTTAAGCTGCTTAAACGCATAATGTCCTAGTTACTTGCCAACATCACTTAACGACGCGATCTCCGCGCCCAAGCGAGTTCAATTTGTTTCATACGTGTTAGTGACTCCAACACGAGATTACGCAAGTGTCGACAAAAATCTTCCATAAATAAAGTAGCTTGTTGTGATTTTCGGATTAAAATTGCATCAATCACGAGTTTTATGAGTTCTAAGCCCTCTTGTAGCTCTCTTCGTGAGGTATTTAAGGTTAAAAAATAGCTTCTACGTAAAGAAGGCAATAATTCTTTATAAAATTTCATTAAATAAGGATTGCCAACCATATCCTGCTGTTCAGCCAAATATTGGAAAATACTGTCATAAAATTTTTCAGTATTACTTTGTTTTACATGTTCATTTAATTCAAGCATTAAACGTTGCAAAGTTTCTGCTTCGTGGTTACGCCATGTTTCACTCATACGCTGCACAATTTGACCAAGAAACAAACAACTTGTATCAAATAAAGCGCGAACTTGTTGTGGTGACATTTCAGAGACAATTGCACCACGTCGTGGATAAATTTCAATAAGATGAGTCCTTTCGAGAAGCAAAAGTGCTTCTCGCACCGAGCCTCGACTCACATCAAGTTCTTTAGCGATCCGTAGTTCTTGTATACGTTCCCCTTCTACCAACTCGCCACTAATAATTTGTTCACTAATATGTTTGGCGATTTGCTCTGAAAGGCTTTCAACTTCTTCCAAATGCATAAAAATCCTGTCTTATTTGTTTTATTGTGATCAATATCATTGATTGAATTTTTATTAAAACGATTCAACCCTGATATTTCTATGTCATTGTCGGACAATTTTAGCGAATTTTGAGTCAATTGCACTGAGAATTAGACGAATAGAAGCAAATTTATTTTAAACTTGAATTTAGCCCAAAAATAGAGCTAAAAATATGACTAACTTTATCTACATTATTGATTATTTTTAAAAATTATTCATAAAAAACCTACCTATTTCCACATTTTATAAGGAAATAAGTAGGCTTAAGCCCATAAAACTAAAATTACACATACAATTTAGAAGAAAGCAGAAATACCTTGAGATATAAAATATAAACCAATAGTTGTAAGTAAAGCAGCAAAACACTTTTTCAACATCGCAGGAGACAGTGCATGTGCAACTTTCGCACCTAATTTTGCTGTAATAAAACTCATAATACTAATGCCAATAAAAGCATAGACATGCACAAAACCAAGGGTATTGGGCACATTGATTTGTGCTTTAGCTCCAAAGAACATAAAACCCAACGCACCAGCAATTGCGATCGGCAAGCCACATGCTGCTGAAGTCCCGACAGCTTTTTGCATGACCACGCCATTTTTATTGAGATAAGGTACAGTCAAACTTCCCCCACCAATGCCAAAAATTGCTGAAGCAACACCAATACCACCACCTGCTAAAAGCTGCATGATGGTTGAAGGTAATTGCTTAGTTTCGTCTACTTTGACATTTGCCCCTTTAAACATTTTATAAGCTACCCAAATGGCAAATAGTCCAATAATCAGTTGTAAATTTGCACCTGATAATAAACCTGCAACTCCTGCACCTAAAAATGAGCCTAAGACTAAACCAGGTGCAAGATTTTTCACGACAGACCAAAGTACAGCACCATTTTTATGATGTGCCATTAATGAACTGATTGAAGTCACCATAATGGTTGCCAATGACGTCCCCAAAGCAAGGTGCATAATCACTGTAGGGTCATAGCCCATTTGGGTAAAAACGACATAAAGAATAGGGACAATAATTAAACCGCCGCCCACACCAAATAGTCCTGCGGCAAAACCAGCGATTGCGCCAATCCCTAAATATATGATTAACTCCATAAATATTTTTCCATTCTATTCATATTCAACATGGACTTAGAAACACGTCATCTGCGCGAACTACTGAGCAAAGCACAGCAACTCCCTGAAATTTTGCTGTTAAAACATAGCACTACATCAACCAATGATGATGTACGAGATATCGCATTAAAAGGAATTAAAACAGTATTGGTGTGTAGTGAAATACAAACTCAAGGTCGAGGACAGCGTCAACGCGAGTGGGTTTCTCCGATTGGGAATATTTATTTAAGCACATTGCTGCAAACTCAAACAACAATTGATGGTCGTTTGGCTTTAGAAATTGCCTTAAATATTCTACAAATGCCAAGTTTAAGAGATTTAAATCATTTACAAATTAAATGGCCAAATGATTTATATAGTTCACAAGGGAAATGGGGCGGGATTTTAGTTGAACCACTTTCACCCAATGAAGCTATTGTTGGCGTAGGTATTAACCTTTTACCCCTTCCCGCCGAACAAATTGACCAACAAGTAACCTCAGTTATGCAATTAGGTGTGCAATATCCTAATCGCATTCAAATGATCAGCGAACTTTACCTTGCCATTCAACAAGCAGGTCAATGGTTTGATCATGGCTGCTATAACCTTGCCGCTCGCTTCAATCATTATGCTGCGTTTATGGATCAAAAAGTTCATTTTGAACAAATCAAAGGCGATATAGAAGGTACTTTCAAAGGCATCAGTGATGATGGATCTGTTAATTTACAAACAGCACAAGGTTTAATCAATGTCTATCAAGGACGTTTACGTCTAGCAAATCAAGGTGAGCTATGAATATTCACGATAAAAAACTTTGGCTAGATATTGGAAATACCCGTTTAAAGTATTGGGTTACAGAAAACAATCATATTGTAGAACATGCTGCCGAATTACATCTACAATCTCCTGCTGACTTGCTTTTAGGTCTCATTCAACACTTTAAAAATTTAGCCATTACGCGGGTTGGAATCTCTTCTGTTCAAGATAAAAAAAATAATCAACGCATTGAAAAAATTTTAAAACTTCTAGATGTGCCTATTTACTTTGCTCAAGTTCATGCTGAGTATGCTGGGCTAAAGTGTGGTTATGATGACCCAAAACAACTTGGAATAGACCGTTGGCTGCAAGTGCTCGCTGTGGCAAATCAAGATGAAGACTTGTGTGTGATTAGTTGTGGTACTGCTTTAACCATTGATCTCACCCAAGGTCAGCAACATTTAGGCGGCTATATTGTTCCAAATTTATATTTACAACGTGACTCACTCATTCAAAATACAAAAGGTATTAAAATCCCAGATGCAGCTTTTGAAGAGCTAAGCCCCGGACGAAATACAATTGATGCAGTACATCATGGCATCTTTTTAGGCTTACTCAGTACGATTGAACATGTACTTCAACAATCTCCACAAAAATTAATTTTAACAGGTGGTGATGCTCAATTATTTGCTCAATTTTTAGGAAAATATACACCCCATATCGAAGCAGATTTACTGCTCAAAGGTTTAGAAATTTACCTTAAAAATCAAAATTAATACCAATCTGTTAAATTAACGTTATATAACTTAGTCGCTTTTGCTTTTCTGCATAAATTGATTTAAACGTGGCGATGTTATCGTGAGGCGACATGGATGTCGCCGTTGAGCACAGGTAAAGGGACTTAGCTTGTTCTCAACAAAGGATTTTTGTCACTTTTTATCCTTGAAAAGTGAGGCATTGACTACGCAAAGCAATTTAAACCTTTCAAAGTATGTTGTGTCTGTGCAAACACATAATTTATATTATCTAACTTTAATCAAATGGTATAACATGAAAAAAAGTAAAAAAATATCAATTAAATAGAAAATCCAGTTAAAAACAAGGATATCTACATGTATCAGCGAAAACCATTATTCAGTGCTAGCTTGGTCAGTTTTATACTGATCGGGTGTACTCATCCATCAAATACAGCTCAGCAAAAACCACTTGAAAGAAAGACTCTTGAAGTGAACAAGCATGGCAACCATCAGCAAAATGAACAATCTATTATTGCCTATTTTGCACCCGAAGCTGCCGAATCGTCAGATTTTGAACAGAGCACTCAACTACACACTGCTGGCGAAGGCTATTCTGAAGTTCCTGTAAAAAATGGTTACTATCGGAAACTTTTAGATCGTGATCAAAATGGACGTTACTTGGTACAAGATTTCTTTCAAAATAGCCATAAAAAACAAACTGATCCTTATTGGATCAAAGAAGTCTCAGCATTAAAAAGTTTTGATGGTATATCTTCCGATGGAATAATGGTCGCCTATTATGAAAATGGCAATATACATCTAAAACATCATTATAAAGACTTTAAAAAAGTAGGAAAAAATGAGTATTACTATCAAAATGGACAAATTGCATTTGCAGAAGATGTCGTCAATGATGAACTTATTTTACAAAAAATTTGGTATGAAAATGGCAAACTCGCTGCTGACTTAAAAATCAACCCATCAGATAATCACTGTATTTTTGACAGCAAAGTTTGGGATAAAAATGGTCATTTGGTGACTGATAATGAAAAAATTGACAGTATTTTAAAGAAATTGAATTCATATTTTTAATGTCTATGAAGCATAAGTAAAAATACAGATTGATATTTACAAATTTATATTGAAAATCAATCATGATAGGTCAAAATAACAATGCAGATCATTCTGAACTGTATCTTAGATCTGTTAAAGCATATTGATAATAAGTGAACTTTATGATGTATAAATTTAAACAAATTTTTTTAGTAAGTCTGTTAGGGCTTGCTTTTACTGGATGTAGTAATCTACAAACGATTAATCAAAACACTATTCCTACTGAGTACAAACAACAACTCAGCACATCTGAAGCAATTATTGCCTATTTTGATAAAGATGCATCTGAGGGTGAAGAATACGATTCTGGTTATTCAGCCACTCCAACAGAAGATGGCTTTTATCGTAAATTATTAGGTCGTGATAAAGATGGACGCTTTTTAGTACAAGATTTTTATCAGAAAAATAATAAACAACAAACTTCTCCATTTTGGATCAAAGAACCTTTAGCTTTACGCAGTTTTGATATTATTTTTACTGATGGTCCAATCACAACTTACTTTGAAAATGGTCAAGTTTCATCAGTTTCAAATTATAAAGAAGGTGTAGAGGTTGGATTATCGAAAACCTTTTATCACAATGGGCAGCAAGCTTTTGAATATGAAATAGCAGACCCAGAAGTCAATTCCTATAAAATTAAATTTTGGTATGAGAATGGCAAACCTGCGGTAGAAGGTTCTGTGGTCTATAAAGATGAACAATCTATTTATGATGCTAAAGCATGGGATCGTCAAGGGCAAGCTGTCACAGACAATACACAAATCAATGATATTGTTGAAGATATCTACAAAAAAACTGATGAAGAATAAATAAGCTCAAAATTGGGAAAGCGTCTATTTATTATTCTCTTTCCCAAATCCATCAGATCACAACAACTGACTTCACGTTAAACCCACTTAACTTCAAACCAATAAGTGATTTAATTTTTCCCATAATTCAGAAAATTCAACAAAACCATCATCCTGCATAAAGTGCCCTGCTGATTTTATTTCAACCATCTGAGCATGTATTGCAAATCCTAAGCGGATACTCTCAGGTGCGGTAACGTAAGGATCATTATTTGATAAAAAAATAAAACGTTTTTGAATCGCAGTACGAATCACATGCTCATCAATTTTTGCTTGCTGAATAAAACCATTTAACTCAGGTAATGCAGGTAATGATTCTTTAAAAGGTGCTATTAAAAAAATAGCCTTCAGTTTTTTGCCTTTGAGTGCTTCTGATAGAAAATCTAAGCTGCTGAGACAGCCCAAACTATGTGCAACAACAATGCTATTTTCATCTAAAGGTGAAATTTGCATATGTAAACACTCTTTCCATACTTCATATTGTGGAGCACTAGAGTCTTCTAAATGGACAATTTCACATGCAGCGCCAACGGATTGAATTTTTTGTGCAAGCCAAGGAAACCAATGATTTTGTGGTGCTGCACGATAGCCATGGACAATAAAAACTGTATTCATATCATCATTCTTCTTATCAATCATTTTTAAGTAGCAAGGATAACTGAAGTATCCGTTTTCTAATGTAATTTTTTTATAAAAAAGGAGTACTTTAGTACTCCTTTATTGGGTGAAAAACTTATTTTTTTGGCTCATTATTACCAAATAATGGTCCCATTCCACCACCGCCACCGAATTGTTTTTGTAAACCACCCAATGAACGCATCATTTTTGCCATACCAGATGGATTTGCAAATTTTTTCATCATTTTTGCCATCTGTGCATGCTGTTTAATCAGTTTATTAACTTCAACAACATCCATACCACAACCTGCTGCGATACGTTTTTTACGGCTAGGGTTCATCAAGTCTGGGTTACGACGTTCTTTGATGGTCATCGACTGGATAATCGCTTCCATCTTTTTGACTTGCTTTTCAGGATTCGCTTGCGCGATTGCATCTTGAATCCCTGAATTGCTCATGCCAGGCAACTTATCTAAGAAGCCCATCATCCCGCCCATCTTATTCATTTGTTCAAATTGCATCAGCATATCTTCAAAATTGAAGCTTCCGCCTTTTTGCAATTTTTTCGCCATTTTTTCAGCTTTTTCTTTGTCGATTTTACGTTCAACTTCTTCGACAAGAGAAAGTACATCACCCATACCTAAGATACGTTGTGCAACACGCTCAGGATGGAATGGCTCTAAGGCATCAAGTTTTTCACCCATACCTAAGAATTTGATTGGCTTACCTGTGATTGCACGAACAGAAAGTGCCGCACCACCACGTGCATCACCATCAGTCTTGGTCAGAATTACACCTGTTAACGGCAAGGCATCATTAAATGCTTTTGCTGTATTGGCAGCATCCTGACCCGTCATTGCATCAACAACAAATAATGTTTCAGTTGGGTTAATCGCAGCATGTAATGCTTTGATTTCATCCATCATGTCATCATCAATATGCAAACGACCTGCGGTATCGACAATTAACACATCATTGAAATTAATTTTGGCTTGACCAATTGCACGTTGCGCAATTTTAATTGGGTCTTCAGAAGCATCTGACTCAATAAAGTCAACACCAACTTCGGCTGCAACAGTTTGTAACTGTTTAATTGCCGCTGGACGATAAACGTCAGCAGAAACCATTGCGACTTTTTTCTTTTGACGTTCTTTTAAAAAACGAGCCAATTTTGCAGCGGTTGTGGTTTTACCCGCACCTTGCAAACCAGCTAAAAGTACAACAACAGGTGGCTTTGCAGCTAGGTCCAAAGTCTCATTCGCTGCGCCCATCATTTTGGTCAATTCGTCATAGACGATCTTCACGAAAGCTTGACCTGGAGAAAGCTGAGTCATGACTTCTTGACCCAATGCTTCTTCCTTAACTTTCGCGATAAACTCACGAGTTACAGGTAAGGCAACGTCCGCTTCTAGAAGTGCCATACGCACTTCACGCAACGTGTCTTTAATGTTGTCTTCGGTTAGCTGCCCTGAGCCAGTAACATTTCTTAAACTCTGCGTGAGTCGTTCTGTTAAGGTATCAAACATTGCAAAATCCGCTTAAAATAGCTAGTAGCAAAAAAATCTTTCTTAAAATAGAAAATTTCTGCATAAGATGCGATAGGATACTTGAGTTCATATCGAATTTATATCTTATAACATGAATATTTATCATCCCGAAAAAGGTTTGACATGATTAGCCTCCCCTTGGTTTACACTATTTTAGCATTAATTGCCTATACCACATCATTTTGGTATTTATTTATGCATCTAATGTCTAAACGTGCACCAAATCATTGGTTTATTGGTGTCGTGTTGGGTTTAGGCTTAGTTTTACATACTCTGGTGGTCTCTTCTAGTATGTTAACTCCGTTAGGCATAAATTATGACGTCTTCAATTTAATGTCCTTTACCTCAGGCTTAATGCTATTACTAAGCGTGTTATTTAGCACCTATCGTCCTGTTATTGCTCTAAATTTATTAGGAATCCCTGTTGCTGCTTTAGGCTTAATTTTAGGTTTTGCTTTTAGCTTACCTCGCCAATTTATGGAGGTGCATTCTTTAGGGCTTGATATTCATATTATTTTATCTTTATCTGCCTATGCAGTCTTATTGATGGCAACAATTCAAGCCATTTTAATTTGGTTACAAAATAGAGAGCTCAAGAAAAAACAAAAAAAACGCGTCTGGGTCAGTTTATTGCCTCCTTTACAAGTGATGGAATCACTTCTATTTGATATGTTAGTAGCTGGGTTTAGCTTATTGACCATTGCTCTAGGTTTTGGCTTCTTTACCGTTGATAACTTTTTTGCACAGCATTTAGCACATAAAACTGCGTTTAGTATTATTTCTTGGTTCGTTTATGGGGCGTTGTTGATTGGGCATTACAAGTTTGGTTGGCGTGGTCAAAAAGCCATTCGCTTTACCATTATTGGTTTTTTCTTATTGGCAATCGGTTTTATTGGTTCAAAATTTATTTTGGAAATGGTGCTAAATCGTTAAAGTTCAGGAGAAAACATGTCTAACTTTCTCCTCCTAACCCAAATACCATTTATCTAAAACTTAAAAATAATTCGTCAAATTGAGTTTTTTGACTTGTTTTAAATATGTAACTTATTTAATCTCCTAAAAAAAATATGTATTTAAAATTTATCAAAAAAGGCTTGATTATGAATATTATAACGCATCTTGAATATGACGACTTAAATACAATAACTGATGATCAATGTCGTCACTGTAATCAAGTTTTTCTCATCAAAGATGCAGATCCTAATTATGATGGAATTGTGTCAACCTATGACAATGAGCGTTATTGCACATTTTCTTGTGTCACTGAGAAGAAAAAATAGTACGAAATGAGAGAATATTTTGTTTATTTATACAAATACATAAATAAACATGATGAAATCACTTTATTTAAACTTGATCGTGATTTTTATTATCTAAATGTGTATTCTCAATTAAAACGGACACTCAAAATTATTCAGACTTAAAGCATACTTTTGAATGCTCTTTTTAAACTCAGCGTTAACATCACGCTCTTTATCATGACCTCTGCTAGACAACTTATGTAAAAAAAAGTATAACGCTCCTGTTTAGATTTCGCATTTAGGTAATTCAGTGAAACTTGTGCTTGCGCCAATGGAAGGCTTAACCGATCCAATTATGCGTGATGTTTTAACATCAGTTGGCAGCTTTGACTGGTGCGTCACTGAGTTTATTCGTGTCACCGATTCGGTATTACCCGATCATATTTATCACAGCTATTGCCCTGAATTAAACAATGACGGTAAAACGGCAGCAGGAACACCTGTACATGTACAGTTTTTAGGAAATAATCCAGACATGCTTGCAGCCAATGCAGTTCGTGCTGCTGAACTTGGCGCACCTGCGATTGACCTTAACTTTGGTTGTCCTGCAAAAACCGTAAATCGCCATCGAGGTGGTTCAGTACTCTTGGATGAACCTGAAGTAGTACATGAGTTGGTTAAAGCTGTACGTGATGCTGTACCTGTGCATATTCCTGTATCAGCAAAAATGCGTTTGGGTTATATGGATCGAAATTTTACCATGGAAAATGCGCATGCCATTGAAGACGCAGGCGCAGCATGGGTAACGGTACATGCGCGTACCAAAGCTGATGGCTATACACCGCCTGCTTTTTGGGATCTTCTTCAGCCGATCCGTGAATCACTCAACATCAATGTCATTGCCAATGGTGAAATTTGGACAAATGCTGATGCAAAACAATGCCAACTTGAATCGGGCTGTGAAGATTTAATGATTGGTCGCGGTGCTGTTACGACGCCTGACCTAACCCAATGTATTCGAAAAAATATTGATGAACCATTGATCACATGGAATGAATTACTGAGTTTACAAATTCGTTTTTTAAATGGTGACTATAAAAAAGAAGTGAATATGGTCGGACGCTATAAACAATGGCTAGGCATGATGTCGAAACACTATCCTGAAGCTCAAGCCTTATGGAGTGAAGTTAAACGTTTGAAAAAAATTGATGAAGTACTTGAAAAACTCAACCTTTCAAAATGTTAACTTCAACTCACAGCTTATTGCTTTAAACCTTTCACTTCTGCAACAACAGTAGGTAATTGCCAAGCACCACCAGCAAAACCTTTACATAGTCCTGTTGTTGCATCCAAGGTTTGGATATAACGCTGTCCATTCCACGTCCATGTTACTTGTGACCAACAATCGCCAATACCTCGCCCTTTATGGTTTTCAAATAACTGGCTATCGACTTCATCGCTAATGGAATAACTGACAAATTGTTTTACTGCACTCAAGTCTTTATTCATGACCCAAACGCCCCAACCAAAGTTATAAGCCCCTTTCCAACAAGCATTGGACACAGCATTTAAGTCTTTTGTGAGAGGCGTAATCACCAAACGATCTGTGTCTGAGTATTCAAATTGATCAAATAAAACAGGACAATCATCAGCATTTGTGGTCTTTTTTAACAAAGTTATGATTTTTTGTGCTTTTTCACTTTTTGGTAAAAGCTTTATTTCTTTCGCTTTTATTAAATCTTGAGCTACAACAATCGGCTTCGCTGCTGCTGCCAAAGCATTGTGATTGACTTGAGTACCTTTTTTAATCAGTGCCGAGGAAGTTCCTACACGTTTTTGAAACTCATCCATTTTTAACAATACAGCACTCATTCCTTGCCCTGACAAAGTATAATGCTGTTGACCTGATTCAAAAGTCACCACAGCCTCACGCTGTGCTGTTGTGAGCAAAGCTTTAAGTTGGTTGGCATTGAGTAGATTTGACTCAGTATTATTTTTCACCCAACCATAAGATTTTCCATCTATTTTGAGTTCATACTTGTCACTTGTTTTTTGATTTTCTTCTAATTCACCAAACTGTACTTCTGCAAGTATGGGCGTATTTTCACCTGCTTTTCGGGTTAATAATACACTTATAGGGTCATTACTATCACCATTTTGATAACCTGCTGCACGACAAGTTCCTGTATTATCACAGGCTAACATCCAATCTTTATGTTCAAAACTAAGCCCTTGAAGCGCTGCAAAACTACTATTTTGCACTAACAAACACAAAAAGCTTAAAGCTATTTTTTGTTGTAAATTAAAATTCATCTCAATGCTCTAATTGTATTTAAATCCTTGTTATTTTAAAGCAAGTTGATGAAGAACCTATTGAATTATTGTTGTTTAAAATACTCTACTTTGTACTGTACCTTGAAAATTTAAACAGTCCACTATTCTTATTTTTTGTACAGCAGACAGCTCATCAATCTTAAACCATTGATACATTGAATGCTCTTCGCTTAACTTGATCTCAGCATCTTTTGTTAAAGTACATTTAAAAATAAAAGCATGGGACTTCACTACAGAATGAAAATAAACACCTGATAAATAATCGATTTGAATGTCACAACCAATTTCCTCACGACACTCACGAATTAAAGCCGCATGAATCGTTTCTCCTAGATCTAAAGCACCGCCTGGTAAACCCCATGCACAATCAGCATAAGTGGCTTTTAATAAAAGAACTTCATTTTGAGGCTTTCACATTACAGCATGCGAACTCATACGATAAAAATCATGAAAACTCATGGAAAATCCTTTTCCCTACTCAAAGATAATTCAGAGTTTATCTCATGAGAAATGCTTGAGCATATTTCTTTTTTGTACCTGATGCTATAGCTAGATTTCCACACAACAGGATTTATCAAAGCGGTTATACCACTAACTTCAGCTTAGATTTGATTTCTAAATCAATTGCTTTGCCAGTGAGCATATTTACAGGCACCGAAATATGTTGATGCAGTAACACCCATGTATCATTTTTTTTCTGCAAACATAATGTTGTTCGACACCAAGGCATTTTAAATATCTCTTTTAATTGTGTATTTTCCAACTTGGAATAACAATATAAAAATGCCGAATCTGCTAAAACATGAATTTTAATATCACGTCGAGTAATTTTCATATTTGCAGTGAAATATGGGCTAACTTTTTCCCATTCACGTTTATATTGTTCAAGCCCACTTAACTGCGAACTAACATCAAAAAGACTAACATTTTCTGCATAATGTTGAGTCATTTCATCAATGCTTTGATTCATCAATGCCTTATCCCACTTTTTAATTTGTTCTAAGACTTCATGTGCAATGGTTGCATCACCTTCTATATCGACAAGCATATACTTATTCTCAATTGCTTATAATATTTGTGATTAATTTGACATTTTTATTCAAAAATAACAACTGAAAAATGATTTTTTACAATAAAAAACATACAATTAAAAAAAATATTAAAATAAAATTGTAGAAAATATAAACAATTTAAAAACTAATTTAAGTGGATTTCAGTCAATTTCCAATCTATATAATGACGTTGAAAAATAAATTGAGTATTTTTAGCTGCGAATGTTGGAACGATCACTTGAAATGTATTTATAGAAATATAACGTGCATCGATATCATTCTTTTTTAAAACTTTCGGTAAGGATACTGGCTCTATTTCTATTACCTGCATGACTAAATGTTCTGGTGGTAAAAAAGCCTGAGAAATTAATTTTTTTGTTGTAAATTGAGAAAAATCAAATTTTTCTTTTAATTGTTTACCCTGAAAAAGTAAAGCAACAGTCTCTGGGGTTAATATTTTTTGCACCACTTGATGAGAAATTTGCTCAGTCAAATGCTCTCCCCATTGTCCAATCCATGTATGATTGTTTTCTAAGCCGATACTTTGATTCATTTTTTTCTGAATCTGTGGCTCTAAACTTGCCTGTACACGTGCATAATCAATATATTTTGAAATTTTCTCTGCTTGATTATTCTCAATGGCTTGATTGATTTGATATAACACCCAATAAGGCGACACCAACCAACCGATCAACAACAGGACAATGAAAAAAATGGTCATCACTAAACTTTTTTTCATTGCCCATTCCTTGATAAATCAATTAAAAAACTATTGGCTTATCATCTTATATTTATGCCTTTTTCACAAATTCAGATTTTAATTTCATTGCACCTATGCCATCAATTTTACAATCAATATCATGACCATCACTTGCATTCGTTAATAATCGAATATTTTTAACTTTAGTACCGACTTTTACGACAGATGAAGAACCTTTAATTTTTAGATCTTTAATTACAGTAACAGCATCACCATCAGTTAAAACTGTACCAAAAGCATCTTTGATGATGTCGCTTTGGTCTTGAGCAGGTTGCTCACCTTCTTTCCATTCATGTGCACATTCAGGGCAAATGAGTAAATCGGCATCTTCATAAGTATATTCAGACTGACATTTTGGGCAATTTGGTAATGACATAACAACCTCAAAATAAAGGAAAAAATGACATATACTATAGCCTATATCTATCACTATTTATAGACCAATCCCATATTTATTTTAAGGTTTTATAAATCCACCATCATGATGCAATTTTTAAGTCAACCATTACAAGTTGCTATTCTGGGTACTAATGATCTGGAATACTGGGATTGACCAATAAAGATAACAGTTGTAAAGATTCTTGCCATCCTAAGTAGCAAGCAGCCACAGGAATTAATTCAGGAATCCCTGATTGAGTGATAAATAGTTCAGTCCCAACCATTGTAGATTTAAGTTCAATCTGCATTTCAATTTGACCTTGTAAATGTAAATCATCAAATTGATCGCTATAACGAATGCGTTCATTGGGTATTAATTCATGATAAATCCCACTAAAAGTATGCTGTGATCCTGTCGAAAAATTTTTAAATGAAATTTTATAATCTCCACCTTCTACTGCATGAAGATAGTGAATTTTAGCGGTAAAACCATGGGGTGCCATCCATTTTACGAGGGCATCAGGATCTAAAAAAGCTTGGTATACACGTTCTGGCGGCGCACTAAATACTCGATGAAGCTGAATCACATTTCCCATACTAGGCTTTCCTTCCTTGTTGTTTTTCTGCTTTCAGTGTACTGCTGCTAACAAAGTCTTGTGTATTTCTTTCGTGTATGGAAACTTAAAAATTCCTATAAAAAAAGCATATCGTAGAAGATATGCTTTTTTATTTAAATCATGTGAAAATTACTTCATTTCACCCAATTCAATTTCCTCATATTCTTCATCATCAAAGATATAAGTACTACAACCCCAACCATCATATTCACCCGAAAATTGTTCAGCGATTTTACTAAACCATTCTTCTAGATCAACAATATCTGAATAATCAGGTAATAGGTTTACAAAAACAGTGATCACCCACTCATTAGGTTCAATCTCTTCATCTAAATACATTGAAATTTTTTGTTCTTCAAGCAATAGATGAATAGCACACTTTTCTGCTAATTCTTGTGTTTTAAAATATAGTGAAAATTCAATTTCATGTATTTCGTTTAAATCATCACCATCTTCTTGCATTTGCCACAATAAATTGCCGTTATCATCATCAGGGAATTGTTCAAAATCGCGTGTCATTGGGGCTTCCTTATTATCTTTGCCATTTTTGTTCTCGTAGATTAACTGAGTTTTATTGCAATTTGGCGATTAAATCTTTACTGAATATGAAATGATCAAATAAATTTAAAGAAATTGTTTCCTACACGCAGTCTCTTTTACCCTATCATTTATATTTTAGATTAAATACCTTTTTCAATTAACTTTTCTATATATTTCCGATCTTTAATACTGATTTGTGGTTGCATTTTGATTTGTTGAATAGTCAATAATAAATCTTGGTTATGCTCTTGTTTTGCCTGTTCTAAATACCGATTAATTTTTTCTAAATCTGTAGCATCTGCGGGAGTAAAATCATAAATCATGAGAATTGCACTCATCATTAGAAAGATAAACAGTATAAATCTTCGATTTTCCTTTGTAACTTCATAGGGTGACAAACCTTTAATGGTGATATAAACCAACCAAAAAATGATTCCACCCCATGATAAAACTAACAATAGAATTAAAATTATTTGAGCGATTGCAGGCTGTATCATTTTATTATTTTCCAATGTTATAAAGAGTGAGATTTATAAAAAAAATAATGAAAATTCAAATGAATTTTAAAAAGGTACATCTCCCTGAATGATAACTTTTTCACCATTTAAAGGTTGTATAAACTCTAAATAACTCGCATGCAAAGCCATACGCTTTAAAGGGCTTTTTTCAGGATCAGGATGATAAATTTTATCTCCTGTAATCGGGTGTCCAATATACATCATATGTACTCTTAATTGATGTGAACGCCCTGTAATCGGTGTAAGTAAAACCCGAGTAATATCTTGCTGCTCGTCATAGTTTAAAGCTTGATACAATGTTTGGGCAGATTTACCTAGCTCAAAATGCACCATTTGACGAGGACGATTTTCCCAGTCTGTAATAAGAGGAACATCTACACTGCCCTCACCTTCTAATTTTCCCTGTACCAAAGCAATATAATTTTTCTTAACAGTACGTGCCTGAAACATTTTACTGATCGCAACTTCCGCATCTCTATGTTTAGCAAACATTAAAATACCCGAAGTCGCCATATCTAAACGATGGGTAATTTTGGCATGAGGATAATGTTCTAATACACGGAAATAAGCACTATCATGATGTTCAGGTAAGCGCCCCGGAACAGACAATAACTCTGCGGGTTTATCAATCACGACCAAGTCTGCATCTTCATAAATAATTGAAAGTGGCTCTTGGGGAGGCATATATACAAATGTTTGGTCTAAAGGCATATCAAGAAAATCAAAAAAACTGCGCAGATTTTAAGTTTTACAGATCTAAATCGCCAGTAAAAAATTAACATACTCTTTTAAATACTTAATTTTATGCCATACAAATAACAGTTTGAGACTTACCTTGTGCTTTAGATTGGTACATTAATTGATCTGCTTGATGCGTTGCGACATCTAAATTTTCAGGCAATTGCTCGAAAATACGAATTCCCATACTAAAATCTACACCATAGCGCTGTTTTAATGTACTGGTCAAAAATGCTGTTCGTAGTTTTTGTTCAAAAATTTCCGCACTTTTTTGATGAATGTCTTTTAAAATCATTACAAATTCATCGCCACCTAAACGAGCAACCACATCGTCAGGTCTCGCAACAGATTTTAAAATTTCTGCAAATTCAACTAAAATATCGTCGCCTTTACTATGCCCATATTGGTCATTGACTGCTTTAAAACCATCTAAATCAATCAAAGCAATCGCTATTTTGTACCCTGATTTATTTTTATATAATCTTAATTCATGATATTGCAAACCAAAAGCTCGCGCATTATTGAGTAAGGTTAAGCTATCTTTCATTGCCATTAAGGTCATTGCTGCCAAGTTTTCACGAACTTTCATCACTAAAAATGCAACAACACTAAAAAATCCTAAACGTACTACAGCATTCCAATAAGGAATAATAATATTTGAATAATGATGACCTGAGACAAAGTCTGCATATAACCATGTAATTCCTGCTGCAATAATGGTAAAAATCGTCACTCTTTTATTATCGAACCATGCAGCAATCGACACAGGAATTAAATAAAATACAGCAAAGGAATATTCATATCCTGTTGCAATATCAATCCATCCCCAGATTAAAATCATCAAGAGAATGATCACACGTCGAGCCAAAGTATTTATTGAAAGAATTTTCTCAAGTTTTTTCATCTTTAGACTCTCAATATTCACATTAAATACATAAACTTAAAGTTTATCAGCTTTTTCTGAGATTTAAATTATAGTCTTATCTACAAAAAAATTATGGTGTGATTTATCAATCTCTGGTTTTTATTTTTTACTTTGCATTACTCTGTTTTAAGCCAATACCTTGCCAAAATTCTTGGGGATAATTAAGTTTTGGCTGTCCCACCCAACCTTTAAGAATATCTAAGTGATAACCATTTTCTACTTTGTGATAACTGACCGAATTTAAAGCGAGTAAATCCCAATCCCCTGTATACTTTAGGTCGTCCAAAGACGCTGGATATTCACCAAATCGTACTTTATGTAATTCAATTAAAGCAATTGCTGTTTTAAAATGTTGGTCTCCAAATTGCTCATCAGCATGTTGTTGAAAATGAGTAAAATCACCACAAGCGTTTAAGCAAAAAGATAGAAGAAATAACATTAAAAATTGATAGGTTTTCATCATCTTTTTCATTGTTTCTTTATATTATAAAAATCAATATTTTAAATTTAACTTTCATCTTCACCAATAGCTCAACTCTATTTTTAAACTGTCACTGTTACTATGTTATGAGTGCATAAAATCACTCATGATGATAAATCTTTGTACAATATAATGATTCAGTATTGGGATTCAAACGGTTAAATAAATATGAAATTTCTACATTTAGGATGTATTTTATGCTTCGCAGGATGTACTACAGTAATAGAACAAATGCCTAAACAGACTAATCCTTCCACACAACACGCCTTACAACAAAGCGTATATCAATACACTCAAGACCAAACCCAATATTTATCAGCTTTTCATGATTTAAATCAAGATGATCAACCTGATGCTGTAGTATTACTACAAGGTTTAGACTGGTGCGGCTCTGGTGGATGTACCTTATTGATTTATCAAGGTTTACCTAATCAGAAATTTAAATTAATAAATAAAACCACCGTTACAAGTCCACCTATTTATGTCAGTCAACAACAAAGTCATGGTTGGAAAAACTTAGTTGTACAATCTCGCAATCAGGGTGCAGTGCAATTAGCTTTTAATGGAGTGGCTTATCCAAATAATCCATCTTTACTGCCTGTTTTAACCACACAACAATCTGAAAAGATGCAGCTTTTAATTGCAAGCAAATAATGCGGCATCCTCTATTTCTTAAATCAAGGCAGTGGCTACTGCCTTGATTTACCTATTTTTGTTGTTGTGTTGCATACCAAGCATTAATATCCTGCTTTTCAATGGCTTTTGCCATTAATTCAGGAAATTGATCGGGTGTACACGCAAAAGTGGGAATACCCAATGCCGCAAACTTTTGTGCATTTTCACGGTCATAATAAGGTGCTCCCTCATCTGACAGTGCCAATAAAGTTACGATTTGGACACCACTATTGAGCATCTCAGCCACTTGTTTAAAGAGCTGTTGCTCACTGCCACCTTCACATAAATCTGTGACCAACACAAAAATTGTTTCTTCAGGACGAGTGATCTTTGTTCGACAATATTTAATCGCTTTGGCAATATCTGTACCGCCACCCAGTTGCGTACCAAACAGTACATCAACAGGGTCTTCAAGCAATGGTGTTAAATCAACAATTTGCGTATCAAACACCACCATTTGTGTGGTCACAGCCCGAATACTTGCCATCACCGCAGCAAAAATACTCGAATACACCACCGAAGGCGCCATTGAACCGCTCTGGTCAACACACAGTACAATATCTTTTAAGGAACTGCGCTGGCGTGGATGCCCATGCAGTTGTTCAGGAATAATGGTTTTGTATTCTTCTTGCCAATGTTTTAAGTTGGCTTGAATGGTGCGATGCCAATTAATATCTTGAATACGTTTTGGACGGCGCGTATGGGCTGAACGATTGACTGAACCTTGAATGGCTTGCTCTAAACTTTGTTTTAAACGTCGTTCAATTTCCTCAACTAATTTACGTACCACAATACGGGCAGTTTCTTTGGTTTGATCAGGCATCAAGTGATTTAAGCCAATCAAAGTCGAAACCAAATGAATATCAACTTCGATATTTTCTAACAATTCAGGCTCTAGCAACATTTGTTGCAAGTTCAAACGTTCAAGCGCATCTTTTTGAATGATTTGCACCACAGAACTTGGGAAATACTGACGAATATCGCCCAGCCATTTGGCAATACGTGGACTAGAACGCCCTAAACCACCACGTTGTTGCTGTTGCGTGTTATATAACACATCTAAACACTGGAACATATTTTCATCATCACTCGACCAATACTCAGGTGATGACTGCTCAGGACGTTGACCTAAAATTAAGCGCCAACGTCGTTCTTGTTCTTGGGTATTTTGATTAGTTTGTGACATCAGAACCCTCTTTTAAATCAGCTTTTTCAGCGCCATCTACACATACAGGTTGAGGATGAAGTAAATTTCTTAAACTCAATAAAGTGTTATAACCACGCTCAAGATTAAATTGATGAGGCAATTGCGCAATATGTACTGTCACCCCTGATGCTGCTTTTTCTGCAATTTTCGCAGATTCACTTGGACTAAAATCACTGGTTGAACGACGTAAAATAGGCAGAATATTGATAAATTGTTCTTCGGGTAAATCGCCTAACCATGCATTCACCAAGTTCCATAAATTATCTTCATGTAACAATAATAACGCTTGATCACTGATAAAGCCTTCGAACCAACCTGCACTATAATCAACGGTTTGCCCAACCGATAAAGCTTGTGATAAATAATGTTCTATTTCATCTAAATCAAGTAATTGCTGCTGTTTTGCTAACTTGGTAACAGAGCCATGCAAATAACCATTCATATAGGTTTGTTGCAATAGTTTGAGTATTAAGTCTTGCCAATACTGATTGAGCGTTGCATTGTCTAACCGTTGCAACAACAAATAAAGGCTATTTAACTGCTGTGCGGTTTGTTTTGCCATATCATCATTAATGGACTGACAATACTGTGGTAATGACAACATTAAACGTATGCTGAGCTGTTGAATAATTTGAAATAATTCATGCTCAGAAAATTGACGGACGCTACCATAACGCAAAGCTGTGACCAAAGGTGTTAAAGTCGCAAGCAATACATCAGGATCTTGATGCAAAGTCGAAAGGGACTGTAAACGCTGTAAAGCCACAGGCAAACTACGGTCTAAACCTGCCAGCAATATTTGCTCAATATATTTAGCAACGGTTGATAGATCATCACTATGCTCAATTTTATCTTGAATATAACTTGCGGCTGCATCAGCAATGGTATAGCCCCAAAGTGACATTTCATTGAGGTATAAACTGCTTTCAGGTTGCCATGACAATTGCCAGTTTTCTTTATAATTTCCTCGACCTGATGAGTAATTTTGTAATTCTGCCCATGCCAAACCAAGCAAATTTACCCGATGAAAAAACTGACTTTTACTTAAATCAAAAGGCTGACGTAAGTCCAGTTCAACCCCACGATGTACTGCTTCAAGCTTTAAACGCAACGACTTACATTGTTTTAAAAAGTCTTGTTGTATTGGCAATTCTGAATAGTCTTCAGGTAAATGCCCCAGTTTTTCTGCCAATAGCATCTGATTCATGATCGGCTCAGGCAAATCATAACCATGATGCAGCACACTGCGAATTGCTTCTGTTAAATCATCAAGATCAGGAATACGGCGCTCACGCAACTGCAATAAAGACTGAATCAGTTGCGTTGCATCAATAATTTGCGCACTTGAGGCATCATGTCCTGCCTCACGCAAAGCATTAGCAAACTGACTGAGCCAATCAATACTAATTTTTTCAGCATCGACTTTACCTTCAAGGGCTTGCTGATAATGCTTCCATAAATGTGCATACCAACCCACCGCTTGAATACCTGCACCATAACCACTGTGACGATGTAAACGTCCATGTGTCCATGCAATCCATGCCGATTCAATCTTGGTTTTTGGCAAGCCTTTGAGCAGTTGATTGTCATCTTTTAAGCTTGTTTTTAAATCCACTAAAACAGGCGCATGCCATGCACCACAAATCACCACGATACGTTCAAAGCCCTGCTTCTGTGCTTGGCGAATGATTTTTCGCATAGACGCTTCACGGTATTGTTCTATCAACTGATCATCATCAAGTTCAGTATTCGGATTTAAACTGTTTAAATAATCGCGAATTTCAGCCATTGCTTCATTGATAGACTGAAACATATCACCCGCATGGGGTTGCTGTTCAACCAAGTGTTCCCAAAAACGCTCGCTGTCCTGATAACCTGCTTGATGGGCTAAAAGTGCGATGGGATCATGACGATATTGCAGAAATTTGCGTTCTTCATCTGAGATTTCAAACGCATCTTCTTCATCTTCATCAGTGCTTTCATTCTCAGAAGCTGATTCATCAGAAGCAGCATCAGTAAGCGTTTCATCAACATGTTCATCTACAGATTCTTCAGATTTTTCTTCTTCTGAATCTATCTGTTGTTCAGCTTCAAGGGCTTGTCGTGCCTCCTCAGCTTGTTTTTCCAGTGCAAAACGATGCTGACATGCCAAATCCATAAATTCAGTATGGATTTGATATTTTAAAGCAAATTGTAATGCTTGCCATTCAGGTGAAAATTCTGCAAAAGGATAAAATACCGCACGTGGTCGTTCATCTTTTTGTACAGGTGTGTTGATGAGTAATGCAATCGGTGGCTCAATTTCAGCATGGCTGAGCTGTGCAATACGATCATTCGCATCAGGTGGTCCTTCAATGAGAATACAGTCAGGTTGCAACTGCTCTAGTGCATTTAAAACACTTCGAGCAGAGCCAGGACCATGATGACGTACCCCTAAAATATAATGCATGGGCAAATCCTTTGACTGTAATTATTCTAAATCTCGGCAAGCTTGGTAAATTTCATTCCAACCTTCACGTTGTTTAATGACAGTTTCGACATATTCTTTCCAAGGCACCACATCTTGCACAGGGTCTTTGACAATCGCACCTTGTAAACCTGCAACTAGATCATGGGCATTTAAACTGCCATCACCAAAATGCCCTGACATTGCCCAACTATGGCTCATCACTGAAATCGCTTCGGCGGTTGATAATGTCCCTGTGGTACTTTTCAGTTTTTGTTTACCATCTACTGTTTTACCTTCACGTAATTCACGGAAAATGGTCACAAGGGTTTTAATGTGTTGATCGAGTGGTTGAATTTCAGGTAAAGATAAGCTACGACCAAGTGAGGCAACACGTTGTTGCACAATTTCAATTTCTTCTGCAATAGTGGCAGGTGGTGGTAAAATCACGGTATTAAAACGACGCTTAAGTGCAGATGAAAGTTCATTGACGCCTTTATCACGGTTGTTGGCAGTCGCAATCACACTAAAACCTTGTACCGCTTGATATTCAATGCCTAACTCAGGTACAGGTAGATTTTTTTCAGATAACAATGTAATCAAAGTATCCTGTACATCAGCAGGAATACGGGTCAACTCTTCAATACGGGCAATTTTTCCTGTACGCATCGCACGTAGCATAGGACTTTGTACTAAAGCTTCTTCAGTTGGACCTTTAGCAAGTAGTTGCGCATAGTTCCAGCTATAACGCAAAGTATCTTCACTGGTGCCTGCTGTTCCTTGAATGAGCAAAGTACTGTTACCACTGATGGCTGCTGCTAAATGCTCAGAGACCCAAGATTTTGCTGTTCCTGGTACACCCAATAATAAAAGTGCGCGGTCTGTGGCTAATGTCGCCACCGCAATTTCCATCAAACGACGATTACCAATATATTTTGCTGAAATTTCAGTACCATCAGGCAGTGTAGTCCCCATTAAATAATCAACTACAGCATTTGGTGATAACTCCCATTGTGCAGGGCGTTGTTTTTTATCGTGTTCTTTTAAAGCTGCCAACTCATGGGCATATTGTTGTTCTGCTTTGGCACGTAAAACTTGACTCATGTCAGTGTCCTTTTTATCGAAAATTAAAATGATTTTTTGTTACGGAAGCAATGCCATTTTTTGTTTGGCAATGCTATTTAAAATATCAAAACGACTAGAATCTAAATCTTTTAATGGGCTAATTTCAGTTGGATAGCCATAGACCACAAGCCATTCATACAATGGATGCAATAAATAGGCATATTCCTGCTCTTCCTGTAGATAGATTTCCGCCAATAAACGCTCAGTCAGTTCTTTGGATAAAATACCAATCTCTGACGCAGGCAATGGTAAGCGTTTCCAAACATCCAATAAAAAATCAGGTTCATGACGTTTACGGGCTTGGCGTAAATGCTGCACGATCAAATGATCACGTTTTTCAGTGCTCAGTAGCGGATACAGATATTGCATATTGGAAGCAAAACGGATGCTTTCGAGTTCTTCTTGATAATTTTCATAGAACCATTGTGCTAAATCGGCACGTTGTTCATGAAAACAGCGGAAACAAAATGCATCTAAAATGTGATTTCGCTGATTTTTATATTTCAGCTTCAGTAAACTCTCCCATGTTGGGAAAATCTGTTGCCAATAAGACAAAGGCATCGCTTTTAAAATAAAATATAAATAGTCTTCAGCTTTACTTGATTGTGAGAATTTTATTAAATTTTCTTCAATATTCAGCTCTTTAATGATTTTACGTTCATTGCCATTTGCAGTGTAATCAATGATATTGAGTTGTTGTAATTGTTCATCCAATTCAATGCTCATTCGCACGATCATACAACGATTTTTAGCATCAAATTCAATGACATTTTCCAGTAATTGCAGTATTTTTTGCGTATAAGTATGTTCAGAATCATGCAAAAATAAATAGTGTAAACCTTGCCCTAAAGCTTGTTCAGGTTTCTTTTGATGCAATGCAGTTAAATATGCAATATGCGGGGCAAAGAATGAAAATGGTGTATTTTCAATCCAGTCTTTACGCTGTTCTTTATCAATACGTTTCCATAAAGCTTCAAAATTTTGATGAATAAAATCAGCATGTTCAAGTGCAAGGTTTTGAAGTAAACGCTCAGCAGGACCTTTACTTAAACTGGCAAATTTTGCATCTTCTTCATCAATGGGTTGTTGTAAAATCAATGTCTGATGTAAAATTTTAGCCACTTTTAAGCGATTATCCTGACGCAAATCTTGCAATTTATAGCTTCGTTCAGGCAATGTTGCCGCTAATAGCAAATCATTATTGGCGACATTCAGTACATCTAAGACCAAATGTGGCGCAATAGCCTGTTTCTGCAAACGAATGAGATGCAATAGATAATTCACCCAAGCAGACTTATCATATTGAAAATTATATTGATTAAGCTGAACAATACTTTTAATTAGACTATTCATACCCCGTTTACTGGGTGTAAATGGCGTTTCATCATCGGCTAAGTGAGCAAGTTGTTGCTCTGAACAAGGATAAGCTTGTTGTGCAGACACTTGAAAAAGTGTCCATTGCAAATTTAAACCCAATAAATCCTGTTCATCACTGACAAACTCAGAAATGGGCGCAGGTACATGAATCGCTTGTTGATAATGCTGCCCAAGGGTGAGTTTAAGTTCAAGTTGCTTGGTAAATTGTTCTAAAGGTGAGCTTATAGACATTGGTAATGTGCTCCTTGCCAAATACTGATGAGTTGCAGTTCTAAACCATTCCACTCTAAACCTGCATAAAAAGGTTGATTACTCACCATCATCCATAACGCAGTAAATTGATCAGTACTGAGTGAAATTGGCATCATATGATGTGTCGAATCAATCAGATAATAACGCTCATCTTTTTGACTTAAACGCACAGGATTCATCCACCAAAAACTGGTCAGATGCATCGGATTATGACTGAGTTTTTCTGCATGTTTGGCTAAAGCATCTTCAAAACACACAAAACCTTGCGGCGGTTTATTTTCAATTTTAATGGCGTCAATATCGTTGAGTGTGACTTGCTCTGCAAGTTTCAAACGTTGTTGTTCTACCCCAGGATAACGCTGTGCTTTGAGTTTAAAATGATGCTGACTTGGTAGGGTTAAGCCATAACGTGTATGCGGTGCAATATCAAAATCTAAAATTAAATAATCTGTACATGTTTTCTCGTCCCATAACCATTGACGACGAAAATTCCCTTTGGACTGTTGTAATGCTTGTGTACGAGAAGCAAGTACACTTAACTGTAGCTCTTCTGTGCTTTGGGTTAACCAAAAATCACTAGCAAGGTTAATGCCCATCAACTGACGTAATTCTTGCTGTAAATCTAGAGAAAGTTGTTCTCTTTTTTGCCATAGTTCAGCAATCAGATACAAACGCGCAAGCCAAAAAGCACTTTGTTGTTGCCAATTTGGCTGATACAACGCACTTGAAAATTCATCAATCCAAATATTGATTCCCGCAGCCTGACCATCTACCAAACGACTGGTAATTTCATGAAAAAATTGTCGTCCATTTTGTGAATGCACTTCACCTAAGCCTAAATTGACCACATCTTTAAGCCACAGTTGCAAAGCATCAATGGCTTGGTCAATTTTTTTATCACGTGATTCTTGACGCTTAGCACGTGCTGCTTCATCAACAGGTTTATTGGCTTTTTCAGCTTTTTTCTCGGTACTTTGCGTGAGTTTGTCACGCCATTTTGTGACCCGTTCAGGAAATTGTGTTTCATCTTCCTGAATTTGAAACTCGGCGGGATGCTCTTGATACACCATCAGTAAAGCAAGTGCATGCTTACAAGGACGTTTAAAACTTGGACAACTACATTCACATTTTAGTTGTGGTAAAAAAATGGCACTTTGATAAATCGCACTCCCTTTAATTTCTGCCCAGATCCATTGATCTGTAGAAGCACCTTTATTATTCCAATCATTGACTTTAGCCAATTTTTTAGCAGCTTTTTCTGAATTTGTATCAGGAATGATCTGTTGTATTTGATCAAGCTGAATGGTCAGCAACATAAAAATTCCTTGCGTTATTTTTCATTTTAAATTTAATTTCCTCAATAAATGTATATTTTTCATTTTAATAATTCAACGGGAAAAAGCAGCTAAACGACAAAATTTGTCGCTAAATTGTGAAGTATGATTTAAGGGAAATTTAGATAAAAGAGATATTTCATGAAACTTTTAACGTTTTTATTTATTATTTTTATCACTAGAAAATTTTGAGGGTATTTGGGAAAACATCGTATGGTTTACTTCAACTATTAAAACTTTGTAAGTTCTAACCCTATTGCCTATAAACTTTTGGTCTATAGCGTCCTAAGCCGAATCGAGATCTTTTGGATTTGTACTACACTCACGTTGTACGCAACTGGCAGCAAGCTACTCTTTTCGATCCCATCACACCCTTGAGACTTATAATAGCCAAAGCCTTACGGGATTAATTTCCTAAGATTGGTTGATTTCGAGTAATTTTAAAAATATTTTTCACAAAAATGCATTTAAAACATATTTTTTTCCATTTCGACAAAAATATCGTATTTTTTACCGCATAAAAAGAGCATTTAGGAGAAATTTTCTCTACATCATCACTTTGTTTTATATTTCTCTTGGAGCTTTAATTTTACTGTTTTTATAATGCTGCGCTAAAGTTTCATTTTCACCATTTAAAAAGAATAAGAGATATTGGCGTGTAGTTGAAAAATCAATTCTCTTAAAACCAATATAATCTTTGGTTTTACGGGTAATTAAACCAAAAACATCCTTTTGCGGCATAATCACAGGAATATCACTTTCCATTTTAAACTCTAAATGCTCAGATGCAGAAAAAGCATTTAAAGTAAATCTAAGACTGTAATGTGTTTCAAGGTCAGTCAATGTAAAGCTCGCATTATCACCATTAAATTGTAGCTGACGCACTCTTTGTTGTTGCCAATGAATACTGTCAAATTTAATCAATGCATTAATTGCAGCTAATTTTTCTAAAATCTCATCTCCACCTTCTTGTAGGTTTTTAGGGGAGTGGATCACTAAATCAAATGTTTTCATTTTTCTTTTTCCTGATAAGCGGCATTATTTTAACAGAATCTAGCGCTAATCCCTTGAATTTCAGACAAAAAATCGTGAAATAAATCACATTTAAGCGAAATATTTATTAGTTTTTATTTAAAAACAATCAAAAATAAATACAAAATGTCTTTTTATCATTTTTATTTTAAAATTTTAGTATGGTGCAATTTTATTCAACTTTTCCTGTCTTTTTTTACGAATCCATCGAATCACAACAAACATCAACATAATGACCAGCAATACCACCAAAATAGGTGCAATTAAAGACAGTATCGAAACGACAATAGCGCCTAGCCATTCTCCTGTTGAAATAATTGGATTAGCAATTCCACCTGTGGTTGCTGTAGAAATACCACGAACAGCGACTGTAGTTAATTGTACTGCGCTCGCAGTTCCTCCACCGACAATAATTGCGGCTGCCCAACTGGTAAATTGCGACATTTCCCCTGTACTGACTGCCATAGTCGTTAATGTTCCTGCAATGAGTGCCACAGGCGTTGCTATCGTATCTAATATGTTATCTACCCAAGGGATATAGTACGCCCCGATTTCACAGAGTGTTGCAACAGTTAAACCAATACAGACTGATGGCATTGCCAACCACTCAAAACCCTTCATGGGTTCAAACCATCCCATGAGTGAGGCAATACTCATGACCAATAGCGGTACAAATACACGAAAACCACAAGCGGCACTGAGTCCAATACCGATACATAAGCTCAGGATGGTTTCCATGTTGTGCCCTACCTTATTGTGTTTATATTTTTTTATACGGTAACAAAAAAGCCCTATGGGGTGATAGGGCTTTTTCTAAAACAGAGAGTAACTGTTTTGTTTGTGCTGCTTAGGCATTCTTGTTGTTGAATTGATTGCCAAGGCATTTGGTACACGGTGGTAGACGATCTGTACCAATTTCTAAGTAGGTGCGGTGTCCGCAGTTGACACAAAAATAGAAGCCTGTTCCAGGTTTTTGACCAGCCATAACCATTTTTGTTCTCCATAGGTATTAGAAATGGTGAACAAAGTATAGCCTCTTTTTTTTCGCTTTGTCTACTGTCTATTTTGATAAATGATGATATCATTTTTGCAAGAAATGCTTATATTGGTATTTTTTATCATTTTTATTCCATTTAAAAACTTTTATCACATAAATTTATATGTTCTTCTTTTAAATTTCCAAAAACAAATCGGATTTTCTATTCATCAGCTTTTATTTACTCTAATGATTAATTTCGTATGGCATACCGTCTTCACCAAACTCAACGCCTCGTTCGAGCAGTTTTTTGTGTGCAGCGTGATGCACAACACCTCGTTTGCTGACTTTGGGTTCGAATAGTCTGCGTAATGTTGCTTCACTGACATTGGGATGACTCACCACTTCTATGCGTACGCCCCAAAATTTGTCATTTGCAAAGCGGTCAAGGATTTCTGCATCTGCGTCGGGATTCATGGCGGCAACTACTCGGATTGCCTGATTTGGGTCAGTGAGAAAGGGTTCGAGTTCTGCTGTATTGGAAGCGCTACTTGCCGCTATATAGCGGCGTTCTTCTTCAGCTTTTTGTTCGGGGGATTTTTTGGGCATGGGTTTACAGCTTAAATCCTATGTTTATTTATTAAAAAAGTGAGCCTGTACCTGAACTATTTCGTGTATTCATATAAGCATTACTTATTTGAAAATCACTGTAGAATTTTAAAAATTCTTTAGGATCTCGGATTTTACCTAATAAGTTTCTTTTAGATAAAGATACAAACATTGCAATTGAATAAGCCTGACAGTTTATTGACTTTTCAGGATTAAATTCGATGTCTGTAAATGCCTCATATTTCAATAATTCCTCATGATATTCAGAATTGAAATTCAAAGCATTAATGTATAACCAATCATAAAATGCTGTTAAAGGCTCTAAAGTCCAATCCATGCCATAAAAATTAAATTTTTTTAACTGCCCTGATGTTTTTAATCTCTCATCCTTTTTGGCTTCTCGTGAAGTCACGTTTAAAAGATCTAGAAATGGTCCGCCATTTTCAAAAATCTTACTGCTTTGAAATGCGCACTCAACACTAAATTTTTGATTCGTCTTTTTATCCAACATCATTAAATTAAAAGCGCTAAGTGCCACTCCTAACGCTAATTCTGACTTGCTAGAAATTTCTAAAATTTGAGTGATATTTTGGGTATTTCTAATTGCTTCATGTAAAGAAGCTATAGATTTCTGTTTTTGCACAACAGCAAAACCAGAGTGATACTGAGAATCCACCATTTTAGTTTCTACAAGAGTAGAACCAACAGTATTAGGAATAAATACAGGACGTTTTGCCATTTATGCGACTCCTTTATAATTACGTATTTTTACAGTTATTCAATCATCAAAAACACCCTGTCTGTTTTGATGAGATACAAATTTCTTATTAGAATATTTTAGAGTGTAACTATCTTTCAAACTATCTCTGTTAAAAAAGCCATCAATCCAATAAAAAAACCCCACATAAATGTAGGGTCTTTATACAACAAAATCAATTATTTCAGCTTAAAATCTTAAGCCACATTCCCTTCCAAGAAATCCTGTGCAAAGCGTTGTAACACACCACCCGCTTCATACACATGCACTTCTTCTTCCGTATCCAAACGACACGTAACAGGAATCTGAAGCACTTCATTCTTACCATCATCGGTAGAACGCTCAATCACCAAAGTCAGGTCAGAACGAGGCGCAATATTACCAATCACGCTATACAACTCAGTACCATCCAACTTCAAGGTCTTACGATCTGTACCCGACTTAAACTCAAGCGGTAACACGCCCATACCCACAAGGTTAGTACGGTGAATACGCTCAAAACCTTCCGCCACAATCACTTCCACACCCGCAAGACGCACACCTTTTGCCGCCCAGTCACGGCTGGAACCTTGACCATAATCCTTACCTGCAATAATGATCAAAGGTTGCTTACGATTCATATAAGTTTCAATCGCTTCCCACATACGCATCACTTCGCCCTCAGGCTCAACACGCGCCTTAGAACCCTGCTTGATCGTACCGTCAGAACGAACCACCATTTCATTGAATAGCTTAGGATTGGCAAAGGTTGCACGTTGCGTGGTCAAGTGATCGCCACGGTGCGTTGCATAAGAGTTAAAGTCTTCCTCAGGCACGCCCATTTTCTTCAAGTATTCACCTGAAGCACTGTCGAGTACAATCGCATTCGATGGAGATAAATGGTCGGTGGTGATGTTATCGCCCAAGATCGCAAGTGGACGCATATTTGCCAAAGTACGAGGTGCAGCAAGCGCGCCTTCCCAATATGGCGGACGGCGGATATACGTACTTTGTGGACGCCAGTCATATAACGGGCTAGCTGCTTTTTCATTGACACCCAAATCAAACATTGGGATGTAGATTTTCTTGAATTGTTCAGGTTTAACTGCAACTTTCACCAAAGCATCAATTTCAGCATCTGACGGCCAAATATCTTTCAGATAAACTGGATTACCGTCTTTGTCATTGCCTAAAGAATCTGTTTCGATGTCAAAACGAATCGTCCCTGCAATCGCATACGCCACTACCAAAGGAGGCGAAGCCAAGAACGCTTGTTTTGCATAAGGATGGATACGACCATCAAAGTTACGGTTACCCGAAAGTACCGCAGTGGCGTACAAATCACGGTCAATGATTTCTTGTTGAATCACTGGATCTAACGCACCTGACATGCCGTTACACGTTGTACATGCATACGCCACGATGCCAAAACCTAATTTTTCTAAATCACCCAACACACCTGCTTCTTCAAGGTATAATGCTGCTGCTTTAGAACCTGGTGCAAAAGATGATTTCACCCACGGTTTGCGTACTAAACCGAGTTCATTTGCCTTACGTGCCAACAAGCCTGCTGCAACTGTATTACGTGGGTTAGAAGTATTGGTACAAGAGGTAATCGCGGCAATGATGATTGCACCATCTGGCATTAAACCTTCAGCTTCTTGCGCACGCGCTGCTTCTAAGTTACCTGCAATACCTTTGGCTTTCAAATCAGCCGTTGATACACGTGCATGTGGGTTTGATGGACCTGCAATGTTACGGGTTACAGTTGAAAGATCGAAGTGAAGCACACGAGGATATTCCGCTTGCTTCATATCAGAAGCCCAAAGACCAATTTCTTTGGCATAAGTTTCTACAAGTTGAACTTGCTCAGCTTCACGACCTGTCAACGTTAAATAATCAATGGTATTCTGGTCGATGTAGAACATTGCCGCAGTTGCGCCATATTCAGGTGTCATGTTAGAAATCGTCGCACGATCACCCACTGACATGCTGTCTGCACCTTCACCAAAGAATTCTAAATATGCACCAACTACACGCTCTTTACGCAAGAATTCAGTCAATGCTAAAACGATATCTGTTGCTGTAATGCCTGCTTGACGCTGACCGACAAACTCAACACCGATAATGTCTGGAAGACGCATCCAAGATGCACGACCAAGCATTACGTTTTCAGCTTCTAAACCACCGACGCCGATTGAGATTACACCCAATGCATCAGTATGTGGTGTATGTGAATCTGTACCCACACAAGTATCAGGGAATGCCAAACCATCACGGTTTTGAATCACTGGAGACATTTTCTCCAAGTTGATTTGGTGCATGATACCGTTACCCGCAGGGATGACATCGACATTTTCAAAAGCTGTTTTTGTCCATTCGATGAAGTGAAAACGGTCTTCGTTACGACGGTCTTCAATCGCACGGTTTTTCTCAAATGCATCAGGGTCAAAACCACCAAACTCTACTGCCAATGAATGGTCAACGATGAGCTGAGTTGGAACAACTGGGTTGACTTTAGATGGGTCACCGCCCTGTTCTGCAATCGCATCACGCAGACCTGCAAGGTCAACCAATGCAGTTTGTCCGAGAATGTCATGGCACACCACACGTGCAGGGTACCAAGGGAAATCGTGGTCTTGTTTACGGTTGATCAGTTCTTTTAAAGACTGTTCGAGAATGGCTGGGTCACAACGACGAACAAGCTGTTCAGCCAACACTTTTGAGGTGTATGGAAGTTTTGCATATGCGCCTTGCTGGATGTCTTCTACGGCTTGACGCACATCGAAGTATTCGAGCTGGGTACCTTGCAGGGGTTTACGGTAGTTGTTATTCATTTAATTTGTGCCTCTTGCATCATTATTTACTGCGTTCTAATGATTGGCATAGTACACTGCTGAAAACCCATTTCCCAAATCGTTTATATTTCATAAGCTTAGATATAAAAATAGGGGTTTTAGAAACATTTAGTAACAACTTGATTGAATTATTTTTCTTAAATGTGCATTTTTTATAAAAATAGCGGAAAATAAAGATAATTCTTTAGTATTAGATTTAAGATGAGCGAGTCATTCATGAGCAATTTAGCGTTCTCCTCTTTCACCTTGATTGGTGTCGATGCCCTTAAATTCCTGCAAGGTCAGGTCACGGTCAATGCTGAAGCTTTGGCTGAAAATGTATCACAGTACACTGCCATTTGTGATTTGAAAGGTCGTATTCACTTTGGTTTATGGCTAAAAAAAATCAATCCTGAACATTTTGAAATTGTGACGACTCAGGATCAGGCTGAGGAATTTGCCAAACATATTAAAAAATATGGCGCATTTTCCAAGATGAAACTTGAACAAATTGGACACGTTTTTCCAACAGTAAATGGCACAACAACTGACTTTTCTGACGTTGAAACAGATGTTGCTGCATGGGAAATTGCTGCGATTCAAACTGGTCAGGCTTATATCAATCAAGCTATTGAAGGTGTTTTTCAACCTCAGGAATTACGTTTACATCAACGTGGTGGTGTCAATTATGACAAGGGTTGCTACTTGGGTCAGGAAGTGATTGCGCGTCTTTGGTTTAAGGCAAAACCGAAAGCGTGGTTACATGTAATTCAAGGTTCGGGGGCAGTTCCTGCGCAAGGCGAACAACTGAATAAAGGCGTTCAATTGGTCAATAGCACAGCGTTTGAAGGTGGTTTTATTGCACTTGTAGTTGCTCGCCCTGAGGCTTTGGAAGAGCTTGAAGTGACCGTTTTAGACTTGCCTGAAAGTTTAAGTGGTGATGTGGCTAGACCACAGTAAACTTCTGAAAAGCCACAAATAAAATTATTTGTGGCTTTTATTCATTTAATAATTTTAAATAAAATAACAAGGATAATCCATGAAAAGAATTGGTATAACTATTATGGTATCTATCATTTCATCAGTAACTTTTGCCTTTGACTACCCTGAATTATCTGATCCGATTCAACAAAAATTTCTAAATTTATATCTTAGCGATCGTAATGATTTATATAAAGAAGATTTTTTTTCACCATTAAAAACAGAGCAGGAATGGTCATGCCGAATATCTAGGAATGAACAATACAAACTTGCCAATCTATTGTTGAGCAAACCATTAGTAATAGAAAATGAACTAAATACTCAAAAAAAATCAGATAATACCTCACAAGATGAAACAACAATAACAAACAGTAATGTTCGAATCATTCCTATGAAAGTTGAATGTGTAAATGGAAAAATTATGGGCGAAGTAAAACTTCGAATAGAATATGACAGCCTACTTGACCAATATTTAAAAAATAGCCCTAATCAAACTAGAGTTATCTCTAAGATCCACAACATCACACTGAGTAGTGGAAACATAAAGGATGGAGCATTAATAGGAACTGCAAAATCTTTCACAAAGCTTATTACTCAATTAAAAATCGAATCATCTCAAAACGAAGAAAAGAAAGAATTTAGCAATCCAATAATCACCTTACAAATGAATTACAAAGATGATATTGGAAATACTGCATTATTTTCAGAAGAAACTGATTTTTATTTAATTGGGGGACAAATTAAAAATTTGAAAAGTGCTTTTGTTGAAATAATAGATAAAAACCATACACGCAAAACCACATATAAAAATAATTATTTATCAATGATTGAGCCATACAAAAATGGGATTCCTCATGGTGATCAGCTAGGTTACCTTGTCGGTATGGATGATAAAATTGATTTAATTGAAGCAGCCCTTCCAAGTTCACATCCTAAGTTAGTCACAATTAATGGTATTAATTACTTGGAAACTCATTTGTGTGTGCTTGAAGGTGTTGAAGTAGATCAGTTTCCATGCCTTACTGATGACCAAAACAAAGTTCATCCATAATTTTAGTATAAAAAGTTTGCAGGAATAGCTGAAATATCTACTTCTGTCTTACGTAATAAACCACGCCACCCCGATCATCGGAAAAATAAAATGAATTTGCATCTATACGGTAAATATCCGCAGGTCGACCATTTACTTTTTTACCCACTAAAAAACCATCCATAAAGGTTTCGAGCTTTTGCCCTTTACGCATCATCGCAATTTTATAACCATGACCAATCTTTGCATCGGTTGAACCGTGTAAAGCGACTAAAAAAGCATTTTTAATCGTGTCGTCCGTATTTGGATCATCAAAATAATCAAAACCTAAGGCAGAAGAATGTGGTGGGAAATAAGCATAAGGCGATGGCACATTTTTACAGCCTGAGGCACGCTTAAACTTTGGATCTGCAAAAACTTTTCCACCCGATGAATAACAAGACGGCCAACCATAATCGACATCACGTTTCAGTGCATAAAAAGTTTCATCAGGTTTATTTTTACCTAAATGATCTGAGCCTTGATTGGTGGCAAATAAAAACTTGCCAATCCATTTCAAACCCACAGCATTGCGTAAACCTTGAGCATAAATCCGTTGTTCCGAGCCATCAGGATTCATTTCTAAAACAGTTGCCCGAACTTTTTCTTTCTCTACACAGGCATTGCAACTTGAACCGACTGAAACATAAATTTTACCATTGCCACCAACTGCAATCGTTCGTGTCAGGTGCCAACCACCATATTTATAACTTAAGCCATAATCAGGAAAAGTCGCCAGAACTTCAGCCTTAGCCGAAGGTTTTGTTTCACCTTGCGTAAATTTTCGACGGGTAAGTTGATGGGTTTCTGCAATATAGATCCAATCTTGCCCATTTGCATCTGTATAAAACTGAACTGAATTTGGATTTTTTAAACCAATCATATAAGGCGTGATTTTGCCAAACTTGCCTGTTTCAGCATTCCATTCATCCAAGATATAAATCACGCCTTTGTTATTATCAGTCAAATCATGCATATCCGTGACAAACATTCTGCCATCGGGTGCTTTGGCAAAAAAACGTACACGCTTTAAGCCTTCTGCCGCAGGAATAATCTCGTAATTTGCAGGTAAATTTAAGGAAAATTGCTGACCATTTTTCAGGTGAATTGGATGTGGAACCAATTTGGGTTGTTCAGCGAAAATGCTTGTTGAACACATTAAGCTGATGAGTAATATTGACCGTGTTTTTATCATTATTGCATTCATCTGATTCAATATGAATTTTTATAATATAAACTGAATAAACAACAGATCACAAGACTATTTTTAAAAACTAAAAATAGGATATGTTATTGTTTTATATAGGCTTAAATTGTTTTAATCATCAGGTTTACAATTTCATAGCATGTGTCTACATCAGTGTGTCATATCTCAACTTAAAATCAGTGAGCCGCAAAGCTTACTTTACCGCTCAACTCAATGATTTAACTCAGTTAAAGTAAATATTCATGTCTTAAAAACCATGAAACAGCTTATTCATATCTTTACAAACATAGTCTTTAAAATGATAGGCACGGGCATGTTTTGCGTCAAATTTTGCCGTCAAATCGTCTTTTTGAAAAATATAAACCCGATCTTCTTTACTGATCAAATATTCACTGCCTAATTTCATCAATAAAGCATCAATTTTGTCTGCATCTGCAATACTTTCATCTTCAAGCACTTTTAAATAATTGCGCTTAATGGTTTTAATAAACATGCTCTACTCTACAGTTCAATTGAATAGTGGAATTTAACCAAAATCTACAGCAAAAACCTATTTGAAAATGCAACAAAAGCGGTCATTCATCTATTTCAATCTTGTCTAAAGCAAAGGATGCCGATAAAATCGCCACATCATGTGTTATCGCGGCTGCTGAACCCCGATCAACTCATGAGTTTTAAAATAATGGATACTCACTATTTAGTTTTAGAGCAAGCAAAAGCACCGCCACACAATCTAAAACGTAACCGAGCATGGCGACGTAAAAACAAATTTTTATATCGTGGGCGTGATTGCAGGCATAGTTCAACATTTTGGAAACCTGAAAAGAATTTCAAACTTCTTTATCAGCGCCCAATTAAGCAAAAAAGAGCGATGCAATTAGGCTTTGAATATCCACGAATTTCCAATCAACAAAGACGGCTCAATGCTCAATATGAATACTGGAATTCTATCAATTGAATATTCTTTTTATTTGTAGTCGCAACCAATGGCGTAGTCCGACAGCTGAGCGAGTCTTTTCTGTGGGCTATGGTGTTTCTACACGTTCTGCGGGTACGAGCCGTCATGCCAAACATACAATTTCGAGTAAAGACATTGAATGGGCAGAACTGATTTTTGTCATGGAACAAAAGCATAAGCAAAATATCAAAGAAAAGTTTCCCAAACAGTTACAACATAAGAAAATCATCGTGCTTGAGATCCCTGATGATTATCACTATATGGATGAAGCACTGATCGAACTTCTACAGGATGTCATTCCACCTTATTTAGATGATTTTGCATAAATTTTAATAATATTGGAACACTAAAATAATTACAGGAATAGGCTATATTTTTTTAAATAATTACGCCAATATCAAGCCAATATTTTTTCGAGATTGATCATGAAAACGTGGTTTACTGCGCTTAGCCTTAGCTTATTTACCATGACAATGAGTCATGCTGATATTCAAACTGTAGAGAAAAATCTTAAGCAAAATTTTCCAGATATTCCTGTTAAATCTGTGAAAAACTCGCCTGTTAAGGATGTTTATGAAGTTTATATGGGTGGGCGCATTGTTTATACAACAGATGAAGCTAAATATTTTTTTGTTGGAAATCTCATTGATTTAAAAGAACAAAAAAATCTAACTGAAGAAAGTATGCAAGTTTTAAGTAAAATTGATGTCAGCAAACTGCCTCTAGATCAAGCCATTAAACAAGTCAAAGGTAAAGGCGAGCGTGTCATTTATTTGTTTAGTGATCCTGAATGCCCATATTGTCATAAATTAGAACAAGAGCTGAAAAAAATTGACAATGTAACGATCTATCTTTTCTTATATCCAATTGCAACATTGCACCCTAATGCAGTTGAAATTTCAAATAAAATTTGGTGCTCAAAACAGCCTTATCAAGCTTGGTTAGACTATACGATTGATAAAAAGCAACCTGTAGCAAGTAAAAACTGTACCTCTCCTGTCACAAAAATTGCAGCTTTAGGCAAAACGCTTGAAGTTGAAGGCACACCGACATTTTTCCTAAAAGATGGAACACGGATTTCAGGTGTACGTAGCGCAGAAGAATTAGAAAAAATTTTAAAATAAACAAAAATGGATGCTGAACTTAATAAGATCGGCATCCTATATTTAAGAAGAATGATTTGTCCTGTTGTATTTTAAAAGCAAAACACACTATTCTTAAGCTTCACTTAAATCATTTCTTTCAACTTTGTTGTAAACATATTTTATAAACACCATATTTTTAAGAATTTACCATGATGAAAAAAAATTTACTTTGCTGCTGTATCCTCAGCCTTATGCCTATTTCTATGTCGACGTATAGTCAAGACATCCTTACACAGTCACCAACAATAAATACACCTGTAGAAATCATTACTGCTCCTATTCGTATTGAAACAGCGAAAGATGATGTTGCGATTCAACTTAAAAGCGTAAAAACCCAAGTTGAGATCATCAATGGTTTAGCTGAAACCACTTTAGAAATGCAGTTATATAATCCAAACCAACGCCAACTTGAAGGAACTTTAGAATTTCCTTTACAAGAAGGACAGCAAATTACAGCTCTGGCTTTGGACATCAATGGTGAAATGCGTGATGCAGTCCCTGTTCCTAAAGCCAAAGGTCAGCAAGTGTTTGAAGCAATTGAACGCCGTAATATAGACCCTGCTCTACTTGAACAAACGCAAGGAAATAATTTTAAACTTCGTGTCTATCCAATTCCTGCACAAGGCACACGCACAGTACGTATTCGTTATCAAGAAACACTGAGCCAAAATGCGCAAGGAAAACTGTATCGCCTCCCTTTACAATTTGCCAATACAGTCAGTCATTATGAGTTGACGATTTTAGGCAAAGGACTTGAAGCAGCACCTCAAAGTCAGCAGCTTAGTTTTAAACCCAAAGCAGACAACACCTATATTGCTGAATTAAAAAATCCAAAATTCAATCAATTCAAATATATTGATGTCAGTATACCTGCCCCTAAAAATGCACAAATTTTCACACAACATTTAAATAATGCTGATTATTTTTATGCAGAAATTCCAGTGGTTGAATTTACTCAAAAACGTCAACTTCCACAGCATATTGGTATCTTGTGGGATGCTTCTTTATCTGCTCAACAACGTGACTTACAAAGTGAACTTGCTTTATTAGAAAGCTACTTTCAACACGTACAAAATGCAGATATTGAGTTAACTTTATTACGTCAGCGAGCTTCAACGCCTATTCGTTTTAAAGTTCAAAATGGCGACTGGCATGAGCTTAAAAAATATTTACAAAACATCGTATATGATGGTGCAACCAATCTTTCAGATTGGAAAAATAACAATACAATTCAAGAATATTTGTTGTTCAGTGATGCTTTAGAAAATTATGGCACTCAAACAGCCCCTCAACTCAAAGCTCAGCAACGCTTATATAGCATTCAAGCCAATGCTAATCTTCTCAACCATCAAACACTTCGCCAACTTGCTGAAAAAAATCATGGGCAATATCTTCATTGGAGTACACCTGAAGAGTTTAAACAAGCACAATACAATTTGATCCATGACCGTAGTCGTTTACTTGAAGTACAAGGAAATGGTGTAAGTGATCTACACATTCCATCTTATTTCCCTGAAAATGGCATTGTTCGTGTATTTGGTCGCTACACTCCTCTCATTGGAGAGCAAGCTCAACTGCAACTCAAATTACAAAATGGTCGTCAAGTTCAAGAAACTCGCTTAGCATTTAAAAATGCGTCATCAAGCCAACAAATTGCGGCACTTTGGGCAAAAGAAAAAATTGCTGAACTTTTAACTCAACCCACATTAAATGAACAAAAAATTCAAGCTTTAGGTCAACAATTTAATATTGTGACACCGAATACCTCATTGATTGTACTCGAAAATATAAGCGATTATATTCAATATGATATTCAACCACCAACGAGTCTAAAAGCTGAGTTTGATCAAGCCATTCAGCAAAAAAAAGAGAGTTTGCAACAAAAGCAACAACATGCCCTGACAGAAAGCATTCAAGCCTACCAAGAACATCAAGAATGGTGGGAAACTGATTTTCCTAAGACAAAGTTAAAAAAACCACTCTTTAGGCGAGCTGAGAGTCAGAATAATGCGCCTGTGGTTGAAGTCGCTCCTGTTGAACCGTTCGTTGACTCACCTCCACAGCCTGCACCACCCGCGCCCGAACCTGTAACTGCAACTGTAACAACAGAATCAAGAGCAATTGCGGCGGCAGATGCTTTAGAGCAGCACCAAGCTCAACAAAGCCAAAAAGTGGAAGAGAAAAGAGTCACACAAAATAATATTACAATTGAAATTCAACCGTGGAAAGACGATGCACCTTATGTGGCTCGTTTAGAAAAAGCATCCAAACAAAACGCTTATCAAATTTATCTAGATGAACGTGCAAATCACTTAAATAATCCTTCATTTTATTTAACTGTAGCAGATCTATTACAGCAAAAAGGACTCAACCAAGAAGCGATTCAAGTCGTTTCTAATTTGGCAGAATTAAATTTAGAAAATCGTCATGTATTGCGTTTATTAGGACAACAATTGATGTTGTTCAAACAATATAATGATGCGATTGCCATTTACCAAAAAGTCCTAAAAATGGCAGAAGAAGAACCGCAGTCTTGGCGTGATTTGGCTTTAGCTTATGCTGAAAATAAACAATATGATGATGCGATTCGCACACTCTATCATGTAGTTAGCCACCCTTGGGATGGACGTTTTGGTGGGATTCATCTTATTGCTACAGATGAGCTGAATAACCTCATTCTCAAAGCACCGCAAAGCCCTGCGATTAAAGATATTGATCCTCAACTGATTCGAAATTTACCTGTAGGCATTCGCGTTGTTTTAACATGGGACAGTGATAACTCAGATATGGATCTTTGGGTAATTGATCCAAATAATGAAAAAACGTTTTATTCAAATCCACTTAGTGCGCAAGGTGGTAAAATTTCCGATGATTTTACAGGTGGTTACGGTCCTGAAGTGTTTTGGCTAAAACAACCAATGAAAGGTGAATATACCATCAAGGCGCATTATTATGGAGATCACCAACAAATTGTCACAGGACCAACAACTGCATTTGTGCGCTTAATTCGCCATTGGGGTACACCACAACAAAGTGAGCATATTTTACGAGTCAAAATGACCAAAGATCGTTTAGAAACCGATAATGATGAAGCGGTATTGATTGGTAAATTTAAGGTCAATTAAGAAGAAATTATGAAGCTTTTCATCCATCCAAAGTGACTTAATTTTGGATGGTTTTTTTAATATTATTTTTTAGTGTTAAATAAAAACCACATGTAAACAACATGTTAAAAATAACAAACAGGCATAACACTTTTGTTCGTTTTGTCATCAGAATGATATATATACTCACATTACAACACAAAATTTAAAGAAAACACGACCTACAACTATTTACTTTATATTTTTATACCACTTATGATGAAAGCACGTTGAAAACTAAAAAATTTCTTTCAGGAAGAAATAGATTAAAAAAGGTTTTGTGTTAATGAAAAAAATCCTACTCTCTACATTACTCAGCTTCTCATGTGCAACTGTTTTTGCAGCTCCACAGCAAGCGCCTATCGACCCTAAGTTTGCAAAAGTTGAACAACTGATTGAGAAAAAAGACTTTAATGCTGCTTATAAAGAACTCGAAAGTCTTTCAAAAGCAGGCGATGCTCAAGCTTTATATAATTTAGCATTTCTAACACAAGCAGGAAAAGGCACAACCAAAGACGATAAAAAAGCCATTTCGTATTATCAACAATCTTCAGATAAAGGCTATTCTGTTGCAAGTTATGCACTTGCTAAAGCGTATCAAACAGGTGAGTTAGGGGTTAAACAGGACTTAGTCAAAGCGCGCCAATATTTAGAAAAATCATCGCAACAAGGTTTTGCTGATGCGACTGTAGAATATGCTGTATTGCTATTTTCAGAAGATAAAGCTGCATCTGATAAATTAGCATTACAAAAACTTGATCCGCTGATTAAAAGTGGTAATTTACAAGCCATTCATGCCAAAGCTTTATATGACATGACACAAGGTTTTAAATCAAAACGCATTGAACTGGTACAACAAGGGGTAAAATCAATTCAAGGTTTAGCACAAAAAGGCTATCTCCCTGCATTATTGGCACTTGCAAATATGATGGTTAAAGGCGAAATTATTGAACAAAACCTACCTGAAGCAAAAAGAATTTATGAAGCTTTGGCGAAACAAAATATCCCAAATGCCAAAGAAGCAATCGAATCTATTAATAAAATAATGGCAGAACAAGCTAAAAAACCTGCTGCAAAAAAATAAGCGATTTTTTAATCTCGTCGAAGTGGTGGCATATGCTGCCACTTTTTTTATTTTTATAAAAATTAGCTTTTTCATCAAACTGATAGTTACCCCCTACTTTCTCTTAGAACACATCGTTATTTTTTGTAAACTCATCTTGATAAATATATTGTCTTTATGACACTATATATGTATTGGCAGTTAGCCACTAAAAAGAGATATACACCATGTCTATCCAACTCAAAGATGTAAATAACAATATTATTGAAGTACAAAACCTGCAATTTTCAGGTGGTGAACGCCATATTCAAATTGCCGCAGCGGATTTAACCCAACTGGCAGGTCTTGTTCAGGTACAGGCAAAACTCAACAACAGTCAGGATGTGATGGATTATCTATTGCTAGAAAATGTTTTGCTGAATCAAGGTTTAAGTATTGCATTGGAAATTCCTTATTTTCCTTATGCCCGTCAGGATCGGGTCTGTGCAACAGGTCAGGCATTTTCCCTAGACGTCATGAGTAAACTTTTAAATATCAATGCTGAACAGTTTCCTCAGCAACGTCAGTCCATCACCGTCTGGGATGCACATAGCTGTGTGACTGAAAAATTATTACATGAAAATACGCATTTTTTAGAGATTAAAAATGTGCAACCGAGTGACATTATTTTACAAAGCATCGAATTAACAGAGATTTTAAAAGCTGAAAATGCAGTATTGATTTGCCCTGATGCAGGTGCAAGACAACGCAGCAAAAACATTGCCAAAGCGATCAATGCCTTAAGACAACAACCGATTGAGGTGATTTATTGCGACAAAAAGCGTAATCCCGAAACGGGAAAAATCATGAATTCACATGTCAATGCAACCGATTTGCGTGGCAAAGTTGCGGTCATTACCGACGACATCTGTGATGGTGGCGCAACCTTTAAAGGCATTGCGGAAGAACTGAAAAAACTGAATTGTGAACATGTAGTGCTTTATGTCACCCACGGCATTTTCAGCAAAGGTTTTGAGGTTTTTACAGGATTGGTCGATCAGATTTTTACTACTGACAGTTTTGCTCAGACTGAGCATGACAATCTGACCGTCATCAACTTTAGTGCAAATGCATGCTTAAATTTTGGAGAATAACAATGAGCTTAAAAATAAATCCACTGAATGCCATCGACTTTTATAAAGCAGATCACAGACGCCAATACCCTGTGGGCACTGAATATGTTTATGCCAACTTTACGCCACGCTCGGCGAAATTGGCAAAAATGTTGCCTGATTTTGATGACAAAGTTGTCTTCTTTGGTTTACAGGGTTTTATCAAACACTTTTTGATCGAAACATGGAATGAAGGCTTTTTTCAGCAAGATAAAAACAAAGTGGTTAACGCCTATAAACGCCGTATGGACAATGCTTTGGGTGATGGTGCGATTCCTGTTGACCACATTGAAGCTTTACACGATTTAGGTTATTTGCCTATTCTCATCAAAGCCTTAGATGAAGGCAGCCGTGTCAATATGCGTGTACCTGTGTTGACGATTATCAATACTTTGCCTGATTTTTTTTGGCTGACCAATTATTTGGAAACGGTGTTAAGTGCTGAACTTTGGAAAAGCTGTACTACTGCAAGCATTGCTTTTGAATACAAACGCTTACTGACAGACAATGCCAATAAAACAGGTGCACCACTCGATTTTGTGCCTGTACAAGGACATGATTTTAGTAGTCGTGGTATGAGTGGTATTTATGATGCCACCCAAAATGGCGTGGGTCACCTGACGAGCTTTATTGGCACAGATGCGGTGTCTGCGATTGATTTTGCTGAGGAATATTACAATGCCGAAGGGGTTATTGGTGTTTCTGTTCCCGCAACCGAACACAGCGTGATGTGTATGGGCAGCGAGGACAATGAAATTGATACTTTCCGCCGATTAATCACTGAACTTTATCCTTCAGGCGTGGTTAGCATTGTGTCGGATACTTGGGACTTTTGGCGAGTCATCACAGAATTTACGGTTGAACTCAAAGCTGAAATTTTAGCGCGTCAGCCAAATGCAATGGGATTGGCGAAATTGGTGTTCCGTCCTGATTCAGGCGATCCTGTAAAAATCATTTGTGGTGACCCTGATGCTGAAGTTGGCAGTCCTGCCTACAAAGGTGCTGTGGAATGTTTATGGGAAATCTTTGGTGGCACAACAACGGATAAAGGCTATAAAGTTTTAAATGAACGTGTGGGTTTGATTTATGGTGACTCGATCACTTTGGAGCGAGCAGCCAACATTCTCAAGCAACTAGAAGCTAAAGGTTTTGCGTCAAATAATTTAGTGTTTGGGATCGGTAGTTATACTTATAATTACATGACTCGTGACACTTTTGGTTTTGCGGTCAAAGCCACTTGGGGACAGGTCAATGGCGTTGCTCGGGAGTTGTTTAAAGACCCGATTACTGACTCAGGGATTAAAAAATCGGCAAAAGGTTTACTGCGTGTTGAAAAATCGGTAAATGGTTTTGAGTTGTTTGATCAGCAATCTGCCGAGCAAGAGCAACAAGGCGAATTAAAAACAGTGTTTGAAAATGGTCAGTTGATTCGTGAATGCAGTTTGGATGAGATTCGGGAGCGATTGGCGAATGAATTGTAAATTGTAAAATCATCATCGAAAAATGATCCTTAAAATCTAACTTTAGGTTTCAAGGATCAACCATTGCAATACTGCAATTAATAGTCGTTGATTCAAATTTCATCATCATAAATCCTCGATTGCAGTCAAACAAATTTGAAAACACTTGGCGAATACCCCCTACCCTGTAATAATCCGAATACTCATCCACGTTTAAAATAAAGCGAGCCATACCGTGACGTTTACATCTGAACAGGAATTTTTATCCAACTACAATAAAAAAGACTTTGATGCACCTTTGTTCACAGTGGATATGGCGATTTTTTCTGTTGATGCAGGGCAACTGCAAGTGTTACTGATCAAACGTTCTAATTTTCCTCAAAAAGATCAATGGGCTTTGCCGGGTGGTTTTGTCGATTTATCGAAAGATACTGACTTGATGGCTTCTGCTCATCGTAAATTGGTGGAAAAAACAGGACTCAAGTCACCACATTTGGAACAGGTCGGGACTGTAGGCAATGCCACACGTGACCCACGAGGTTGGGCAGTCACTTCTTTGTATTTTGCCCTGATTGACTTCAAAGCGTTTCAACGCATTGCCACTGAGCAGACTGAATACAGTGAGTGGTTTTCTATTGCCGATGCCAAAAAATTGGATTTAGCCTTTGATCATTTACAACTTTTGGATATGGCGGTGGAGCGTCTCAGCAGTAAAGCCCGTTATACTGCGCTGCCTGCGAGTTTAATGCCTGAACTCTTTACCCTGACTGAATTACAGCAGATTTATGAAATCATTTTAGGGCAAAGTTTAGAGAAGAAATCGTTTAGACGTCGCATGATTGAAGCAGGTGCAGTTGAGGAAACGGATCAATCCAAAATTGCAGGTAAACGCCCTGCGCAGTTATACAAATATGCTTTGGACAGTTTTGATTTTCATTTTCCACGCATTTTAGAATATCCACGTCAGCCTGTCGATCAGAGTGAAAATTAAATAAAAGATGCAAAATGCCCAATGCTGTGCTGTACTAAAACTCTAGATCGTTTGATTTGATCACGTATTTGTAAAATTAGGATACAAGATTACTCGCGCGATCTATGCAACAACTCAGCATAAAAGGACATCATGCGCCATGAAAAACTATAAATTGCTGTACTTCATTCCGATCTGTTTAATCTTGCCTGCCTGTATTGACCTCAGGATTGGCGGGGAAAATTCAATTCCACAGGATCCCTATTACATTACCACCACGCCAATGATCATTAAAAATATCCAAATCCCCGTTGGCACAAAATTGACTTATGGCAATCAAAAATTTAAAACACTGCAACAAAATAAAATCATGCCTGAATCCAAACTGACAGATATTGAGTTTCCTGAAAATGCGAACATCACTTGGGGTGGCGTTCCGATCACACAAATCCATCAATTTTTTAATACTGAAATGCGGGGATACACCGTATATCCCGACTTTCAAAAAATGGATGTCAAAAATCAGAGTAATTTTTCCAAACGTTGGCAAAGTTGTGGCGATGGAATTGGGATTACCATCCGAAATACACAAGATTGGTCATTTAATAAAAATAATATTATAGATGTAGAGAGTTGTAGTGTGCTTTATCAAAGATATTTTAAAGATAATGCAGAGCAACAACAATTTCTTGATCAGCTCTATCATGAGTTAAAGCAAGTTCAGCCTTGAGATGATTTAAATGAAGTTCGAAGTTGACAATTTTACACAGGCATTTCCAAGCTCCTTAATATCAGACACTGAAAAAATCGTGTCTTATTTGCAAAATAAAAGGCATGCATTTTATTCCAATCATAGTTTTCAAATTTTATTGCAACAGGAAACCATTCAAATTCCTGTCCGTACTTATTTAAATGTGCCTGCAAATAAGCAATTCAGTAACTTCCCTCTAACTCAACAACAAATGCTGCGTTGCATTTACACCCGACATCATGATGGATTCATTCGACAGTCTATGTTGCAGGCGTTATTGGAACATCCATTGGACTATTTTGTTTTCCCATATTTATTTCAGTTGATGGGAGAATATGTTGTAGAAATTTTAGAGATCATTGAGCCTCATTTAAATCAAAGCAACCAAAAACTACTGATTCAGTTTATTTCAGAAAATTCTCGTTATTTTCGGACGATTGAAAGCCGAATTGTCAGTTATTGGAATGAGTACTATCGCTTACAATATCCTGATTTTAAAGATTATGTAGGCTATAGAATTTTATTTAAGCTTAAAAATCTCGTTCAAAATAATGGTCATGATTCAAACAAAATGCACCAATTAAATACTGATCAGGCTGAGCATCTTTAGCATCATATTCAGGTGAAAAATATAAAACCATCTGACTTTTACTGATTTTAATTGCGACATTTTTTAACTTTAGATCATGTTTAACTAAATAGTTTACGCATTCCCTATTTAAAATTTTCAAGAACTTACTTAAGGTCATTCTTTTATATTTTTTTAAAATCCAAGGCTGAATCTTTAAACTTTGGCTGAGTTTAAAGCCATGAAAACCATCGCAATAAATTTGAAAAAGTTGCTTTTCTAAAAAATAAAATTCAATTGTACCAAAACGCCAAATCTCGATTTGATTTCCCATATCTCCTTGATCATCAGGGTCTGCAAAATTATGCAATAACCATTCTTGTGTTTGCCCAAGCTCTACAAAATCGAATTTCCCATTTAAAATAAAGTCTTTTAAATCAATGTCTATTTTATAATTGAGTTTCATTTATTGATTTCCATAAACAACTAAATATCTACCAATTTTATTTTTCTCTTCTAAAACATAAATTAACCGTGTCAAAAATCTTCCTATTTCATCTGTTACAACGTTCAATACTTTGATTTTTGAAATAATTTCTGTGATTACTGCATGATCAAAATAATTATCAGAACATTCATCAAAACTTGTTTCCAAATATTTTCTCATAGGATTAAAAATGGGAAATACTGATGCAAAAATATCAACAACATATTCAAAGTCATATCTCGGAATAAAGTAAGTTCTATTCATAGTACTTTGAATGCGGTCCAAATTTTCATCTTCCGCCCAAATAAAAAACCCTACTTTATCTACATATAATGGGTTTTCTTCAATCGTTAATTTAATTGGTCTGTGTATTAAGGCTTCTACTTTGGTGATGACTTTTCCCACATTATATTCATAGGCAACATCATGATAATACTCGAAAATTATACTTAAATCGCAACCTGTTTCCTCACAAATCTTTTTAATATTTTCATCATGAAAAGCCTGAATACATTGCTCAACATTTTCATCATGTTGTTTCAATAATTTCATTGCTTGCACAAGTGGAATGCTGATTTTGGAACGCAATTCATTGAGTTTTTCTTTATTCATTTTTATCACTCAACTATTTATTTTCAGTATTGATACATTAAAATTTTAAAATTGATTTATCTTAAAAGAAACATATTACATAACACCCCACTCCTTAAAATATAAAATAAATCACGTTAAAAGAAGGGCTAAAATATGAAATCATTTATCATTTCTTGCTGTACATTATTCATTTTAATCAGTTTAAATGGATGTCAAACTCAATCTATATCCACATTATCTACAGATCCTGAAATAATTGAAGTCAAACCTTGTACTGGAAATGATACAGAGGTTTGCCAAGAAATCCCCGACCAAAATCAAATGAACAAAATTAAACGAACTTATACAGATCAGAAAGGCTGTCAGTATACTGAATATGAAAATGGCTTAACTGATGCAATCTGCCCATAGAATGACTGCTCAGTTTAAATGATAAAAATGCTTTTATTAAAGTTAAATTGCACCGTCAGACTATGAAAACATGCTAAATTACACATAGCATTTCAAATACTTGAGTTCACATGACTGTACGCTTTCTTCATACATCCGACTGGCATTTGGGACAATTTTTTTATAACCATTCCCGTCAGTATGAACATGAGCAATTTTTGGCATGGTTACTTGAGCAAATCAAAGAAAAACAACCGCATGCTTTATTGATCGCAGGTGATATTTTCGATGTCATCAACCCTGCATCTGCTGCGCAAAAACAACTTTATCAATTCCTTGCAGATGCACATGACCTCGCCCCACACATGCAAACTTTGATGATTGCGGGGAATCATGATTCAGGTTATCGTATTGAACAAGTTGAACCTTTACTTGAAAAATACAATGCTAAAACTGTCGGTGTGATCCATAAAAATAGTGAAGGTTCAATTGATTTAGACCGACTTCTTATTCCAATTTATGATGAAAATAAAACAATTGTTGCTTGGTGCTTAGCACTGCCCTTTTTACGCCCTGCTGAAATTACAGGCTTCAATGAACAAACCACCAACAGCCAAAATGCAATTGCCTATTTGCACCAACAAATTATTGCAGAAGCGATCAAACGTAAAACACCTGATCAAGCCTTAATTTTGATGTCACATGCACACATGCAAGGTGGCGAAACTTCAGACTCAGAACGCCCAATTATTATTGGCAATGAAGAAGCACTTTCTACCGCCCTGTTTGATGATGTAATTGATTATATCGCGCTTGGGCATTTACACAAACCGCAAAAAGTTGGTCAGGAAAATATCCGTTATAGCGGCTCACCAATTCCGCTTTCATTTAGTGAAATAAACTATAAACATCAAGTGGTTGAAGTCACCATTGATCCAACCAAAAATGACGAATCTCGTTTTAAATTTGAGCCTATTTTTATTCCTCGCAGTGTGCAACTGCATAAAATCAAAGGCGAGCTTAATGACGTTTTTGCCAAACTCAAAGCCTTGCCAAGTGGTGAAATTGACAATATTGACCATCGTGAATATGTCGATATTGAGTATCATACCGCTGTGCCACCACAACCAAATTTAAGACAACAATTTGAAGATGCTTTGCCAAAAGATCGTTATCGTTTGGTGCGAATTTCACGACAATATTTAGCTTCTGAAAAATCGAACAGTGAACAATCACAAATCAGTTTAGAACCACCAACGCCAAAAAAACTCTTTGAACAGATTTGGCAAAAGCAAGGTTATGCCAGTGATGATGCCGTGCTAAAAGACTTTTTAAGCCTCGTACAAGAAGCTGAAAAATCACTTGAAAATGAGCATGAAGCATAAGGATTTGTCATGAAAATTTTATCTATACGTATAAAAAATTTGGCATCTCTTGCAGGTGAACATTTTATTGATTTTGAATCCGAACCTTTGGCTTCCGCAGGTCTAGTTGCCATTGTCGGAAAAACTGGTGCAGGTAAATCGACCATTTTAGATGCCATGTGCCTTGCACTTTTTAATAAAATTCCGCGTTTAAAAGACAGTGATGGTAAGTTGCAAGATGTTGATGGCACAGAACTTTTAACCAATTCCCCTCTGACCGTATTACGACGTGGCACGGCACATGGTTTTGCTGAACTAACTTTTGTCGCTCAGGATCAAAAGCATTATTTAGCCCGTTGGGAACTGAAACGTTCACGTGAAAAAGCAGATGGAAAGCTGCAAAGTGTACAACGTTATCTAAAATGTTTAACTGATGGCGTGGTGGTTGCAGACAAAGCCAAAGCCGTGGATGCAAGCATTTTCAAAATCACACAACTGAGCTTTGAACAATTCACACGTGCCGTCTTACTCGCACAATCAGAAGTCACCGCATTTTTAAAAGCACGTGATAATGAACGTGGTGAATTACTTGAATATTTAACCAATTCTTCAATCTTTGGCAAAATTGGTCAATTGGCTTTTGAACGTACCAAAGCTGTTGCATTCAAACGCAAAGAACTTGAAAATCTACTCGGTCATATTGAAATTTTATCTGATGATGAAGTGGCTGAATTGACAAATCAATATCAATACGTTGAGGCAGAATATAAAAAAATTGAGGCTGAAAAAGCTCAACTGAGTTCACAACAACAATGGTTTGAACGTAAACAAAAGTTAGAAAGTGAAATTCTTGCTAAGCAACAATTGGTTGACACGCAACTCAAAGCGCAACAAGATTTAGCACCTGAACGTAAGCGTTTACATCGTTTGGAGATATTTTCAAGCATTCGCCCAACTGTATTTCAACAGCAACAATTGCTGAAAACTGAACAACAACTTGCACCACAGATTCAAAAACAACAACAGCTTTTTGATGCCATTCACAACCAATTTAAAACTGAAAAATCACGTTTTACTCAAGCCGAAAGTGCATTGACGGAACAGCAAAACTTTGAAAATACCCATCGTGAATCTTTAAGCGAAGTTCGAAAATGTGTGCAGAAACGTGAGTTTTTTGCAGGTGAATATAAAAAGATCAATACAAAACTGAGTGAATTAGAAACTGCAAAAGCACCACTGCTCACGCAACAACAAACATTAGAACAACAGATTCAACATGCCGAGCTACAGCAAACAACATTGCATCAACAACTTGCAGAAACTCAGCTATTTTCAAGTTTGGACAAAGGCTTAACTGCGCACACACAACAACTCGGACAATTTATTCAGCAATATCAAAATATTGAAAATCAATTAGGGAATGTTGCACAAGCTGAAAGTCGTTTGGCTGAACAAAAAAATCAGTTGGTACAGTTGATTGAGCAATTTGGCAATATTGAACAACTTGAAACTAAAATTGAACAAGCAAGACGACAACGTGAGTCCAAGATTAATCAACGTAATCAGCTTGATCTTATTCAACAGAAACTAATGCAATTTTTAGAATTAAGAACTGAAGCATTTGAATTAGAAAATAAAATCAAGAATTTAAAAATCAATCATATACAACTTGAGAAAAACCATAGCACCGCAGATCAAAATTTCCAGTCTGCCAAAAATGAACGTCTAAAACTACAAGACATTTTGCAACAGCAACGTTTGCTTCATACTGAAAATGTTGAACATTTGCGTGCTAAACTAAAAGAAGGTGAACCATGTTTAGTATGCGGAAGCACATCACATCCATACAAAGTTGATAATTCTGCGGTGTCTAAAGCCCTGTTTGAATTACAGCAACAACAAGAACAGCAAGCGACAGCCAAAGAACAAGAATATTTTAAAATTTGGCAACAGAGCCAACAAAGTTTAGTTAAATCAACAACTGAACAAGAACAGCTAGAAGTAGCTCTTCAACTAAATACAGATAAAGCTATGAATAGCATTCTGAAAGAATTAAACAAACAAAAGCAAAATGCACAAATTACTTTTAATTTTGATTTAGGAAGCCCTCAAACTGAAATTACTACAGCATTAAAAAAACTTTTAGAGCAATTTCAAACGGATCTTCAACAGATAGAAATACAGTCTAATCAGTGGATGCAAAGCATTAAACAGCAACAACAACTCGAAAAATCTATTCAACAAACTGAACACTTGATTCAAACTGCACAACATTTACAGAGCCAAGTTCAAGCGATCTTTGTGTGTTTAAATGATGCCGAAAAAAACTCTTGGCAACAGCAAAGTGTTGTAACAGCGCAACAGATTTTCAATACACTTTCACAACGTATTCAGCAACTTGAGCAACTCGCACAACAAAGCAAACAGCTTGATCTTCAAAATCAACAACTCAAGACACTCTTACTCAATGTTGAAAATGTGTCACAACAGATTGATAATACAGCACAAAATCTGAATGAGATTAAAGTCCAAGGTCAAAAAGTCACTGAAACTGCGGTTCAACTAATTCAACAGATGACAGGCTTAAGCGATGTCAAACCAAATGAATGGCTGCTTCAATATGATCAGGCATGTCAGCAGAATCAAAATCTGTATCAGCAGTTAAAACAAAGTTTTGAGCAACTTCGTCAACAATTTGAACAAGAAAAAAGTGTATTGGAACAACTCAAAGCACAACAACAACAAAATCAAGATCATATTCAACAAAGTGACCAAGAAATCCAAAAATGGCTCACTGAACATACAGTTTTTAATGTGGATGATTTAGCGCAATTGGCACTGATCAGCCCTGCTCAAGAACAGCAAATCCGTCAGCAACTGCAAAATGCTGAACGCTTGTTGAATGAAGTCAATTCCGCATTAAAAACTATGCAAGAACAACGGACTGAACATGCCAAACATCAGCCTGAAAATGAGCTGATACAACTACAGCAATTGATTGAAGAAAATGCTGAAAGTTTAAAATCGCAATTGGATGTTCGAGATCAACTCAAACTGAAGCTTGAATTGCATCAACAGAATGTGGCTAAGCAAAAACAATTTGCGGATCAAATCCAAGAAGTACAACAAGAAGAACATCGTTGGGGCAAAATTTCAGGCTTAATGGGCGATGCCACAGGTAAAAAATTCCGTGATTATGCACAGCAATATAATTTGGATATTTTACTTGAACACGCCAACCAACAATTGGCGATGCTATCACAGCGTTATACCTTAAAACGTTTGGACAATTCACTAAGTCTGGCAATTATCGACCATGATATGGACGGCGAAACCCGTTCTGTAGCGTCACTTTCTGGTGGTGAGTCCTTCCTAACCGCCCTTGCCTTATCTTTGGCGATTGCCAATATGGCATCAGGTTCCATGAAAATAGAATCACTGTTTATTGATGAAGGTTTTGGCACACTCGATGCTTCATCACTGCATATGGTCATGAATGCACTCGATCAACTGCAAAATCAGGGACGTAAAGTGGTGCTCATTTCGCATATACAGGACATGCATGAACGAATTCCTGTGCAGATTCAAGTCAAGCCCTTAGGCGCAGGTGCGAGTATGATTGAGGTGGTCAGTTAAAAAAATGGTAGCTTCACGCTACCATTCATTTTTGAATGAAATCAACATGTAACGCTTTACACTTAGTGCAATGCTTTCTTCGCTTTTTGGCATAAGTCAGTTGCATGTTCGACTTCAGTTTTATAGTTTTCAACAGTTTCATCAAAACTCATTGCCGCAGCAAAGCTACTCTCATTGAATTGTTTTTTATATTTTTCATTATTTTTTAAAATAGTCACCATATTTTCATAACCCACACAAATTGGAAACCAAACCTCAGGACTTTCATCAGGCTTTGCCTGCCAATTTTCTATTTTTTTCTCCAGCTCTGTCAAAGTTATTTCATAATTTTTAATAAAATCATTGGCTGTAGCCTGAGTCGCTATTGTATTTTTAAATGAGTCCTCATAGGCATTTGCAAATACATAGGTCGAGTTTAAACTTAATAAACTCAAAATAATCATGATATTTTTTTTCATAAAGCTCTCTTTTTTATTACATTTATCGTTAAAAGGCATTTTATTTCATCACAAAACACCTTAAAAATGTGATTATTTAATTTTTATCTGCTGGAAAAGCATTGGGTGGTGGCGCATATTTATTGATAGCTTTAGCCTCATCTTCAGGAACTTTAAGTTCATACACAACCGTACCAATTACACCTGCATTATAAATTGAACCATGATCTGAGTTTGCAGCATAAGATTCTTCAGGTTTGCTAAACGTAAAAGAAGCAACTGCATCAGCACTTTTTCTGAAACCTTCAATGGTTAAAGTATCATGTGCGTGTAGAACATAACCTGAGTTTGAACGTGAAGCCTCACGACCATTAATCACATCTACCCCATCAACACTTGTGACAATTTCAAAGGTTTTGCTGGTGTTATTTTCATAATGTAACTGATAACTTTGACCTTCTCTACCTGCTAAATAATAATTTTTCCCAACACGATATAAAGGAATGGGATCTCCACGATCATCAATGATCGTAAAACTAACTTTTCCACCTGCAACAGAAATTCCCTGAATAGCTTTGCCTTCATATTGTTTATCGGCATATTGGACTTGCGTTTCAGCTATTGGCGTATTGGATTTACGTTCATAATCCACTTCAGTAACAGATGAGTTAATATCATCACCCCATTTTGTGCCTAGTTTTTCATCCATTGCAACATCATTATTTGCAGCAGTTGCAGCAGCATCTGCACTAGTTGCTTCAGCATGATTTGAGGATTGAGGTGAGTTTTCCTCTGCTTTTTTCGCACAAGCAGCAAGAAATATACAAAATATAATATAGAGCAAAATCTTTATTTTTTTCATTTTGTTACCTATTTTTAGATATGTGTGAGCAACCCATTTTTTTGATACATCCATCATTCATGAAGTATCAAATCATCGGCTGTCTTGGTAACTTAGATTATTATCGCAGTTATCATAACGAGCTTGTATATTTTTGAATATATGAAAAACTTTATATTATTGTAATAATATAACATCTAAAAATTCACCCTTCTAACAATGTCAGTTTTTAGGATATTCAATCCGCAGGAAATGCGTTAGGTGCAGGTGCATAATCTCCATTTTGATCTCTTTTCGGAACATATCGTGGTGCTTTTAATTCATAAATAACCGTGCCAATCACTCCTGTATTTTGAATTGAACCATGACTTGAGTTTGCAGCATAAGATTGTTCAGGTTGACTAAAAGTAAATGATGCAACTGAATGATTACTTTTTCTAAAACCTTCAATAGAAATTGAACTATAAGGATGCAATACATAACCTGCATTTTTTCGAGATGCCTGACGTCCATTCAAAACATCTAAACCATCTACACTTGCCACGACTTCAAAGGTTTGGGCACTACTATTATGATAACGTAATTGATAACTTTGCCCATTTTGACCCGATAAAAAATAACGTTGCCCTTCTCTATATAAGGCTAAGTTTCGTCCTTGATCATCTAATATCGAAAAACTAATTTTTCCAGAGGCTAATGAAATACTGTTTATACCACGCCCTGAAAATTGTTTATCTGCATAACGTATTTGTGTTTCATCCACAGGCTGCTGAGATAATCTTTTTAAATCTACAGCTTGAACATAAGAACTAACATCATCGCCCCATTTTGTTCCTAATTGTTGACTCCCACTGACTCGGTTGTCTTTGCTTTCTGCCTGAATTGCTTGAGGTGCATATTCTGCACGGCTTGTTTGCTTTTGCTGAATAGGTTGAGAACTACAAGCCGCTAGTCCTGCAAGTAAAAGTAAAGAAAGTAAATAGTGTAGCTTCATCATCTATAATCCTTATCATTTGATTTACTGAGGTTACATACTTCAAAGAAAGATATTTTTTAAACTGTTTTAAAGTGATCTAGCCAAGTCCTATATCAACAATCGTTTTAATTTCACGATGAAAGAACTAATGAACCTCAGTATAACCTGATGAGAAACGATGATTTTGTAGTCATTTGTAGAGTAAATTTTAAAAATGACTCACACTATTTACCCACTTTTTAAAATACTTAGCTTGGCTTTTACATTGGTCGCAAGGTTAAAATTTGTTCTGCACGCCCAAATGGTCCATATATATCATGAAGCACTGAACTGGTTAATCCAATACCATCTTCACCATATTGTTGTACGGTTTCTAAACCTAACCATTTACCTTGAGGTAAACGATACAAATGAATTTGTAAGTCTAGATTTGGAAATCCCCAATTAAATGGAGGAGTTTGCCGTGCAACAATCCCATTTGCTGTGTCAACCATCCCCATTAGTTTAACAAATGAAGAGGTTTTTTGCCCTTCAATCATCTCTAAATCATTACTGAGCCATACAATTCCTGCACCTTGTCGTCGTTGTTCAGTACGTGCCTCAACAGATTTGATATAACCCCCTGGCCATTGACGGATTTCATGCCAAACGGGTAAGTTTTCTGGTGTTCCTATATTTTGATCTTCTAAACCAGCGATCTTTTGACTGTTATTGGTCATCATGCGCCATGTTCTTGCCACAATACATGTTTTTCCCTGAGTGACCATTTCAGATTCAATGAGTTCAATGGTCTTACCACCACGAATAACTTTAGTTGTAATATAAAAATCTCCAGCAGCAATTAAACCAAAAATATCCAAGCTAATTCGACCAATTCGAACATCATCTCGAGGCGAAAATAGTTCTAATTCTGCACAAATAATGCCTGTTGCAGGTGCCATATGCTGTTCATGCTCATTCCAAGCGCCTTGCACATACTGAGTAGACGTATAGTGGGCTGTGACTACTCCTTGTTCATCAGTAGTACGTTGTATTCGTTGATAATAACTAGACATATTCTTCCTTGATTATTCATTTCTTACATTTTAGGCGTGATATTTTCACTTTTGATTCGCCCTATTTTTGTACTCAATTTATCTCTAAATGTCCAATTTTCAAGAAAATACTGAACGCATAAGTTCAGTATTTCCCTAAAATTTCAAAATTTATCGAGATCAGTTCTATTCTTTTGAATTTGAATTTCTTTATTTTTATTTTGAATAATCACGTGAGCCAAATAATGCCGTACCTACTCTGACCATAGTTGAACCTGCTGCAATCGCCTCTTTCATATCACCTGACATTCCCATACTTAAAGTATCCCAATCTTCAGCATGTTGATGCTTAGATTTTACCGCCTCAAAAAGTTGTTTAGCATCATCAAAAGCTGCGGTGTTATTCGGTGCAGGAATTACCATTAAACCACGCAATCTTAAATGTGGAAGTTGGCTAATCTGTTGTACCAATTCTGCAACTTTGCTAGGTTGGCAGCCATCTTTACTGTCTTGCCCATCAATATTGACTTGCAAACAAATATTTAAAGCTTCTTGGTTTACATCACGTTGTGTTGATAAACGTTCTGCTATGATTAAACGATCTACCCCATGTACCCAATCAAATTTTTCTGCCAAATACTTGGTTTTATTACGCTGCACATGCCCAATAAAATGCCACTCAATATCTAAGTCTTGTAATTTCTCAATTTTCTCTAAAGCTTCTTGTAAATAATTTTCGCCAAAGGCACGCTGCCCAGCCATATACATTTCTTTTAACATGTCACTTGGATGTGTTTTTGAAACTGCCAATAGTTGTACTTCTGCTTGATCTCGCTGTGCGTTTTGGCAAGCGTGTTCAATCTGTTGCAGTACATCATTACGTGCTTGTTTTAAATCATTCATTAACCATCATTCCATTTAAAAAAATTTCAGCTTTCTTGTTCATCAAATGTTGGTTATGCTGAACGAAAGCCTTATCATTCTACAAAATAATTATGTAAATAGGTTTTACTTTGGGGACATTATGGACATTACAGAACTACTAGCATTTTCCGTTAAAAATGGTGCATCAGATTTACACTTATCAGCAGGTATGCCACCAATGATTCGTGTCGATGGTGAAGTGCGCCGTATTAACTTACCTGCGTTTGAACATAAAGATGTACACCGTCTTGTTTATGACATTATGAATGATAAACAACGTCGTGATTATGAAGAACAACTTGAAACTGACTTTTCATTTGAAGTTCCAGGGGTAGCACGTTTTCGTGTCAACGCATTTAACCAAAACCGTGGCGCAGGTGCAGTATTTCGTACCATTCCGTCAAAAGTACTCACCATGGAGGACTTAGGTTTAGGTCAAATCTTTAAGGATATTTGTGAATATCCGCGTGGTATTGTATTGGTCACAGGTCCAACAGGTTCTGGTAAATCAACCACTTTGGCAGCAATGCTTGATTATATTAATGATAATCGCTATGACCATATTTTAACTGTCGAAGACCCGATCGAGTTTGTACATCAGTCTAAAAAATGTCTGATTAACCAACGTGAAGTCCATCGTGATACACATGGTTTTAACGAAGCACTACGTTCCGCACTTCGTGAAGACCCTGATATTATTTTGGTCGGTGAGATGCGTGACTTAGAAACGATTCGTTTGGCACTGACTGCAGCAGAAACAGGTCACTTAGTCTTTGGTACACTGCATACCACCTCTGCGGCAAAAACCATTGACCGTGTTATTGACGTGTTCCCTGCCGAAGAAAAAGATATGGTTCGTGCCATGTTGTCAGAGTCTTTACAAGCCGTTATTTCGCAAACACTGCTTAAGAAAAATGGCGGTGGTCGAGTTGCTGCACACGAAATTATGATCGGTGTACCTGCGATTCGTAACTTGATTCGTGAAAATAAAGTCGCTCAAATGTATTCTGCAATTCAGACAGGTGCAAACTACGGTATGACAACGCTAGATCAAAGCTTAAAAACCTTGGTTGCAAAAGGCACGATCAGCCCTCAAGTTGCACGTAATGCCGCAAAACAGCCAGAATCATTCTTATAATTAAAAAATAAATTTGGGGAATTAGAATGGATTTTAATGATTTGCTCAATATGATGATTGAGCAAAAAGCATCAGATTTATTTATTACTGCTGATGTTGAACCATCAATGAAAATTAATGGTCAAATTGTCCCTGTCGTTAAAACCAAGTTGACAGGTGAAGTTGTTGGTCAAATCATTCATTCAATCATGAGTGATAAACAACGTAAAGAATTTGCAGAAACACGTGAATGTAACTTTGCTATTGTAAATAAAGACAAAACTGCTCGTTTTCGTGTGAGTGCTTTTCAGCAACGCGACCAACCGGGTATGATTTTACGTCGAATCGAAACCGTTATTCCAACGATGGAAGAGCTAAAACTTCCACCTATTTTAAAAGATTTAGCCATGACTAAACGTGGCATTATCATTTTTGTAGGTGCAACGGGTACAGGTAAATCAACATCTTTAGCATCTATCATTGGTTATCGTAATCAAAACTCTAAAGGTCATATCATTACCATTGAAGACCCGATTGAATTTGTTCACGAACATGCAGGCTGTATTATTACGCAACGCGAAGTCGGTATTGATACTGACTCATTTGAAATTGCACTGAAAAATACTTTACGTCAAGCACCTGATGTGATCTTAATTGGTGAGATTCGTTCTCGTGAAACCATGGATTATGCTATTGCCTTTGCTGAAACAGGTCACTTGGTTTTTGCAACACTGCATGCCAACAACGCCAACCAAGCCATTGACCGTATTATTCACTTCTTTGAATCTGATCGTCATGGACAGTTATTTATGGACTTATCGCTTAACTTAAAAGCGATGGTTGCACAACAGCTTATTCCAACACCTGATGGAAATTCACGTCGTGCTGCGATTGAAATTTTAATCAATTCACCTTTAATTTCAGACTTAATCCGTAAAGGTGATGTGCATGAAATTAAGGATTTGATGAAACGATCGCGTGAACTGGGGATGCAAACTTTTGACCAAGCATTATTTGACCTCTATAAAGCTGGGCAAATTACCTATAAAGATGCACTGAAACACGCAGACTCACCAAATGACTTACGTCTACAAATCAAGTTAGATGAAGAAGGTGGCGCTCAACTTCTCAATGCGAACAATAAACTTACTTTTGATGGTCAATAGTATTTATTCAGCATAAAAAAAGAGCAAATTTAAAATTTGCTCTTTTTTAATTTGTTGTATTTATGTGATTTTATTTCTTACGAAAAGCTTCCTGACATTCAGGCTCATCACAATAACCATACAAATTCAACGAGTGACCTGTTAAGCTAAAGCCATATTGCTCAGCCACTTTATGTTGTTCATGTTCGATAATATCATTCGTAAATTCAACAACTTTATTACAGTTTTGACAAACAATATGATCGTGGTGATCTTCTTGCATGATTTCAAAAACTGAATGATTATTTTCAAAATGATGACGCTGAATAATACCCGCAGCTTCGAATTGTGTTAACACACGATATACGGTCGCAAGACCGACATCTTCACCTTGCTCAAGTAATGTTTTATAAATGTCTTCCGCGCTCAAGTGGTGTTGTCTTGAATTTTCTAATAATTCCAAAATCTTGATTCGTGGTAGGGTAACTTTAAGTCCAGCTTTGCGTAAATCTTGATTTGAAATAGCCATATACAAAGGTCTCAACAAATTTTAAGTTGGAATATGCAACAGAGTTTAGATGCAGTATGATCTATCCCTAGATCAATTGCATCATAATTAATTTGGGATAGTGTAGCAAAATGCAAAAAATCATGCTGACGTTATTCGTCGCTTCTTTACTTGGTGGATGTTCCGTATTCGGTGTATATAAAGTTGATATCCCACAAGGAACACCTTTAACCCAAGCACAAGCTTCAAAAGTTCAAGTTGGTATGAACTATCAGCAAGTTCGCTTCTTACTTGGCAGTCCAACAGTCACTGATCCATTAAACCCATCACGTTGGGACTACATCTACAACTATATTCCTGGAACTTATGCTAAAAAAGCTAAAATTCCTGCTGCACATGGTCAACATTTAAAAATATATTTTAATGAGTCAGGAATTGTGACTAATATTGAAGGACTAGAAACGATTCCAGAATCTCAACCTGGTTTGCCTGCTTCTAAAGAAGCAATTTTGAATGCGCCTCCACTATAGACATTTTCCAATAAAAAGAAACCCCTCCATCAGGGGTTTTTATTATCATTGTCATAGTTTAAAGCGATAAGTTGAAATATCGCACTATTTTGACAAAAGCTGGCGATAGCGATTGCCTCGGCAATAACGCCCCACTGGATTGGCTTTTGCTCGATTACGTCGAATATCTTTTGGGTTAATGGTCAGCGCACGATAAATCTCGACTCGCTCTCCCATCGCTAAAACTTGATTTTGATCTGAAATTTTGACACCAAAAATCCCAAGTTGGTAGGATTCAGGCAAATCAACTTGAGCTTGTATCCCACTTTTTACGATTGCATCGTAAGCCGTCATGCCTTCCTCAAATTGAACAGCAATATGAAACTGCTGACTTTGGGTTGCATAAGCAACCCAAACTTTTCCATCAGATTTTTGCGCTACAACAGTCATTAGATAAGTTGCCCAATAAATGAAATGATTGCAATTAAAATCGCAAGTGGTGTCACGATACGTACTGCAATACGCCAAATATTATAAAAAGCTTCTGAACTAAAATTCATAGATTTACGTAGGTGACTAATTTTCATAATCCAACCCACAAATACAGCATAAATCAAACAAATCACTAAGCCCCATAACATCACAATACTATTAAAAATAGTTGTAATATTTGGAATAGCCCAAACCAACAAAGCAAGCAAGATAATAATATATTGTAAAACAGGTGCAATATTACGTTGGCTTAACTGTTCTTTAGCCAACTGTAATAACAGCGCAGCACTACTGATCGCGGCAAAGCATAAAACAAAAGCAGGAATCTGTGTACTTACCGCAAAAAACCCAAAAGCAATGACAGCAACCAGTTGGGCAATCCAAATTGGAAACACTGCTTGTGTTGCTGCACTTTCTTTAGCGTGTAATGTATTTGTTTGCCAATACAGTCCTAAACCTAAACCACTTGCCACTAAAGCAAGAATCGTGGCATTCCCCCACTCTTTAAACTCGATTGGAGTCACATGCCATGGCTGTAAAGCTGTACCAAAAATGTTAGCCACTACAAGAGAAGCAATCACACCAAGAGCTGTTAATAAAACTAAAATCGAACGTGACAAAAATGATAAGCCAACTGCAACCACTGCACCAATCACTAAAAGCAAGTTTGCTTGTAACCCAAGCTGTGCATGTTGAAGGCTATTCAGTGTCACATTAGATAAAATTGCACCTGCTAAAAAAGGAATAAATACAACTGACAGCCAACCTACTATACGCCAATGTTGTGAAGCATCTGCATCACGGGTTAACTCAGCTAAAGCAGTAAGTGGTGTTTTTTTTGAACGTTTTGCTAATGCGATTTCTAAATAAGTCATTGGCAATGCTAAAATCAGCATTGTGCCCAACCACAATAACCAAAAGTCAATTTGTCGATCAATTTGTAGACCTAAGCTAGGCGCTAAACCCACAATAATCATAAATGATAGACAAAATGCCATGAGCGGCGATAACCATCGTGACATAGAATAATCCTGCATGAGGTGTTTCATAATAAATTGCTGCTATTTTGCCTTTGTCCTCAATGAAAATCAAAGATTAGGCATAAAAAAAGCAAACCAAGTTATGGTTTGCTGCGCTAGTCAGTTTCTACTCTTCTTATTTTCTGTTTTTTATTATTCATTTTAAGAGAAAAAGCGTTGAAACCAATTTTTACCTTTTTTCTTTTCATTTTCATGAATAATTCCCATCATATTGTGTTTTACAGCACCCACATAATCTGCATCATCATGTTGAATATGGTTAATCAACCATTTTGCTAAAACTTCGCTCAACTCATTTTCAATAGATTTGCCATCCTCAAAATTTTGACGGTACCCTTCAATGCGTTTAATAAATAAATCATGTACACGTTTATGGGGTACACGATATTTATAATTTGCTTCTTCTTGTAAACTTTCTTCGAAGGTAAAATGTGACTGTGTATAGTCAATAATATTATCTAAAATTTCTTTAATTCGTGCGCGGTCTGAAATGACATCTACACTTTGTAGCTCATTGATATAATCTAAAATACGTTTATGTTGATCATCGATCACATCAATTCCCGTATTATATTCAGGAAGCCATTTCATCTTCATACCAATGCCCCACTCAACTTAAAAATATTATTCATTACATGGTTACATCATAACCGCTTAAAAAATAAATAAAAATCAACTAGTTTAGTCGGGTTTCAGGCTTTCTGTAGCAAAAAACTACAACTCATTGTTTTAAAGAAATAAAAGCATTATAACCAAGTAAAAGAATAAAGTATTTTTTAACCAAAATATTATTTTTATCTTTATTTTATATTCAATCAATATTCATTTTAAAATAAGCTTTTTAATAAAAATATTTTTATTTTTTATACTTTAAATAGAGTTTAATATTATTTAAATAAAACACCCTATATTTAAAATAGAGTGTCATATATTTTATCTTATTCAATCATCACTATTGATCTAAAAATAAACTCAATATTGATCTGCCTTAGTGATACGCTTCAAACTTGGATCTTGAGCTTCACGTTGCAAACGCGCCACAACAGTCATTGCACGCTGAATGGGCTGTCCATGTTGAAATAAAATCATTTCACCTTGTCGATATGCTTGCCATGTTTCATTATGCGTTAGAGGCTCTGTGGTAATGACTGCAACACGATCTTCAGGTGTAGTCACTTCACTAAAATCAATATCGACATCTAAATCTATCAATTTTGCATGTTGAAATGGATATTCACGTACTAGCCAATGCAACTTTGTCGTGGCATAACTAAATAAGGCTTGCCCATTTGAAAGACAAAAATTAAATGTGCCATATTCAGCTATTTTAGGAGAAATTTCGTGTAATACTGCAAAAATTTCTTTCAATGAAGGTTCATGATAACCAAATTTTTCAACAAACTTATCCAGTAAATAACAAAAAGCAAGTTCACTATCTGTATTTCCTACAGGGGTAAAACGCCCTGAAAGTCGTGGCTGAAAATCATATAAATCACCATTATGAGCAAAAATCCATTGTCGCCCCCACAACTCACGCACAAAAGGATGTGAATTTTCTAAGGTAATTTTACCTTGTGTTGCTTTACGGATATGCGCAATGACATTGCGTGATTTGATTGGATAATTACGAACCAACTCAGCAATAGGTGACTCTACCGCAGACTGATTATCGACAAATAAACGACAGGCTTTATCTTCAAAAAATGCAATACCAAAACCATCAGAATGGTCAGAAGTAATTCCCGCACGTTGCGAAAACCCACGGAAAGAAAATGTAATATCCGTTGGTGTTGCACAGTTCATTCCAAGTAATTGGCACATAATCATTCATTACAACATTATCATTATGTGAATATTGTGCATCAGTCCCACCTCGCTTGCAAATCAGAATGTTTGCAAACGAAATGTAGTTAGACTATTTAACGACTGACCATTTTGTTTAATACAAAACTTTTCGCCACTTCATTGACATCTAAAAATACAAAATAGTCTAGACAATTAAATTGCTGATCATGATATGCCTGCTGTGATAAACGCGCATTCATTTTTAAATACACGTCAAATAATTTAGGAATACGTTCATCTTGCAGAAAACTAAACTCAGGATATGTTGGTTCATAACTGGGTTTAGCTGGCACATGAATTGTTTGATTTTTACTTAATTTTTTAATAAATTGATGCGTGTAGTAAGCACGTGCTTTATTGTCTTCTAAGCGAATACTCACACAGCCCATTAAATGTTTAGCTTTCATTTTCCAAAGTACCATCGGTACTAAATTAAGCCATAAAATCGACAATGCTTTTCCATTACGATAACGTGGATGAACACAAGTACGACCAATTTCTACAATATTATTTAAATGAGAAAATTGAGAAACATCAAACTCTTGGGCACTATAACTTTGGGCTAATTGATGACCATGTACCAATTTCAAACGCGTATAAGCCACGATCTCATTGCTCCACTTGTCACGTAATACAGCATGATGACAATCTAAGTCATATAAATCTTGGTCTAAACCATGCTCAAATTGAACACCAAACTGTTCTGCAAATTGTTCAGCTCGAAATTTTTGAATTTCTTTTAATTGTTTAATGTCCTCTGCCCATTCAAATTTGTATTGTAATTGAGGTTTTTTAGGGCGTGTCAGTGGGAAACTAATGTTTTGTCTGTATTGATTTAACTTTGCAAACATAATTTAGAACTCCTTGTGCTTTTCATCACACTAGAGAATCTAAATGACAAATCAATGACTAATTTATGACCATTCAAAAACACATTCTAAATAATGATCTTATAAATTACATATAAAAAAAAGCCAGTAAATGACTGGCTTTTTAACATAAACGTTTAAGATCAAACTGAAGTTGATTTTGTACGATTGGTAATTAAAGTACCTACACCATGATCTGTAAAAATTTCGAGCAAGGTTGCATGAGGTACACGACCATCAACGATATGCGCACTCACTACGCCACCTTTAACAGCATCTAGGGCACAACCCACCTTAGGAATCATACCACCATAAATCACGCCTGTTTCAATCAGATCATCAACTTCCTGTGTAGATAAACCTGTTAAGAGATTTTTATTTTCGTCTAAAACCCCTGTGATATTGGTTAATAAAATCAATTTTTCCGCACCTAAAGCTTCTGCAACTTTACCAGCGACTAAATCAGCATTGATATTATAGGTTTTCCCTTCTTCATCTACACCCAAAGGTGCAATGACAGGAATAAAATCACTTTGGGTAAACATTTCTAAGACATCGGTTTTTACACCCGTCACTTCACCCACTAAACCAAGATCAATTTGTTTTACAGAACCATCATCTTGGACTTTTTCCATTAATAATTTACGTGCGCGCAGTAAATTACCATCTTTACCTGTCAGACCGATTGCACGACCGCCATGCTTATTGATTAAATTTACAATTGATTTATTAACACTTCCGCCTAAAACCATCTCTACAACTTCCATCGTTGCAGGGTCAGTCACACGCATACCATCAATACGGTCAGACTCACGTCCAAGTTGTTTTAAAAATGAATCAACTTGTGGACCACCACCATGCACAACTATCGGATTTATTCCCACAGTTTTTAAGAGCACAATGTCACGAGCAAATGAACTTTCCAAAGTAGGATCTGTCATTGCATTGCCGCCATATTTTACGACTAGCGTTTTACCTGAAAAGCGCTGAATATAAGGTAAGGCTTCTGTTAAAATTTGCGCTTTATCAGTGCCAGTGTGTTGATGTGGCATGCTTTTCTCCCGTCACAATCATGTAAATTAATGAGCCTTCAAGATATCTTGAGCGATCATAGGATAATGATCATGCAGCATAGACGCAAATGTTTGCCGAATTTCATCTAAACGAGATGGGCAATCTGCATCAAAACGAACAGTAAAGAACTCACCTGTATTTGATGCTCGAATGATGCCAAATCCATGATCAAAATCAAGTCGAATTCCATCTATTTTAATTAATTCCGCACCATAACGCGCACTCAGTTGTTCAATTTCACTCAGTACAATTTTAGGATTCGTGCTATGTGTACTGATGTAAGTATCTTCGGTATAGCACCGTTCAGGATAAACTGCTAATACGTTTGACAATGACATTTGACTTGGCAAATCACATAAATATTCCATGATACGCAATGCTGCATATAAACCATCATCATAGCCTAAACCACGTCCATCATTAAAAACATAATGTCCTGCGTATTCTCCACCGAAGACTGCTTGACCTTTAGATTGTGTTAAATATTTACGTAAAAAACTACTTCCTGTACGAATCATGGTGGCTTTACCGCCCATTTTTTCAATCGTTTGTCGCACTATAGGCGAGCATTTAACATCAAATACAATCTCTCGGTGTGGATTTGCCTTTAAACAGATGTGTGCAAATAGTGCCATTAAACGATCTGGAGAAATAATATGTGCATGTTCATCTAAAATAACAACACGATCGCCATCACCATCTAACGCAATTCCAATATCAGCTTCATGATTTAAAATATTTTGCCGTAATAATTCGAGATGTTTCGCTTGTGATGGATCTGGCGCATGGTCAGGAAAATTTCCATCAGCATTGCAGCGCAGTGCAATCACCTCACAACCTAGCTTTCTTAAAATAATTTGAGAACAAAACCCTGCTGAACCGTTTAAACCATCAATGACAACCTTAAGAGGTCGTTTTAAATAAATATCACGTAATAAAGCCGTCTGATAAGCCACACAAAATTCGGTTTTAATTTCATGCTTCACTGTAGGTGATGCAATAATTTGTGTCTGTTGCACTAAAAACTGTTCAGCCTGATGACCAATCGCCTGAATCATGTCTGGGCAAGGTGGCTCACCTTGTATAATCCACTTCATGCCATTATCTACTTTAGGATTATGACTGGCTGTAATAATTAAACCATTTCCTTGAGCTTTACGCGCCGCAAAATACATTTGTGGTGACGAACAACAACCGATTGAAATCACTTCAAAATCATGTTGTAAGAATACATTCTCAATAATTTTTGCAAAAACAGGACTACTCAAACGAGCATCATAACCAATGACAATCTGACGTTGGTTATATTGTTGATATTGTTTCACTAATGCTTGGGCAATACAGTGAACTAACTCAGGTTTTAGTAACTCGACTTTTCCACGAATATCATATGCACGAAAAATATGATGTGGAAATTCAAAAGAATTTATCATAAGCAATACTTCTAATGACCATCCCCCATTAGATGGCTAGAAGTCAGTCATCTTTTTTAAAGCTTTTTAGGATCAAGTCAATTCTATTAAAATTGTATTAACACTATATGTAACATTAACCCATATTTTAAATATACTTTTGGTTACAAAGCTAGAAAAAAATGACAAAAAGCCTGAAAATCAGGCTTTTTTAGATGAAAAATTAATTAATTTTTACCTGTATGCCCAAAACCACCTGCACCACGCTCAGTTGCTTCAAACTCATTAACTAAGTCAAATTCTGCTTGCACAACTGGTACTAATACATATTGAGCTAAGCGCTCACCTGGCTCCAAACTAAATGTAGTTTGCCCACGATTCCATACAGACACCATCAATTCACCTTGATAATCTGAATCAATCAAGCCGACTAAATTACCTAAAACGATACCATGCTTATGTCCTAAGCCTGAACGTGGTAAAACTAAACCCGCAAAATTTGGATCTTGAATATAAATTGCCATACCTGTTTTCACTAAAACAGTTTGACCTGGCTCAATTTGAATGGTTTCTGCTACACATGCACGTAAATCTAAACCTGCTGAACCAGTTGTCGCATAAGTTGGCATTGGCCACTCTTGACCTAAACGTGAATCAAGAATTTTTACTTGAACTTTCATATTGAAATCCTATATTCAATAAAGTGGAAAAATAGCAAAAGTTTCTCTGCTCTTTCACTAAAGCAGAGAAAAAAAGAAGGAAAATTACATTCATGAATTAGCGTTTTAAAAGCGCTTTTAAATTTTGTAAATAATGCTGCGCCTGTAGTTTCGGGTCGATATTTTCAGCCAATTTTTTCTTACGACCCAACCAATCTAACTCATCTTGTGGCAACTCATCTAAGAAACGACTTGGTGTCATTTGCTTCATTTGCCCACCATTTTTTCGTTGCTCTGCCAAAGTCAAGGTCAAGCCTTGCTGTGCACGGGTAATGCCCACATACATCAAGCGACGCTCTTCTTCAATAGTTTCTGCAGCAATCGAGTTTTTATGTGGAAGAAGCTCTTCCTCTAAACCCATGATATAAACAAATGGAAACTCTAAACCTTTTGATGCATGCAAAGTCAATAGATTCACTTTATCTGTGTCTTCTTCTTCTTGTTGCTGCTCAAGCATATCAAGCAACACCATTTTACGAATCACACTTTCGATATTTTTTTCGTCCACATCTTCAGCACGATTAATCAAACTTTGAATACTGCTGTAGAGCATTTCGACATTATCAAGTTTGGTTTTTTCCTGTGCGGGTGTTGCTGCCGTTTCACGTAAATAATCAATATAACCTGCTTCCATCATCATTTGGCGTATTTTAGGTACAGGCTCATCATCGTCTAATAACTCACGAGTAAAATCTGCAATAAAACCAGAAAATTCAGCCAATTGTGTGGTTGCTTTTTTCGGCATCACCATCAAAAGGCGCTGATCACTTGCTGCTGCCAATAAAGAAAGATTATTTTCTTGAGCAAACAAACCCAATTTTTCCAATGTTACAGGACCAATTGCCCGTTTAGGTGTATTAATAATACGTAAAAATGCACTGTCATCTTCAGGATTAATAATAACTCGCAGATAACTCATCACATCCTTGATTTCTGCGCGTGCGAAAAAGGACTGTCCACCTGATAATTTATATGGAATTTGCATCTGGCGAAGCTGAGTTTCTAAGACACGTGCTTGGAAGTTGCCGCGATATAACACAGCATAGTCTTTCCAGTTTTTACCATTCATTAATTTATGGGTTAGCAAGTCTTTGACTACACGTTCTGATTCATCATCATCATTACGACAAGTAATCACACGAATCACTTCGCCATGACCTTTATCACTCCACAATTTTTTGTCAAAAATATGCGGATTATTCTCAATCACATGGTTCGCTGCTTTTAAAATACGACTGGTTGAACGATAATTTTGTTCAAGTTTAATCACTTTTAAATTACGAAAATCATCTTTCAGCAATGCCATATTTTCAGGCTTTGCTCCACGCCATGCATAAATCGATTGGTCATCATCACCTACGGCTGTGAATTGCCCCATCACGCCAACCAAGAGCTTAACCAAAATATACTGTGCAGTATTGGTATCTTGATATTCATCGACCAATAAATAACGTACTCGATTTTGCCAACGATCACGTACTTCTGCATTGTCTTGCAATAAACGTGTTGGCATGACGATCAAATCATCAAAATCTACTGCATTATAAGCGCGTAAATTACGCTCATAGAGTTGATATAAATGTGCAAATTGTACGTCTTCAGGTGTTTCACAAGTACTATGCGCTTGCTCTGGTAAAATCAGATCATTTTTCCAATCTGAAATCTTTTTCATTGCCTTAGCAATCAGGTCTTTACTCTCCGCACCTGATAAGTTATCTCGATGCATCAAATCCATTAAAATGCGTTTACAGTCATCTGCATCTAAAATTGAAAAGTTATTTTTTAATGGTGTATTTTTAAGTTCTAAGCGTAATAAATTTAAGCCAAAGGTATGGAAAGTTGAAACAGATAAGCCTTTTGCTTCCTCTTTAGAGAGTAATTTACTCACACGCTCTTTCATTTCACGTGCAGCTTTATTGGTAAAGGTCATTGCCGTGATACGGTGTGCAGGAATTCCACATTGTTGGACTAAATAAGCCACTTTACGGGTAATCACAGAAGTTTTACCTGAACCCGCTCCTGCAAGTACTAACAAGGGTCCTTGAGTATATTTCATGGCTTCAAGTTGCTTGTCATTCAACTGACTTGCTTTTGACATTGTTCATCCTCTACAAACTTCGCGCTAGATTATAGTCATCAAAACAGAACTTGCCTAACGTTTAATGAAATTTTCAATACAACAATTACAAAATAAAAAAACCACCTTTCGGTGGTTTTTTATGCCTATGAAAACTAAAAATTATTTAGTTTCATATACTGTAATTTCTACACGACGGTTTTGTTCACGACCCGCAGCTGTTGAGTTGTCAGCGATTGGAGAAGTTGAACCATAACCTTTAGCTGTCATGCGAGATGCTGAAATACCTTGAGTTGCAAGATAGTTCAATACAGAGTTTGCACGGTTTTGAGACAATGGAATATTGATACCGTCATTACCTGTATTGTCTGTATGACCATGAATAACAAGCGCTAATTTACCACCTGTACCATCTTCACGTAATACTTTTGCAACATCGTTTAATGCTGTTTGGAAACGTGGTTGAATCGTTGCAGAGCTTGATGCAAATGTTACGCTCGGCATTACCATGTTAATAGAACCATCTGGATTACGGTTTACATCAACACCTGTACCCGCTAATTCTTCACGTAAACGTTTTTCTTTACGGTCAAGAAGTGCACCTGCACCCGCACCCACTACAGCACCGATTGCAGCAGCTTGACCCATTTTATCTTTATCGGCATTTGAATAAGCAATACCAGCGCCTAATAATGCACCTAAGCCTGTACCGATTGCTGCTTTGTCATATTCCATGTTTTGACAACCAGATAGTGCCAAAGCCCCTACTACCGCTGAAATTACAAGTGCACGCATTACATGCCTCCAAGGTTTGTGTTTTTCTATGAATGAAATAATGATTTAAATTATGCGCTTAAACCATTGACATTTTGTTAAAAATATCCGAAATCGTTACATTTTGAAATAAATAAATGAGTATTTTGAAGTTACTTCATCATAATTTATACATAGTTAGCTTTTGAGACTTTTTAATTCAATAAACAAAGACTATATTTAAAAACAACTATGATCAAATTAAACTCTTTTTTAGGACTTTTTTATGTCATCTCAACAACAGAAGCAATCTATTTTAAAAAAAATTACCAAAGGTTTGACTGTGGGTTCTGTGATTACAGGAAGTACCTTTTTTCATGGTCCTCCTGTACTGGCTCTTGGCTTAACAAAGCTATTTAAAAAGTCTGCCAAAGTCGATGAGACCAATATCCATATTACAAATAGCTGGCTGAGTGTAAATAATTGGTTAATTGATCATGTGCTTCCTGAAACACACTGGGACATTACAGTAGATGAAAATTTAGACTTAAATATGCAAGGTCGTTATTTAATGACTTGTAACCATCAAAGCTGGGTAGACACCACAGTCAATCAATATTTTGGTCTTACTCGTATGCCACTCACCCGCTTTTTTACCAAATGGGAACTTATTTTTATTCCATTTGTGGGGCAAGCCTTTAAAATTTTAGGCTTTCCAATGATGAAACGCCATACCAAAGCTCAGATTGCAAAAAATCCAGCATTGAAACATCAAGACTTAGATGAAGCACGTAAAGCATGTGAACAACTATTGAGTCAGCCTTTTACTTTATTAAACTATCTTGAAGGCACACGTTTTACAGTAGAAAAACAGCAACAACAACAATCACCTTATCGCAATTTACTTAAACCAAAAGCAGGAGGCATGGCACTCGCTTTAAATATTTTAGGCGATCAAATCGACGCCCTTGTTGATATGACCATTGTTTATCCCGATGGCGTACCAGGTTATGGCGAATTTTGGCTAGGTGAAGTACCACGCATTGCGGTAAATCTGCGTAAAATTGATCTACCTGATTGGGTTTTACAAGGTGATTATGAAGAAGATGCTGAGTATCGTGCTAAATTTCAACAATGGATTGATGATTTGTGGCAAGAAAAAGATCAACTTATTACGCACATGAAACAACAGTACCAAAATTAAAATTATACAATAACAATTAGGACTCTCATGACAGACCATACTATGGCGCAGCAAAAAAGTATTCGCCCAGAAAATCACAACACTTTAGGTTGGAGACTTTTTCTGGTTTATGACATCTTGATGATGGCGATCATTGTTTTTAACCTTTTTTGTCTCTGTGCCAATGTTTTTTTAATGAGTAGCTTTGGTCAGTTATTTTTCGATGAAATCCATTTACCTCAAGTTTTAGCCTTTTATAAATCAGACCTACACCCTTGGGTCATTAAAACTGAAGGATGGTTTATTTTATTTTTAGTCGTTGAATTAGCTGTACGTTGGTTGATTGCGATTATTTATAAACATCATCAACGTTGGTTCTTTTTTCCTTTTGTTCACTGGTACGAAATTTTAGCCATCATTCCTTATTTACGTTTTTTACGTTTAATACGTGCAGGAATTATTGCCTATCGTTTACATGAACTCGGCTATAAAGTTATTCCTGACAATATTATGAAAAAAGTATTGTTTTATTATCGGGTTGTGATGGAAGAAATCTCTGACCGTGTTGTTGTATCTGTGATTGATGGTATTAAATATGAACTTGATACGAGCTCTAGTCACAAAAAAATTATTCATGACTTAGTTGATCATCATCGCGATATTTTTGCGCAAGCCTTGGCTGAGATTTTACAAGATGCTTTAGCTAATGAACTCAAAGCACAACAAAACCTCATTGCAGATCATGTTGGGCATATTGTCAAAAAAGCAATTGAAGATACACCTCAACTGACTCAGCTTTTAAGGCTTATTCCTATTGCAGGCAGCATGATCGAAAATCAAATTCAAAATATTGGGCAACAACTCGGTGAAAATATTACGCATGGTTTAATTGACCCATTAACAGAAGGTAGCCACACTCAACCAAATCAAATTTATACACTCATTTCAGATAAAGTCAGTCAGCTCAATATTGAAAATAAAAAACTTGAAGAATTGGTCGAATCTGTGGTCTATGAGAGCCTTGAATCCTTGCGCAAACAAGTCAAAATCAAGCAGTGGCAAATCGAACTAGAAAAATACGATCAAAGCAAAGACTAAGTGATTCAAAGATTGAACAAATCAATGCAAATATTTGTATCTTTGCTAGTGAAATCAGTCAATTTGTTCTAGCATTTGTGCAGTTTCGACAAATTGACTTTCTCTATAATTTTCAGGTGACAACACCTGTAAGGAATAATTATGGCTGATATACGGATTACGGGCAGAATGGTTAATTTTACCCGATTAACCTTTGATACAAATGATCATAATGCCATCCGCCAGCAACTTGCAGCAATGATGAATGAAACCTCTTACCAAGGGGCTTTAGTGATTCTCGACAGTACAGTTGAACAGGAGCTTATCGCACTAATCCAGCTTTTAATTAGTCTAGATCTACAACCAATGGGTGTTATTGATGGCATTTTAGAAGAACAAGCTCGCGCCATTCAATTTCCAATTTTACCTGCTGATCGCCCTTTGCAACGGATCAAAGCAACGAAAGAGCAAACAGTTGAAACCCCGACAAAGGATTCAACAAACACCACAGATCAAGCTGCTAAAGTTACACAACAACAAACAACGATTCAGCATATTACGTCATATCATGATGAAATTTTGCGGACAGGACAATGTTTAGTACAAGACCATGGTGACATTATTCTCACCGCAGGTATTAACAGTGGCTCAGAGGTTATTGCTTCAGGAAATATACATATCTACGGCATTGTTCGTGGTAGAGTCATCGCAGGTGCAGGCGGTAATAGCGCTGCAAGAATTTTTTGTCATTCCCTAGAAGCTGAACTGGTTTCTATTGCAGGAACATATTGCGTAGCAGATGATATTCCAGCGGAATTCCTTAAAAAATCTGTACATATTTACTTAAATGATCAGCAAGAACTTGAGTTTTCAGTTCTGCAATTTTAAAGTATAAATTAACACCATAATAAACTTCCCTTATCAAGGGGATGAATGACCATAACAGGAGTGGATTCGGTGGCCAAAATTGTTGTCGTTACATCAGGCAAAGGCGGCGTAGGTAAAACTACAACAAGTGCATCTTTTGCAACAGGATTAGCCCTTCGTGGTCATAAAACTGTTGTGATCGATTTTGATGTCGGTTTGAGAAACTTAGACTTAATCATGGGTTGTGAACGCCGTGTTGTTTATGACTTTGTAAATGTTTTAAACAATGAAGCTCGTTTACAACAAGCATTAATTCGTGATAAAGACATTGAAAATCTTTATATTTTACCTGCTTCACAAACACGTGATAAAGATGCATTAACCGATGAAGGTGTTGCACGTGTCATGGATGAACTTTCACAAGAGTTTGATTACATTATCTGTGACTCACCTGCAGGTATTGAGCGTGGTGCTATTCTGGCAATGTATCATGCAGATGAAGCAATTATTGTGACAAATCCTGAAATTTCTTCGGTTCGAGATTCTGACCGTATTATTGGTATGCTCGACAGCAAAACCAAGAAAATAGAAAATAATGAAGGACGTGTTCGCAAACACTTATGTATCACTCGTTTCAATCCAGAACGTGCTGATAAACAAGAAATGCTAACCATTGATGATATTTCTAAAGATATTTTACGTATTCCGACTTTAGGTGTAATTCCTGAATGCCCAAGCGTATTACAAGCATCAAATGAAGGTAAACCTGTTATTCTTTATACAGAAGCAAGCGCAGGACAAGCTTATGATGACTTAGTTGCACGTTTCTTAGGTGAAGATCGTCCATATCGTCATATTACTGTTAAACCTAAAGGTTGGTTAGCTAGATTATTTGGAGCGTAATAATGGCAGGATTTTGGAGTAAATTATTTAGTAATGATGATAAGCCTTCAAGTGCGCAAACTGCGAAAGATCGTTTAAAAGTTATTGTTGCATCTGAACAAGGTTTAGGTAAACGTTTGAGTCAAGATAAAATTGATCAAATGAAAAAAGAAATCATGCAAGTTGTCAATCGCTATGTACGTGGTGTAGACGAACAACATATTCAAATGTCTGTTCGCTCTGAAGCAAATATCGAAATGCTGGAAATGAATATCAATTTACCTGAAGAACGTTAATTTCATAATTGATTAGTCAAGTAGATTGATTCAAGGCAAAATATGAGACAGGATTAACGAACTTAAAACATCGTTTTAAGGATTTGCCCAGTCTCAAGACGAGAAGCGTATGCTTCGAGTGGGCAGATTGAGCTAAATTGTTTTTTCTGCCTTATTTTTTGCCTTTTTTATTAGACATAATTCAGAAAACCTTTGCAGTATTCCTTATAAGTAGTTCTTAAAAAGCTTTTTATAATACTGAAGAATGTCAATTTTTTATTTTAAGGAGATGCTGTTATGGCACTTTCACAGCCAGCAACGTTCAACGAGGAATGGTCGGACGAGCGTGTTTTTGCCTATTTAGATCAGTTACCTCCAGCAGGTGTCAATGCTGACTTTCATGTGCTTTATCATGCTTTTAAACACATGCGTCCTTTTGACTATGAACGCTTATTAAATAAATTTATCGCAGATCGTCGTGACATCAATGCAACAAATCCTGAAGGTCAACGTATTCATGATGTGATTGCACAATATCCACGTCAAAAAGAAGGCTTTTTAGAAGTTTTAGCAAAATTTTCTTAATCTAAAATGACGTATAAAAACCTGCACATTTTGCAGGTTTTTTTATAGCTAAAAATCAATTTTCAAACCATTTCACTCAAAATTTACAATTATTGATTGATGATTATTTATTAATAATTAAATAAGATCCAAATGCAGTAAATAATCCACCAGATATACCATCAATCCATTTTGCTGCACGTTGATAAGCAGTTTTAAAACTTGGTAATGAAAAAATGAATGCTACAAAAACAAACCAGATCAATGTTTCTACCCCAACAATCAACAATAAAACTGCATGCATGTGATCTAATTGAGGATTTGCAAGAAACATAGAAAAAACACTACCAAAGTAAATGACAGCTTTCGGATTAGATAAGTTCGTCAACAAACCTTTCATAAAAAACTTAAAATGGCTTTTAGGTAATTCAACTTCAACGATTGGACTATTTATTTTTTGCTTGGAAAATGCAGATTTTAATAACTGAAAGCCTAGCCAGCATAAATAAATACCACCTAATACCAACATGACATGTTTAAACCAAACAAATTTTTCAAAAATATAATTTAAGCCCATTAAAGCAAAAAATGCCCACAACAAGACTGCAACTGTAATTCCCAATACCACACACATCGCTTGAGTACGAGAACGACTAATCGCAGTTTGAGAAACAATAAAAAAATCTGGACCTGGTGTAACTAAAGCACAAAAATGGATAAAAACTAAGGTACTTAATGCTAATAACATGAGAGATCCCCTATTGGGTGAAAGAACATCTTGAATTGAAAATGATTTATTTCAAATTAAAAATCTCGCTGAATTAGCCACTAAGTTTGCGACAAAATTGCAATGAGCCGAAACTCATTGCAAATCTCAAGTTAAACTAAATCAAACTAAAATTTCTCGTTTGCCATTTGGTCCCATTGCACTCACAATGCCCTGTTCTTCCATCTGGTCAACAATACGTGCAGCACGGTTATAACCAAGACTAAATTTACGCTGTAAAGATGAAACAGATACTTTACGTGTTTCTAGCACAAAAGAGACGCATTGGTCATATAAAGCATCACGATTTGGATCACCATCGCCATCTTCAAAGCCTTTTGATGTTGGCTCTTCATCATAAGGTGTTAAAATTTCATCCACATAATTTGGCTCGCCACGTTCACGCCAAGCATCACAAATTCTATTGACTTCATCATCAGAAATAAAAGCCCCATGTACACGCTCAGGCTCAATTTTACCTGGTCCTAAGAACAGCATATCACCATGACCTAATAAGTCTTCTGCACCACCTGCATCTAAAATTGTTCGTGAGTCAATTTTACTATTTACACGCAATGCAACTCGTGTCGGTATATTGGCTTTAATTAAACCTGTAATCACATCAACCGAAGGGCGCTGTGTAGCAAGTAATAAATGAATTCCTGCAGCACGTGATTTTTGTGCCAATCGTGTAATCATTTCTTCAGCTTTTTTACCAACTTGCATGATCATATCTGCAAATTCATCAGCAACAATAACGATTGAAGGTAATGGCGTCAAACGTGGTGCGCGTTCTTGTGTTGCTGAGTCGCTAGCTTTCCATGTTGGATCAATTAAATCTTCACCATTGGCAATAGCTTCTTCAACCTTACGATTGTAATCCGCTAATTTACGAATTTTTAAGAATGACATTAATTTATAACGACGTTCCATTTCATTAACACACCAGTTCAATGCACTCACAGCATCTTTCATATCTGTGACTACAGGTGTCAATAAATGTGGAATATCATTATAGTTTGCTAATTCTAATTGCTTTGGATCAATCAGAATTAAGCGTAATTGATCTGGTGTATATTTCAACAACATTGACAAAATCATGGAGTTAACAGCAACAGACTTACCTGAACCTGTTGTTCCAGCCACCAACATATGTGGTGCTTTGCCTAAATCGGTAATAACAGGACTACCTGAAATGTCTTTACCCATTGCCATTGAAAGTAGACCCGCTGGGTCTTTAAATGCTGGTGTTTCTAAAAGTTCAATCAGGCGCACCATTTCACGAGAACTATTTGGTACTTCAATGCCAATATAAGGTTTACCTGGAATAACCTCAACAACACGCACTGACGCCATTGACATAGAACGCGCCAAATCACGTGAAATATTGGTGACTTTAGACGCTTTTACCCCTGGTGCTAAATCTAATTCAAAACGTGTAACAACAGGACCTGGTTGTGCTTCTATCACTTTTGACTTGATGTTAAATTCTTGTAATTTAATTTCAAGCAACTCTGACAAACGCGCTAATTGATCAGCCGTGAAGTTTACTTTTTTATTAGGGTCAACTTTATCTAATAACTCATAACCAGGTAATGTTGGCAAATCACGTCGTTTTTGTGCGACTTGCATAGCACGTGACATTGGTCGACCAAAAGCATCTGTTAATGGAGCATCAAGATCAAATGCAAGCTCTCCCTGCGGATCATCCTCAGGTTTACCTGCTGTTTCCTGCCAAGCCTCTCTAAATGCATCTTTATCAGCAGCTATTCGAGATTTTTCTTCGTCAGAAACACTTGAATTCATTAAATGAGTTTGAATTTCTGCTTTCACTAAAGGCGTAGATTGAGCATAACTACTTGTTGTCCGAGCAACAGGTGGTTCAATGGTTGTTTCATCTGCCATTTGTGCTAAATCATCTAATTCATCAGCCAAACTATCTATTTTTTTATGAACAACAGAAGTATGTTCAACCTGCTCATTTTGCTGAGTTGTTTGACTAAATGGACGATGCACATCTGTTGCTGCTCCCCCATTCGGCACAACAGCTAACAAATCATCAAAAACTTGGTCATCATCCCAGTCTAAATCATGTTCATCATGTGTATTTTGCTTTAAAGGCACTGTATTTTGTTCAGTATGAACAACAGGATGAATCCGATGATTCTGATGATTTAATTGATCATCTTCGGACGCGCGCAATAATGCATCAATTTCTTGATTATGATCTTGTTTTTCATTTTGATTTAACGCTTTCCAAACTTCTCCTGTTGGAACAGTTTGTTGTGTTTCTTGTTTTAAGCGACGTGCTTTTTCTAAAGTTTTTTCTAACTCTAAATCATCAATTTCATTTTCAGCCAATAAAGTTTGTTGCCCTTGACGCTCTTGACTTACCATATCGTCAAACAAACGCTCAGCCGCTTGTTCATGGCGAGAAGCTTCAGCCTTAGGCACATTCATTTGTGCAACAACTTCTGTATGTTCTGGTGCATTATTTACAACAGGCTTTTTCTTACTTTTAACAACAGACTTTGGTTGTTCTGTTAAATCATAAGCCGATTCGCTTTCAGGGACATTTTTATAAAATAAATCTTGAAGATAAGCAGGTGTTGCTTTCATCATCGCCCAAGTTTTATTCCATTGAATACCAAAAGCCAAAGTAAACAGAATCAGTAGAAACAGGAATAAAAAAGCCCCTGCACCATAAATGGTGAGTAATTGCGATAAACTTTCGCCTAACTCATAACCGATGATTCCACCTGAAGCATTTGCCAAAGTATCAGCAGGTACATTCCAAAGTAAGTACAATAAACTTGCTGTCGTCAGCAAAATAAAAAATTGTGCTGCATAACGAAATGGCGTACTTAAAAAGCTTCTTGGCCACCACACTTGGATCGCTTCAACAAATAAAAAGAAAGGAATAAGTAAGCTTGCCCATCCTAAAAAGCCAAAGAGCAAATCAGCTATCCAAGCACCTGCTACGCCACTGGCGTTTGACACTTGTTGTGTGTCACTTGAAATATGCATCCAGCCTGGATCAAATGGGGTATATGTTACTGTTGCTAAAAACAGATAAATCCCAAATGAAATCAAGAATAATGTTAATAATAAGCGCTGTGCATAAACACTCGACACCGCAGTCATATATTGTCCTGTAACCGATTATTCATTAATGTACTTTTGTGAAGCGAATTACTTTCTTCATAGAAGAAATCTTTATATTATGCACCTCTTCTTGCAAAAAAGATGCAAGATTGTTGCAGTATGTTGTTAACTTATTTGTATATATTCGGTATATGGTTCAATTCGATTTAGATCATCAATATTATCGACATTGAACAAGTCCCATGACGATAAACTTTCACGTATAATTTTAACAGTTTCGATATTTTTGCTATAAAAAGGATGACAGGAATGAGCGTTCGTCACTCACGTTTAATTATTTTAGGTTCTGGTCCAGCAGGCTATAGTGCTGCTGTTTATGCTGCACGTGCAAACTTAAAGCCTACGCTGATTGCAGGCATGCAGCTTGGTGGTCAGTTAACCACAACGACTGAAGTTGACAACTGGCCAGGTGATCCTGAAGGTTTAACAGGTCCTGCACTAATGGAACGTATGCAAGCGCATGCTGAACGTTTTGGTACAGAAATTTTATATGATCATATTAATGAAGTAGATCTCCAAGTTCGTCCATTTGTTTTAAAGGGTGATATGGATGAGTACACTTGTGATGCTTTGATTATTGCAACAGGCGCAACAGCTCAATATTTAGGTTTAGAGTCTGAGCAAGCCTATATGGGGCAAGGTGTAAGTGCTTGTGCAACATGTGATGGCTTCTTCTATAAAAACCAAAAAGTAATGGTTGTTGGTGGTGGTAATACCGCTGTTGAAGAAGCGCTTTATTTATCTAATATTGCTTCGCATGTAACCTTAGTTCATCGCCGCGATAAATTACGTTCTGAAAAAATTCTTCAAGATCATATCTTTGAAAAAGAAAAAGAAGGAAAAATCAGTATCATTTGGAACCATGCAGTTGAAGAAGTGCTTGGTGATGCTCAGTCTGGTGTAACTGCTGTACGTATCAAATCAACTCAGGATGACTCAACTCAAGATATCGATGTGACAGGTATGTTTGTCGCTATTGGTCACAAACCCAATACAACGATGTTTGAAGGTCAACTCGAACTACGTAATGGTTATATTCAAGTTCATAGTGGAACTGCGGGCAATGCCACAGCAACTTCTGTTGCAGGTGTTTTTGCTGCGGGTGATGTTGCTGATGACGTATATCGTCAAGCCATTACCTCAGCAGGTTCTGGCTGTATGGCAGCATTAGATGCTGACCGCTACTTAGATAGCTTAGAGAAATAAACCTAGTCTTTGAGTTTAAAACCGCCATTTATGGCGGTTTTTTATATTATTTAATCAGATCATTTCAATTTCATGAGATCCTTCGACTTTTTTTTAAAAAATTGTGTTGCAATCCTAGCTTCACTTATAGCATCTTAACCATGGGGAATTATAAAGATCCACACTAAACCTAATGAAAAACTAGAGTTAAGGAATAAAAATGAGTACAACTTGGACTGATGGCTATCAAACAGAAGTAAATTACACCTATGGTTACTACAAAGATTTGAGCCCAAATTATCAAAAATTTTGCCTTTTACTTAATGGCGTTGATAGTCCTACCGAAAACCAAGATCATACACATTGCGAATTAGGCTTTGGGCAAGGTGTTAGTCTCAATATTCATGCTGCATCTGAATCAGGTCAGTTTCTAGGTACAGACTTCAATCCAGCACACGCTGCTCATGCCACTATGCTTGCTCACCAAGCACAGATCAGTCATCAGTTCTATGACGCAAGCTTTGAAGAACTCCTCAATAAAGATTTACCAATGCTTGATTCGATCAGCTTACATGGTATTTGGAGTTGGATCAGTCATGAAAATCAGCATATTATTTTAAAGTTTATTCGTAAATATCTAAAACCAAACGGTATTGTCTATATCAGCTATAACTGTGTTACTGGCTGGGCAGCCAATATGCCGATTCGTGAGTTATTCCATAGCCACTTTAAGTTTAATAGTGTCAGCACCAATCCTATTCAAAAAGTCAAAGATTCTCTAGCTTTTAGTGAAGCACTGTTAAATCAAAATCCTAATTTTGCGCAGCGTAATCCTAATGCCATCAAAAAAGTCCAAGACTTACAACAGCAAAATCCAAATTACTTAATTCATGAATATTTAAACCAAGACTGGCAATGTTTTTCATTCCAACAAGTTGTACGCATCTTAGAAGAAACAAAACTCACTTATGCAGGTTCAACCGATTTAAGTGCACATTTAGATAATATTAATTTTTCAGAAGAACATCAGCAATTTTTAAATAAAATTGAACACCCTATTTTCAAAGAACAATGTCGCGACTATTTTACTAACACACAGTTTAGAAGAGACTTATTTATTCGTGGTAAAAATAATCTAAGTCCATTAGAAACACGGACTCGCTTAAGAAATACACCTTTTGCAATCTTAGTTGCACCTGAACATTTCCCTAAAACCATCACAGGATATTTAGGTCAATTTAATTTAATTCCAGATGTTTATGAACCATTAGGTAAACTTTTCAAAGAAGCAAATTATGCACCTCAAACGATTGCAACGATTGAGAAAAAACTTCCAGATCAATCTTATGAAAAAATCTTAAATGCACTTGTTATTTTATGTCATTTAAATTTAGCACAGCCTTGTCAAACCGATGTTTCAGAAGAAACACTCAAACATGCTCATCAGTTAAATCGCTTTATTTTAGAGCAGGCAAGTTTTCACAATAACTATCAGGTTTTAGCTTGCCCAATTTCGGGTATTGGTCTTAATGCTGATCAGTTCACGCAGTTATTCTATCGTGCGCACTTCATTGATGGCTTAAAAACAGCTAAACAATTTGCTGAATATGCGCAACAAGCATTAAATAATTTAGGTTGGTTTATTCTGGATAAAGGCGAAACCATTACTGATAAAGCACAAAGTCTAGCGCTTTTACAAAATAAAGCCCAAATTTTCCTTGATCAAGACCTCATCAAAATAGCCAAACAATTGAAACTTTTTGCATAACTTCTGCACGACATCCCTCAAAAAGATCAGCTAATATAAAGCTGATCTTTTTTTATTTAATCCCTATGCTGAATCCTTCAAAATTTAAATTTCCAGACCCTTTAGAATACGATCCTGAAGGTGAAGGACTGATTTGTATTGGTGCTGATCTAAATCCATCTACTTTATTTGAAGCATATACACATGGACTATTTCCATGGTTTTCAGAAGGAGAACCGATTTGCTGGTGGAGTCCTGAACCACGATGCATTATCCGCCCAAATCATTATCAGCCGAGTAAATCCTTACTCCGTAATATGAAAAAATTTGATTATAAGATTACAATTAATCAAGCTTTTCCCGAAGTCATTCGCTCATGTTCCTTACCACGTAGTTATACCAATGAAACTTGGATTTCTGAGGACATTATTCAAGGCTATTGTGCGCTGTTTCAAGAAGGTTATGCCTATAGTGTTGAAGTTTGGGATCAAGATAAACTGGTTGGTGGCTTATATGGGGTGACAATTGGTCAAGGTTGCTTTGGTGAATCAATGTTTAGCACACAAACTGATGTATCAAAAATGGCATTTTACACACTGATGCTGATTGGACAAGAAAATCAACTCCCTTGGATTGACTGCCAATTGGTCAATGATCACTTATTAAGTTTAGGTGCATGTACACTTTCTCGCCAAGACTATCTAAAATCGTTACAAAATGTAATTAAACACCCCCCTATAGATTGGAAAAGTTATCAAGAACGTGTATTTTCAAGTAAAACAATAGCGCAAATTGCAAAATTAATGGATTGAAAAGAATAGTCTTGAACAATACGAGGAGGGATATATCACGATGAACTCATATCACCCTAAGTCCCTATTGAATGACTTACAGTATTATATTACACCGCCTCATGGTTGCAGTTATTTGGTAGAAAAATCGGCGCGCATGGTATTTTTAGACCCTGCACATCGCATAGATGTTGTGACTTTATCTGAGTTATCACGTTTAGGCTTCCGTCGTAGTGGTGATTTTGTTTATCGCCCCGAATGCCATTTATGCCGCCAATGTTTATCTTGCCGCGTACCTGTTCATGAATTTCAAATGAATAGTGCACAAAAAAAGTCATGGAAACGCAACCAAGATTTAACAGTTAAAATTATATCTACCCGAGATGCCAATATAACGCATTATAAATTGTATGAGCGTTATATCAATTTAAGACATGCGGATGGAGACATGTTTCCACCGAGCTACGATCAATTTGAAAAATTTCTCATTCACAGTTGCAGCGATAGTTTCTTTTTAGAACTATGGAAAGATGAACAACTCATTAGTGTCTCAACTTGCGATCAGCTAGATGATGGGATTTCTGCTGTCTATACTTTTTTTGATCCAGAAGAAAGTCGTCGTTCTTTAGGCGTATTTGCTATTTTAAAACAAATTGAATATGTTAAAACTTTAAATTTAGACTATGTATACTTAGGCTATTGGGTTCCGCACTCTACAAAAATGAACTATAAATCTCAATATGCTCCCTTTGAATTATTACTAGATGGTCAATGGCGTCGTATCAGCAGACATCTTGATCAAGATGAAATTAACAAACTGGGTGAAATGCTCATGACCACCCTTCCTTCAGAATGGAATGAGCCTATTATTAAATAAAAAAATTAAACTCAAAATCACTTAAATAGTGTAGCAAAATCATCACTACATGTTTTTACCATAATAATGGCATGTTCACGTGTTCCATTTTTATTTGGATAATAATTTTTACGTAAATCTATCTGATGAAAATCGGATTTTTCATATAAAGCGATTGCTGCCGTATTTGATTCACGAACTTCTAAGAAAATTTGCACGGGTTTATTTTTCAATAATTGAATAGATTGATCCAGTAATTTAAAACCGAAACCTTTACCCTGCTGACTTGGATGAATTGCCATAAGTAAAAGATTTGCTTCATCTAAAACAGGTTGCAAAATACAAAAACCCACCACCTGTCCTTGTGCTTCTAAAACTGTACTTTGATAGCTGAGTATAGATTCTTGAAACTGCTGCTTTGTCCAAGGGTGCGATTGAACAATATTTTCAATTTCTGAGACAGCATTTAAATCTGTCTGTTGCATTAAACGAATCATCTTCGTTCATCATCTTTGGAAATGGAAAGCGAATTATAAGAACTTCTATCTAGAAGTCTAATAAAAAGAGGAAGAATTCGATCCTTCCTCTTTAAAAATTAAATTTAGCTGTTAAAAACCTAATTTATTTTTCCAAGTTTCCAATAATTCAACCGTATCTAAATCATTAGGATGAAAACTAGGTTTAAAATATGCCAGCATCTCTTTGGTCATACCTGCAATAATTCCTTTTGAAGGGCTATACGCATATTTATAAATCATACCCAATTCTTTCATATTGAGTTTGCCATCTTCTTTTAGTAAACGAATTACAAAAGAAGACTGAGCTGTAAAAATTAAAGCCATTGCGATCACTAAAGCGATATTACGTAAAGCATAAGCCTTTAAACCCTTACCAAATACGCCTTCATAAACATCATAAGCAACCGCTTTATGTTCATTTTCTTCTACCGCATGCCAATACCACATATAAGACATGGTTGGATCTGTCATCAGGGCTTGAATATGCTGGTTTCTTAATAACTCTGAAGCAATTGTTGCTGTAAAATGCTCAAGTGCTGTAGTTGCAGTTAGATCAACCATTTCTTGTGTCATACCAAAAGGCTTTACAACACGTGCAAACCATTTACGTGCACCTTGAATCAAACGTCCTGTTTCACGTTCAAATTTAGCGACATCATGACCATATTTTTGTGCAGAAGCATTAAACCCAACATGCTCTTGTGTATGCATTGCTTCTTGCCCAATAAAAGCACTAATCTCTTTTTGTAAAGCATCATTATCTTTAATCGCTGGGTGATAACGAACTGCTCGCACTGAATCAATAAATAACTTTTCACCATCAGGAAACAATGCTGATAATGCTGTCATAAAATGGGTAATACCAGCAGAATTATTTGCCCAATACTCTGGCACATGATCAAAATTAAAATTCATACGACGTACTGGAAATGATGCACCTGCACGATTAGATACATTAACTTTAGCATTCATTAAAACAACTCCTATTAAGTGAATGATCACTTAAATCCTTTGTGATTTTTTTTCTTATTTTTATATTACGTTTTTATCAAATTGAAATAATTGCTGATCAGGTCAAACAAATATCACTTAGGGACATAAGAAGTAATCATAAAGAATGCAAATCTAAGAAAAATCATCAGTACAATGATTAAAATATGACTTTCATTAAACAGAACATAAAAATTATCAATAAAAAATTAAATGAATAACATCAAAAACTTAATATGATTTTAAATTATTTTTTAATTATAAAAAAAGCGCCCCAAAGGAGCGCTCTTTTTTACACAATCAATG
>NZ_PYIX02000150.1 GCF_003024515.2 Acinetobacter sichuanensis
TGACATTGGTTTCTCCTATTTTTAGGCATTAAAAAACCTGATCGTCATATTAAAGATCAGGGGTGGGTTGGGTATTTATGTTGGTGTAGGTGGTTCTAGGCTTTCATCAATAAAATATACTGGGTTTAGATATCCTGCTTTAAGTGGGGTCGGATAGTTTGATGAGCCAACGGTTGCTCTACAATTCAAGCTAAACAAAACAGGACCTAATGCATTAATCCCAGTCATATCTCCGTCGTATTCACAATTTTGAAAACCTTTTGGTGATGCAGTATTAAATAAAACAGTAGAAATAGAAGTATCTTTTTTAAACTTACAATCAGTAAATATCCACTGTCCAAGTGCTATCTTTGTATTCACTTGGCGAGCCGAAACTACTTTTAGTTTATTCGCATCTAAATTTTGGAAGTAATTTGAATCAGCTTGAATTTCGATTCTCCCGCAATTATTAATATAAACATCATAACCAAAGTTACTATTATACTTATTAAAACCTCGACCTATAATTCTACAAACTCCACCATGTCGAATGTTCTCAGCTCTATATGTCTGCATTGTTGAAAAGGCTATCGCATTATCAAGTGGCATGACTGTAAGTGCTAGTCTTGTGGAGTTCGGAGCATAGATTGTGTCTATAACAATATGTGATGGTGCTTTAAGGTCTGCCAGTGGGTTAATTCCAAATCCGTAAATAGTTTGCATATTATTAGTACAACGTAAATTTTGAATAATAACTTCATCAAAAAAACGTCTTGGTGATGCATAAAAATCTGCTGGAACAACTCCAGAACTTGCCAAAAAGACAATCCCATGCGTAGTTACATTATTTGCATAAAATCGCCCTGTGCTTAAACAAATATCTGTACGATTTGTTACTCCTGAATGTACTGTTCCACCTTCAATATTCAAATCTCGACCAGACCATGAGATCGATTCAATATTACAATTGATAAAATTGTAATTATTGCCCCAGTGTGTACCTGCTCTTTTAAATTTCGAGTTATATACAAATACATTTGACCCATGTCGACCATCCAACTCTGTACGCCCTCTACTTGCTTTCATATCGTAAATAAATGTATCGCACGTATTTGCAATGCTTATCGCATAACCAAGACCATCATAATCAGTATCTCTAAGAACACCGTATAAACGTGTATTATTTGCTTGGACGCCTATTAGAGTTTTAAAGTTTGCATTCGCCTCCATAGAATCGACATGTAGGTCTGTACTATCACGTCTTATAATGATATTGCCAGCAGTTGTATTTCCTACTCCGATAATTCCTATTTTACCAATACG
>NZ_PYIX02000151.1 GCF_003024515.2 Acinetobacter sichuanensis
CCGTAAAATTATTTGCTCTTTCCCTCGTCAGTCTGACTCTTGGGTATTTGATGAACTTTACCGTGCGGGCAAAATCGAGCTAGAACTTGTACCACAAGGTAACTTGGCTTGCCGTATCCAAGCTGCGGGCATGGGCTTGGGTCCAATCTACACACCTACAGGTTTTGGGACGTTGCTTGCTGAAGGCAAACCGACCTTAAACTATGAAGGTAAAGATTTCGTTTTAGAAAACCCAATCAAAGCAGACTTTGCCTTGATCAAAGCACAACAAGGTGACCGTTGGGGTAACCTCGTTTATCGTAAATCTGCACGTAACTTTGGTCCAATCATGGCGATGGCAGCAGACGTAACGATTGCACAAGTGTCTGAAATTGTCGAGTTGGGTGCTTTAGATCCTGAACATATCATCACACCGGGTATTTTTGTACAACATGTTGTACAAGTAAAACCTGCTCAATAATTGGCTACGGAGAATTTAAAATGAGTTATACAAAATTAAGCCGTGATCAAATTGCTGAGCGTGTGGCACAGGACATTCCTGATGGTGCTTATGTCAACTTAGGTATTGGTTTACCGACTAAAATTTCAAGCTATTTACCATCTGACAAAGACGTATTTTTACATTCTGAAAATGGTCTTTTGGCTTTTGGTCCACCACCTGCTGAAGAAGATCGTGATCCTGAACTGATCAACGCAGGTAAAGAATTTGTGACTTTACTGGATGGCGGTGCTTTCTTCCATCACGGTGACTCATTTGCCATGATGCGTGGTGGTCACTTAGACATCGCAGTACTTGGTGCTTTCCAAGTTGCTGAAAATGGTGATTTAGCAAACTGGCATACAGGTGCACCTGATGCGATTCCTGCGGTTGGCGGTGCGATGGACTTAGCCGTTGGTGCGAAAAAAGTATTTATCACAACTGATCATGTGACCAAAAAAGGCGAGCCAAAAATCGTGGCAGAGCTGACTTATCCTGCTACAGGTTTGAAATGTGTAGACCGTATTTACACTGACCTGTGCGTAATTGATGTCACTGTTGAAGGCATGAAAGTGATTGAAAAAGTGGAAGGTCTTTCATTTGAAGAATTGCAGTCCTTGACGGGTGCAAAATTGATTGATGCAACTGCTTAATTAAAAGTCCCTCCTTTTTTAAAGGAGGGATTTAGGGAGGATTAATTTTAAAATTAACTTCCTTAAATCCCTCCCAACCTCCCTTTAAAAAAGGGAGGAGCTTTCTTCCAAGGATTTAAAAATGAAAAACGCATACATTATTGATGCCATCCGTACCCCATTC
>NZ_PYIX02000152.1 GCF_003024515.2 Acinetobacter sichuanensis
TTCAAAGTTAATAAACACAAATCCATTCACGACTAATAAAATTTCAAGGAAAAACAGAGTCCATTCCATTTGCTTACCTTATTTACTGATCATCCCAGTTTTGAGTTTCTTCATAGCTAACCAGATCTGCACGACGTTGGTTTGCATAGCTAAATAAACGCGCTTGAACTCTTTCATCAGACTGCTTAATTTCAGTTTCTAATATTTCAAGTTCTTCAAGGCTTTGCGCGTTATTAATACGAACCATCAGTGATGATTCAGACTTTGCAGGTGGATCGAGTTCAGCCAAACGTTTACTAATTGCATTAATTAATGGTTTACGTTGTTCTTCAGTCCATTGGGTCGTATATCGGACTAAAGCATTGGCTTCAGCGGGAGTTTGTGCTTGACTTGCTCTATTGATTAAATCAGTTAGATTTTCTTGGTATTTCTTCTCAGCCTCTGCATTTGCTTCTTTGACCAAAGCTTTTCTACGAAGTTCAATATGCCTATCTAGATGATTTTTATGTGTAGATACCAGCTTAGGATTGTTATGGATCTCAACTACAATCGCATCCAACTCATCAGCACTCATTTGGATAATTTTGTACGTTAGCTCTTGTTTAAGTTCAGCACTTATACGAGACTTTTCTGTATCACCAAAAAATGAATCATTTGCTTTATTCGTTTCAGAATCAGAAACTAAGCTATCCTCTGAAGCAGTCACATTTTCTTGGCTAATAATTTCAATATTAGATTGGGGTACATATTGCTCTGAATCAATCTCAACCAATTTTGCATTAAAACAAGTATTAAGATCTTCATGTTGTTCATCACTTAAAGTTCCGTTTGAAGCAAAAGTGGTACGGATCTTAATTAACTCTTGTGCTGTTTGAGCTGCTGTAATTTGTTCTTTAAATTGAACAATCAGCGCGTTAATTTCATCAGCTTCAATTTGTTTAAATTTAGCATATAGCTGTTCAATCATTGATTTTAGCGAGTTCAGGTCTCTTTTATTCAAATCACTGTTGATCGTAATTTGAGTTTCAATAGCAAAGACTTCACGCTCTCTAGTTGTTTTGTTCAATGCCTCGATGTAGCGTTTTTTTATTTCTGCTGAAGTTGTTTTCTTCGGTTTTTCTTCAACTGATTCAGGTGCGAGTTCAGTAGTAACCTCAGGCTCAACAACAATTTCAACTTCTATAGGATCTAATGAACCGCCGTTCAATGTGATAAATGCACGTGCATGGGCAATTGCATCATCTGAAGTTTTATGTAAAAGCTTTGAAGCAATCAAACGTTTTAAATAAG
>NZ_PYIX02000153.1 GCF_003024515.2 Acinetobacter sichuanensis
GAGACCTTTGCACGAAACAGCCCCTTTGCTCGAGGCATACCACCAAACCGAAAAAAAACAAAGAATGGCAATGAAATAAGCAAAACAATGGCTAAATCATGGATAAAATCTCCAAATGGTTGTTAAATTTGTGTCTATTGGCTGAGCTTACTAACCAACAGACACAATAACCCTAGGCGAGTCCGTATTTTCGTTTCAAGCTTAGGGCAGTTTTTAAATTATGCACCATGCTTGCAAGCAAAGTGCTGGTATGAAATTGCATTAACCCTAAATGACGAGCTTTGCTCATCCCATAATGCAGTTTAAAATGTCCAAAGACCCGCTCAACGGTGTTTCTAGTTTGGCTCTTTTGGGTATTATTGCGTTTTTGCTGTTCGGTTAAGGGTGTATTGCGCCATGCTCTATCATGAATATGATTTTTTATCGGTGGTTCATGCTCGGCAAGGTAGTCATCATGGGCTTGGCTTTTATACGCACTGTCAGCATACACGGCTGATTCATCATCTGTTAACAGCGTGGTAAAACATTGGGAATCATGGACATTGGCAGGGGTAGTTTCAACCTTTTTGACAAAGCTGTCTTCATCACAGTTGAGATGAATTTTAAAGCCGTAGGTGGTTTTTACTTTACCTGTACTGTCTTTTTTACTGACATAGGCGGCTTCGTTATCTTGGGTATTGTCGGTGTGTTTGCCTTTCTTAGGTCGTTTGTTTTTAGCTTCAACGATACTGGCATCGATGATGCTGACACTGCCCGCTTTGATAAAAATGTTTTGTTGGGCTAGTTGCTCATTGATTTGGTTGAACAATGGTTCAATCAGTCTAAGCTCACCTAGGTGTTTGTGGTATCGCCAAATGGTGCTATGGTCGGGTACATCATCCGTTAATGATAGGCCAACAAAGCGACGAAATAGTAAGTCTCGTGCCAGTTGTTTTTCCATGGCTGGATCCGATAGGTTATAGAGTTTTTGTAAGAGTAATACTTTAAACATGATGACAGGGTGAAAGGCAGATTCCCCACGCTCACTGCTATGAACGTGGCGTAAGGTTTGCTCGATAGTTTGCCAGTCAATTAGGTTGTGTAGTTCATCTAATTCTTCGATGGCTTTGTGAGCGTTAATGAGACTGTCTGCTAGGGAGAGTTGCCCTGTTTGTTTCCATGCCATAGTCGTGTTTTTTGCTAGGTGATTGATTTTATTGTATTATACCAATTTAATGAACTTTTGTGTGTTTATTCGTGCAAAGGTTTC
>NZ_PYIX02000154.1 GCF_003024515.2 Acinetobacter sichuanensis
TAATCTTGGTGTACTCACAGGCTTTCACCCATGCTTTTTCAGCATTCCACCAATCTTGGCCAATACACAAAGTACGGAACTCGGCAAAGCTTGGCATGAAGGTTTTACCTGATGTACTCAGTAAAACCAAACCTCGTTGGAACTGGTGTGGCATTACACCTGCCAATGTGTTTGATGCAATCTGCTCAACCATATTCATTGGAATTGCATTTTTACCTTCTGCAGGAAAGTTTTTATTAAACTGAGTTGCGTAAATCGTTCTCAATGTTGCAATCAGCATTTTGATATCATTTTGGCAAATTAGATTATTCACGGTAAAAACCTCCTGCTATTGGTAAATTTTGGTCATCAGGTGTTACATCGATTACATTTGACTCTTGACGATCTACGAACATTTGAGAGAAATAACCTGGTTCTTCAGGTGTATTTGAGTTTTGAAAATGATTGGAGTGTGTTTCAGGTTTTGGTTGATATACCCCCTGATAACTCCCAATGATTGAGTTTTCCAAAGATTGATTTGCCAAGACACCATAAGACTCGAGTTTTTTCAAAATGAGTTTGACCGCATTTGCCGTCAGTGGTTTTTTAATGCTGATTCGCATATCAACAAATTGGTTCCACAAATCACGATCTATTGAATTTGGTAATTCAGTTGATTTCGGATCGTATGGGGTTTGTGTTTCCACTTTGGGTTGTTCAGAAACATGCTCACTTTTTTTATTTATTTTTTTATTCTTTGTAGAGTTGTTTTTGATAGTGATACTTTGTGTGTAAAAATTTTTTACTAGTAGAGGTAAAATATTTTTACTAGCGTAGTTAAAATTTTTTACTAGCAAAGGTAAAGATTTTTTACCCCCATTTGATTGATTTTCACCTAGTAAAATATTTTTACTAGGGAAATTGACCATCATTGCAATGCTTGTTTCATCACCTAATTTATAGGTATTTCCGTGGAACGTACTGGTCAATTCCACAACTAAACCAAACTTGATGAGTTCACGTAAACACTTGATCACTGTTGGGCGAGACTTACCCGTAATTTCTTCAAATTGAGTCAAAGAGATAGAATCCATCTCTTTATTCCAGCCACGCGTTTTACGACAAATAACTAGGTAGATTTTGCTTGATGCATCTGAAATCTTAGCTAAGACCTCATCTACAAAAGCATTAGGTACCTGAAATGAGTTGGGTACGAATTTACTCATGTGAAGCACCTTCCTT
>NZ_PYIX02000155.1 GCF_003024515.2 Acinetobacter sichuanensis
ACAATAGTCTTGAATATTAAATAATCAATTCATATTTTTATAAGTAGTAACAAAAAAAGGGATATCTATTTTCACATTTGCCGTATCGACATACACAATAAGCTCTTAAATATCTACATGATCATTTTAACCATTGAGGCTTAACTTGCTGCGATTCTAAATGTGACCAAGTGGATCCATCACTGAAATCATAATGATTGAATACTAGAGCCTGATGTATGTACTACTAGGTCGACTGTTTTGTGCAGACGATCAGTCCTTGAAAAAATATAGTATTGACTGATAAAGCTCCGTAAAGTACATTTAATAGGCGGTTCTTACTGCCCTGTAATTCTTTGTTGAGTGAATGGGTCACGTTGGTAAGAACCGTATTTTTTTGCTTCTTTTTCAATTTCAGTAGATAAAATATAGAACTCAGATATTGTAATTGCTTTGATATATATTGAGGCTTTTATCTTTATTTAATCAATTTCAATCTACATATTCCTTTTCTTATGTTTACCATATCGACATATAAGACACCTCATGTCGATTTTTTAGCTTTCTATCGACATACACAAGAAGCTCTTAAATATCTGCATGGTCATTTTAACCATTGAGGCTTAACTTGCTTCGATTCTAAATGTGACCAAGTTGATCTATCACTAAAGTCTCATGATGATTGAATACTAGAGCCTGATGTATGTGCAACTAGATTGACTGTTTTGTGCATACGATACGCCCTTTAAAAAATTATAGTATTGACTGATAAAGCTCAGCACAGTACATTTAATAGGCGGTTCTTACTGCCTAGGAGTTCTTTATTGTGCGAATGGGTGTCGTTGGTAAGAACCGTATTTTTTTGTGCTTCTTTTTTAATTTCAGTAGATAAAATATAGAATTCAGATATTGCAGTTGCTTTGATATGTATTAATGCTTAGTAGAACGGCTTTGGATGCAAAAGATATATTTAACTTCTATAGTAATTAGTTAGGATTTCATTTGGTGGATTTGTATATACCATAAGCGTCTTTTATTGTGGTTTTAAAATAGCTGAATGATGTATATTAATAATGCGAAGCTAATTACAGATGCAGCTACAAAAGATACTAATGCAAAACCAGTAGACACTCTAAAACAAAAACATGCAAATGGCACAATAAAACCTAAGTATTTAATTAATAATAATTTAAAAGAATATTTAATCGTACATAAAGGTATGTTGAACGCTCGAAATGG
>NZ_PYIX02000156.1 GCF_003024515.2 Acinetobacter sichuanensis
TTCGGTTAACGGATCAGCGTTTGAGGCTGGACGGATAGCCCGCGTCCTCGGTCGCCTTGGTCAACTTCTGGACGTTGGTCTTGGCATCGTCGAAGGTGACGACGGCCTGGCGCTTGTCGAAACTTACGTCGGTCTTGCTCACGCCCTCAACCTTGGAAAGCGCGTGCTTGACAGTGATCGGGCAAGAGGCGCAGGTCATGCCAGGCACGGACAGCGTTACGGTCTGAGTGGCGGCGAACACGGGGGCAACGAAAGCGGCGAGAGCGAGGGAGGCAAACAGCTTTTTCATGATGAACTCCTGATTAGTAGAAAAATGGCATGACGTAGGGAAAACCAAGCGCGACCAAGACCAACACGGCGACGAACCAGAAAATGAGCTTGTAGGTGGTGCGCACTTGCGGAATCGCGCACACCTCGCCCGGCTTGCAGGCTGCGGTCGGTCGGACGATGCGCCGCCAGGCAAAGAACAGTGCAACCAGCGCCGCGCCGATGAAGATCGGCCGATACGGCTCCAATACCGTCAGGTTGCCGATCCATGCCCCGCTGAACCCCAAGGCGATCAAAACCAGCGGCCCCAGGCAGCAGGCCGACGCAAGAATGGCGGCCAGCCCACCGGCGAAGAGCGCGCCGCGCCCGTTTTGTGGTTCAGACATACGCTTGTCCTTTCAAATTTGGTTTGGATAGCTTAAGCTTACTTCCGTAGTTATGTACGGAGTCAAGCGATATGCAAATTAATTTTGAGAATCTGACCATTGGCGTTTTTGCCAAGGCGGCCGGGGTCAATGTGGAGACCATCCGGTTCTACCAGCGCAAGGGCCTGCTGCCGGAGCCAGACAAGCCCTATGGCAGCATTCGCCGCTATGGCGAGGCGGATGTAACACGAGTGCGGTTCGTGAAATCGGCCCAGCGGCTGGGCTTTAGCCTGGACGAAATCGCCGAGCTACTGCGGCTGGAGGATGGCACCCATTGCGAGGAAGCCAGCGGCCTGGCCGAGCACAAGCTCAAGGATGTGCGCGAGAAGATGGCCGACTTGGCACGCATGGAGGCCGTGCTGTCTGAACTGATGTGCGCCTGCCATGCGCGGAAAGGGAACGTTTCCTGCCCGCTGATTGCGTCACTGCAAGACGGAACGAAGCTCGCTGCATCGGCGCGGGGGAGTCACGGGGTGACTACGCCTTAGCGTGCTTTATTTTCCGAATTCTGAGACGACCCCAT
>NZ_PYIX02000157.1 GCF_003024515.2 Acinetobacter sichuanensis
TGGTAATCCCCCCTAAAAATAAAAGGATCTAAAAGTAGAATTTTCTCTTAAGATACGAGCAGGAGATTCTGCATGAAAACATCTAAATTTACTGACAGCCAGATCATATCCATTTTAAAACAGGCGGAGTCTGGCACACCTGTAGCTACCCTTTGCCGTGAACACGGCATGAGTAATGCTACCTTTTATAAATGGCGTGCCAAATATGGTGGTATGGATACATCATTAATGGCTCGACTGAAAGAGCTAGAAGCCGAAAATACCAGACTTAAAAAGATGTATGCGGAAGAGCGATTAAAGGCCGAAATCATCCAGGAAGCGATGGCAATGAGCAGCACTGCTGCGCAAGGGTAAAGCCATCTTGCCGGCGTAAGATGGCACAACAGGCAGTTGCCCAGCATGCCATTAGTATTCGTTTGGCTTGTAAAGCATTTGGCATTAGTGAAACCTGCTACCGCTATCAAGCCAAACTCAGCGATGACAATGCACTCATTGCTGAACAGCTCATTGAACTCACTGAGGAAAATTCCGATTGGGGCTTTGGTTTGTGCTTCTCGTATTTACGGCATGTTGAGAGTTGCTGCTGGAATCACAAGCGGGTTTACCGCATTTACTGTGAGTTGGCACTGAATCTGCGTATTAAACCGAGAAGAAGACTAAAACGGCATGCGCCTGAACCATTGAAAGAACCAATCCGAGAAAATCAGGTTTGGTCATTAGATTTTATGCATGATCAGCTTTCCGATGGTCGCAAGTTTCGATTATTGAATGTGATTGATGATTACCGCCGCGAAGGCCTAGCCATTGAAGCAGGGTTCTCATTGCCCACAATCAGGGTTATTCGTACGTTGAATCAATTGCTGGAGTGGAGAGAAAAACCGTTAGTGATCCGATGCGATAATGGTCCCGAATTTATCAGTCACGAATTTGTGCGCTGGGCTACTGAGCACGGTATTCGTATTGAATATATTCAACCGGGTAAGCCACAGCAGAATGCGTATATTGAACGCTATAATCGGACCATACGTTATAGTTGGCTGAGCAAGCATTTATTTGATACTTTGGATGAAGTACAAGATTATGCAACAAACTGGTTGTGGCATTACAACCATGAAAGACCACATCAAGCTAACAAAGGAAAGCCACCTCTAATGGCTGCTTAACCTCTACTTTTAACTTCGGTTATTTATGGGAGGATTACCCTA
>NZ_PYIX02000158.1 GCF_003024515.2 Acinetobacter sichuanensis
TTCACCCTCACTAACAACTCGCTGCTTCTTCACAACAACACGGCGCTTGGTACGCCGTGGTTTTCCAGATAGTTTTTTATACTCAGCAACTGAAATGCTGCTCATACTTTGCTACTCAAAATCAGTTCATATGCCGCAGCTTGTACCCAACCTTTCCAACCTCCAAAGTCGATAAAAATAAAACTATCCCTTACACCTAAAACTTCACGTAATGGCGCATCAGGCAAGGTATCAACTCGCACAAGGTCACCTATTTTGAATTCGTTATTCATCTGCACTTCCCCTGATTATTGTTAAACATTGACGAATCATGAATACACGCTCACTCTTGCCATCTTTAAGCGCTAATTCTTTCGTATGTTCCAATCGAGCAATTAAATTTAAATGACCAACTTCAATTTGTTTGTTTCTTACCCTTGTTACATCTAGTTCTTTTTTAAGATGTTCAATCTCAAGTAATGCCTGCACCAGAGTTAATTCCTTAACCTCAAAGCAAGTACCCCCACGCTCACAAAGACCATCAGCACCGCAATTGTGTGGTGCACCACCCTGACAACGTGTTACAGCGTTTGCCCAAGTCTCAGGAATTACGCTTTTTAAATCTGGCTCGCAAGAGATGTGTTTAAGCATTGCTGTCTCCAACACTTTCCCACTTAACATCATTCAAACTTGGGCGAAAAACTACAACAGCACATCCAAATGGGGCATTATGCTTACACCCACCAAACTTCAATCTTCCTTTGATGTAGTGAATCTCACGATTTAATACATGATCTTGCCACCAACCCACATCAGTTCGTGCTGGCAACAACGCAACAACTGTATGACCTTTTTTTGCAGTCTCTACAGCCTTTTCGATCCAAGCAATAATTTCACGACCATACGGCGGATTCATCCAACAAACACCTGTCCAATCTTGTTTTAAGCCGTCCATCTCTGGACTAAAAAATCGCTCACACTTTGTATTTTCAGCTAATGCACAAACATCTAAATCAAAGTTAAAAATTGCATCTAATTTGTTGAATAGATCTTGAGGCGTAGACCAGATATCAGTGCGACCTTCAGCATTCCCAAATAAACCTAATTTAGCCATAGTTGTCATGCCGCACCACCAAATACCTTAGGACCATTCCAAACCGCACAATCATCCGCTTTAACCCAACCTATTGTGTTTGAGCCAAATCCTAACCATCTCACA
>NZ_PYIX02000159.1 GCF_003024515.2 Acinetobacter sichuanensis
GGCTTTGAAGGTTAATTCATTGGTTGCTGCGAATGCCTTAAAGGCTAATGCAACCGCTTTGGAGACAGCTGATAGGTTACCAAAAGGCTTATTATCTGCTGTCAATATGGTTGAATCCCCAAATAGTAATACCGCAACAAGCCCCGCTGGTGCTGGTGGTCCCATGCAATTTATGCCTGCTACTGCTGATCGCTTCAAAGTAAACATTAAAAGCGTGGAGTCAAGTTATCGTGGCGCATCTGAATACTTAAGCAGATTACTTGATATGTTTGACGGTAATCTTGAAAATGCTTTGCGTGCTTACAATTGGGGTGAGGGCAACATGCAGAACTTTTTAAAATATGGTTCTGGCATGAAAAAAGTAGAAGGGAAATGGCAAAAAGGTTATTTTGCTGATCGACCAATGCCTCAGGAGACTAGACAATACTCTGGTAAGGTCATGAGTTATATGGCGGGTGCAAGCGGTCAAACTTTTGGCACTGATTACACTGTTGAAAATTATCTTAGTGGTCTTGAAAAAGCCAACGAGGCTTTCCAAAAGTTCAAAAATGACCAAGCTCAATTTTCTCAACAATTCTCTTCTGAAGATGTTATTCGAAACCAAGAGAGAATTGACACTATTGCTAAAGCAAATGAACTTGGTTTACAGCATCTTACTCCTAAAATTGAGGAGCACTACGCAAATAAATCGAGGTTAGCTGAACTTCAATTTGATCAAGAATTAAATTCGTGGAATTGGACTGAAGATGAAAAGTTGAAGAAAGAAGCTGAGATAAATAAAGCGCATATTGCTCTTAGTTCTGAGTTGAATGACATTCAAAAGCAGCTTAAGAAAGAATCTGTTGATGAGCAATTGGCTTATGATCTGCAGCAATTTAGAAAAGCGCAAAAGTGGAAAGAATTTGAAGCAATAAATGACTTTAAAGCTATTCAAGACCAAATCCAGGGCTTAGGCAGCAACACAGATGACATCTTTGCAAAAGCAACGATGACACCGAGTGAATACGAATCATGGTCGCTTAAAAACAATCGTGATAATGCAAAGTTGGATTTACGAAAAAATCTAACTTCTGTTGAACAAAACATCATGCAGAGTGATGTATATGATTCAGAAGATGATCGTTATCAAGATTTGTTGAAGGCTCACAAAGAGTAT
>NZ_PYIX02000016.1 GCF_003024515.2 Acinetobacter sichuanensis
TACTTTCTGCGGTTAAATAAAAATTACATTGAATTAATCCATATCTTTTTGCTCCTTAATTCCTAGCTTTACAGCTATCTTATGGCTTTCACCACGTCGTGGAACTTTATTATTTTTTAAAATTCGGTATACGAGGTCAGGTGAAAAATTATTATCTCGTGCCCATTCTGCGATTGAAATTCCTGATTTTATAAAATCATCTCGAACTTGCTTAATTGACTTGATCATATCAGACGAATTTTGAATAAATTTGACGAAAAAATATCGGATGGGAATGCTTAAGTCAAGTAATTATTTTTTATTTTAAGCTATTGTTTTTACTATAATAAATTAATTGAGAAACGTTTATTTATTCATTATATCGTCCATTAATTTAATATTTGATTTTATATTTTTAATATCATTCTCCATAGTTTCTTTATGGTTAATAAAATATTTCTCTAATGTTTTATCATCCGATAATAATGATTCTAGAAACTCAATATTATTTTCTTTATCTTTAATTTGATCTAAAAATTCTGTTTTCTTTTTAGAAAAAATCTCTTCCAATTTTTGCTTCTTTGTTCGATTCCTGAGTTCATTCATACGTGGTGTTTCGGTATAAGAAAAAACATTTTTTCTTGATGTTTCATGATTAACTTCTAAATATTGAAATCGTATTAAAACTTTTAAACCAGAATACATCAAACGCTTGGTCTTATCATTTCTGTAGATCTGATTAATATTAAGTTTTTCCCAAAATTGTTTGGCTTCCCAATTTTGAATTTCATAGTTATCGAATAATTCTAAGAATTCGTGATACAACGGCAAATGTACAGGTCTCTTCATGTTCAGTCTTTTAGTCTTTTATTAAAAATGAGGATTATAGTCCGTGGATATTTAATCCTCAATTAGTGATATTTCTATTTTTTGAACAATTTATTTTAAATGTTAGAATTATCTATTGAGATTGGTCAATTAATACGCAAAAAAAGAAAAGAGAAAAAAATTACACAAGAAGCTTTAGCGTTACAGTGTGGTATTGACCGCAGTTATATCGGTCGCATTGAGCGTGGCGAAGTAAACCTTACTGTTGAAAAGCTGTATGAAATCGCCACCGCACTAGAAGTAGACATGAAAGAATTATTGCCATAATTTTTAGCGTTTTTTTCCAGTACCATATCCTCCAAATACAGTCCGACCACCAATTTTCATAGACGTGTTCTCTATCAAGTCAAATTCGTCACGGGGTTCTTTAGAGTATTTTTTGTATTTTTCTATATAGTCTTCTTCGATCTCTGCTTTATGTGATTTAATTTCAGGTAATGGCCCTTTGTAAGTTTTTAGAAACTCCCCAAACATTTGATAATTCTCGTCTAAAAGAGTATTACTCTTACTCTTCTTTAATTTGTTATCTTCGATAAAAAAGCATGTACCAGTTCTATATTCAAACCATCTTACTGCTTTTAGATATTCGGTCCCTTTCAATTTTGTGAAATCCAAAACTTGCATAATAGGCGTGCTATCACTGTGTTCTTTATAATGCATCGCAGCAAAGACTGCTATTTGATGAAATAGCGTGGAATGTAAGAATTTTTTATGATCCAAAAATGGAGCTAGTTCTGATTTGGAAATTTCACTTACAGTTCTCAAAAGTTTCTGAAATCTGTCTTTGTTGCGTTTATATTCCTCACTTTTCATGCTCCTTCCTCTTTAGCGAATAGTTTATTTAATTTCTAATCTAGATGAATTTCTTGCATCTGTGAATAGGCTTTGTTGCACAAAGATTTCATAACTATATGATTTTAAAAGTTTTGATTATTTTTTGATCCAAAATTAAATTTATTTAAATCAGATGCTTACATATTTATGCAACAAAGCCGCTCTGTGATGACATCTGAAATTGCCCTATTAATATTGGTATAAAATTTAACCTCGCCTAAATAAAGATCTAATGTGCTCCCATCATAAACAACATGAACTGAATCAAACCCTTTAACAGTATCGTTTCTTGAGTCTTTAAAGAATATTTTAGAAATTGCAGGTGTTGTTTTAAAACATTGCCTTAAGATGATATGTAATATTAACTCACCAAACTCACCTCTACTCTGAAACTTATCAGTTTGATAAATTGATCTTGCTGCTTTTTGAAGCAATGCAACCGCATTATGCGCACTCATTGAACGCACTTCTTGATAATTCAAAGCAAACTCAGGCAACCATTGCATTACATGATTGGCAAACTGGGTTTCTCTCCATTCACCCAATTCGTATCCAGCACATACAGCAAGAAGGTTAGGATCTAAATCTGTTTTATGTATCCTTACTTCTAAAAAAGGCTCAGGCATTGCTAGTAAAGTTTGATTACCCATCATCTCGATATAATTTTATTATTCAATCGATTGCGTAATACTTTACCTTATTTTCATATTGAACATTTTAAATACAAATTGATCATTTTTATTAATTTTATTAAGTATTAGGAAAATACCTGAATTTGACCGAAAAGTTTTAGAGGTTTTAAGACAACCTTTAGAAGCAAGAGAAATTGTGATCTCTCGTGCATCACGACAAATTACTTTTCCTGCTAATTTTCAACTCATTGCAGCAATGAATCCTTGTCCGTGTGGTTATGCATTTAATCAAGACAGTCGTTGTCAATGTTCAAGTGAAGTCATCAAGCGTTATCAAAATCGTATTTCTGGTCCATTATTAGACCGTATAGATTTACACATTGATGTACCACCATTAAAAGCTCATGAACTGCAAAATGATGCTGTTACTGAAAACTCTACTGTCGTTCGAGAACGCGTTTTACAAGCTTATCATTTCCAAATCAATCGACAAGGTGCAACCAATCAAAATTTGTCGCCACAACAACTTGAAAGCTATGCTCGACTTGATCAAGCATCACAAAAAATGCTGGCAATGGCTCAGCAACGTTTAAATTTATCTGCACGTGCATATCATCGAATTTTACGTGTAGCGAGAAGTATTGCCGATCTGGCACAGTGTTCGGATATTAACAGTGCTCATCTGAGTGAGGCGTTGTCTTATCGCCAACAAGAATCTTGAGTATATATTTTTATTTATTTTTTAAATTACAAAAAAAGGCAACCACTGTTGCCTTTGATCTTTTATGCATGATTTCGCATTATTGTTATAGGGTTAGAATGCTTTAGTTAAAGTAAAAACAGCACCTGTTTCAACACCACGTTCAGCCGCAGATGTCCAGCCATCAGTGTCAATATTGGTACCAACGGCTGCAAGTTCTGCACTCAGACCTTGTACAGATTTAAAGCCATAGTTTACGCCCAGTTTCCAATCCACATAATTATCATCACCATTAAATGAGTACTTTTCTTTATCATCGACAACGGTATATCCAACTGCGGCAACACCACCAAATCCTGTAGCACCAAATGGCGCAGAATAACCAAAATTAATATTCCAGCTATTGGTATCTGCACCTGCATAGTCATTGGTAAAGTTAATATTGGTCAATAAACTATCTCCCGATACAACCGTGTCTTTTAAAGTCACTTTACCGTAGAGCTCAGCCCAATTTAAGTCGCTATAACTTGGATAGTTATAATAAACCACCCCAACATCAATGACAGGTTTCGTACTAAAATTTTCTAAAGTTGTTGAATAACCAATCGATGGGTCTAGTTCTAAATGTGGACCACCATCACCAAAATTAACATTTGAACCCCAAACACCTGCATAAAAACCTGATGAATGTGCCAAAGTAAACCCAGCCTGTACAGCAGGATCATTACTTGTTTGCGTGATGCCACGGAAACGATAATCACTGGTTAATGCTGCACTGCCTGAAAAAGTTAAGCCTAGATTTGAAAGTGAATTTTCTTCAGCCATACTGACTGTTGCGGTTGAAGCCAAGATGCCAAATGCTAAAAGTTTAGTGATAATTTGCATGTTTAATGCTCCCCCATCGCTCGGATGTTTATTCTTGGTTTAAATTGGTCAAACTCCTTAGGTATTTAGCAATTGCTATGCCAAACTTAAAAAAAGATTAAAAAAATCATCTTAAAAAATAATATCACTTTGTTTTTTTATTTAGTTTTTATATAAAAATTATTTTTCTACATTAAGTTTTTAAACATCACTAAAAAAGATAATATGCTTTGCTATAGTTGATTTATTGTCATATTTGTTTCATTTATTCACAAATTGCTTGGTCTCTTTGATTACATCAGCCGCTATATCGTTGCATTTATTTTATGATTCTTTTTTGGTCACTTATTTTTATACATTTTCCCCATGCACAAAAAAAGCGCATTTTATATCCAAATGCACTTTCTCATTCTCAGGTTTACTCTTAAAACAGTGATGCTTTAAAAGTGGTAATCTAAACCAAAAACCACATGATTATCAAAATCTTCACCTAAACGGTCTTCGCCACCCATGACATAATCAAGTGAAGCAACAATACCCGTTTCTGCAATACTTTTGCTTAAGCCTATACGTGCTTCATTAAATGCAAAATCTTGAGTGGTCTGAATTAGTTCATCGTCACGGCTACTGTTATAAGCAGAACCACCGACTGAAGCATTTAAAATAAAGTTTTGAGGCAATGGATGATTATAAGCCGCACTCAAATAGACATCTCCTGCATTACCAAATGAAGCATCAGCCAGTAAAACAGATGCAGCAAAAGTGACTTCTTTATAAGCTAACTCACCAAGCACATCAAATGCTGTGGTTTTTCTTTTATTTTCATCACCATAAATAGTACCGCCATGATGATATACATAAGCGGTTGCTTGTAGGTTGTAGCTTAAATCTGGATTAATCTCATTACCATACGCCACATAAAAATCATGTTCAAAACCATGATTACGGGTTTCATCTGTAGCATCATAATCTAATGTTGAACCCCAATAGCCCACGCTCATTCCACTTTTATGGGCATATTCCAAACCTGTTTGTATAGCAACTTTGTCATTTTCCACGCCACCACGATAAATATATTGAGATACAGCAGCAATATTTCCTGACCAGACCCCATTTGAAGTTGTTATTGGGGCTTGTGCTGCATAGAGCGCACTTGATGGCACTACAACACATAATGTCATCATTAATTTTTTAAATGAAAATGCTATCATTTTTCAACACATATAGAGGGAAAATTTAAGCGAAGAATTTTACTGGTTTTTTAAACTTTTGGTAAATTATTCAATCATTTTTACACTAGAACTTAAGTATTATTTCACTAAACTCAAACAACAATATCTGTTAAAAAGCTAAAGTTAGAAAATAAAATTGTTACAAATACTAGTTTTTCTGTAATTTAATTATACAATTCACTTATTTTAAATATATTGAAAAGCAACATTCAAGAGGCAGCCTTAATGCTAACCCAAAAAAAAATGACCTTAGTTGTCCTAATACAAGCTGCGCTGATCTCTACAGCTTATGCAAGTGAACAAAGTGAAGCAAAAGGATTTGTAGAAGACGCTGATGCATCTGTTCTATTTCGCACAGGCTTTATACATCGTGATAAAAAAAATGGCGTTGAAGACCAAAGCTCTTATGCCCAATCTGCAATTGTCAATGTAGACTCTGGCTTTACTCAAGGGATCGTCGGTTTTGGTGTTGGTGCTGTAGGCGATGGCTCAATCAAATTGGGTTCAAATAACCATGCTGGCAACAATATGATCCCGAAACATAACGATGGTTCTGCTTATGATCATTGGGCGCGTGGTGGAGCAAATGTAAAAGCTCGTTTTTCTAATACCACTGTGCGTTATGGTACACAAGTTTTAGATTTACCTGTTCTTGCAAGTAATACAGGTCGTATGGTTCCTGAGTATTTTGAAGGTACATTAATCACAAGCCGTGAAATTAAAAATTTAGAACTGACTGCGGGTAAATTTACTAAAAACCAAATGTCAGACCAAATTTCTACTGATGGAAATCACTTAGATAATGCCATCGTTTGGGGTGCAAAATATAAGTTTGATGATCAACTCAATGCTTCATATTATGGCTTAGATTCTAAAAATGCTTTAGAACGCCATTATGTAAATGCAAACTACAAGCTTCCACTTGCAGATAAAAGCTCTTTGACGTTGGACTTTAGTGGTTATCATACTGAATGGGACAAAGATGCAGCAACGTATTCTTCTACTATTGGCAATGAAAATATAGAAGGTCGTAGCAATAATATTTGGGCATTATCAGGTACATATAACCAAGGCGCTCATAGTGTTATGTTGGCTTACCAACAAAATACAGGCAATACAGGTTATGACTACAACACAAATGCCGATGGTTTCCAAAGTATCTATTTACCAAACTCATATTTGTCTGATTTTATTGGAAATCATGAAAAATCAGCGCAACTTCAATATAACTTAGACTTTAGCAATTATGGTGTAGCAGGACTTAACTGGACGACAGCATTTGTTTATGGTTGGGATATTAAAGTTGCGGGTCTTACTGATGATGCGCAAGAACGTGAATTCTTTAACCAAGTAAAATATACCGTTCAAAATGGTTTTGCTAAAGATGCAAGTTTACGTCTACGTCATTCATATTATCGTGCAAGTGATGACTACCAAACCAATGCGTATATTGGTGATACCAATGAATGGCGTGTATTCCTCGACATTCCAGTTAAATTATTCTAATTCTTCAAATATTTAAGATATAGAAACATTTTAAAACCTGCATTTTGATGCAGGTTTTTTTATGTTCTGCCAAGCAAATAGCTCATCGTTTGACTTGAACAGAAGATTTATCAACTGATTAATGTGTACGCTCTAAAATATGAATCGTTGCAGTACGTCCAGCAACAAAGGCTAATTCATTTTTTGGTAACTCATCTAACACAATTTTTACAGGTACACGCTGCGCTAAACGCACCCAACTAAAAGTAGGGTTCACATTTGCCAATAAACCTGAAGATGTAGTGCGCTCACGATCTTCAATCCCAGATGCAATGCCCTGTACATGCCCTTTGATTTTTTCAGAATTGCCCATTAATTGTATAGTCGCTGCATCACCTAAATGAATTTTATTCAGTTTAGTTTCTTCGAAGTATCCAACAACATACAGTTGTTTTCTATCCAATAAAGCAGCAACAGCTTGACCAACTTTGACATAATTTCCTACGCGCATATCAAAATTAGATAATGTCCCATCGGCTGGTGCAACAACTTCAGCACGATGCATATTTAACTCAGCTAAATGAAAACTACTGGTTGCAGCTTCGATTAAAGCTTTTTGTTGTTTAATATTGGCTTCTGACTGTTGAATAGCAGCTTGCAGTTGTTGATGTTCAGCATGTGACTGATCTCTTGCTGCAAACATTTGATCTTGTTCTTGTTTAGAGATCGCACCATTCATTAAGTCTGCATATCTCTGTGCATTTTTATCTGCCAGTTGAATATTCGCTTGTGATTTGATGAGGTTGGCTTGGGCTTGGGCAAGACCTGCTTCTGCTTCTGCTAAACCTGAGTTTGCTTTGGCTAAATCTGATTTGGCTTGCTCAACATCTAAGGTTTGTCGTGCAAGATCAATTTTAAATAACACTTGCCCTTTTTTGACTGTCTGGTTGTCTTGCACCAAAACTTCTGTCACCAAGCCAGAAATGTCTGAAGAAACTTGTATAACATCACCACGAACGCGTCCATCACGTGTCCACGGCTCAGCATTATAGTAATTCCATAAATGTAAAACACATATGATTGCCAGTATTGCAACTGTCAATAAACCTAGAGGACGTATCACTTTACGCATATCAAAGCTGTTCATTTTTACCTGACCTAATCATCAAATTCCACATTAATCCAAATACATCGTAAAAAGATGATGCACTCCCCACAGCAACAACACGTATATACACAAATTAAAAATACTCGGTAATGCAATCCAGCCTTGCGTCGCCCAACGATCAGTGACTAAATTGACTATTTTTAATAGCAAATACGCTAAAATTGCCTGTACTAAAAAAGTGGGAACATAAACACCATAAAGATTAAATTCACCCATTTTTAAACTCCAATACTGGCATGTTCGAGTGTATGATCTGCTGCACTTTGCTCATCTTGATGGCAAATACTATGCCGAATATTATTTACAGAAATCCATAAACGATGACGTATATCTCGATCTTCAATACTCTCTGCATCGACTTGAATTTCTTTTAGTTTCAGCAAAACTTGGTCTAAAGTTGTAGTGACTTGTTGTTTTTCTTTTTCACCTAGCCATAACTCTAAATACGTTTGTAATTGTGCAATTTGAGCAATCAGTGGCGAATTTTTTGGTAATTTTTCTGCCAACTCTTGTAGTCGAGTAAAATCAATCACTGCACTTGACTCAATCAGCGCCGCATTCATTTCATGTATTAACTCTTCTGACAGTACTTGCTTTGTATTGAGTACGCCAATACGGTCTAACATACTTCTTAAATGAATACGAAAGTTTGCACCATAATTCATACGTACCGCTTTTTTCATTGCCTGATAATGTAAAGACAAAATACGCTGTGCCGTCATATCAGGCGACATTGCACGAACCAAATGCACGATATACACAGAAATAATAGGTCCAATAATCGTGCCTATCGAAAAGTCAAAAAAAGCCACTTGATCTAAAAAGTAACGATTTTGAATATTCATCCCCATGACACCTGCCATAATCAGCGGTAGCCCTAAACCATTTAGCGGAGGATGCAAGTACAGCATGAGGCAAAAAATTAAAAAAGGTGCGAGTACAATCATGAGTTCTATAAATGAATGTACATGTGGAAAAATGCCATATGCATAAATAAAAACAATAATCGCAGCATAAAAACTAGCACGAATAAAAATCTTTAATGCAGGTACAGGATTATCAAGTGCAGTCAAAATACATGCACTAATGGCTGCCATTTGAGCCATCATAAAACCTGATGTCCACCCACTCAAAATCCAAATACTTGAAGCAACAATAATCGTTAAAAAAGCAGATAAACCACCCCGAACTGCCACACCATAATCACGGTGTAAACTTGGATAAGATGTTGTTAATGGCACAATCGCTTCAGGTAAAGTGGTATCACCTTGTTGCATTCTTTGCCAAATCAAACGGACAGCACGAACATTTTGAATAAAATGTCGGATATCCATTTTTAAACTTCCTAACATGACATATTGTGTGGGTTGTGCTTGTTTCAAAATCAATTCAAATTTTTGCTCAAAATCACTCGGCAAATGATTTAATTCAGATTCTAAAATTTGATGTTGATCATCTAAAAATGCGTCAACCTCGGTATGTAAATCTTGCAAAGCAGCTCTATAATGAAGGTCAATTTGATCTAATTGTTTCAGACGCTCTGACATTGCCACCAAGTTTGCAACCAACATAGTCACTTGATGCAATAACTCTTGCAAAGGTTTCGCCATGCTTTTAAGCTTTGATTTTTCATAGTTTAAATGCACAAGCATAGTATGAAGATCTGAAGTATCTCGTGCAATTTCTGCCAATAATTTTGTATAGTTTTTTTGCTGTGGATCAGGATGAGATAAAATAAGATCAAACAATTTTTGCGTATCGGTCATGGTTTTTACTACACGATTTTCAACCACAGGACCAATATGCATAGGTAAAATCGTACTTGTTACCACTGCACTACAAATTACACCTATCGAAATTTCTAAAAACCGCCCAAGCGCCATATCAAAAATAGAAATCTTGTCGATATAATAAATGCTATTAAAACAAATAATAACAGCAGTATAACCAGCCAACATCACCACATAACTACGTGGTGTCCGATCCAATAAAGACAGATAAAGGCAAATACCCAACCAACACGCCAAGACAAAAATAAAAAGCCACGGTGTATTAATCAAATAAGGAGTCACTGCAACTGCAAAAATTGCTCCAAAAGTTGTACCCAGTAAACGATATAGACTTTTTGAAGCCACCATACCTGAGTAGGGATTTGCGATCACAAAGACAGTCCCAATTGCCCAAATGGGATAACTTAAATTCAATTCAAATGCGATAAACAGCGCCAGCATACCTGCAATAAAAGTCTTTATTGCAAAGATCCAATCCAACTTATTGGGTCGAAATGCTAAAAGCTGTTTAGTCAATAACATGAATGATCTCTATTTCATTGGAATCAAAAGATTGAGAAATATCTTGCTGCACATTTTGAAACGACCAAAAAACTCGCCATTTGACCTAAAGTAAATAGCGCATTTATTTAGAGAATGTTAAAACACTGAAAAGAGAAAATAAAATCAGATAAAAATACTGTTTTATTCCAACTTAGAGATATAAATGGCAAAACATGATGCTGAGTGAGATTAAATAAAAGCTCAAAAATTCATCATTAGATATTTAATCTGTTAATTTTTTCAAAAAAAATAGACTTAGTCAACAAAAATATCTTATATTGATAATACAAATGAATTATTTTATATTTTAGTGAGAATAATCTATTTTTTCTCAGGCAGAAATAAAAATAAGTGAATATTATTTTTTTGCTATTTTCTCTTTAAAAATCCATAAGAAATAGCTCAAATCCTAGAGAATTTTCTCAGAATATCTGAATTGATTCGATTTATGATGAAATTCCTTTTTTTTTGATAATTTTTTGTTATAAAGTAACATTATAAAATTTATTTTTTGATTTACAGTTACTAAGTAGGTAATCAATGGCGCTTTCTAGTTTTGGTAAAATTCTCACCGTATTAGATTTATTTTCGGTGTCACGCCCAGTGATTAATGTTGATGTCATTTGCGAAGAACTAAACCTATCAAAACCAACAAGTTATAGATATCTTAAAGAATTAGTTTCAGCAGATATTTTACAACGTTTAAGTGGGACTTCAGGTGATTACACACTTGGACCTAAAATTGCAGTCATGGATTATATTTCAAGAACAACAGATCCATTGGTGCAAATCAGTAAACCCTTTATGCAAGAGATTTCTGAGCGTACAGAACTTTGCTGTCTACTCACCCAACTGAATGATCATTATTGTATTGATCTTCATCATGAAGTGTATCGTGATGAGACTTTATTAACTTATGGGCGTGGTTGCCCTCGTCCTGTGTATATGGGTTCATCGCCTAAAGTGATCATGGCACATCTTTCTAAACAAAATCTGCAAAATTACTATACCCGTTTTCAAAATGAGCTTGCTCAAGTCGGTTTTGCTGAAAGTGAAGAAAATTTCATTCAAAGAATGAAAAAAATCAAAAAACAAGGTCACTATTTTTCCCAAGGTGAGCTTGATCCAAACGTTTCTGGTCTTTCCATTCCAATTAAGTTTTCAAATAAAGAAGCACCATTAGCACTCACTGTTTTGGCATCAAAAAATCGTTTTGAGTATTTAAATTTGCAAAAATTGATTGAAACATTACAAGATTCTGCTTCACAAATTGAAAAGCGTTATCAGGCGCTGTCTGAAAATGACCAATTGTCTGAGCTAAACCCAAGCCCTAAATTATTTCCAATTCACATCTAAGGCAACATGATAATTTAAAGAAATTTTACAATTTCCATCATTGTAAATTTAAACTTTTTCTCATAATATGATTATGTTCTTCAGCACAAATGCTATTTAAGTATTGCTTTTGCGAAAACAATACTTCCTCAGAGAGTAGAAAACCGATATATCATATGTCGGTTTTTTATTGTCTGCTCACTTTGCAAAAATTGACATTTAAAAACATGAAAACGTCTGTTCAGTAATTGGCTAAAGCAACTCTTTTGGTAATAATGAAGTCGATAAAAATACTCGCCAATAATTTGAGAAAGCAAGCTTATGAATATTTTAATTGTACATGCACACCCTGAACCGCAGTCTTTTACCAATGCGCTAAAAAATACAGCGATTGAAGAATTAAAAAAATTAGGGCATCAGGTTGAAGTTTCTGATCTTTATGCCATGAATTTTAATCCTGTTGCCTGTGCAGCAGACTTTACTGAACGCGGTAATCCTGACTATTTAAATTATGCCTTAGAACAACGCCATGCCAGTAAACAACATGCTTTAGCTGATGATATTCAAGCTGAAGTGGAAAAAGTCCAAAAAGCGGATTTGCTGATTTTAAATTTTCCAATGTATTGGATGTCTATACCTGCAATTTTAAAAGGTTGGATTGATCGAGTATTTGTATCAGGGATTTTTTATGGCGGTAAACGTTTTTATAACCATGGTGGCATGTCAGGAAAAAAAGCCATGCTGAGCTTTACCCTTGGTGGACGTGATCATATGTTTGGAGATGGTGCAATTCATGGCTCACTTGAGAATATTCTGATTCCTATTCAGCGCGGAACACTGGCTTATGTTGGCTATGAAGTGTTAACTCCTTTTATTGCCTATCATGTGCCCTATATTTCTCATGAAGCTCGTGAACAAATGCTCATAGACTATCGTCAACATTTACAAAATATCGAAAATTTACCCTCTATCGCATTTCCAACCTTAGAGCAGTTTGATGACAAACTCTATCCTCTAAATCAAAATTAAAACCTATGCAGCATAAGTGCATCGCTTGTGCTGTATTTTTATAAAGTGAGCTTAATCTTTATTTTCTTTTTATATTTTCTAAATCTAAGCATGTTTCAGCGCTCACGCAAAACAAAAAAACCTTTCATCAAGAAAGGTTTTTTTAAACACATCAAGCAGTCATTTAAGGCTGTTTTAAATAAGGCCATGCCGCTTTTAGGTAAATGAACATTGACCAAAGCGTCAAGATCACAGCAGTATAAAGTAGTGCATAAGCTAACATTTCTAATGGTTGCCAATTCAGTAAAAATACTGTAATCGCAATCATTTGAAATGCCGTTTTATATTTCCCTACTGTAGATACAGCGACATTGGTGCGTGCGCCTAATTCTGCCATCCATTCACGTAATGCTGAAACGGTAATTTCACGTGAAATAATCACAATCGCAGCAAATGCCATTGCAATAGAAGGCTGCCATTGAACTAACACAATCAAAGCTGCTGCGACCATCAATTTATCTGCAACAGGATCTAAAAACCGCCCAAAAGCAGAAGTCTGATTCAAAGTTCTAGCGAGATAACCATCAAACCAGTCTGTGATTGCGGCAATTACAAAAATTGCCGTCAAAATCAAATGACGGGTCATGCCACCTTCATGCCCACCAACCCCAATTGCAGGAGGCCAATAAGCGATGGCTAGAAAAACAGGAATTAACGCAATACGAGCTAGCGTCAAGATATTTGGAATATTCAGGATACGACCTGTAGTCATAGACACCGCCAGTAAGTCCCCTATTTACCTATGGAAAAGGCAAACTGTAATTTAGAGTAAAGCTCTATTTCGTTAATACTTTAAACGATTCACATGAAACTGTCGACTAGGTAAAGACTGTTACTGTCTGTCTGGCAATAGCAATAAGTCGATTTTCACTGTCCCACAAATAAGCATGTTCAGTGGCATAACCATGCTCTGCATAATCTGTAACCACTTGATATTTAAACCAGTCATGTAAATGGCTTTGTAAAGGATGAACAAAAGTCACTTGCCATGTTAATGTACTTGCAGGTGCAGGCTTGCGAAACATCGGTAAAACCCCAGGTGGCCATACATCCATTAAGGTTAAAATATCAGGCAAAGTCATTGCACGTTGAGTATGAAAATTAGGATCAAAACGGCATAAGCCTTTGAAGTCAGGGGTTTTACTGCCTGACATTGGATATTGCCCATCTGTCCAAGCCAGTTGGAAATTTTGAACACATTCAGGGAATGGCAAGTTTTTAGGTAAAACATGAATGTCATCTATTGCAGGGAAAGCAGGCACTTTAGGTTCAAGTGCAACCTGAATGCGTGACTCACGCTGACTGCCAAAACTTGCAATTAAAATACTTTGTACAGCATCATTTTGCCATAAACGTACTTCGATGGTGGTGACAGACTTACCCTGACGTAAAATTTCCGCAGTCAATCTGACCGCTTTTTCCTCAATGGGTCCGACAAAAGTCACACTGCAACTGAGTAGTTTTTTGCAAGCGTCATCAATGGTATGTGTGGCTTTATGGATCAACACGCCTGCCACCAAACCACCAAAGATTGTTCGTCCTTGTAGCCAGCCCTTTGGAAACTCAAATTCGCTGTTTTGTTCAATATCCTGATACAACTGTGCCAATACAGACATAGGTTTTCTCATTAAAACGTTGTGGTTTACTATGCCTATAGATAGTTCACTTGTGAATGATCAATGACTGTCGGGTCAATGAGTATTTCGGCAAATGAATACTGCAATGCTTACAAATTTTCAAGATTTAATACAAGCGGTTCACCTAACCACTGTGCCCCCTCAGTATGTGCAAGATATTCATTTTCCCATAAAGGATGAATCAACACAGATAACCCTAAATTACGACGATCCAATGTATTTTTCAACTGCGGCAAAACAGCTTGATCAAATGCCAATTGAAACATAGGTTTGGTATGTGGTCCTACCAATTTTTGATGTATACGACCATAACTCATGGTTTCACCAAACTCTTGCTGTAGTTGCACATAAAGCGACTCTATCAGCTCAATTTGCGTCAAATCAAAATAGATATGTGCATGATATTTCATAAATTTATAACATCCAAAACGTTTAAACCTGCATTGCAAAAAGTTTGAGTCAATGACTGACTATTCGTGTAACACCTTATAAATAGTTCTCGCCATCACATCACCCAAGCCGGGCACAAGTTTCAGATCATTTTCAGAGGCTTTCAATACACCCTGAATCCCACCAAAATGGGTCAATAAATCACGACGGCGTTTTGGTCCAAGTCCCGAAATAGCTTCCAACACTGAACCACCACGGCGTTTATCTCGTTTGGCACGATGTTTCGTGATCGCAAAACGATGCGCCTCATCCCTTACCTGTTGAATCAGATGCAAGGCTTTATTGTCCTCAGGCAACTGAATTTTAGTGCCATCCGTAAAATGTAAGGTTTCCAAGCCCGGTTTACGTCCTTCACCTTTGGACACACCGACCATAAAGGCTTCCAGTCCCAGCTCCTGCATGACTTCCATTGCCATATGGAGTTGACCTTTACCGCCATCAATCAACAGTAAATCAGGTAACATGGCTTTTTTATAGCGTCGGGTCAGTGCCTGACGCATTGCGGCATAGTCATCACCGCCTGTAATATCTTCAATGGAAAACTGACGATAATCACGTTTACGTGCGCCACCTGCATCAAAAACCACACAGGATGCAATGGTCGCTTCGCCCATAGTATGCGAAATATCAAAACACTCGATGCGGTCAATCGGACGTCCACAGACTTTTTCCAGTTGATGAAAGCGTTCATTTAACTCCAGATGATTGGCTAACTTGCCTTTAATGGCATGCTGAACATTCATTTCCGCCAACTCAAGCCATTCGGCACGGGTTTCACGTACTCTGTGTTTAATCTGAATTTTCTGCTCAAACTGCTGTTGTAAGCCTTCCTCAAGCTGTTTTTGATCGGGAATGGCAACATTGACAATCAACTCACTCGGCACTTCATCAGCGACCTGAAAGTAGAAATTTGCCATAAAATCCGACAGCATTTGCCCCAAATCATCACCGAGCATGTCAGGAAAATAACTTTTTCCGCCTAACATTTTACCGTTACGCACATGCATGATTTGCACACAGGTCACCCCTGCTTGATAAGCAATCGCTAAAATGTCCGCTTCGCCTTTGACTTTATAAATGGCTTGCTGTGCCTGTACATCACGTAATAAAGCCATGCGATCGCGATAGAACACCGCTTTTTCAAATTCCAAATTTTCTGCCGCTTGTTCCATTTTCTGAATCAATTCCTGATTCAGTTCTTTGGTATCGCCTTTTAAAAAACGGATCGAGTTCTGCACATCTTCATTATAGGCTTCAGGACTGATCAGACCGACACAAGGCGCAGTACAACGCTTGATTTGATACTGTAAACATGGACGTTTACGCTGTGAAAAATAGCTGTTTTCACATTGACGTACATTAAATAATTTTTGCAGAACCAATAAAGTATCTCGTGCATTATAAGCACTCGGATAAGGTCCAAAAAACTTACCGACCTGATGTTTTCCTTTACCTCGCCCTGCGGCAATTCGTGGATAAGGTTTATCTGCGGAAACAAAGATATAGACGTAAGATTTGTCGTCCCGCAACATGATGTTATAAGGTGGACGGTGCAGTTTAATCAGGTTTTGTTCGAGCAATAGAGCTTCGGTTTCTGAACGCACGATCAGTGTTTCTATATTATAAATACGTGCAACCAACGCCTGCGTTTTTGGATGTTCAATGGTTTTAACAAAATAACTCGACACACGATTTTTTAGATTTTTAGCTTTGCCGATATAAAGTAAATCACCATCTTTGCCCAACATCTTGTAGACACCCGGCAATGTGGTCATATTGGCTAAAATCTTTTCGATATTTTCACGTGCGTTTTCGTTCACTGTTGACCTATCATTCTCATTTCTACTGCATAATGTCGTGCTTTTTCATCCAATTTCAAGCACTCATTCTACAAACTATGCAGAATGTATAAATTTAGCAATGACCTGATTGTTAAAAGTGATTTTTATCAAAAGAAATAAATTTGGAGATGTTCTAAATAGTATGCTGATTATGATAATACTGAAATGAATGAAAAATATTCAAGCACAGCCTCATTTATATTACAAAGTTTGTACTTTTTTGCGTAGGTGATGCCTTACTTTTTAAGGATAAAAAGTAACAAAAATCCTTTGTTGGACAAAAGGGGATATCCTATCGCCCTTGTCCAACGGCGACATCCATGTCGCCCTGCGATAGCACTACCACGTTAATCTTTAATTTTGCATAAGATCTACTACAAAATGTAAAGTACTTGGTGTCTAGTTTCTTAAATATCGCTCAAAAATTTCTGAAAAATCATAATTTTCAATCTCTTTAATACGCTGGTTTGCATATTCTTCAACTTGATGTGCTGTTTGATTAATAATTTCAGGTAAATTTAAAATCACTTGCTCACTCAGCTCACGTAAATTAAACATTTTTTGCACATTTTCATTACTTTGCAGCAAAATATTACGTTTACGATTAATTTCCCTACATGTTTCACCAAGGGTAAATAAGGCTTTATATAAATCACGAATTTTTTCGATTTGCTTTTTATCAATATCAATAGAGAATGTTTGTTCGCCTAGTTGAAATTTAATTTCTGCATCTAAATCCACTGTACCTGCGGTTTCAAGCAATACATTTTTGATTGGATGATGTTTATATAAGTAACGGTAAAGCATGCGCTTTTTACTCATGGCACTTTTACCATCTAGGTGCATAAAAGCCACATTGGTAAAACAATATTCATCAGTCTTACTTTTAATGACGAAGAAAATTTTTTCATTGTCTTCATGAAAAATATAATCATCAATATCGGTTTTATTAAATTCATGTGGCTCAATAATGACCCCAATATCACTTATTCCCATGACTTCAGAGGCTAAATTTTTAAACATTTTTTATTCCATCCCAATAACACCCTTCTCAATTTAACAGTTCATGTGTGCGGTACAAGCTTAAAATTGTTATTTAGCTGCAAAATCATTTCCCATAAAAAAACGCCCCAAAAGGCGTTCTATAAAATACAAACTGAGCTTTTAAAAAACATAAGGACGTACAAAAATAAGGAAGAAAATTCCTAACATCAAAAACCATTTTAGAAAATAATACAATTTACGATTGGTTTTCTTTAATGCTTTGGCTTTGATCCGAATTTGGTAAACATAACCAAAAACTTTATTTAAACCACCTGTTTGATCACCTGCTTCATTTGGTGAACTCGCTGCAGTCATCACTTTTTTACCAAACCAATAATTAAAACGTTCCATCCATTTTGTGGTTAATGGACGCTCAACATCAGCAAAGAAAATGATACGATTTTGATCAGTTTTATTTTCAGCATAATGAATATAGGTTTCATCAAAGACTACGCTTTCACCATCACGCCATGAATATTTTTGCCCATCGACATCAATAAAACAGCGGTCATCATTGGGTGTAATTAAACCCAAATGATAGCGCAAAGAACCTGCATAAGGATCACGATGGCGAACCAAACGACTATCAGGCGCAAGCTCTGTAAACATCGCGGCTTTAATGGTTGGCAATGTTTTTAATAAAGCTGTAGTTTTTGGGCAAAGATCTGCCGCAGAAGGATGTGCGGAGTCATACCATTTTAAATAAAAACGCTTCCAGCCTGTCTTAAAAAATGAATTAAAACCTAAGTCATCATAACTGCTCGACGCTTTAATACCACCTTGTGTATATAAAGCTCGTGCTTCATCACGAATCATTTCCCAGTTCTCATCCAACACTTTTAAGTCTTTAAAATGTTGAGTGTCAATATACGGTTGATTTGGCACTTTAGAGAACATATACATTAAGAAATTAATCGGTGCGAGGATCGTGGAATGGTCAAAAAATTGACGATAAAACGAATGTCGCACCTTACCGCGATTTTGGATATACAACGCTGAAATCACAAAAATCGCCAATATGATCCATTTAATCATATAGCACTCTTTCAAATATTCAGGGGGGGAATGCACCTTGTTAAAGGTGTAAGTTCGAAGGATAGAACCTTAAGATGATCAAATTTTAGCAAAAGCAACAAATAAAATCTGTATTATTTTTATCCTTTACCCTTTTTTACTTACTCACTACCATAAAAACACCCCTACTTTTCTCAATAAAAATAGGGGCATAGCACAACCAAATAAAATAATATTCACTTAATCAAATTTAGCGATCCCAATTTAATCCTCGTAATGCAACTAAAGATTTTGCTGCCGTTTCATTATAGATATAACAACCTGTGTTAATTTCTGCGATACGTAATTGAGTATTTCGTTTCTGCTGTTTATCTGTCAAAGTTGTCAGCAATTGATTTAATACTTTTGCTTCTTGTTGAAGTGTTCGCTCAAAGTTTGGATTAAACTCGGCTGCATAGAGTCGATTTTGGAACTCAACGGCTGTGCCATCTTTTGGATTTATTCCAAAATCTAAATCATAAACGGTTGACCAAGGAATTGATTGCCAAATACCACTTGCATAACGATAGTTTAAACCATTTTTTTGCTGATTAAGCTGATCAACATACATTAGATTTTCATCATCAAAATCTTCAAAAGACTGCTTAATTTCATTATCAGTGTTGACATCAAAGTTGAAAGAATCTACTTGATCTTTTTGAGAAATAAGACGATAGCAGCTACTGCCATTTGGAAAACGCTCTGATCCATAACTATTTAAGAAAATACGTGCATAAGCATAGGCATTCTCACTGTCAAAACCAAGTTGACGATAAGCAGGAAAAACCGTATCAAACATATTTTTGCCTGATAAGTTAACTTTTTCAAATCTCCAATCAGATTTTACCGCACCAATGGTATTGAATGTCCAATGCGTTAAACCATCTAAATCAATTGTATTTTGTGCAATATCTTTGGGTGTATAAAGCTTATTTTCAGTTAATAGATAATAACCAAGTGCTTTATTTGATTTTGAGTCTTTGAATTGTTTATTTTGAACTTCAATATAGCTCGCTCTTAAACGATCTGTAATTTTAGATGTTGAGTATTGTATATAATAATAACGAGTGCCATTTGCTAAAGAGTCTTTAGATTCAGTGTTATAGTCGTCATCTGAACCACCTCCACCACCACAGCCAGTCAAAACAAAAGATGTAGCGACCATAGATAACAATAATTTTTTTGTGAACATTCGTATTCAACTTATTTCTCATTTTTAAGTTTAAAATAATATCTATGTCTCAAAAAAAGTACAATTTTCTTTTTGCATTTTGTTTAACCAAAATCATTATTTTTGTATCAAGCATTGACCTAAATGACCAAAACAATACAAATAAATAAAAGCATCTTAAAACACTTTTTCATGAAAAAAGATTTGTATTTTCCATAAATTTATAATAAAAATAATGTATTAACTATAGATATAAGCACAACAATCAAAACTCAACATCAATGATGAGATTTATGCAAAAAAAAATTCATGACCCTTGCGTCACGGCTTGATACAACTTGTTATGTTCTTTTTAGATATAGTTATCGTAAGATTAGAGAAGTCGAAATGTGTGTAGAAAAAACACACATGTACTTCAAAACATCAACGTAGAAGTCCTCCAAAAAAAGGAGATCAGGGCATGATCCACGCTGGCAATGCCATTACCGTCCAATTGCTTTCGGACGGAATCGCAGAATTCCGCTTTGACTTACAAGGTGAGTCGGTTAACAAATTCAACCGTGCAACGATTGAAGATTTTAAAGCCGCTATTGAAGCTGTAAAAAATAACAGTGAAGTAAAAGGTTTAATCGTAACAAGTGGTAAATCAACATTTATTGTTGGTGCAGATATCACTGAATTCGGTGAAAATTTTAAACAAGGCGAAAGCGCAATCGTGGAATGGGCAATGCCTGTTCACGAAATTTTCAATGCTTTTGAAGATTTAGATATTCCTAAAGTCGCTGCGATCAATGGGATTGCATTAGGCGGCGGTTTTGAAATGTGCTTAGTGTGTGACTATCGTGTCATGTCTGAAGCAGCTGTAGTCGGTCTACCGGAAGTTAAACTTGGGATCATTCCTGGTTTCGGTGGTACTGTTCGTTTAAGCCGTGTGATTGGTATCGACAATGCTGTCGAGTGGATTGCAACGTCAGCAAACAAAAAACCTGCTGCTGCACTCAAAGATGGTGCTGTAGATGCGGTTGTTGCTGCAGACAAACTTCAAGACGCTGCGATTGATCTTGTTAAACAAGCAATCTCTGGTCGTTTAGACTGGAAAGCAAAACGTCAAGAAAAATTAGAGCCTGTTAAACTCGACATGCTTGAACAAATGATGGCGTTTAACTCATCTAAAGGTGTGGTTCTTGCGAAAGCAAACCCTGCACAATACCCTGCGCCTAAACTTCTTCTTGATTCACTGCAAGCAGGTGTCAGCCAAGGTCGTGATGCAGCATTGAAAATTGAAGCTGAAGCATTTGCTAAAGCTGCGATTACACCACAAGCAGGTGCATTGATCGGTTTATTCATCAATGACCAAGTTGTGAAAAAAGCCTCGAAGAAACATGAGAAAGGTGCTCATCCTGTCAACCAAGCAGCTGTTTTAGGTGCGGGTATCATGGGTGGTGGTATCGCTTACCAAGCGGCAAGCAAAGGTACACCAATCATCATGAAAGATATTGGTAATCCACAACTTGCTTTGGGTATGAAAGAAGCAAATGGCTTGTTGACTAAACAAGTTGAACGTAAGCGTTTAACACCTGCGAAAATGGGTGAAACCCTTGCTCGTATCCGTCCTACTTTAAGCTATGACGAGTTTAAAGAAGTGGATATCGTGATCGAAGCGGTCACTGAAAATCCGAAGATCAAAGAAGCTGTTCTTAAAGATACAGAAAGCAAAGTACGTGAAAATACCATCATTGCTTCAAATACATCAACAATTTCAATCACGCGTCTTGCAAATGCATTGGCTCGTCCTGAAAACTTTGTCGGCATGCACTTCTTCAACCCAGTTCACATGATGCCTTTGGTTGAAGTGATCCGTGGTGAAAAAACCTCTGAAGAAGCAATTGCAACCACTGTTGTGTTAGCTCAAAAAATGGGTAAAACACCAATCGTTGTCAACGACTGCCCGGGCTTCCTTGTAAACCGTGTATTGTTCCCTTACTTCGGTGCGTTTGACCTTCTGCTTAAAGATGGTGCTGACTTCCAACAAATCGATAAAGTGATGGAAAAATTCGGTTGGCCTATGGGTCCTGCTTACTTGATGGACGTTGTCGGTATCGACACGGGCGTTCATGGTGCAGAAGTCATGGCTGAAGGCTTCCCAGACCGTATGAAACCTGATTATAAAGGTTCAATCCAAGCGATGTATGAAGCAAAACGCCTAGGTCAAAAGAACGATGTCGGTTTCTATAAATACGTTTTAGACAAAAAAGGTAAGAAAGCGAAAACTGTTGATCCAACAGCGTATGACGTGATTGCATCAGGTGTTACGGGTGAAAAACGTGAGTTTGATGCTCAGGAAATCATTGACCGTATGATGCTTGCATTCTGTAACGAAACTGTTCGTTGCTTAGAAGACAACATTGTTGCGACACCAAACGAAGCAGATATGGCGATGATCATGGGTGTAGGTTTCCCTCCATTCCGTGGCGGTCCAGCACGTTATATCGACCAGACAGGTGTTGCTGAATACGTTGCACTTTGCGACAAGTATGCACACTTAGGTAAGGCTTATGAAGCGCCACAGATGTTGCGTGACATGGCTGCTAACAACAAAAAATTCTACGGTTAAGGAGCGACGTGAATGGCTACTTTAAATCCGCGTGACGTTGTCATCGTTGATGGCGTACGTTCTGCAATGGGTAAAACCAAAAACGGTATGTTCCGCAATGTACGTGCTGACAGCTTATCTGCTGAGTTAGTTCGTGCTTTAGTTGCTCGTAACCAATTTGATGTCAACGAAGTTGAAGATGTGATCTGGGGTTGTGTTAACCAAACTTTAGAGCAAGGTATGAACATTGCTCGTAACATCGTGTTATTGGCAGATCTTCCTAAGACTGTTGGTGGTCAAACGGTTAACCGTCTTTGTGGTTCTTCTATGCAGTCAATCCACACTGCTGCGGCTCAAATTGCAACCAACCAAGGTGATATTTTCATCATCGGTGGTGTTGAGCATATGGGTCACGTTGGCATGATGCACGGTATCGACCTAAACCCTGAAGCATCTAAACACTATGCAAAAGCGTCTAACATGATGGGCTTAACGGCTGAAATGTTAGGTCGTATGAATGGCATTAGTCGTGAAGAACAAGACGCATTTGGTGTTGAATCTCATCGCCGTGCTTGGGCTGCTACACAAGAAGGTCGTTTCAAAAACGAAATCGTAGGTGTTGAAGGTCATGATGCCAATGGTTTCAAAATCCTATGTGATATCGATGAAGTGATTCGTCCAGATGCTAACCTTGAAGCATTCCAAGGTTTACGTCCTGTATTTGATCCTAAAGGTGGTACGGTAACGGCTGCGACTTCTTCTGCATTGTCTGATGGTGCATCTGCAATGTTGTTGATGTCTGCTGAACGTGCGCAAGCTTTGGGTCTTAAGCCACGTGCTGTGATTCGCTCTATGGCAATTGCAGGTTGTGATGCTGCGATCATGGGTTATGGTCCTGTTCCTGCGACTCAAAAAGCACTGAAACGTGCAGGTTTAACAATGGATGATATCCAAACCATCGAGTTGAACGAAGCGTTTGCTGCTCAAGGTCTTTCTGTAATGAAAGGTTTGAACATCTATGACAAACAAGACATCATTAACTTGAACGGTGGTGCGATTGCGTTAGGTCACCCATTGGGTTGTTCTGGTGCACGTATTACAACGACATTGCTTAACGTAATGGAGCAACAAGATACTCAAATCGGTCTTGCGACCATGTGTATCGGTCTTGGTCAAGGTATCGCGACAATTATCGAACGTGTTTAATTTTTAATTAAACTCCGATAAAAAGAACCCCGCTTATTGCGGGGTTTTTTTACTTATATCTTTCTAGCTATTTTCCACACATTATTAGCTTCTAATAAAATATCAAGTTCATCTAGAAGTTCTTTAAATAAATTATGGTAATCTTCTTGAGTCATATCATCATACATAATATCTCTTGCATTCCATGAATCAATTACTATTTCATCAAAATAATTTAAGCTTACATTTAAATGATTAATACTTTTTTTGAAGTTTAAAATATCTTCATCACTTGCATTTTCCCATTCAAACAAAAGTGGTAAAATAAGAAGTTTCTTGGTGTTCTGAATACCTGCTAGACGAATAGCTAATTCTGATCTGCAAAATAATGGTTTAAATTTTTGAAAAAACGGAAGCTCTAACCACTCATCGTTATAAAATTGTCTTTTATCTGGTGATTCTAAAAAAGTATTCATATCATTAATTATTTTATAGTTGCTATCTAATTCTAATGTATTTTTCGAATATACTTGCTGATTAAAGCGTCCCATTCTTTTTTCTTCAATAATTCCATTATTTTTATACCAGCATTCATTAAAATCATTCATAGCCCAAGAACGAAATTGATTTGTATCAATAAGTATGTCATTTACACTAAATTTTTCCTCAATTTTATTGCTTGATCTTATATCAACAATAGAAAAACTATCCAATTCAAGTAACTCATTAAAAGAATTTTCATATAAGCCACAATTCTCATTATAATTTCCATATGTTAATCTTTTAGAGAAAAGCTTCATATTTTTCCAAAAGTTTTGATCTATTTTTTTCAACTTATTTTCTGGATCATATAAGTAGCTAAAAAGACTAAGCTTCAAATCATCCTCTAACATTTCTTTTAATTCTTCATAATGTAATTCCAATACCGAATAATTTAAATTCTCAAAAAAATTATTCTTTTGAATCTTTCTTATAAAATCATTTTTCCAACTTTTCCTATCCACATTTAAACTTGATTTTGCATCTAAGCCATAGAATATAATAGAAAAGTTAAAGACATCGTATATTCCAGTATTTAATCTATCAACATGTTGACCTTTAAACCAAGCATTCCATCCGCCACTAAAATCAGAAAGACTATCGCCATTAGTACTTACATAGAAATACAGTTGTTCATGCTCCAACCAAATCCATTTATGACTTTTTTTATCCGTAAACTCATTGCTATAAATAATATCTAAATTTTTCTGCCAGAAATCACCAAACTTGATACTTATTGGTGAAAATTTAGCTACATCATTATAAATATCATCTAATTGCGTCGCAATGTGTAACTTATCAAAAGTTTCTTCTAATAAAGGATCATAATTTTTTTCTAAATATTTATATAGTTTAGAGTGATTTGAATAATATTTCCGTCCACGCCTAATAACTTTCAATTTTAATTTAATGGTTGTCCCATAAGATATATCACTACTATCACTCAATTCTTTAATAAAGCAATACCCTTTACTCTTACTTAAAGGAGAATACATTTCAACTTCATAAGCCTTATTCGTGTAAATACTTTTTGTAGTTAAAACTATCTTCTGCTCATCTTCTGATAAATTTTTCATAAGTAGGAATGCACTATGCATACCTATACCGAATTGCCCCGATGGGCGAAGCCATCGAGGCATACTTTCTATTATTTTTTGTCGATTTATATTTTTACTAGAACCTGCTATTTTTTGCATATAATTCAAATCATTTAAAGATATGCCACATCCATTATCTTTTAATTCAAATTCCCATATACTTTCATCTTCACCATCAATGTCTTCTATTTTTTTAAAATCGATAGTAATAGGATATTTATTCAGTATTTCTTGTGTTTTCTTATCAAATGGATGAGAGTTTTTTAGTAATTTATTCTCTTTACTTTTAGAATGCTGAATCCAAACACGCATTAGAGTTGCATCTATTGCATTTTGGATTAATTCTCTATAAATATTAGTATCATTTTTATAGAAACCACTCCCTTCAAGTATTTCTATAGCATTATTTTCATCAATAGAAAACTTCATCGGCTTATTACTTAATAAAACCTTATTTCCTTGCATTTTTACATCTAATTGTTCAATAGTAGGAAGAGAACCGAATTTTAAACTTGGTACAATCAAATTCCATTGTGACATCTGATTTTGAAATTCTTCTCGGATCCATCCAAACCAATTTTGTGTTTCGACATAAGACATTTCATCTGAACATTCAGCAACAAGCTTAACTGTTCTTTTATCAAGTTGAAATTCACGTAACGACAAATGCTTATCATGATGATGTTTACTAACAGAAGGCATATTACTGACATGCTTTGCCATCACAGGACAAAAACGATTGTCATCCAAATCGAATAAATCACCTAAACGGAGTAAACATCCTATAAAACGAGGATGGCAGTCTTCAGTACCCAAACCAGTTTGTTTATACGGTAGTGTTTCTATCAAAGTATCAAAATTCATACCATGAGAAACACAAATCTGCCCTAAATAGCGATAAATGCGATTAGGTAATAACTCTGTCCGAGGTGAAGTTATTCCTAAATCTTTAAAAGGATCTTCTACAATTTTACCAATACGCTTGTCATGCCCACGTCTAAACCATTCCGCAACTAACTGACGATACTTTTCAATACCGTCAAAAGGGTGACTTTCAGTACCAACAGCCGATAACCAATTTTGCTCAACATAGGCTTGGCAAAATTTTTGAAGATCATGTCCTTTTTCATTCGCAATCGTTTGAATCATGAAATTGAAATCAGAATTCATATGAACTTCTTTTGCATTTTTAGCGTCGACTAACATACCGACATCATGCCAATATGCTGCCTCAAGAATTAACCATGTATCCGTGGCACTGAGTAAATCAATATCATCACCTAAAATTCGTTCAATATTGACTAAAATTTGCTGTGAATGTGAAGCGTTATGATTACTAAAATGTGGATAAAAACCACCAATATTTTCTAATGCTTTCCCTACAAGCTTTTGATCAAACTCCCACTGTGCAAATAAAATTGCTACGTTTCCATCTTCTTCACATTTTTTCTTTAAGTGGGCGATTAAATTCGTGCTCATAGCTCTACATCAATTTATTATAAAGTTACAAAGATATTAGCAAATTTATTCATTAAAATAAGTATTTAACTATTTTTAAAATTTTAAGTAGTAACGTGATGAAAACAAAAAAGCCAATCAACTGATTAGCTTAAAACTAAATCTCACAACTCCTCTTCAATCTCTTCTGCATTTTGTTTTTTCTTCTGTTCAATCTCTTTATTTAAGTTTAAAACATCCTGATACAACGCATTAAACTGCTTCACTTGCGTATCTTTTTGGAACATGATCTGCCCATTTTCCTTATGCCAATCATTTTCTTTCAACAACACAAACATTTGTTCAGCTTTATCTAAAATTTTCAGCTCTAATAAAATTAATGCGCTTTCTTGATCTAATTTTAAATTCTTTTCCAGTTTTTCTTGCATAGATTGTTTTAGGTTTTGCTCAATCTTGAGCTCTTTAACCTTTGCCAAGGCTTCTTGTTTATCTACTAAATTTTGTTTTTGGTATTGCGTCGTAATTCTACGTACTGCTTGTAACATTTGCTCAGTTTCAACAAAATTTTTCTTGCGATCAGCATCTAAACGATTAATATCCAAAAAATAATTCCATTTTGCTGCGGCTAAATCACGTAAATAGGTATTACGAGTTTCAATATTTTTAAGCCAATAATTTAAAACAAATTCAGATAAAATTTTATAATCACCTTTTAAACGTTCATCATGAACATCAAGGCTGACAGGTTTTGACCAATCCTGTGCATTTTCATATAAATGACGCATTTTTTCAGACATGACAATGTCAAACATTTGGCGCTGTGCTTCTTGCTGCTTTAAAGTGGTATGCTCATAAAATAAATAACTCGCAATACCTAAAATAATCACAATGACAACACTCACAATTCGACGCATGTAGAATTTAGTTCCGAATAAAAAATGTAGAGTAACTTAAATTTTGCAAAACTGTATAATATTTATGCAAAAATAACTGCTATTTCTCTACATAATCTGACCAAAAATCTGCCATTTGCCAAAAAATACTTTAAATCCAACAATGATGACGCTACCCTCCTCATTAACCTTTATAGTTTTAGAGATTTCCCATGCGTGTAGATATTTGGTCAGATGTTGTATGCCCATTTTGTTATATTGGCAAAAAACGTTTAGAAGCAGCAGCACAACAAGTTGGTATTGAACTTGAAGTGCATTGGCATAGTTTTGAACTTGATCCAGAAGCACCACCACGCCAAGAAATTTCAAACTCTGAACGCCTTGCTCAAAAATATGGTCGTAGCTTAGCTGAAGTTGAAGAAATGCAACGTAATATTGCCGCAATGGCAAAAGAAGAAGGTATTGATTTTAATTGGGAAAATGCCAATTCAGGCAATACTTTTAATGCGCATCGTATTATTCACCTTGCACAAAGCAAAGGTTTAGGCTCAGAAGCAAAAGAAGCATTTTTCTATAGCTATATGACACAAGGCTTGCCAATTGGTGAGCGTGAAACGATTGAAGACGTTGCTTCACGTATTGGCTTAAATCCTGTAGAAGTGGATGATGTACTCAACTCTGATGAGTTTGCAGATTTTGTTAAATTTGACCAAGAAGTTGCGCGTGAACAACTCAAAGTCACAGGCGTGCCATTTTTTGTTTTTGACCAACGTGTCGCACTTGCAGGCGCTCAACCACGTGAAGTTTTTGTGCAAGTTTTAGAAAAAGCTTCTGAAACGATTCAAAATGACATCAGCGCAGAGCCAAATGCAGTATGTAATGATGAATCTTGTGAAACGCCAGATGCTAAATAATTTGTTTTAATTTTTCATATAAAAAGCCCATTCTTATAGATTGGGCTTTTATTTAGAGCAAATATATAGATGATCAATCAATTTATTCAACCAAGAAACTAATTTTGAGATTCACTCGATATTCTGTAATTTTATTGTCTTTAATAATGACTTTTTGTTCATTAATCCAAGCACCTTGTACATTTTTTACAGTTTCAGTGACCTTTTGAATTCCTGTTTGTATTGCATCTTCAAAACTTTTAGCACTACTTGAATTCACTTCAACCACTTTTGCAATCGCCATAGAGACACTCACTTTTGTAGATAAAAATTGAGCATAAGCGATTCTGCAAGCTTTTCAATTTGGATTAAAAAACAACCAACATCATCTTACAAAATTTGCACAATTCCAATATTATTCAACTTATTTGTAAAATAATTACCTAGATATGTATGTTTTTTACCCTATTAATTTTTTTATTTAGTCGAATTTTTTTGTCAGTTTTTAACATAATTTCTTTAAATAACAACAGCTTTTAAATAAATTTTTCTAAAAAATTTCATTAAATCAAAGATTTTTTTATAACAAGTATTTGAAATACATGTTCATATTATTCCAAGATTTTACAAAAATTGTCACTTCATGCCATTTATAGTGCTCTAGTTATCATTTTACAGGACTATTCATCTGATAAAACTTGTTATATTCTATATACAGAATTTAGTTCAACGAATTCATGCGCTGTAAGTTTCTTTTATATTTTCTTATTCTATAAGACTAGAGATCCTCCTTTATGGAGGATTTTTAGTTTCTATAAACATATTTTTTATGATTTCATTTATTTATAAAACTAGACCATTCCACTATTTTTAAACTTTAAAAGTTTGTATTTTAATCATTGTACACATTGTCGTATTTTATTTACTTAATCAGATCAGGTGTAACCAAAAGCCAAGAAAAATTTACAGCGTCACTACAGCATATCTCAGTATAGTCGGCTTATGATGTTTAAATACTTCATGTGATTTAAATGATTTCATCATGAAATTTTCTTTTAACAACTTGAAACTAAGAGAGATATTATGACTGATACAAACCAAACTCCTGATCTTTATTCCCATGATTCAACTCTAAAAGATTCAACTCCAACAGAAGCACAAAAAGACAAGAAATCACGTTTTTCTCCGACTGTAAAAGGTGTCTTGATTGGTGCAGTTGCAGGCAGTATTTTGCCAATTTTTGGAACTTTTAGTGGTGCCTTGGTTGGAGGAATTGCAGGAAAAGTATATGAAAAGAAATATTGTACTCAAACAACCTAAATATGACCTTTAACTAACTCAATATAGCCCCTCTCATGCTGTTAAACACGTCACCATCCCTTATTTTGTATAAAATAAGGGATGTCACTGATATGCCAACCAGACTCAAACGCTTGTTTATTGTAATAAAGATGTAATTTGTAAATTAATGCGCATGCATCTATTGAAAAATCAACTATAATTTTCTTTATTCATTCAATGGCTTGAATGAAATTTATAAGTATTTTATTTTAAATCAAATAGTTGAATACAGAATATTATGGAAAATATTACACTCTCCGTTCCATTCAATAAAGTTTATATCCTACTATTTAGCTGTTTATGCAGTGCGTATAGCTATGCTGATCAGGAAAAAAATTCAAGCGCAGTACCGCCTGTTTATATTCCACCTCCTGCCTTAGAAACAGATTTTAATGTTCTGGACTATATCCCTAAATTATTAGACGCTACACCCAATATTTTACCTGCTCAATCTGATGAACCTATTGTTCCTCATACTGAGTTAACAGAAAATTCAACATGGATAGATCAAAAACAAAAAGGAATCCGCAATTGGGCTGATCGTACTGCAAACCGTATGAATAATTGGTTTGGAGAAACTGATCCTAATGACCCTGCCTCTGCAACTTTACGTATTTTGTTAGATAACCGTTGGAACGAACATGACGGTTATGAATTTAAACCTCGTATTCGAGGCAAAATAAAATTACCTGCACTGGAAAATCGCCTCAGTGTCGTATTTGGTGATGACTCTCTAGATAATGAGATTCAAAATAATATTGCCATTACCAATGAAAACCCCAATAGTACTTCTGATAAGTCGATTGATGGTAAACGTATTCGTGATGATAACAGTTCAATTGCGTTACGTTGGTCACAGTTATCTAAGCGTTTACCTTTTGAGGTCGATGCCGATTTAGGTATTCGTTCTGGTAGTGATATTTATGCCCGTTTAAAAGCTGAAAAAGATTGGACCTTAAGCAATGACTTTTATTTTCATGCAGAGCAAATTTACCGTTATGGCATTGATAGTGAAAACTATTTACGTACCAATTTAGAGTTAACACATGCTCGTCCTAACCAAGCTTTTTTATCGAATCAGTTTTATATTACTTATGCAGATGAGCAAGATGATGACTTAACATGGGACAACCGTACTTATCGTCAACATCAGTTTTTTAAGGGAAATCGTTTTAACTACGGTATATATACAGGCGGTTTTTATAATGATGAACAATTACGTTTGAATAGTTGGGGACCTTTTATATCTTGGCGCCAACCCTTATGGCGTGAATGGTTTTATGTACAAGGTGATTTAAACTATTTTAACGATCATCGTGAAGATCGAAGTCATTATCCAAGTGCCTTAGCTCGTTTAGAAGCTTTATTTTAATATGAATATTCACTGCATTTAAATAAAAAAAGCCTATCTCTACGATAGGCTCTCTTCCAACATTTTACGACTTATTTCAATAATAAACTGTTAATACGTTTGATATATTCAGCAGGATCATCTGGTAAACCACCTTCTGCAATCACTGCCTGATCAAAGATGACATTCGCCAAATCATCAAACTGCGCAGAGCCTTCGAGTTTTTTCACCAATGGATGTTCAGGATTAATTTCAAGAATCGGCTTAGACTCAGGAACTGCCTGCCCTGCCTGTTTCAGCATACGCACCAATTGCGGAGAAAGTTCACCATCACCCGTCACCAAACATGCAGGCGAGTCCACCAAACGTGTTGTTACACGTACTTCTTTGGTTTTGGCTTTGAGTGAATCAGACAGCTTTTCAACCACAGGCTTAAACTGCTCAGCAGCCGCTTCAAGCGCTTTCTTCTCTTCGGCATCCTGTAAATCGCCTAAGTCAACTGCACCTTTAGCCACGTTTTGCATTGGTGTGCCATCGAATTCATTAACGAACTCCATTGCCCACTCATCAACACGATCCGCCATTAACAATACTTCAATGTCTTTTTTACGGAACAATTCAAGTTGTGGTGAGTTTTTCGCAGCAGCCAGACTGTCCGCAGTCACGTAGTAAATGGCTTTTTGCCCTTCTTTCATACGTGCTTTATAAGCTTCGAGTGAGGTTGAAACTTCATCATTGTTCGAGGTCGAGAAGCGTAATAATTTAAGAATACGCTCACGGTTGCCCATGTCTTCGCCCAAACCTTCTTTGATCACTGAACCAAATTCAGCATAGAAAGTTTTGAATTTCTCTTGATCTGCTGCATCTTCCGATTTAGCCAGTCCATCCAGAGTAGTCAACACACGGCGGGTATTGCCCTCACGAATGGTTTTGACGTCACGGCTTTCTTGCAATAACTCACGACTCACGTTCAATGGCAAATCGGCGCTGTCCACCACACCTTGTACAAAGCGTAAATAGTTCGGAATCAAGTTGTCTGCATCATCCATGATAAACACACGTTTAACATAGAGTTTGATGCCTGCTTTGGCTTCACGGGTAAAGATGTTACCTGGTGCTTTAGACGGAATATAAAGCAACTGGGTATATTCAGTGCTGCCTTCCACACGGTTATGTGCCCAAGCCAATGGCGCTTCAAAGTCATGGGTTAAGTTCTTATAGAACTCAACATATTGCTCTTCAGTAATTTCAGATTTATTGCGTGTCCATAAAGCACTTGCTGAGTTAATCGCCTCCCACTCATCCGTTTTCACATACTGACCGCCTTTAGGTTCTTCACCCTCAGCGACTTCTTCTTCCTGCCATACTTCTTTTTGCATTTCGATTGGCAAGCTGATGTGATCAGAATATTTATTGATGATTTGTTTAACTTTATAACTTTCCAGATAATCCAAAGCATCATCACGTAAATGCAGAATAATATCTGTTCCACGTGAAGCCTTATTGATCACTTCAACTTCAAAATCACCTGTACCACCACTAATCCAGCGTACACCTTCAGCAGTATCTAAACCTGCACGACGTGATTCAACCGTAATTTTTTCAGCCACAATAAAGCCAGAATAGAAACCTACACCAAACTGACCAATCAGTTGCGCATCAGATTTTTGATCACCTGAAAGTTTTGACATAAAGTCTTTGGTGCCTGACTTGGCAATGGTACCTAAGTTATCAATCGCTTCCTGCTGGCTTAAACCAATACCATTGTCTGAAATGGTGATGGTTTTTGCTTCTTTGTCCAAGCTGACACGAACATGCAAATCTGGATCATTTTCATAATATTCAGGATGATTAATCCCTTCAAAACGTAATTTATCGCATGCATCTGAGGCATTTGAGATGAGTTCACGTAAGAAAATTTCAGGGTTGGAATAGAGAGAATGCGTCACCAGATGTAAAAGTTGGGCAACTTCTGCCTGAAAACTATGCTTTTGTGCGCTTTGCTCGCTCATAAATCACTCCTTAAATTCATAACACATTTTTATTGAATGCTTTAGAAATGGAGTGACTTAAGAATATTTCAATAGCAGATGTTAATTTTTTTTAAAAAGGACCTTGCTTATACACACGATCCATATAGATATCGAGCTTTTGTTGACGCATTTGATAAACATCACTAAGACATTTTACATTATCTTGACACTGATCTCTCAGTTGCAACCATTTAACTTGTTGATCTTGAATGACGCCACGTGTGCCCATAGGAACCAGTTTGCGGATAATATTATAAGTCGTTGCCATTTTGACATCGGCATCATTTAAAACTCGATGCTCACATATTGCATGTTCTGTTTTGGTTTTCGCTGCATCACATTTAAAACTCGCAGCTTGTGTATTTGATAGTAAAAAAATACTTGCTAAATAAATGACTCCACATAATTTTTTATTGATCATTTTAAACATTCTTCCATATCGCTAGAATTTAAGCATAAGAAATTTCATTACCGTTTTATATGCTTTTTTTGCTCTTTTTTCAGTATTTTATGCTGATACAGACTTTTAAATAAAAAACCCCAGCAAATTACTGAGGTTTTTCAAATGAAATAACTTATTCTAAAACTTAGAATTTATAGCTATAACCTAATGTATACACAATTGGGTCGATGTCTAAATCGAATTTAGTTCCATCTACTAATGTAACTTCAGGGCTTAACTGTGCATAACGAGCATCAAAGAATACACCCCAATTTTTTGCATCAGCAGGTTTGAAGTTCACACCAATCTGACCTGCAAAACCAAAGTCTTCTTTAACGTCTTTTGCAACACCCGACTCATCCCATGCAACAAATGCAGTACCACCAACACCTACATATGGCGTAAATGGTGAAGAATTTTTCAAGTTATATTTCAATGTTACTGTTGGCGGCAAATGTTTAATTTTAGCAACTTTTTCATCATTTAATAAAACATCATGCGCAATTGGAGTAGCTAACAATAATTCAGCAGAAAATGGTGTTTCACCAAAGATATATTCTACAGATGGTGTGAACGCAAGCTCATGATCAGCTTTTACAACTGCTCCAGGTGCGATCGTTGTATCTTGTGTAGGTGAAATTAAAGAACCACCTACTTTCACTTGCCAATCAGCAAAAGAAAGTGTTGAAATCCCCATTAATGAAATAAGTGCAATTTGTTTTAACATTTTTAAAAATTCCCCAAAATAATTATATTAATTATTAAACACATCAATTAAATTTGATGCAAGTCTCATTTTTAAATATTTTGTAATGTTATTTTTAATATATTGAAAAATATAAATATTTATTTAATCCATATCAACCAAGTTGGTTTTAATCTCAACTTGGTTGGTCATTATATTGATTATCAAGAATATGATAATGAATATCATTTTTATTGCATAATAACGTTTTATTTAAAACTTTATAATACCATTGCAGCGATCCAACCAAAAATCATTAATGGAATATTAAAGTGAATAAAGGTTGGAACAACCGTATCCCAAATATGATCATGTTGACCATCTACACCTAAACCTGCTGTAGGACCTAAGGTCGAATCTGATGCTGGAGAACCTGCATCACCTAATGCAGCCGCGGTTCCAATTAAAGCAACGGTTGCCAGTGGTGAAAAACCAAATTGCACACAAAGTGGTACATAAATAACAGCAAGCACAGGCACACTAGAGAAAGATGAACCAATCCCAATGGTCACAAATAAACCAATGAAGAGCATTAAAAATGCGGCTAAAGCACGATTATCACCAATGATATGTACAACACCATTGACTAAACTATTAATATCGCCTGTATGCGTCATAACAGAGGCAAAGCCTGCGGCAGAAATCATAATGAAGCCAACCAATGCCATCATACGCATCCCCTGTACAAAGACATCATCAGCATCTTGCCATTTAAAAATACCAGATGCTGAAAGCACAGCAAAACCGACCAATCCACCTAAAATCATTGAACCCGAATAGATTTGCGCAGCCAAAGTCAAACCAATTGCTAAAACTGCCATAAAAATCGTTTTTCGTTCAACGATTGGCGTGTCTTTTGCCTCTTGTTCAAGTTCTAAGCCATCATTTTTTAACTGATCTGGGTTCACAGCACGAAGCGGTTTATCTAGGTCTATGGTTTGTACTGTTGCCACTTTATGATCAACATATTCACGCGGTTTACGATAACTAATAAAGATCGCAACCAATGTACCCAATACCATGCCTGATAATGGAATCGCCATACCTGCTGGCATCATCCAACGCTCTACATGTAGATTATAGGCAGCTCCAATTTTGTTGATATTTCCCATTAAAATTTGTTCAAGAAAAATCGCACCAAAACCTACAGGTAAAAATGTATAAGTCCCGACCAAGCCTAATGCTAATACACATGCTGCTGCACGACGATCAAGTTTTAGGTGATTCATGACTTTTAACAGTGGCGGAACTAAGACTGGAATAAAGGCAATGTGTACAGGGATTAAATTTTGCGAAAAAATCGCAGAAATCAATAAAATAAACAATAAAAGATATTTTACTTTACGTGCTTGGCTATGTGTAGCTTCACCGCCAAGTAGTCCAATCAATTTATGAGCAAGTAAATCAGGTAAACCAGATTTAGATAAAGCCAAAGCAAAAGCACCTAAAACAGCATAAGCAAGTGCGACTTCTGCACCATCACCTAAACCTGCATTAAAGGCTTCTACAGTGTCTTTTAAACTTAAACCTGCCACCAAACCACCCACAATTGCTGAAATGACCAATGTCAAAACAACAGAAACTCGTGCCAGTGATAAGATAAACATCACGGCAATCGCGATAACGACAGCATTCATGGAGAAAAATTCAGAATTTGCGAAGACGCTATTTTAACAGATTCAACTTAGTGAGAGGCTAATTTAGTCAATAAGGTCATCTAGCCCATCCATTTTCTCATGATGTGCCAGATGACTCAGCGATTTATATTAATTTTTGTTGGCAAAGTTACGGATATATTGAGCGATTTCTTGTGGACGACTTAAGACAGCCCAATGATTTGCATCTACCTCGACACGTTCAAACTTCTCTACCCATTTTGGCATTTCATCAATCAATTCTGGGCTAACAAACTTATCGCGTTTTAAGACAACCGCTTGCACAGGACATACTGCATGACGTTGACGTGGTTTAAGTAATCTTGGTGCAAAGTTAGCACGATATAGTGCTATACCATGTTCACCATCTTTTGAAATATTTGAATTCAGTGGTAGACCTTTGGTTTTTTCCAGTTGGCTTAAAACGACGCCCCAACGTTCAGGATTGAAAAAATGCCAAACGGTTGGCGCAAGCACTGGTAGTTGGAATGCAACGATATACCAAGATTTAAATAACTGTTTAAAAAATTTAGATTTTTCATGTTTAAATTGGTCACGCATCCAAAATGCAGCATGATCTAAACATGGACCTGAAATTGTTGTATAAGATAAAATACGACCTTTAAATTTTGCTTCAGTCACAGATTCCCAAGTTTGAATTGAACCCCAATCATGCGCAGCTAAATGAAAATTACGATCTTCGAGTAAAGCATTCACAACACATTCTAAATCTAAAGATAAGCGCGGTAATGCATAATCACGAATACGTTTTGCCACAGAAGACTGACCTGCGCCACGTACATCGTAGGTTACAATGTAAAAATCTGTTATTAATTGTTCAATAATTGGCTCCCATACTTCCTGATTATCAGGATAGCCATGTACCAAAACTAAAGCAGGGTTTTCAGGCTTACCCCATGTTTTTGCATAAAGTTTTTGTTGGTCTTGTGTCGAAATCCAATGAGTTTGTGCTTGCATTTAAATACCTTTTTATTTTCACATTGACTACGCAATGGCGGTCTTGGGCATTTCGATCAATGCCACATCACAATCGTTTATTTATTATGATCTAAAATATGTGAATTAGAATTGACCATGATTAGCCTGATCAAGAAACTACAGACAATCCCCTTAATTTCAAAATTTTTACTTAACCATTATTCACCTTATAAAGGCGCAGGTATTGAAATAGAAATTTTGGATCTTAAAAACTACCATATTCGTGTAAAAATGCCACTCACTTATAAAAATCAAAATGTCGTGGGTACACATTTTGGAGGTAGTTTATATTCAATGGTCGACCCTTTTTATATGCTGATTTTAATGCATCATTTAGGTGACCGTTATATCGTGTGGGATAAATCTGCCACCATTCATTTTTTACTTCCCGGGCGAGATACGGTTTATGCTGATATTCGTTTAGATCCGAGTGAAATTGAACATGTCAAAAATTTGGCAGAAAATTATACGCCTGTACATCGTAATTATATTCTCAATATTTTTGATGGTTCTGGTTCACGAATCGCCGAAGTACATAAAACAGTTTATATTCGTCGGAAAAAACCACGTCCATTTAAACGTTAATTTGTTAAAAATCCGAAATGAATTTCAAATATTTGTTATTCATCAATATATTTAGACTTTACTCTTCTTCACCTCAGCATTTTAAAAAGATCATTTCCCATCATTGGAAAATTTAAACCTCACACTTGGTTGTTTTTTGCTATGATGGCATATCTCATTTTCTCTCTTTTAAAGACTTTTCAATACTGTGTCCGATATTTTTAAAGCTACTTCAGAACAAAATTTTGCTATTGCAGAGGCACAAAAGGGGCAATCATTTAAAGTCATTGCCTATGCGGGCACAGGAAAAACAACAACACTGAAATTAATCAGTGATGCAATGCCACAACGCCGTGGCATGTATTTAGCTTTTAATAAAGCAATCGCAACCGAAGCTCAACATAAATTTCATCGCAATGTTGACTGTCGTACATTTCATTCCTTGGCTTTTCGCAGTGTGCCACGAGGTATTACTGATAAATTACGTCTACCACGTTTAAGTCCAAGTTTTATTGCAAAAGAGTATCGTCTCGAACCTATTACGTTACGACGTTTAATGGGTGGACGTTATGAACGCTATGCACTCATGCCAAGCCGCTTAGCCAGTTTGGTGGCAAATGCGGTGAGTTATTTTTGCTCAACCAGCTCACAATACCCTGCTCCTCGTCACATCCAAGCACCGAGTTGGTTACATCCTGATGATATAGAAAGTTTGCAAAAACATCTTTATCCTGCTGTAGAACGTCGTTGGTTAGAATCGATTGATCAAAGTCATCAGGCAGGTATTGGGCACGATATTTATTTAAAGTTATGGGCATTGTCGAGCCCTATTATTCCTGCAGATTATGTTTTGTTTGATGAAGCACAAGATGCTGATCCACTTATGCTGGGTATTTTATTACGACAACGCAGTACGCAAGTGATTTATGTAGGCGATGCACATCAACAGATTTATGCATGGCGTGGTGCAGTCAATGCAATGCAGCAAATGCCTTTACCTGAGTCACGTTTAACGACTTCATTTCGTTTTGGTGAGTCCATTGCAGAAGTTGCCAATAGTTTATTGGGAGCCTTAAATGAAACCGTTCCTTTATTAGGCAATCCTGAAATGCGCTCAAGTGTGGTCAATAAACCCCATACTAAAATGCGCGATGCAATTTTATGCCGTACCAACGCCCGTGCTATGGAGCTTTTATTGTCTGGTTTGGTACAAGGCGATAAAGTCAGTTTACAAGCCGATCATGCCAAATTAAATCGTTTTGTCGATGCAGCAAGTCTACTCAAACAAGGTAAACGTGTTGTAGATGTACCAGAACTTGCATGGTTCAACTCATGGCATGACGTACATGAATATTGTGAAACAAATGATGGTAGTGATATCAAGCCCTTAGTCAAACTTGTAGATGATCATGGTACAGAACCTCTCAAAAAAGCACTTGCCAAAATCACCCCAATAGAGCAAGCTGATTATGTCATTTCTACAGCACATAAAGCCAAAGGTTTAGAATGGAATCGGGTACACATAGAAGATGACTATCAATTTAAAATCAATGGATTAGAACATAAAATCAGCGATGAAGAACTAAGGCTACTTTACGTTGCTTGTACACGTGCAAAATTAAGTCTTAATATCCATCATATTTATGATCTTATTCAACAGTTAAAAATCAAAACTCCTTTAAAAGCTCAAATCACTGCATAAAGCTCTAAACTTTTATTTATATTTTGCAGGTATAGTATGAAAATTCTCTCTATCCATTTGCGTCATGTTTTTCATTTTACTGATCTAAAACTAGAATTAAATCCAACACAATATCCTGTTGCTATTATTGTGGGTCAGCAATCTTCAGGCAAAACTGCAATTTTAAAAAACTTGTATCAAGCTCTGACATGGTTCTCAGCACGTTTTAAAGACTTACGTACTGCGGGTGTCGTCATGTTAGATCAAGATATTATGCAAAATCGAGTACAAGCAAAAGTTGATATTGCAATTAAAATACCTAATGAACTCGGTACATTAGCTGAAAATAGTCACTCTCATTCACAGGATTTATCTATCTGTTCATGGCAACTGTATAAAACATTAAATGCCAATGGTGTCGGGATCAGCCGTACAGAAATGGCTGAATTAGAGCAGCTTGCGGCTTTATATACAAAAGCAATTCAACAAGACCCTTTACAAGGTTTACCTCTGATTGCTTATTATCCTGCTGAACGTTTTATTAATGAAGTTAATTTACTCAGTAAAAACAATCCTGCGGTCATGCAAACATCAGCAGCCTATGAGTTAACAGCGATTCCTTTTACTACTTTTGCTCGTTTTTTTGAATGGTTTCGAGAAATTAGTGATATTGAAAATGCTCAATCTGCACAACTATTCCAACAAATTTTAAATGAAACTTCACTCAACAATTCAGCTCAAAATGATACACAAAATCTGCAAAATGCTTTATTTCAAGCACGTAGTCATTTACAGACACCAAGTTTACAAGCACTTAAAAATAGTTTGAAAATTGTTTTACCAGAACTTGATGATATTTTTATTGAATATAAGCCTAAATTACAACTTATGGTGACTTACCAAGGCACAACGCAATGTTATCAGCAACTTTCCAATAGTATAAAAAATTGGATTGCCTTAGTTGGCGATCTTGTTCGCCGTTTATGTTTACTGAATCCTCTGAGTTTGTATCCTTGTCTAGAAGGTGATGGTATTTTACTGATTGATCATATTGATGTTGATTTAGATGAAACTTCTGCTTCAAATATTTTGCTGCGTTTACATCAAGCTTTTCCACAAATTCAAATCATTAGCAGCAGTTTGCATAGCTCTATTTTAGAATCTGCACATCAGTTCCAATGTTTTGAATTAAAAAATCAAAAAATTCAGGAAATCAAAATCAATGAATATCAAAATGATTTAGCAAAACTCTATGAACGTCTACAACATGTAGAAACAGAGCTTTCATCAAATGAAGTCGCAACAGAGTCAAACCCAACGGTAGAGCAACTTTTTGCTCAGTTTCAAAATATGTCGGAACAAGAACAACAGCAACTTCGTACTTTGTTACATATTGATGATGACCGTTCATCACAAACGTTTTTATCTTAACATGATGATGAAGTACAAATTTTATACTTGATTAGGCTCATAATTTTTCAGCTAAATTATTCTTATATATTTCGTTATATTTTTGTTTTTTATTCGTTCACTTAACCGAAATAAAAGCCTTGTAACTTTTAATCATCATCCTAAGGCGTACAATATTCTCGTCTGCGCAAAAAAAGGTTTGATGTTATTTTATTCATGTAATAGTATAAAATATCATTTATTTCTTAGTGTAAAGCTCGGCTTTATTTTTACATTAAGTTTCTCAGGTTGCGCAACACAACTTGTTTTCTTACGATTTTTTCGGCTTTCAAGATTTAAGTCGTTGGATGGTTCTTTGCTGTCCTCAAATGCTTGAAAGATAAATTCATCATAGGTTCTCGACCTATTCAAGACAATGGATACACGTGTGCTACCGATTATTATATTGCTACCGTTAATTCTAGGCACAACCCTTGTCTCGTGGCTGAAGCAGTTTTCTCGTGGGGCAACTGCATTCGGTGCGATTGGCATCAGTTCAGCAAGTTTAGGCTTGTTACTTTCACAAGCACCGCAAGTGTTTCAAGGTCAAGTCATTTCCGAATCATGGCAATGGCTTCCTCAAGTGGGAATTGATTTAAGCTTTCGCTTAGATGCATTGGGTTTAATTTTTTCGTTGCTAATCACAGGCATTGGCACGCTCATTTTTATTTATGCTTACTTTTATTTAAGCCCCAAAAATTCTTTAAGTAAGTTGTATGTTTTACTGATGCTGTTTATGGCAGCAATGCTTGGAATCTCTCTTTCCAACAACTTAATTATTTTGTTAGTTTTTTGGGAATTAACCAGTATTTCTTCCTTTCTCTTGGTTGGATATTGGAGCAATTATGATGCGGCACAACGTGGTTCACGTATGGCTTTAACCATTACAGGCATGGGCGGTTTAGCCATGCTGGGTGGTTTTGTGTTGCTCGGTCAAGTGACACAGACTTATCAAATTGATCAAATTTTAACGATGTCAGAGACGATTCAAAATAGTCATCTTTTTGTCCCTATTTTATTACTCATTTTATTGGGTGCTTTTACCAAAAGTGCGCAGTTTCCTTTTCATTTTTGGTTACCAAATGCAATGGCTGCACCAACACCAGTCTCTGCTTATCTGCATTCAGCCACGATGGTGAAAGCGGGTATTTTCTTACTGGCGCGTCTATTGCCTATTTTTGTTGGCTCAGCACTTTTTCATAATATCGTGACGACTGTTGGTCTTTTCACGCTATGTATGGCTGCATTTTTTGCCATTTTTAAAGAAGATTTAAAAGGTCTATTAGCCTACTCGACGATTAGTCATTTAGGACTCATTGTTTGTTTGCTAGGGATCGGCTCACCACTGGCTGTTGCTGCTGCAATTTTTCACATTATCAATCATGCGACATTTAAAGCTGCATTATTTATGATTGCAGGAATTATTGACCATGAAACAGGAACACGTGATTTAAGAAAGCTCAGTGGGATTTGGCAATTACTACCCTTTACAGGCACTTTGACCATGATCACTGCTGCCTCTATGGCAGGTGTTCCACTGACCAATGGTTTCTTATCTAAAGAAATGTTCTTTACGGAACTGTTGGCAAATTTATCAGGTGGATATGTCGTCCTTGCTGCCATTATCGCCACTTTAGCAGGCTTATTTGCTGTCGCTTATTCAACACGTTTGGTTCACGGTGTATTTTTTGATGGTGGTTTAGGCAAAAATGTTCCAAATAAAGACGCCCATGAACCACCGATAGGTATGCGTGCACCAGCAATTTTATTGGCTGTTTTATGTATCGCCGTTGGTCTAATGCCTGCGCTACTGGTTGAAAATATTGTCAATATGGGCACACGTGCCAGTACACAACTCCATCAATTTGAAGGTGTACATTTAGCAATTTGGCATGGTTTTAACTTGCCATTACTCATGAGTGCGATTGCTTTAGTGGGTGGTATCATTTTTTACTTTGCTTTAGCCAAAGGCAGTCGTATTCGAGACATAGATTTAGATCCAAAACTTGGACCTTTTCAGGGCTATGTGTTATTTGAAAATTTCCTTAAATATTTGTTGCTCTACGCACGTAAAATTAAACAAAAAACAGAAACAGGCTCATTACAAACTTATCTCTTTTGGATCATCGCCTTTAGTGTCGTTTTAGTCGCAACGCCTATGTTTAATCAGGGTTTAGCGACAGGCACACGCGAACTGACCAAAGCACCCATCATCGCAATTGTCTTATGGATGGTTTTATTCTCTGGTTGTTGGATGATGCTCTGGTTCCATCATGAGCGTATTAAAGCAGTGCTTATCAGTGGTGCTGTTGGTTTAGTGGTGACGATGGTATTTGTCACCATGTCCGCACCAGATTTGGCATTAACCCAAATCACAGTCGATGTGGTCACCACTGTTTTATTATTAATGAGTTTGTCGTTATTACCACAGCTTACACCGTATGAATCTAGTCGTACCCGACGTTGGCGTGATGCAGTTTTAGCAATAGGTGGCGGTTTAGGTATCGGTTGGATTGCTTGGCTTATTTTGACACGTGATCATAATTCAATTTCATGGTTCTTTGCACAGCAGTCTATGCCTTTAGGCGGTGGCTCTAATATTGTCAATGTGATCTTGGTGGATTTCCGTGGTTTTGATACTTTCGGTGAGATTACAGTTTTAGGAATTGCAGCGATTGGGGCACTCTGCCTTATGGATGGGATGCGTGCGCATGGCACAACCATGACCCAAGGCTTAACTTTCCGTTTTAATCCCTCTCCATTAATGTTTCGTATGACTGCTTCATGGGTTCTACCATTAGCTTTAGTTGTTAGTCTTTATATTTTCTTACGTGGACACAATCTACCCGGTGGCGGATTTATTGCAGGTTTAATTACCTCAATGGCATTGGTGATTCAATATATTGGTTTGGGGCAAGATAAAGCGGAACAACTTTTACGTGCTAAATCAGGTCGTTTATATGAAATTTGGATTGGTTCTGGTTTAGTCATTGCAGGAATAACAGGTCTTGCTGCTTGGTTATGGGGAAGACCATTTTTAACGAGTGCTCATATTTATGCTGAGACCAGTATTTTTGGTACCTTTCATCTCGCTTCAGCCGCAGCTTTTGACTTAGGGGTATATATTACTGTTGTTGGTGCAACCATGTTGCTCATTTCTGTTCTTGGCGACTCTCGACATTCGAGTATGTCAGGCCCTGTACCTAAGGAGTAACTTATGATCAGTTTAGAATTTTTACTTGCCTCTGCAATTGGTCTATTGGTTGCAACAGGAATTTATTTATTACTACGTGCCCGTACTTTCCCTGTCGTTTTAGGTCTAGCCATGATTGGTTATGCCGTTAATTTATTTCTATTTGCTATGGGGCGTATTCAGACCAATTCACCTGCTATTTTAACCAATGCGGCTAAAATTACCGATCCATTGCCTCAAGCTTTAGTATTGACTGCGATTGTGATTGGCTTTGCAACTACTGCCTATATTGTACAACTTGCTTTACGTAGCCGTTATGAATCAGGAACAGATCATGTGGATGCCAAAGATGAGCCGAGCAACTTTGACTCACGTGAGGATGCGCCATAATGAACTTCCTTGATTTTTGGCTTCAACATATGCCTATTTTCAGCATTCTTATTCCTGCTTTCACAGGTTTTTTGCTGATTTTATTGGGTAATCCTGGTTCTGGTTCACTGGCAAGTGACTGGCGACAACCTTGGCGTCGTAGTATCAGTTTAACTTCGGCTATTTTAGGTTTTGCAACAGCAATTTACTATTTATATCAAGCAAATACAGGTCAAATCTTTGTTTATGAACTCAGTGAATGGTCTGCTCCATTTGGTATTGTACTGGTTTTAGACCGCTTATCTGCATTAATGCTGGTTTTGACTTATGCGCTTGCAACGCCTTTAATTTGGTTCGCAAGTAAAGAATGGGATGCACGTGGACGTTATTTCCATGCAATTTCTCATTTGTTGTTAATGGGAATTTGTGGTGCATTTTTAACAGGTGACTTATTTAACCTGTTCGTATTTTTTGAAATTTTGCTGATGGCATCCTATGTATTGTTATTACATGGGCAAGGTAAAGCTCGTTTTCAACTTGGTGTTCACTATGTCACCATCAACTTACTGGCTTCTGCACTCTTCCTCATTGGTTTAGGCATGATCTACGGCAGTGTTGGTAGTCTAAATATGACGGATGTTGCTCGAATCATCCCGACTTTAGAAAATGATCAACATACTTTAGCCGTTGCAGGTGGGTTATTACTCTTTGTTGTTTTTGGTATTAAAGCAGCTATGCTGCCTGTAGGGTTTTGGCTACCGAAAACCTATGCAGTTGCTGCGACTCCGATTGCAGCACTGTTTACCATCATGACCAAAGTGGGTATTTATGCCATTTTAAGAGTCAATGGAACAGTCTTTCATGATGAATGGGGACAACAGATTTTTAGCAATTGGCTATTACCGATCGGACTAGTGACTTCGCTATATGGTGCAATTGCAGCGCTTGGTGCAGAACGTTTAAGACGTTTTGTTGGCTTTATGATTTTGTCTTCTGTAGGCACCATTTTGATTGCTGTTTCATTGCTCAATGAAGCTGCATGGATGGCAGGTCTATATTATATGGTACACAGTACCATCATTGCTGCCTCATTTTATTTATTGTGTGGTTGGATTACGTCACAACGTGGGCAATTTAAAGACCATCTCAAAATTGCACCTAAAATGAAACAAGACAAAGTTGTTGCAATCACATTTTTTATCATCGCTTTGATGATGGCGGGTTTACCCCCCTTCAGTGGCTTCTTAGGTAAAGTTCTGATTTTACAAGCGACAGCAGATTCTCCATATCAAATATGGATTATTGTGATTGTTTTATTGGTCAGTTTGTTGAGCATTATTGCATTTACACGTGCAGGTTTTGTACTGTTTTGGCGTGCAACGACGCCTGAAGATAATCCAAAAGAAGAAGCTTTTGCTGCATATCAAAAATTACCTCATCAAGCCCCTGCTCGTAATGATAAAACCATTTATCTGTTATTAACGGGTTTGATATTCTATGTAATTTGCGCTCAACCCATTGTTCATTATTTAGAACTGACAGCAAAACAGCTCAAAGATGCTGACTTATATCAAGAAACGATTTTAAAAACAGATCGTGACCAAGAGTATATTAGCGTACAACCTTTTGATCCAAACTACCTACCTGAAACAAAATATGGTGGTGAAAACCCAGATGCAAATGCGCATTTTATTCCTTATATTATTTCGCCAAATACACTAAAAGGTGATCATATTTCTGAATATAAGCAACGACAAATTCAACATCAGGAACATGAGTTAACCCCGCTTGATGACACTAAATTACAGCCTATGGAGCAATAAATGAAAAAAAATATTTCATTCCTTGACCGCTGTTTACCCCATCCATTTGTTTCTTTAGTGGTGGCTGTAAGTTGGCTCATGTTGGGGCATAGTTTTGATCCTTTTGATATTTTTTGTGCTGTCTTATTGGGTTTAATCATTCCTAAGCTGATACAACCTTTTATTGTACGTACGCCAAATATTCATTGGGCTTTGGCATTCAAGTTATTTTTTGTCGTGCTCTGGGATATTATTCTTTCCAATATTCGCGTAGCTAAGCAAGTTTTAGGTCCAACCAAAAACCTAAAACCCAAATGGTATCGTGTACCTTTGGATACCGATCATGAGCATGTGAATACATTATTGGCAATGATCATTACCACAACACCCGGTACAGTGACCGCAGGAATTGACCAAGAACGAGGGGATATTTTGGTTCATTCTCTCAGTTCGGATGACCCAGAAGCAGAAGTTCAAGAGATCAAAAGCCGTTATGAAATGCCTTTAATTGCCATTTTTAATGCCACTCAAGGAGATGATCAATGATTATTTTGCAATATGCATTGGGAATTTTTTTAGTGGCGCTGACCATCTCAATGTTCTTATGTTTATACCGTTTAATTATTGGACCTTCTATTGTTGACCGTCTATTGGCTTTAGATACTTTGTTCTTAAATGCAACTTGTTTAGTCATTTTACTCAGTATTTATTGGGCAAGTACCAATCTATTTGAAGGTGCATTATTAGTCGCTATGCTTGGCTTTGTTTCAACTGCCGCTTTAGCACGTTATTTTACCATTGGTCATGTCATTGATTAGGAGCACGATATGGAAACAAATATGCAACTGATCATGGAAGTTATTGTTTCGTTCTTTTTGATTATTGGCGCATTTTTCTTATTGGTTGGTGGAATCGGCATGGTTAAATTGCCCGATTTATTCATGCGTTTACATGCACCCACCAAATCCAGTACCTTAGGCTTAGGTAGCGTATTATTAGCGGCAATGATTTATGCTGCATTTCAAGGACGTTTTGGTTTTGCTGAGCTACTCATTACGCTATTTGCATTTATCACAGCACCTGTATCTGCAAATTTAATTGCACAAGCAGCCATCCATTTACGTTTACGCTCAACCTCAGGAGATGTACCCGAAGCTTTAGATCGACCATTACCATGGCAACGTCAGCGTAAAATCAAACAATTTGAAGATGACGAGATCTAAACACGTCATTCAAATCAATGAGCATTTTCAATCTGTAAATGCTCATTTTATAAAAGTTAATTTTAAATACTTAAATCTGGCTTTATAAAGAAAGACGATAACGTGATCAGCATTTTCAAAGATAAAAAAACCAATGCTGAACATTGGTTTTTATAAAATTTTATTTAGCTATACAAAGGTGGATGTACATCTTCTTGGAAGCTCTCCATCCCATAATCATCTGCCAGTTTTTCTTTCCAATATGCCACGATTTTTGAATAATCAATTTCATCAGGGTGAAAATCTGCTTTGTAATATGACAAATATTCAGGAATCAATGAAATCAACATCTTGGAAATCATATACATTCCAAAAAGATTCTGAGGTACTTTTGGTAAGCTTTTCTTCCAATCCTGCATAAACAAACGTGTTGCAGAATAAAACGTCAAACTTGCAAAACCAGTTGTCACATTACGCATGACTGAACGGCGCACTTTATCATCATGATAAATCGCTTGATATACATCAAAAGCCACAGCGCGATGTTCAATTTCTTCAATCGCATGCCAAACCCAAAGCTTAATCGCATCGTCATCTAAGGTTTGTAACACTTCAGGATGACGTAAAATATAGCCACCAAGCAATGCTGTAAAATGCTCAAATGCAGCCGTGACTGCCAATTGTAATTTTGGATGCACACTTTTAATAAATGCATCACGACGTCCTAACCAAGCTTGAAAGCTATCTAGATTATAATCATCACGACGCCATGCATCATTAAAATCTGCATGTGCCTTAGAGTGCATCGCTTCCTGACCAATAAAAGCCGCAATCTGAGCCTGTAACTTCTCATCCGTAATTTTGTCACGAACATTACGTACACTATGCACAAAAAACTGTTCACCAATTGGAAAAGTTGATGAAAGTGCTGTCAATAAATGCGACATTACAGGAGAATTCGCAAAAAAATGTCGACGAATATTTTTCGGATTAAAGCTTGGCTTACGCACTTTAATACCAATCGCTTTAGGACGATTTAAATATGATTTTTCTTTCGCAACCTGAGCAACTGTCATAGGGATAATCCTACATTTGTTGGAATTTGATCCTATAGTGACAGATCAAACTTATTTGTATATTGCCAAAATGATCACACAATTGACAAAAAAGATAATCATGTCATTTAAGCCAATAACTAACAAAATATAAAACCAGAAATCAAACATAAAATATTGAATAATCAATATTTACTTAAAAAAATAAAAATATAAAATCTTACATTCTTGATTTACCTTTCATCGTAAAAACAAAACCCGCATTGCTGCGGGTTCTGGAAATGGGTCTTTGGAATTTAAACGTTATCGTCCAATCAAACGTCAAGGTAATCCAAAATACCTTCTGCTGCCTGACGACCTTCCCAGATTGCAGTTACAACCAAGTCAGAGCCACGCACCATATCGCCACCCGCAAAGATTCTCGGGTTGGATGTCTGGAATTTATATTGTTGTTGCTCAGCCGCAATCACACGACCAGAACCATCAAGATTGATATTTGATGATGCAAACCAGTCCGCAGGAGAAGTACGGAAACCAAACGCAAGCAATACTGAATCGGCTGGTAAAATTTCCTCAGAACCTGGTACAGGTTCAGGGCTGCGACGACCACGACTGTCAGGTTGCCCAAGTTGAGTCGTTACAAACTTAACACCAGTCACTTTGCCATTTTCACCGACAATTTCAATCGGCTGACGGTTAAACTGGAACTCCACGCCTTCTTCACGGGCATTTTTCACTTCACGACGTGAACCCGGCATGTTTTCTTCGTCACGACGGTATGCACAAGTCACAGACTTTGCACCCTGACGAATAGACGTACGGTTACAGTCCATCGCAGTATCACCACCACCAAGTACGATGACTTTTTTGCCTTCTACACTGATGTATTCAGATGGATCTTTTTCCCAACCTTGCGTACGGTTGACATTGGCAATTAGGAAATCGAGTGCATCGACCACACCATCCAGATCTTCACCTGCGAAACCACCTTTCATGTAGGTATAAGTTCCCATGCCCATGAACACAGCATCATAGTCTGCAAGAAGTTGGTCAATGGTGACATCTGTACCAATGTCAGTATTTAAACGGAATTCCACGCCCATGCCTGTGAAAATTTCACGGCGACGTTTCATCACATCTTTTTCCATTTTGAATTCTGGAATACCAAAAGTCAGCAAACCGCCAATTTCAGGACGCTTATCAAATACAACTGGTTTTACACCATTACGCACAAGGATGTCTGCACAACCCAAGCCCGCAGGGCCTGCACCAATGATCGCCACTTTTTTGTCTGTCCATTTCACAGACGACATGTCTGGACGCCAGCCTAAAGCAAATGCTGTATCGTTAATGTATTTTTCAGCATTACCAATAGTCACTGCACCAAAACCATCATTCAGGGTACATGCCCCTTCACACAAACGGTCTTGTGGGCATACACGACCACAGACTTCAGGCAAAGTGTTGGTCTGATGACACAGTTCAGCCGCCTGGAAAATGCGACCTTCCGCAATCAATTTTAACCAGTTCGGAATGTAGTTATGGACTGGACATTTCCATTCACAATAAGGATTACCGCAACCTAAACAACGGTGGGTCTGATTGGCTGCCACTTCTGCTGTATAAGGTTTATAAATTTCCACAAACTCTGCTTTGCGGACATTAATATCTTTTTTCTCTGGATCTTGGCGTGCTACATCCAGAAACTGAAAGTCATTATTGAGGCGTTCTGCCATGTCAATCTCCGTGGGTTGGACGTGGATCACTTCTATACGTTCACTTGTGTATATCGTTGAAGTTATCCACACCTACCTAATATTTGAGTCGTAGAATTATTGTGGATCTGCTTGAGTTCTTTTCAAAAGCGTTTGTAAATTCGCCGCTTTTGGTTTCACCAGCCAGAATTTACGGCTGTAGAAATCAAACTCATTGCGGATCTTATACGCCCAAGCACTGCCCGTTTCAGCAATATGTTCATCCAGAATACGAAGTAAGAATTCTTTGTGTTCTTCCATTGATTCTGTAGAAATACGGTTTAACTCGATCAGTTCATGGTTGTAGTAATCTACGAAATCATTATCCAAGTCAAGTACATAAGCAAAACCGCCAGTCATCCCTGCACCAAAGTTGTGTCCAACTTTACCGAGTACAGTGACAATACCGCCAGTCATATATTCACAGCAATGATCGCCTGCGCCTTCAATCACGGCAAATGCACCGGAGTTACGTACTGCAAAACGCTCGCCCGCTGTACCCGCTGCAAATAACTTACCGCCAGTTGCACCGTACAAACAGGTATTACCAATGATTGCGGTTTCCTGAGTCTGAAATGGTGAACCTTTTGGTGGGAAGATCGATACACGACCGCCTGCCATACCTTTACCGACATAGTCGTTGGCATCACCTTCAAGGCTGATGTGTAAACCACCTGCATTCCACACGCCAAGCGACTGACCTGCTGTACCTTTCAGATTCATTTTCACAGGATGTGCTTCCATACTCAGGTTGCCATAACGTTTGGCAATTTCACCTGAAATACGTGCGCCGATTGAACGGTCACAGTTACCGACTGTGAAGTGATATTCACCACCTGTACCTGCTTCAATCGCAGGCAGCATTTCTGCCACCATTTTCTCAGCCAGTACACCTTTGTCGAATGGCTCATTGCCCTGAACCTGACAGTACTGTGCTTTGCCTTCCGCAGATGGATGCGACTCAAGTAATGCACTTAAATCCAGATGTGCATGTTTAGCGGTTTCACCCGGTAACATTTCCAGTAGATCTGTACGACCAATCAAGTCTTTTAATGACGCAACACCAAGCGCTGCCAACCATTCACGGGTTTCTTCCGCAATAAAGTGGAAGAAGTTGATCAGCATTTCAGGTTCACCAATGTAGTGTTCCTGACGTAAATGATCCTGCTGTGTTGCAACACCCGTTGCACAGTTATTTAAATGGCAAATACGCAGGTATTTACAACCTAATGCGATCATTGGCGTAGAACCAAAACCGAAGCTTTCTGCACCAAGAATGGCTGCTTTTACAACATCCAGACCTGTTTTTAAACCACCATCGGTTTGTACACGAACTTTGCCACGCAAGTCATTCACACGCAGTGCCTGATGCGCCTCACTTAAACCCAATTCCCACGGTGAACCTGCATGGTGAATCGAAGAAAGTGGAGATGCTGCTGTACCACCGTCATAACCCGAAATGGTAATGAAGTCAGCATAGGCTTTTGCCACACCTGCCGCAATCGTACCGACACCCGGCTCAGACACCAGTTTTACAGACACCATCGCTTGAGGATTGACTTGTTTTAAGTCAAAGATCAATTGTGATAAATCTTCAATCGAGTAAATGTCATGGTGCGGTGGTGGCGAAATCAAAGTCACGCCCGGTACGGAATAACGTAAACGTGCAATTAAGCCATTCACTTTACCACCCGGTAATTGACCGCCTTCACCCGGTTTTGCACCTTGTGCCACTTTAATCTGTAACACTTCCGCAGAGGTTAAATAAGCAGGCGTTACACCGAAACGACCTGATGCAATTTGCTTGATTTTTGAGTTACGGATTGTGCCATAACGTGCAGGATCTTCACCGCCCTCACCTGAGTTTGAACGACCACCAATGGTATTCATGGCAATGGCAATCGCCTCATGCGCTTCAGGTGATAATGCACCCAATGACATGCCTGCTGAGTCAAAACGTGGCAGAATTTCTTCAACTGACTCAACTGCTTCAAGCGGAATGGAATTTTCAGTTTTCAGTTTCAGCAAGTCACGAATGGTTGCAATCGGACGTTTGTTTACAAGCTCTGCATATTCTTTAAAGTCAGCATAGTTGCCTGAACGTACTGATTTATGTAGCGCATTGATCACATCAGGGTTAAATGCATGGTATTCCTTATCGAATACAAATTTCAGCAAGCCACCCTGTTCAATTGGCTTACGTGATTTCCACGCAGTTTCAGCCAATTTTTTCTGATCATTTTCCAGGTCTTCAAAAGTCGCACCTTTAATACGGCTTGGAACGCCTGTGAAACATTTGGCAACCACTTCATCAGACAGACCAACAGCTTCAAACAACTGACCGCCACGATAAGAGGCAACCGTTGAAATCCCCATTTTTGACAGGACTTTCAATAAGCCTTTGTCGATCCCTTTACGGAAGTTGGCTTGTGCATGGATTGGATCACCGAGTAATTCACCTTTGGCAATCAGATCATTGATGACATCATAAGCAAGGTATGGATAAATCGCAGTTGCACCAAAACCTAAAATCACCGCAAACTGATGCGGATCACGTGCAAGTGCAGTTTCAACAATAATGTTGGCATCTGTACGTAAACCGACATGAATTAAATGGTGGTGAATGGCACCTGTGACCATTGCCGAGTTAGCAGGCAAGAAACCTTCACGGATTTTCTTGTCTGAAATCACCAATAATGTTTTACCGTCACGTACTGCCTGTGCTGCTTCTTCACAAATTCGTGAAATCGCTGCTTCCAGACCTTCTACTTCAGGATAGTTCAGATCAAGATCAGCAATCTCATATCCTTTACGACCACTGGTACGAATCTGATGCATTTTCGAATTTGACAGAACAGGACTTGAAACAATCAAACGATCTGCATGTTCAGGACCTTGTTCAAAGACATTTTGCTCACGCCCCAAACAAGTTTCCAACGACATCACAATCGACTCACGTAATGGATCGATTGGCGGGTTAGTGACTTGGGCGAACTGCTGACGGAAATAATCAGTCACATGGCGAACCTGGCGTGACAAAACTGCCATCGGGGTATCATCACCCATAGAGCCAACAGCTTCCTGACCGCTTTCAGCGATTGGACGCAACAATTGATCACGTTCTTCAAAAGTCACCATAAACATTTTCTGTGCTGCTTTTAAGGCATCGCCTTTTAAGCCTTGTTCACATAAATATTCTTCAAGCTCAGGACTGCCTTGTACACGAACTGAGTTTTCACGTAGCCATTCACGATATGGACGCATTTTTTTCAAGTGATTGCTGACATCTTTGGTATCAAGCATTTTACCTGTATGCGTATCAATGACTAAAATCTGACCTGGACCGACACGACCTTTAGACACAACATCTTCAGGTTCATAGCCCCAGACACCAATTTCCGAAGCTAAAGTGATATAACCATTTTTGGTAATCACCCAACGTGCAGGACGTAAACCATTACGGTCAAGCATACAAATCGCATGACGACCATCTTGAATCACCAAGCCCGCAGGACCATCCCAAGCTTCCATGTGTTTCGAGTTAAACTCGTAGAATGCACGTAAGTCAGCATCCAAAGTTTCCACGTTTTGCCATGCTGGTGGTACCAACATACGCAGCGCACGGAACAAGTCCATTCCACCACCGACCAAAATCTCAAGCATATTGTCCATACTTGAAGAATCTGAACCTGTACGGTTTACAATTGGGTTTAGATCGGTCAACCCTGGTAATAATGGGTTTTCAAATTTAGGGGTACGTGCTGCTGCCCAATTACGGTTCGCTGTAATGGTATTGATTTCACCATTGTGTGCCAAATAACGGAATGGCTGTGCCAATGGCCAGCGCGGTAAAGTATTGGTCGAGAAACGCTGATGGAATACCACAATGTGAGAATCTAAACGTTCATCTGCAAGGTCAGTATAAAAATCTGCAATATATGCAGGCATCATCAAACCTTTATAGCTAATCACAGTTGAGCATAAAGTAGTGACATAAAAGTATGGGTCATTGCTGATTTGCTGTTCAGCACGACGACGTGCCATAAACAATTTACGATTGAATTCAACCTCAGTCACACCCATTGGGCAATTGACAAAAATTTGCTCAAATGCAGGCAATGACTGCATTGCGATTGAGCCTAAAGCATCATTATTGGTTGGAACCACACGCCAGCCGATGACACGACAACCTTCTTCTTCTATTTCTTTAGTTAAAATTTGTTTGGCATGTGCAGCAAGAGCAGGATCTAAATTTAAAAATACTGTGCCGACTGCAAAAATTTCACTGAGCGTAATATCACTAATTTTTTTTGCTTCTTCACGGAAAAATGCTTTTGGCATTGCCAATAATAATCCGCAACCATCGCCTGTCTTACCGTCTGCAGCAATACCACCACGATGCGTCATGCAACTTAAACTATGAATTGCGGTCTTGACTAAGTCATGACTTGCATCACCCTGCATATGGGCGATCAAACCGAAACCACAGTTATCTTTGAACTCATCCGGTTGGTATAAACCTTGAGCGGGAGCTACAGTATTAGGCGATGGCATGTGCATAGCGTACCCTTCTTTTAATCAACGCCCATATGGGCAAAAAATCTAATATTTAAAATCATTTAGCGTATTAAGCTTCTATTTAGTAATACACCTTAGATTCACACTACTCCAGTCAGTTTTGGATTAAATTGCAAGAAATTTTTTCTTACTTCATGCACTCATTTAAAGCAATGGTTCTGACCAAAATTGTACACTAATCAAACTATATTGCTCCAAAAGAGGGACAATCAACTTCATTAGTGCACCAATAAAGCAAAAAATATGCCAAACTCTATTTTCATTCACTAAACAACTCAAATCTTATAAAAATAAAGTATCTTTTAATATTCTGGCTTGATTTTACCTATCTTTATTTGCACCATTTTTGTGCTATTGCTTTTATTTCGCTCCAAATTTGCTCTATTTTAGCACCATTTAGTTAAATGGATCACTAATTTCATGCGTTACTGGCTTTTTTTCTGTCGTCGTTGTTGATGTATTGGTAGGTGCTGTTTGTGACTGTGTCGTTGCTACAGGTTTTTTAACTTCTGCCGTTTCTTCTTTACGAGGACTTACAGCTGCGCTTGTATTTGTTGTTGTGCTACGTTGTGGCTGCTGTACAACAGGCTTAGGTTGAACAGCCAGTAAGGTTTCATCAATGATAGGTAATGGTGCAGATCTTAAGTTAATGGCATATAACTTATTTCCACCAAGCATTTCATCTGAGCCCAGATCATTCACCAAACTTGAATAAGCTTCTAAATTTACAACTCTAGGTTGAATTGAAGGCGGAAGTTTTAAAGCAGCAAGTTGCTGTAACCCTGCTTTAGCTTGATCATCATTTTTATAGACGCCATATGCAACAACATATTGCTCTGCTTGATCTTCTGCACTTAAACGAAAATAAATAAAATTTTTACGATCAGCTTGCTTAATTAAAAATCCACGAATCACATCTTCATTTGAAGATTTAAATAATTCTACGATGTAATTTTTTTTATTTTCGTCAAAAAAACGATTACCACGAAATTCTGGCTCATGATCTCCTGATGCCACGACACGTGTTGTCAATTCTAGTGGTCGTACTTCATCCATCAATGCACCAAGATGAGTCGTTGCAGCCACTTTTTCAGGTTGAATTTGTACTTGAGTTTCTTCTATAGGATTGACAACTTCAACCAATTCTTTGGTATCTGTTAATGTCCAAAAAATTAGTGCTGCAACAAAGCACAGCAATCCTATAATTAACCAAATATATTGTTGAATATTTTGCCAATTTTTTCGAACTGCTGCCATGTAAAACGTACCTTTTTATATTTGATTCGCTAGAATTGCTTGCTTCATCAGCTCAACATCAAAGTCTTTCGTGATGACAGCTTGACCAAGTTGCTTCAGTAATATTAAACGAAGTTGCCCATTTAATACTTTTTTATCATGCGACATAAATGCTAAAAATTCATCAAGTGGAATTTTAGGACATACTATAGGTAATTTCGCACGTTGTATGATTTTTTTTGTACGCTCAAGATCTTCAATAGAAATCCATCCCATACGTTGTGATAAATCCGCTGCCATCACCATACCTGTTGCAACAGCTTCACCATGTAACCAAACCCCATATCCCATATAAGATTCAATTGCATGACCAAAAGTATGACCGAGATTTAAAAGAGCACGTTCTCCTTGCTCTTTTTCATCATTGGCAACAATACGTGCTTTATGCGCACATGAACGATAAACAGCTTCTGCTAAAAGTTCAGGGTCTTGAGCAACTAAGCCATCTATATTTTCTTCTAACCACGTTAAAAATTGTTCATCCCCAAGCAAAGCATATTTAATAACCTCTGCTAAACCCGCTGATAATTCACGTTCAGGTAATGTTTTTAACTGTGCCATATCAGCTAAAACAACTTGAGGCTGCTGAAATGCACCAATCATGTTCTTGCCTAAAGGATGATTAATACCCGTTTTTCCTCCCACACTTGAATCAACTTGAGATAACAAAGTAGTCGGTACTTGGATAAAATAAACGCCTCGTTGGAAACAAGCTGAAGCGAAACCAGCCATATCACCAATCACACCACCACCCAAAGCCAACACAGTACAATCACGATTAAAATTCGCTTCAAGTAATGCATCAAAAATCAGATTTAAATGCTCAATATTTTTATATTTTTCACCATCAGGCAAAATACAAGTCGCGACTTTTTTACCCAACTTTTCAATTGACTCGACATAATGATTTAAATACAACGCTTGTACAGTCGTATTGGTTACAATCATCACTTGCTGACCTTTGATATAAGGCTCAAGTAATTGTTGTGGATTTAAATGACTACCAATAAAAATTGGATAACGACGATCACCAAGTTCAACATGTAAAGTTTGCATGAATACCTATGCCTAACAACTCGTACTAAATAATTTCTTTTGAAATAATCAATTGTAAAATGCGTTGTGCTAAATCTCGTGCCGCACCTTGATTAGTCTCAATAATATAATGAGCAACATCACGATAAAGTGGATCTCTTATATTCAGGAGCTCTCTCAGTTTTTGTTCAGGATTTTCGACTTGCAATAAAGGACGATTCTTATCTCGATATGTTCTTTGTAATTGAAGCTCTACAGGTGTATACAAATAAATCACAATTCCACGATTTTTTAAATAATCTCGATTTAGAACTTGAGTGACTGCACCACCGCCTGTTGCTAAAACTAAATTTTGTTTCTTGGTTAATTCATCTATAACTGTAGACTCTCGAGAGCGAAATCCGTGTTCACCTTCTTTTTCAAATATCCAAGGAATTGTTGCGCCAGTTTTGCGCTCAATTTCGTGGTCACTATCTAAAAACTCACGCCCTAACAGATCTGCCAAATGTCGACCAACAGTGGTTTTTCCTGCTCCCATTGGCCCTACCAAATATAAATTTGGTAGGGAATCAAACTCTTTGCTTGGCAAGGAGTCACCTATTGAATTGCTTTCATTGAAAGTATATTAATGATTTCTGCTACGACTGTCATTAATAATTCTTGGTGTAACAAAGATTAACAACTCACGTTTATTATCTTTTTTCACATCTTTTCGGAATAAGCTTCCGATATATGGTAAATCACCAAAGAATGGAACCTTAGTCGTGGTGTTCTGAGTTTCTTGCTCAAAAATACCACCCAATACAACAGTTTCACCATTATCCACCAACACATTGGTATTGATTTCATTCTTATTCAAAATGATTTCCCCATTTGGTGCAACACCACCTGCAGAATCACTACTAATATTCAACTGCATTTGCACTTTACCATCAGGTGTAATACTTGGTGTCACATCTAAACTAAGCAAAGCATCTTTAAATTCTGTAGTTGCAGTTGATCCTGCTGCTGAGTTTGTTGTCGTGGTATATGGGATTTGTTGACCAGAAGCCACTTTGGCTTTTTGTTTATCTGCCGTCATGACTTTTGGCGTAGAAATCACTTCACCATAACCATCAGCTTGTAAAGCAGAAAGTTCTAAATCAAGCATAAAGTCAGACAAGCTAATTAAACCAAAGGCGATTTTACCTGCAGCATTTGCCACACCTAAATCGACGTTTAAATTCTGCGGTCTTGTAATCGTATACTTACCATCATCATCAGGTGTCTTTAAATCCCAAAGTGTTTGATCACTACCACCAACAAGTAAGTCATTATTACGCGTTACACCCTGAGAAAGATGCCCCACTTCACGCCCATTTCTTTGGAGAAACCTGTAGATGCACGAACAATACGAGCCTCAATCATCACTTGTTTTACAGAAACATCGAGTAGGTCAACCATTTTACGAACTTTATCAATATTTGTAGCAGTATCATTGATAATTAAAGTATTAGTTCGTGTATCAGCAACTGCACTGCCGCGTGAGCTGAGTAAACTTTCAAGGGCTAGAGAAGTATCATTTGCCGTTCTATTTGCTTCTGCCCCTTTACTATTACGTGAATCCTCTAATAACTTTAATACATCAGCAACTTTGGCATAACTTAGCTGAATATATTCAGTTTGAATTGGTGCAAGTTTTATGCTTTGAGCAATCGCTTTTGCTTCATCTTCTTCAGATTTGATTAGCTCAGGTACAGGTGCGATCCAGATCACATCACCACTGCGACGTTTATCTAAATTTTTCGTTTTAAGAATAATATCTAATGCTTGATCCCAAGGTACATCTTTTAATCGCAAGGTAATATTGCCCTGAACTGAGTCAGCAGCAACCATATTTACCCCTGTAAAATCTGCAAGAAGCTGTAAAACACGTCTAACTTCAATATCTTGGAAGTCGAGTGAAATCTTCTTACCTGTGTATGATTGGCTAGATGCTGGTTTATTTGGTCGTGTATCTTCAGGTCTTTTTAGACTAATCGTCAGTTTATTTTCAGCCTGATAAGCCATGTATTCATAGCTACCTGTAGACTGAATCGTAATCACACCATTACTGCCATCATTATGTGCATCAATCGTTGCAACTGGTGTAGCAAAATCATTGACATTTAAACGACGAATCAAATGTGCTGGAATTTTATTACCTAAGACACGGACAACAACTTTACTACCTTGTTGCTGAACATCTACAGGCGTATTCACACCAGCTAAATTAATGCTGACTTGACCTTCACCCTTATTTCCACGTTGGAAACCAATATCAGCCACACCTTGAGCAGGTTGTGTGACTTTTGGTCCTAAATTTTCCAAGGCATTGGCTTGATTTGCACTATTAATTTTTAAAATAAAAGTGTTACCTTCAACACGTGTTGTAAATGCACCACTATTATTTAAATTAACAGTTAAACGTGAACGCTTCTCATCAGAAGCAACATTAATCGAAGATGCCTCAGAACTTGATACAGGAATTGCAGTTTGGCTTAGTGCTGGCTTTGTATCATTAAAATCGAGTACCAAACGAGATGGTGATTCTAATTGATAAGCTTGAGGTTGTGGTGGTAAGCCATTGAACATTACACGAATTTCAGTACCTTGTCCTGGTAGCTGCATAGGTACAATGTTCGTCATTGTTACTTGTGCTGCCGCAGCTTGCATCACTGCGATTGACACTGCTGCCATCGAAAATTGACGTAAATAAGTGTTCATAAATATGCCGTCCCCACCCCAAAAATTTTTAATACTATTTTTCATTGTTATTCCTTCATTCATTCTCAATCTAATTGACCGATAAGTATCAAACTACGAGGTCTTTCAATATAACCGTCTCTGCCGTCTGGTACGATTTCTAAAAGATCAATTCGAGTTGGATTGATTGAAATAATTCGCCCTTGATTCATCCCCAAATAATTACCTTTTTGCACACGTTCCACTTTGCCATCAGGTGTTTGGATTAACCCAACGATTTGCCCACTCTGTGCTTTCATGCTGCCTTTGAAATTTAAGCTTTCAAGCGCATAACTTTCTAATTGTTCAGGTTGTCTAGCAAGATTTGGATAAACCCTTTTTCCAGCCATAATTTTGAGTTCATTTGCCAATGAACTTGGTAAAAATGGGCTACGTAATTGTTGTGCCGAATAGTCAAAACTTGGAACAGCATCAAAGCTTGGTGCTGGCTCAATCGGTAAAGGTGGCTGACTACGAATCGAAGCCATCTGTTGGTTCACAGCGTCAATACGTGAATCACACCCAACAAGAACAACAGCAAGAGAAATGCCGCCAATCATTTTAAATAAATTCATGCTTATTTTCTCCCCGTTTTACTTGTTGTATTTGAAGAGTCACTTGAACTTGACGTAGCTGCAGGTGAAGCTGAACTTGATGGTACAGCAGGAGCATTCACACCAGCTTGTGTGGTATTGTCTGTTTTCACTGTTTCAATATCAGTACCAATATAACGATAAGTTTTTGCTTTTAAAGAATAGTTTACTGATGGGACATCAGATTTACTGTCTTTTGCTTGCTCTGCTGTAATCGTAAAGTCATGTAAAGTTACAATACGCGGTAAAGCCGCAACACTACTCACAAAGCGACCAAAAGAGTGGTAATCCCCTGTTGCTTCAATTGCGATAGGTTGTTCAATAAAGAATTCTTGTCGAACTTCATTTTCAAGTCGAATATTTTTAAATTTCAGACCTGAGTTTACGCCTGTCATATTAATATCTTCAACTAAATCAGGAACTTCAGTCTCCTTAGGAAGTTGCTCAAGTTGTTGAGTAAAATCAATTTGCATTTGTTGTAACTGAGCTTGATACTGCTGTAAATTTCTCAGTTTAGAATCTTTTTCTTTAAACTCATTTAATAAAGTTTGTTCTTGTGCTCGTGCCGAATCAATCGCATCTAGCTTAGGCTTAATGACTAAAAAATACCCAATCGCACACACAACAAAAAGAATAAACAACCAACAGGTAATTTTGACCGAAATAGGCCAACTTCCATAGTTGTTCATATCGAGTGTGTTAAATTGTTGAAAAAATTTATCAACCGACATAGATTTCTTTTTTGGTGTATCTTTTACCGAATCTATTTTATCAAGTTCTTGGCGACTCATTTAACACCCCCAACTGCTTGAGTTTGGTCAGGATCTGTTGTTGCAGGTTGTGCAATTTCTCCAAGATCCACACTCACAACAAAACTTCCATAAGACTCTTCAGCTCTTGGTACAACTGATGTAGTCGGTTTATTTTTATTTTCTTCTGCCGCAAGGAATGAGTTCATAAACGCATTTCTATACCATTCTGAAGCTTCTAAACCACGCAGTAAATCAGCAACTGTATTTGGGCTTTCAGCTTTTCCTTCAATCGTAAATTTATCTCCAACACGAGTAAATTTAGTAATGTACATTGCTGAAGGAACCACACGCACTAACTCATCGACTAAACGCACAGTTACAGGACGTTGCCCTTGTAAACCTTGAATGAGTTTCATCCGTTCAATAATGGCATTCCGTTGTTCTTGCAAACCATCTAATGTTTTTAATTGTGTATCTAAGTTTTGATTGGTACTTACAACCAGTTGATTTGCTTGTTCTTGGTCATCCAATCTGTCATTGAAATATAACCAAGCCAATAATACGATGATAAACCCCAATACAGCGATTCCAATACTAATCGCAACAAATTGCTTTTTTCGTTGTTCTCTTAGTTCTTCACGCCATGGGAGTAAATTAATCTTTGCCATTAATCAAAACTCCTCATTGCTAAGCCACACGCAACCATCAATGATGGTGCATCATTTTCTATTTTTTTAAGGTCAATTTGTGGAGAAAATCCCATTTGTAAAAATGGATTTGCCACCGTGACACGGTAACCTAATTTTTGTTGTAATAATTTCGCAAGTCCAGGGATATTTGCATTTCCACCAGCCAATAAAATATGGTCAATTTCATTAAACTGTGAAGATGAGAAAAAGAATTGTAAAGAACGTGCTGCTTGTTGAACGACGGCTTCAAGAAATGGAATCAGAACTTCTGTTTCATAATCATCAGGTAAAGTACGGTCTTTTTTTGCACGCCCAGCTTCTTCAAAAGACAAGCCATAACGACTTTGCACATCTTGAGTGAGCTGTTTGCCACCAAAAACCTGTTCACGAGTGTAGATAATTTTGCCATTTTGCATCACTGAAAGTGTTGTCATCGTATGACCGATATCTAAAATACCGACCATATTTGCACCCATTGGCAGTGTATCTGAGAACACCTCAAAAGCACGTTCTATACAATAGCTTTCTGTATCTGCAACTTTTGCTGTAAGTCCTGTCATTTCTAGAACTTCAACACGTGAATCCACATTTTCAGTTCTTGTTGCAACCAAAACAACATTGACCCGATTTGGGTTTGCTAATTTGTCAGGTAAAACTTCAAAATCTAGGCTCACTTCATCCAAAGGAAACGGAATGTATTGCTCTGCATCCATACGAATCTGAACTTCACGCTCATCATCATTCATGTCTGCATCCATTTCGATCACTTTTTGGATGACCATAGAGTTCGTCACTGCCACAGCCGCGTTCATAGAGTGAGGATTCGCAAGATTAACCGCACGCTCTAAAGCATCGGATACTGCTTCTGGGTTGAGAATATTCTTTTCAACCACACTTCCATCTAACAATGGACTTAGTCCATAGCTTTCCACCCAATAACGACCGTTCTTAACAGAGAGTTCTAATATCTTTACAGAGGTCGAACTAATATCTACCCCTATAAGCCCCTTAACTTGCTTACGACTTATTCTAAGCACGATTAAATTCCTATTATTTTTATCCCCAAAAACGTCACAAACCGATTGCAGTTGGTCTAAATTTTTTATAGATACAATAAGTCATCTAACAATCTGCTAAATGAAAAGCTATACTGACCGTCAATTAGTTTGCTATTAGCTCTTATTAAAACTTACTTGTTATGAAAAAGCTATCTCGTTCAGGGTATGTTCATCCATTTTTTTTGCTGATTATCATTATTTTAATAGCAATACCGATGGGTTTTTATGGAATGTACCTCTATATTGCGCCATCATTACCAGAAATGAGCTCTTTAAAAAAGGCGCCATTACTTAAACCTATGCAGGTATATACTGCTGATAATCAATTAATTGCAGAGTATGGCGGCAAACTTTCTGTACCTGTTGAATACAATCAAATACCCAAAAATTTTATTCATGCATTCTTAGCTGCTGAAGATTCTTCATTTTTTGAACATAGCGGTGTAAGTTTTAAGGGTTTAGGACGTGCTGTCAGTGAATCTGTCACTGGAGGTGCCCAAACAGGTGGTTCAACCATCACCATGCAAGTTGCAAAAAACTATTATCTTTCTCCTGAACGAACCTTAAAGCGAAAGTTAACTGAAGTTTTTTTAGCGAGAAAAATTGAACAGAATTTATCGAAAGAAGATATTATGACGCTTTATGTCAATAAAATTTTCTTAGGTAAAAATGCTTACGGGATCGCAGCGGCTGCAAAGATTTATTATGACAAAAATTTAGATCAGCTTAGCATTGCGCAAATGGCAATGATTGCAGGTCTACCGAAAGCACCCTCAAAATACAATCCTGTTGCAAATCCTGAACGTGCTTTAGAGCGTCGTAATTGGATTTTAGGGCGTATGTTACAGTTAGGCTATCTCAACCAAGCTCAATATCAAAAAGCAGTGGCTGAACCAATTAATTTAAGTATGCCTGCTCGTGGAATTAGTAATAAATTTCCATATGTAGGTGAAATGGTTCGCTCTGAATTGGTTGAAAAATTTGGTGAATTAGCAACTGATTCTGGTTATAAAATTTACACCACAATCGACAGCAAGCGTCAACAATATGCTGAAGAAGCTGTTCAAAAAGGTTTAGAAGATTATGATCGTCGTCATGGTTGGCGCGGTCCTGAAGCGCATGACAAACCACTCAATGAGTTTGTTGCCTATGCCAATACCTACCCAGCACAAGTTGTTAAAGTTTATGCCAATAGTTTTGATGCTTTAATGCAAGATGGTTCAAAAGTCACTGTGCCATGGTCAGGTATGTCGTGGGTTCGCCCTTATCGTAATGCCAACAGTGTCGGCGGTGGTTTTAGTCGTGCTTCACAAATCGTTAAAGTCAAAGACATTATTCGCCTTCGACCAAATGAAGAAAAAACGGCATGGTCATTGGTTCAAGTTCCTAAAGTACAAGGACAATTGATTGCCATTAACCCAAATGATGGTGCAATTGAAGCTGTGGTTGGTGGATATAATTTTTATCAGTCTAAATTTAACCGTGCTTTGCAAGGCTGGCGTCAACCAGGTTCAACTATTAAACCATTTATTTATGCTTTAGCGCTTGAACGTGGTATGACCCCTTATAGTATGGTGAATGATAATCCAATTACCATCGGACGTTGGTCGCCTAAAAACTCTGATGGTCGTTATTTAGGGATGATTCCTTTACGTCGTGCTTTGTATTTATCTCGTAATACTGTTTCTGTACGTTTATTACAAAGTGTTGGCGTAGAACGTGCTCGACAATTGTTGATGGACTTTGGTTTACAAGAAGATCAAATCCCTCGTAACTTCACGATTGCATTAGGTACACCACAAGTGTTACCTGTGCAAATGGCGACAGGTTATGCAGCAATTGCAAATGGAGGTTATCGTGTTCAACCTCATTTCATTAGCCGTATTGAAGATGCCTATGGTAAAACCATTTACGAAGCTAAGCCAGAATATGCTTGTATTTCATGTATTAATGAAAAGAATGATACGGTAGATGCTGAAGCGACTACACCAGATGATGAAGTCATTGAAATGACCAATCAGACTTTAGCTAATGAAGAAAAAACTGAGCAAAAAGAACTGAGCAAAGAAGAACAAAGTAAGTATCGTCAAGCACAACGTATTTTAAAGTCACAATCTGCTTTTGATATGGCAAATATCTTACGTGACGTAATTGTACATGGTACAGGTCGTGCCGCTTTAAAAATCGGTCGTGATGATATTGGTGGTAAAACAGGAACGACCAATGATGCTAAAGATGCTTGGTTTGCTGGCTTCAATGGTAAATTAGTGACAATTGCATGGGTTGGTTTTGACAAACCATCAACGCTTGGTCGTCGTGAATATGGTGGTATTGCAGCCTTACCGATTTGGACAAACTTTATGGGTAAAGCCCTAGAAGGCACACCATCAGCATGGGTTCGTTTAGACAAGGATGCCAAAGACCCTGTAGCACGTGACCAACGTGATCAAGCAGCAAGTGAAGATAATTCTCAGGCGAAGAAAGATCAATATCGTACTTCTCCACCATTGGCTCGACCAATTTATCGTCCTGCACCTGTTGCACCTGTTCGTAATCCATCAAATGACTTTGATGATTTACCAGGTCAAAGTAATGATGTTGAAAAAGTACTTGCACCTACGCGTCAAGCTCCACCTGCAATGAATAATCGTACTCAACAACCATCAACACCACGTCAAGAATCTCATGATTCCTTAGAAAACTTGATTAATGAAGTTCAATAAAGAGTCATAAACTAGAAATAAAAAAGAGCGTATTTGATATACGCTCTTTTTTTTAAATCAAATATGACTCATATCAGTATTGATCTTATTTCTATACATCTTTTAGTACATATGCAGAGTGAACCTTAAATTTGAATGATCTATTTTGAGGATAAAACGCTACTTAAAAACCACCAGTTCATTATTTTTTATATAAAAAAATAAGCTGCATAAGCAGCTTATTTAAAAAATGGTGTGCAAAATTAATCATCTTGCTTCTGTTCTAAAGCAACAATATGAACTTTGTCAATTTTGTGACCATCCATTGTGACGACCTCAAATAAATAACCATCCGCCTCTAGGCGTTCGCCATTTTGCGGTAATCGTCCTAAATGGAAAAGAAGATAACCTGAAAGCGTAGAATATTGCTCAGACTCATCAACCAAGTCACGACCTAGTAATAATGAAACATGACGAATATCTGTAGACCCTTCTAACATTAAAGAGCCATCTTCTAGACTTTCTGCCGCAGCCTCTAATTCATCTTCGTCAGGAAATTCACCTGCAATAGCTTCAAGTACATCAATTGGTGTCGCAATTCCTTCAATTGATCCATATTCATTCAATACAATTGCCATTTGCAAGGGTGCTTGACGTAATTGTTCCATCACCATCAAAACTTGTGCATTTTCATGCACAATGACAGGCTCGCGTAGATGTTTTTCAAAATCTAGAATACCTGTTTCAATATAGTCATTTAACACTTTATGCGTGGGAACAATCCCTGCAATATTATCTAATTCGCCATGCGCTAAAATGAGACGGGAATGTGCCATCGACATTAGGTTTTCTTTAATTGTGGCTTCATCTTCATCTAAATCTAGCCACTCAAGTTCGGGGCGTGGTGTCATTACCGATTTAACAGGACGCTCAGATAAACCTAAAACCCCTTGTACCATTACGCTATGGTAAGCACTATTTTCTGAGTCAAAAATCTCATCTGCCAATGCTTGTGTTGCTAAAACATCATCAGCCTTACTATTTTGATTGTCTGAATTTGAAGTGCTTTTTCCACCAAGCATACGCAGTACTGCCGATGCAGTACGAAAACGTAAGTCTGTCGTTGTGACCATTTTTTCTTGATTTTTACGCATCGTTTGGTTGAAGAACTCAATCATCACAGAGAAGCCAATTGCAGCGTATAAATAACCTTTTGGAATATGGTAGCCAAATCCTTCGACGATCAAGGAGAAACCAATCATCATCAAGAAACAAAGGCATAAGATCACAATAGTTGGATGCTTATTGACAAAATCCATCAATGGTTTAGATGCCCATAGCATGATTCCAACTGCTATCACGACAGCAATCATCATCACAGAAAGCTCTTTTACCATGCCTACCGCAGTAATAACACTATCTAAAGAGAACACCGCATCAAGTACAACAATCTGAACAATCACCATCCAAAAGGCAGCATGGACAGGATTTTCTTCTTTAATTGCGCCATGCCCTTCAAGTTGTTCACGAAGTTCCATCGTACCTTTGAATAGTAAGAAAACCCCACCAAAGAGTAAGATTAGATCACGCCCAGAAAATGGGTGTTCAAGAATATGAAATAGTGGTTTCGTTAGCGTAATCACCCATGCGATAGAAGCAAGTAGCACCATACGCATACAAAGTGCCAGCATCAGACCAACGATACGTGCTTTATTACGCTGCTCTGGCGGTAGCTTTTCCGCCAGAATAGCAATAAAAACGAGGTTATCAATACCTAGAACTATTTCAAGTACAACAAGCGTGGCTAAACCAACCCATGCTGATGGATCAGACATCCATTCAAAAATCATGGTGAACCTCCATGTTACGGTGATGCATTAGATTTTTGAATAAAATAGAATTTAGATTCAATTGATGGAATGCTTTTGTTATAGATAAAAAATGTATTTTTTCGGAGCGACTACAACCACTACCCATGTTCATTCAGATGTTGTAAAACAGAATTGAATTATATCAAGACTCTTTAGGAATTCATCTTTTTTTTCAAAATCTATAATAATTACAATCAAAGCCAAACCGAAATATCAATTACATTACAAATTATTGCAAACTAAACATAACTTGATGCAATCTTGTCATATTTATACCGTAGAATAATAATGAAAAATAAAGGTTTAAGATGATAAAGAAGGTGAAAAATAATTTATGAATAATGTATTAGCAAATCCAATTTCAACCACTCTCCCTGTTGAACATAAAGCAACTCAAGTTTTAATTGCATTGTATTGTGGTTCTCGTTTTGGTCATAACCCAGTGTATAAAGAAAAGGCAATCCAATTGGCTCAAGGTATTGCAGAACATGGTTTTGGTATTGTTTATGGTGGTGCAAGTATTGGTTTAATGGGGCAAGTCGCAGATACTGTCACTGAACATGGCGGTGAAGTTGTAGGTGTTATTCCTGAGTTTATGTTGGACTACGAAGTTGCACATAATCATTTAACAGAACTACATGTAGTCGAAAATATGCATATGCGTAAGGCAATGATGGCAGAGCGTGCAAGTGCTTTTGTCGCATTACCTGGTGGTTTGGGTACTTTTGAAGAAATTTTAGAAATTGCAACTTGGGGACAACTGAATCAACATCAGAAACCCATGATGCTCTATAACGTAAATGGCTTTTATAATCATATGATTGCGCAACTTGATCATGCCGTACAAGAAGGCTTCTTGCCTCCTCAGCATCGTGCAAAGTTGATTGTCTGTGAAACAGAAGCTGAGATTTTTAGTGCGATTAAAAATCTACAAACACCAAAGAAATTTGTTATTTAAAATCAACATCATAGATATAAAAAATCGAGCAATTGGCTCGATTTTTTATCTTTTATTTAAAGTAAATTTTCAATCCAGTGATATGCCCACGGTAACACCAGTGCAAGTAAAATACTCACCACTAAACCAAACAATAACTTCATCGCATCTTTACTGACATTACGTGAAGTGCGGTATTTATTGACTTCGTGTAAATGCATCGCCATTGCAAATTCCCGACCTGCAAGCAAACCTAAAAACACCCATGTTGTGCTCATTGGAATATTGCTGAGTTCCTTAAACACCAACAAAATTAATGCATACATAAAATCAATAATGGTCGCAGAACGAATATCTTGCACACCCGTTTTTGTATCAATAATATTTTGAATGGCTCCACCACGTTGATAAAACACCATTCCTAATAAAATAATAAATACAGCGATGGCAAATAGCATAAACCAAAATGGAACAACACGCGGAACATAAACAAAAATATTGGCTAAATCTTGGATCAACCATTGGCTCCATAAAAAGCCTGTTGCTACCCATTGAATGCCAATCCACTTTTTAGAGGTCGCTTGATGGCGTGTTTCATGAAAGTAAATTGTGACTTTTTTCATCACAAAGCGATAGATAATAATTCCAACAATAAATGCGACGGCATACCCCATCATTGACTTGGTCAGCATTGCACTTAAACTGGTTGGAGAAAAAATCGTGAGGACTAAAAAAGTTGTACTTACAGGAATACCAAAGCGTGTTAAAAACAATAAAATCAGCGGTGGAATGATATATAACCATGTCATTCCTTCCTTAGGAAAAGGTATCGTTTCTAAACGCCCATAAGATGCATCACCTATACCTGAAACCCACCAACCATATAATAAAACTGTCGTTAAAATAGTGCTGGTATATAACCAAAGGATCCACCATGGACGATGTGCATTCGATGAAATAAACGTGCCTAATGTCTGAGGTACATCATTGCCAACAATTGAGTAAGCAGCGAGACAAAAGCCGATGATCATCAATATATCAATGCTCATTGCACCAAACCTCGAGTCAAATGCATAAAATCACATTCTTCATTTTGATAAAGTGTGCGAGATTATGACATTTTCATAAATTTTCAAACTTTTAATTTCTCATATTTTGCAAAAAATTAAAAAATATACAAAAAATCAACTCAATCATTCGCTCAAATATATATAAATTTTCATACTTTAAGAAAACAATCTTTTCTTACAGATTTAACTTAATGATTGTTCTACACTATTCATCCGATTGGTCAAATTCAATACAGCCATGACTGCCACGCCACTGCATCAAAAGTTACAACCTGAGTTCTATCTCTTGGTCTTTTTAGTTTCTATTGGCTTTTTTATGCAAGGACTGGATACGACCATTATTAATACTGCCCTTCCTGCAATGGCAAAGAGCTTACAGGAAGACCCTTTGCGTATGCATGGTGTGGTCATCAGTTATGTTCTTTCCGTCGCAGCCTGTATTCCCCTCAGTGGTTGGCTGGCTGACCGTTTTGGTGTACGAAATATCTTTTTTTCTGCCATCGTCATTTTTACTGTTGCATCATTAGGATGTGCATTTTCCAATGACTTTAATATGCTGATCGCTTTTCGAGTGCTACAAGGCATTGGTGGTGCATTGTTATTGCCTGTTGGGCGTCTTGCTATGCTGAAAATCATTCCTCGTGAACAGTTTTTGTCTGCCATGAGTTTAATGAGTCTCGCAGGGCTGATGGGACCTTTAATGGGACCTATTCTAGGTGGATGGTTGGTTGAATTTGCTTCATGGCATTGGATTTTTTTGATTAATTTGCCTATAGGCTTATTAGGTATTTTCGTGACTTTTAAAGCCATGCCCAATATCACTGAGCCAACAATTAAAAAGTTTGATTTTAGTGGTTTTATACTCTTAGTCATTGCAATGGTTGGACTCGCACTGGGTATTGAAAATATCACCAGTCATGAAGTTTCTCGCTATTTTAGTATCGGTTTATTGACTGCAGGTGTATTGGCAGCATTCATTTATGCTTACCATGCTCATACCCATCAAAATGCCTTATTCCGCAGTAAATTATTTAAAAATAAAATTTTTGCTATTGGGATTTTAGGTAATTTTTTTGCACGTTTTGGTAGTAATGCCATTCCCTTTATTTTGCCATTAATGCTGCAAGTTGCCTTTAAAATGGAACCCTTTATGACAGGGGTTATGCTCACACCTATTGTGCTCGGTTCGTTATTTTCCAAACCCATTATTCGCCCGATCATCTCCAGAATTGGTTATCGTCGCTTATTGCTCGTCAACACTGTCCTTGTTGGTGCTTGTATCGCCAGTTTTGCCTTAACCAATGCTGATACACCAATATGGTTAAGAACATTACATTTTTTTGTTTTTGGCACCTTAAATTCATTGCAATTTGTCGCAATGAATACCTTAACACTCAAGGATTTACCACAGCAAGATGCCAGTAGTGGCAATAGTTTTTTATCCATGATCATGATGCTGTCGATGAGTATAGGTGTTGCTTTAGCGGGGACTTTACTGAATGTCTTTACAAGCTATTTTGGTGAAGCAGAAATTACTTTAGCATTTCACAGCACACTCATTTGCTTAGGTGCTATAAATATTATCACCGCCATTATTTTCTATCAGATTCCGAAAAACCGTATCATTTAAACTTTGTAAAACAACAAAGATCGTATTGAGATGTCGATCACGTTAAACTATCGACATCCTCTGTATCAGAACCACAATGTCAAAAAAAACCATTATCAAACAGCAAACTCTAATCCGTTATAGCGCCATGACTTTGGCATTGTGCTGCTGTGTGGTAATTTTATATTTGACCTTATTCCATCACAATGTCGCTTCTGCTGAGCCTTATCCAATTCAAGGGTTTGATGTTTCACACCATCAAGGCAAAATTGATTGGAAAAAAATTTCACCAGAGCAATATCAGTTCGTTTATATAAAAGCCACTGAAGGAGGTGATTATCAAGATGATCATTTTCAAAAATATTGGCTAGAGGCTCGTGAAAGAGGCATGCGAGTAGGTGCTTATCATTTTTTTCGTCTCTGTCGTGAGGGTCAAATTCAGGCTGAAAATTTTATTCGCAGTGTGCCGAATAAGCCAGATGCTCTGCCGCCCGTGATAGATCTAGAATATGACAGTAATTGCATCAACACTTTTACCAAAGAACAGTTATTGAAACAAATCAAGATCATGCATGATCAACTGCAACAACATTTTGCTAAACAACCGATTTTTTATACCTCTAAAAATTTTTATAACATCATTTTAATTGGAGAGTTTAAAAATACGCCCATTTGGATTCGTGAATATCAAGATCAACCCGACTTAAAAGATGGTCGTCCTTGGACGTTTTGGCAACGCAGTAATCAAGGCAAAATTCAAGGTATAGCCAAACCTGTAGATTTAAATGTTTTTCATGGCGATTTAGATCAATGGAAAAGGTTTTTAGAGCAAAATCATCTTTAAGTTTCATCTTTACATGATTTTTTAAAAACTTTAAAAAGACAATTCATATCGCAGTAAACATTCCAATTCACAATTTCTCGTCCGATTTATCATGAGATCAGTTAGAATCATTCCACAGCGATCTGATACTGTGTTTTATGAGAAAAATCATTCATATTGATATGGATGCTTTCTACGCCTCCGTCGAGTTGAGAGAGCGACCAGAATTAAAACATTTACCTGTGGTGATTTCCTCACATCATCCTCGGGCGGTGATTGCGGCAGCGTCTTACCCTGCACGTGCATTTGGTCTACGCTCAGCCATGCCTATGTCACAAGCTCGAAAACTGTGTCCGCAAGTGATTGTGATTGAACCGCATTTTGATCAATACCGTGCTGTTTCCAGCCAAATTCATCAGATTTTCCAGCAACATACTCACTTGATTGAGCCTTTGTCTCTGGATGAAGCCTATCTGGATGTCACAGAAAATCTGCAAAATATTCCAAGCGCAACTGAAGTGGCAGAACGAATCCGTGCCGATATTTTTAGGCTGACTGGGCTGACCGCTTCCGCAGGGGTTGCACCGAATAAATTCCTCGCCAAAGTTGCCTCTGACTGGCATAAACCCAATGGCATTTGCGTTATTAAACCCAGTCAGGTACAGCACTTTATTCAGAATTTACCACTAAAAAAAATTCCAGGTGTGGGCAAAGTTACACAAGAAAAATTACATAGCCTCAAGCTCGAAACTTTAGGAGACTTACAAAAAATTGAAGAAAATACTCTGATTCATCATTTTGGAAAATATGGCAAACAATTATTTTTATATGCTCAAGGCATTGATGAACGTCCCGTTGAGGCTGAACGACAACGTCAACAAATTTCTAATGAAACCACCTTTGATGATGATCTGACCTTACAGCAGTGCACATCTCATTGGAACCAGCTCATTGAACGAGTATGGCAAGCTTTAGTCAAAAAACAACTTCAAGCACGTGGCGTAACGGTTAAACTCAAACTTAAAAACTTTCAGGTTTTACAACACAGTAAAAGTTTTAAACAGGCACTTAGTTCACAGCAAGATATGATTCAGGTGGTACAGACTTTATTAAGTGAAATGCAAATTGCTGAACATTTACAGTTTCGTCTGATTGGCGTTGAACTCTACCAACTCGCTGAAGCTCAACAAGAAAACCAACTTTCTTTATGGTAAAAATGAGTTAACTGGCTCATCATAATTTTTCATCTTATACTTTTGGCTATTTTTAAAGCAAAAGAACCTATTTTGTACAAATATTTACCCTGTTTACGCTAAATTAGAGTAATCTATTCCACGCGCTACATTATCCATGTAGTAGCTGAGAGATCAAAAGTCACCAATACTTTTGCTCTGCTGTCCTGTGATTGGCGTGACGATCAAATCCGAATGTTACAGGGCGCTCAGACAATATCGATGGATAAACTTCATTATTTCAAATTCGCTGTACAACGCTTCATTATACAAAATACCCTCCCCCAAGCTGTAAATCAAAACATTCTCTCTCTTTTAAAGTTCACCTAAACTTCACTGAAATGATTCGCCTAAAAAATTTAAATTCAGTACACTCAAACTGATTTTCAAAGATATTTCAGCAATATGAATAATAAAAAACAGATTCTGTGTGTCGAAGATGATGCCGCAATTTTAATGCCACTGCGTTATGCACTTGAACGTGAAGAATGGCAAGTGACTTGGGCAAATACAGGGCTTCAAGCGATTGAATATATTCAGCAGCAAGCTTTTGATTTTATTATTTTAGATATCGGCTTACCTGACTTAAATGGTTTTGAAGTCTGTAAAAAAATCCGTCAGTTTAGCCATACTCCCCTGCTGTTTTTAACCGCCCGTGATGATGAAATTGATCGGATTGTGGGGCTGGAAATTGGAGCGGATGATTACTGTACCAAGCCCTTTAGTTCTCGTGAAATTGTCTCTCGAATCAAAGCCATCTGGCGCAGAATGGAAATACAGGCACAATTACAAGCTGTGCAAAACACGCCTGATTCAAGCGCTCAGTTGAGTTCATCCACTGTTTGGCATTGTGTAGATGAAGCTTTGCAAATTCAATATTTTGGTACGCTGCTGCAACTGACCCGTTATGAATATCGTCTACTTAAATTGTTGATTGATCGCCCTGAACAAGTCTTTAGTCGGCAACAGTTAATGGATCATGTCTGGGAGCATCCTGAACATAGTTTAGAAAGAACCGTAGATACACACATTAAAAGTATCCGTAATAAGCTCAAACAAATTGCACCCGAACAAGACCCGATTGAAACCCATCGTGGTTTTGGTTATCGCTTAAAACGGATCAGCTAAAACATGTCCATTTTCATTCGTATCTGGTTTTTCTTTGGTTTGATCATTTTGCTCGGTTTGTGGTTCATGTCTTATACATTTAACCAGCAAGTCAAACCCAATGTACGTCAGGTCGTAGAAGATACGCTTGCTGAAAATGCCAATATTATTGCCATGCTGGTCGCACAAGATGTGTATGAGCATCAGGTCAGCACTCCGCAGTTCGATGAAAAAATTCAAAAAGCACTGAACCGTAAACTGAATGCCACCATCTGGCAGCACAATAAAAAAGAAATTAACCAGCAGATTTATATTACCGATGCCAAAGGCATTGTCATCTATGACTCTCAGGGCATTGCGACAGGTCAGGACTATTCCAAGTGGAATGATGTCTATCTGACCCTGCAAGGTAAATACGGCGTGCGCTCAACCCGCAGTTATGCAGAAGATAGTGACAGCAGTACCATGTACATTGCAGCGCCAATTTATTATCAGGTCAATCAACAACAGCAACTGATTGGGGTGGTCAGCATTGGTAAACCGAACAGCTCGGTACAACCTTATATTCAACGTTCAGAAAATCAATTATTTAAACAAGCCATCTGGATTACCTTACTGAGTTTATTTTTAGCCAGTTTAGTCGCTTATTGGCTGAAACACAGCATTGATCGGGTACGTAAATACGCACAGGCACTTGCACCTGTCAATCAGACGCCACATTTCCGTTCGGCACAGGAGCTGAATCTTGTGGCTCAAGCCATTGAAACCATGCGGGAAAAACTTGAAGATCGGGCCTATGTGGAACACTATGTCAATACACTGACCCATGAACTAAAAAGCCCGCTGACTGCCATTCAAGCCAGTGCCGAACTGCTCAAAGAAGATTTGCCACTGTATGACCAACAACAGTTTGCCACACATATCCATACCCAAAGTCAGCGTTTAAGAAGCCTGATTGATCGAATGTTATTGCTGACCCGACTGGAAAAATCCAAACATCAGCTTGAGTTGCAAACAGTTAATCTGGCTGAACTCATTCAACAAGTGCTCGACCAACACGCCAGTCAGTTACACAGTAAAAATATACAGTGTCTACTTGATCTGGATGCTCAGTGCATGATGATGGCTGATCGTTTTTGGATTCAACAAACGCTCGCCAATCTTCTAGACAATGCCCTCGATTTTTCCGCAGAATCGGCCAAAATTCTGATTCAGTTACACCGACTGCCTCAGCAAAAAACAGCACTGTATATTTTTAATGAAGGTCCCTGGATTCCTGATTATGCACTGAACCAAGTTTTTGAAACCTATTTTTCTCTGCCCCGCCCTGTGTCACAGCAACGCAGTTCGGGGATTGGTCTAAGTATTGTCAAACAAGTGATTGAGCAACATCATGGGCAGATTAGTATTGAAAATGTTCAAACGAATCACATTGCCCGACTACAACCCCATCTACAAGGGGTCATGGTCAAAATTCAATTGCCTTAGAACATTGATCCAATCAAAATTCACCTAAACTTCACACAAAGCTCAACCGCAACGCAAATAAAGTACACAACGCTTTTGCAGACTATGTCCTGACACAATAAGATTCAGGACACCATCATGCGTTCGAGTTTTCTCACCCTCAAAATCATTGCGATTGTCATTCTCGTAGCAATCTTTTCGGCAGGTTTATTGTTTATCTCCAGTCTTGTCTATGAACGACAAGGCTACCAACAAGCCTTCCTCACTGAAATTTCACGTAATAACATCAGCCCACAAACCATTATTTCGCCCTTTATCCGTGTGCCTTATAAAGACAAAGAAGCAAGCACATGTATCAATAAAAACAATGAGCAATATTCATGTATTCAAGAACATGTCATGCTGATCAATGCAGATAGTACACAATGGCAAGCCAATTTCAATGTTTCTAATGATACTTATAAACGTACGATTTATCGCGCCATCAGTTATAACGCGCAACTTTCTGCCAAAGGTATGTTTCAAAAACCAACATTGGAAGCTCATCATTATCAATGGGATAAAGCCGAAATCGTATTTCCAATCCATGATCCACGAGGTTTAAACACACAACCGACCTTGCAAATACTCAATAAAAAATATGCCTTTGAAATGGGCAGCCAAAGCAATGGTCGTTCTAGTTTTGACTTTATGAGTATTTCTGCCAAAAAATATCCTGAGTTAATCCAAGCCATACAAAATGGTTTTAGCTTTGACTTAAATACAGATCTGATCGGTCTAGGTAAATTTACCCTTGTTCCAACCAGTCGTCATATCAGCTACCAAGCCAAAGGGAACTGGGCAGATGCCAAATATTCTGGGCAAAATTTACCCTTTGAAAAAACCAGTAGTCATCAACAATTTAGTGCTCAATGGAAAAATATTGCACTAGGCAATCAAAATATGAATCGACTTGCCGAATGTGATAATAATGAATGTCTACGTCAGTTTAGCAATACTGCGACTGCAGAAGCAGCTTATGAAGAAGGTCAAGCCATCACTGAAAGTGGTTTAAGCACTGAATTTTTAGAGTCGGTAAATGTCTACACTCAAACTGACCGTGCGATTAAATACGGTATTGTCATTATTATCATCACCTTTGGTTGTTTCTTCTTATTTGAAGTGCTGAAAAGCTTACGTATTCACCCAATTCAATACTCTTTGGTTGCAATCGCACAAGGGATTTTCTTTGTTCTACTCCTTTCGATCAGCGAGTACTATGCCTTTGCATGGGCATATGTCGTGGCGAGTATCGCTTGTGTCGGCTTAATGACATGGTACTTATTCTTCGTGATGAAAGGTTTTAAACCTGCAATCTTATTCGGCATTATTCTCAGTTCACTCTACGCCATCATGTATATGCTGTTGCAGTCTTCAGGCAAGACTTTCCTTATCGGCTCTGTCATTGCCTTTGTCCTACTCGCTGTGGTGATGTTCATTACCCGTAATATCGACTGGTATCAGATCAGCCATCGTCCTAATCGTGAACTAAAATCTTATACACCTCCTCAACCTTAATTTTCATCTATGGATGGTGCAATGCCATCCATCATTTTATCCATTTCACGGAGCTTACCATGCATCACTTAATCATTGATTCTGTAAGAAAAATACAACAACTCTGCCCACCCCAATGCAGCCTTGCTGATTGCCTAAATCTATTGCGAACTCAACAGATTCCATTTTTAAATTTGGGCAATCTAATTATTTGTCCAGATGCACATTGTCTACTGATTTTCCACATGAAAAAATTACGATGTATCGATAACTATACTAAAACTGCATAAAGCTGATTTGCAGATCAGCCGTAATCCCCTACACTGAACAACATCAAGATAATGGGAATATTTGCATGGCTGTACAACGCTTACATGTCGAAAAACGCTTTTCTGAAATTGCCATTTCAGGCAATTTAGTACATCTGGCGGGTCAGCTCGCTTCTGACCTGAGCTTGGATATTCAAGGTCAAACTCAACAGACTTTAGATATAATTGATCGTTTTCTTGCCGATGCAGGCACGGACAAAAGTCATATCATGTCCGTCACCATTTATCTAAAAGATATTGAAAATGACTATGCTGCATTTAATGAACTATGGGATGCATGGGTTGCAGATATTGAAGCTCTACCAAGAACGTGTGTAGAAGCTAAACTTTATCATCCTGATGTATTGGTTGAAATGACGGTTGTTGCAGTAAAACCTGAATAATCAATGAATAATCAGAATTAAATTTATGATTCAAATTCGGTTGTTTGTTCTACAAATTCTTTAAATTTTATATTTAAAAAATGCATGCTCAGCCATGCATTTTTTATCATTATCCATAAACACGAGAGCGGGCAATACGCTCAGCGTATATTTCTAATTGAGCTGATGAAGCATCTAAAGCATGTACATCATGTGTTTGGATATAATCTTCAAAAAAATCTTCACGTAATTTTTGATATTCTGGTACACCAAAATAACGAATGACACGATAACCTGCCATTTCTAGCAAGGTATCTTGATTATTATCAGCACTCATTCGTTTCAAAGCATTAGGATCATTTAAAGTAATAATTGAGATAACTTTAAAGTCTTGATCTAAAACAACAAAATCTGCAAACATTTTTTGATATTTACGACGTGTATGTAAATACTTGGTTGTTAATAATGCATCAAAAGAAACATGAGCCAAAATATTGGCTGTAGGTAAAATTTCTTTTATACGGCTATAAGTCATTAATTCATGCGAATTAAAAACTGCACGTTGGCGTAACACGCTATCCACTTTTTGCTTATTTTTCAAACCATTATAAGCAATCAAACTCACAATAGCGAGTATAGCGAGGGTCACAAGAATCATTAAATCCATGATTTCCTTTCCTTATCTATTTTTATAATTTAAAACGATTTATTACCGTCTTTTATTTCACTTTTCCATCAATAACTTCAATTTACCATCTAACATATAAGATCCCATCTTATACTTTAGATTTTTGATCATTTACTTATGTATTGCTGATTTGATCAATAACGACATTAAAAATATCTTGTTCTTATGACAAAGAAATGACATTTATATCCATTTATAGCGATAATGCTCATGGAATTCAACTTTAACCGATGAAATAATCGAAATATTGTTAGACAATTTAATTTTTTAGATGAAAAAGGATGTTTTTTTATCTAATTATTTTTCACTCAAATATAAAAAAAGGATGCTTACACATCCTCTTCTATTTTAAAACTTAAGCTTTATTTTTTGGCTTAGACTTCGCTTTCACATTGCCACCAAACGGTTTTTTATCACCTGTTTCACGTGGTGGTAAACCTGTATGCTGTGTCAAAATCTGACCACGTTCTGGACGTTTTTTGGTATTCGATGGACGGCTTTGACCTTGTCCCGCTTTGCTTCGATTACCTTGTTCACCTGTACGTTTCTGCGAGTCGCCCGCCACGCTTGAGTTTTTCTTACGTGCAGACTTGTACTCACCCTCAACACTTGCAGGCTGATAAGTCGGAATCAAATGCTGTTTCGAATTCCCAATCAGATCTGGACGGCCCATTTCTTTCAACGCATCACGCAGTAAAGGCCAGTTGTTTGGATCATGATAACGCAAGAAAGCTTTGTGCAGACGACGACGCTTCTCACCTTTAACGATGTCTACATCTTCAGTATAACGTGCCACTTTCGCTAGTGGGTTTTTACCTGTGTAGTACATAGTGGTCGCCGTTGCCATTGGCGATGGATAGAAGGTTTGAACCTGATCGGCACGGAAACCATTCTTCTTCAACCAGATCGCCAAGTTCATCATGTCATAATCAGTCGTACCCGGATGCGCAGCGATAAAGTACGGAATCAAATACTGTTCCTTCCCCGCTTCCTTACTAAAACGATCAAACATTTGTTTGAAACGGTCATAAGTGCCTATGCCCGGTTTCATCATCTTATTGAGTGGACCTTTTTCGGTATGCTCAGGCGCAATTTTTAAATAACCACCGACATGATGCTGTACCAGCTCTTTGACATATTCAGGATTCAATACCGCAAGGTCATAACGCAGACCAGAGCCTATCAAAATCTTTTTAATGCCTGGCAAAGCACGTGCTTTACGATACAACTGTGTTAATGGCGCATGATCGGTATGTAAGTTTTGGCATACACCCGGGAATACACATGAAGGTTTACGACAGTTTTTTTCAATCTCAGGGTCTTTACACGCCAAACGGTACATATTTGCCGTTGGTCCGCCTAAGTCTGAAATAATCCCGGTAAAGCCCGGTGCAGTATCACGGATTTTTTCCACTTCACGCAAAATGGATTCTTCAGAACGGTTCTGAATAATACGACCTTCGTGTTCTGTGATCGAACAGAAGGTACAACCACCAAAACAGCCACGCATGATATTCACAGAGAATTTAATCATGTCGAATGCAGGGAAACGTGCTTCCCCATACGAAGGATGTGGCAGACGTGCATAAGGCAAGTCAAACACATAATCCATTTCTTCTGTGGTTAACGGAATCGGCGGTGCGTTTAACCATACATCACGTTCACCATGCTTCTGAACCATTGCTCGTGCATTCCCTGGATTGGTTTCCAAATGCAAAATACGGTTAGCGTGTGCATACAAAACAGGATCATTCGCTACATCTTCAAAAGCAGGTAAACGAATCACTGCCAATTCACGTGGTGGCAATTTGTGTTTAATCGCTTTAGATGCGGGCTGTAATTGGACAATTTGAGTATTTTCATCCAAATTATCGCCTTCACGGACGATCGGATTGGCAACCAATTCTTTTTGGAAATTTTGATATTGGGTTAAAGAGTTGCCCTTATCTTTTTCAATTTCACAACCGTCCAAATCTTCCGTCATCACATAAGGGTTGATGATTGGATCGACACGACCAATCGCATCGACGTCATTAGACGCGATTTCAACAAATTTCGCTTTAGACGCACGATTATGTTTATTGATAATAAATGCTGTACCACGCACATCGGTAATGTCTGTGATTTTTTCACCACGCGCCAAACGATGCATGACTTCAGTAATTGAACGCTCACCATTACCATACATGAGTAAATCAGCTTTCGAGTCCATCAACACCGAACGACGAACTTTGTCTGACCAATAGTCATAATGCGCAATACGACGCAAAGAAGCTTCAATACCGCCCAACAAAACAGGAACATCGGGATACGCCTCACGTACACGCTGGCAATACACTGTCGCGGCACGGTCTGGACGTTTATTCGGTTGATTATCAGGCGAATAGGCATCATCCGAACGGATTTTACGATCTGCCGTATAACGGTTGATCATGGAGTCCATATTGCCTGCGGTCACGCCCCATGCAATATTCGGTTTACCTAAGACTTTAAATGCTTCAGCAGAAGTCCAGTCAGGCTGTGCAATGATCCCGACACGGAAACCTTGCGCTTCTAAAGTACGCCCGATAATTCCTGAACAGAAAGATGGATGGTCGATATAGGCATCGCCACAGACTAAAATAAAGTCACAACTGTCCCAGCCGAGTAAATCCATTTCCTCACGTGACATTGGCAAAAATGGTGCGGGTTCAAAGCACGATGCCCAATATTTGTCATAATCAAACAACGCAGTAGGCGCAGTTTGAGCAGTATAAGCGGTCGACATGGTGAATTTCTCGATTGGCAGTTGGCGATCGGGAGAGATCTAAGATGAAAGTTGATCATTTTAACATGAATTTACCTCATGTTGCTTGATTAAAAAACACACAAAAACAAATAACTGAAAATTTACTTCTTTTTTATAAATTACTTGAAAATACATCACTTTTTAAAAGCGATATTTGCTATTTGAGTTGTAATCGAATAAAAATCCGACAAGTGGTTGATTTTATATTTTATTTAAATTCAATGACTAATTTATAAAATTGGCAAAAATGATCATAAAATAATTATAAATAAACATTTTTGCACATCTTTTTTCAAAAAATTCACTTAATCTCACTCAAACAATAAAACGAGAACTACATCATGGTTCTAAAAAAGATTTTTTTATCCTTTATCGTATTTTTATATACATTTGTATCGGCTTCTTCTCTCAAAGCCAAAACTTATACCGAACAAAAAGCATGGAAAGATTTACAAAATCAGTTACCAGAACAATATCGACTCACCAATGAAAATGCACCGCAAGAATATTTTTGGTCATGGCACAGTTACCGTGTTCATGTTGACACCTATCCACAACCACAATCTACCGCGAAAATAATTTTATTACATGGCGTTGGAACGAATGGTAGACAGCTCAGTTTAATTTTAGGGCATCCTTTAGCACAAGCAGGTTATGAAACTATAGCACTCGATTTACCAGGCTATGGGCTAACTGAATATCCTTCAAAAAGTGCAATTCGTTATGATGACTGGGTGCAATTGGTCAATGATTTTGTCAACACTGAAGCTCAAAAAGATGATCGTCCAATTTTTCTTTATGGTTTATCTGCTGGTGGTATGCTAACTATGCATGTCGCAATGCAAAATAGAAATATTAAAGGCATCATTGGAATGACTTTTCTAGACCAACAAAGAGTAGGTGTAAAAAAAGCAACCATGCGTTTTAGCCCTTTAAGCCCTGCTCTTCTTCCAAGTATGAAAATTGGAGCAATGACCCCAGTCGTGAAAAGTATTCCATTGCCCATGTCCCTTGTTTCTAAAATGTATGCCTTAACAAATAATAAAAAAGCATTAAAAATTATGCTGCAAGATAACACTTCAGCAGGTAATAGTATGTCTATTCAATTTCTAAATAGTTATATGAATTATAAACCTAAATATGATTTATCCAGTTTTAGTCAATGTCCAGTTCTATTGACGCAGCCTGCTGAAGATCACTGGACACCACTTAAACTGAGTCAACCTGTTTTAGATCGACTCTCAGTTCCGCATCAAGTCGTATTATTACCTAAAGGCGGACATTATCCTGTAGAAGCGGAAGCATTGGAGCAATTGAAAAAAAGTAGTATTGAGTTTATTCAAAGTAATTTAAAACATTAATGATGTATCGTCATTTTTTGCATTTGATGTAGTTTTAAGGCAACCAATACACCAATGAATAATACCATTGTGATGGTCAGGGTTAATCCCAACCATCCATACTTTTCCCAGACTAAACCGTTGGCACTTCCTAAAAAGCTTGAACCTAAATAGTAGCAAAATAAATACAGTGATGATCCAACTGCACGATACTGTAAAGATTGAACCGAAACCCAACTACTTGAGGTTGAATGCGCTGCGAAAAATGAAAAGGTGAAGATCAATAATCCAATTAAAATAACCCAAAGTGAAGGGATTAACATGATCCATAAACCAAGAATCATCGTGGTAAACATTGCAATTAAAACTTTGTCTCGACCAAACTTTCTACTCCAACTGGCTGCACGTGGTGAACTGTAAACTCCTGATAAATAAGCAATCGAAATTAAACCGATCCAAGTTTGTGACAGTTCAAAAGGCTTTTCCAAAAGATGATAACTCATGTAATTAAACACAGTGACAAAGCATCCCATCAGAATAAAACCTTGTGCAAACAACAACCGTAACTTAGGATCAGATAAATTTTTCTTAAATGATTGGATAAAACGAGAAAATTGAATTGGATAAGACTTAAAGTGTTTAGAAGCTGGTAAAGCAATATAAAAAACCAAAGCAATCAATAAATTAAGCACACCGATAACCATCGTTGCTGTTTGCCATGAAATATAATCCAGCAATACTCCTGCAATCAAGCGCCCACCCATTCCACCGATTGCTGTCCCTGAAATATATAGTCCCATAGCAAAACCGACATCTTTTTGTGCAATTTCTTCGCCAATATAAGTCATGGCAACAGATGCAACGCCACTTACTGCTAATCCAACCATCATTCGGGTTGCAAGAAATACCTCCCAATAAGGTAAAAATGCACTTAGTAAGAGTAAGCTTGCTGTAGAAAATAATGAGATTGCCATAATCGGCTTACGACCAAAACGATCCGAAATTAAGCCAGCAAAAAGGAGCCCTAAAGCCAAAGCAATGGTCGAAAATGACAGTGGAAAACTACTATGAGTTGGAGAAATCTGAAAAAACTTTGCCAAAAATGGCATCATTGGTTGCACACAATACAACGATGAAAAAACTGCAAAACCTGCCAAAAACAAAGATAGTAAAATCGCCATAAAAGACTTACTACCATATTCTATATAATCTGCATTTTCGGCTAAATCAGACATAATCACTCCTTATGTCTGTTCAGTATACGCCTGTTTTAGAACTACATAAAAACAAAACCCCTTTTATGAAGGGGCTTGTTCTTATCTGCTTAAAATTTAATAAAGTGCTTGAGGTAATTTAATTTGAATAATTTCATTATCATCAGCACGTTTTCCATTACGCCCTGATGAACCAGGAAAATTATTATCATTCAACACAGTTAACGTTGTGCTATTTTCAATAATTACATCTTCAATTGTTTCAAATGGAAAAGCAAAATTCTTTTCAGTTCCAATATCTCCGTCTCGAATTGTGCCATATAAATGATGAGGATTAGCAATATTCATCAAATCGACAAGATCAGAACGCTTTACAGCCTGACCAGACTCACCTAGTTCAATTTTAATGAGTTTTTTATAAGCATCTAACTTATTTTGACTTGGATCACGCTCAATAATAATACCTGACTTGTCATCAAAGAGTTGGAAGTCACCAATATTTGTTGCTTGATCATTTAAAGTAAAATAATAATATTTTCCAGTATATGCTTTTTTCTTAATATCAAACTGTGAAATGAGTAGTTGCTTATTGGTTTCACCTATTAATGGTTTTTCTAGTAATGAATACAAATATTGCCCATCTTTCGACAATGCCATCCCCTCAAAACCACCACTCTGCTGTGTTAAAGGTTCAACATAGTTAATATTGGCTTTATTCAGTTGATTCTGAGGTGAACGCAATTCTGTCCCTTTTTTGAGGGGATTCGGCAATGAAATTGGTGCATCAATCAGTACACCATCTTTGTCAAAATGTAGCAAATAAGGACCAAATTCATCTCCAATCCAGTAACTACCATCTTCTGTTCTTTGAATCGATTCTGGATCAAAATCTGCACCTGTCAACAAACGATCCGTTGTATTTTGATTGATAATATCAAATGGAATCAGCTTATTTGGATCACGTAACTGAATAAAGCTCATGACTTGAACTTTTGCAGAGCCAGTCGTCTGAGTTCGAAAATCAGGCTTAATTTGATAAATTCGTAATAGGAAATCTGAAGAATTATCCTGTGTACCAAAACCATTATCAGCCATGACCATATAAGTACCATCACCATTTTTTAAAGCACCAGAAAAACCTTGTACTGGCTGCCCTTTAAATGGTGGAAAAATACCATTAGCACCTTTGACAAAACTTCCCGAATTCGGTCCCGAAGCATAAGTTTCAACATCTAATCGAGCAAATGAAACTAAGGTTGGCACTGTGACAGTAGGTTCATTATGCACATCATTGTCATCATCATTACATGCAGTTAATCCTAAAATGACCAAAGTAAGCAAAGAATAAGTAAGCTTTTTCATATAAATCTTTTTAAATAAAGGTGTTACATCATTTAAAATCATTTTTATGACAGTCTTACGAAAACATGATAATCATTTATATTTTGATTCATAATTATCTTGAATAAATACCAATAAGTCCTGAAATAATGGGTGCCAGTCACTCGTAGGTTTTGTATATAAAAAATGCCAAAAAAATTTAAATTCTAAACCACCATCATCATGACAATAATGTACCCATTGATCTAAAAGATTTTCCTGCGTTTCACAGACAAAAACATACCAATCTGGTCCATTTTCTTTTGGATAATGAATACCTAAAAATTTTTGTATATGAGCACTTTGAATCCCAGTCTCTTCAAAGAGCTCGCGTAAAGCAGCTTCTTCTAAACTTTCATTTAACTCTACAGTGCCTTTTACAATCTGAATTCCAGCCAAAGGATGTTGAAATACTAAAAGCTGTAATCCTAAATCATGTTGTCTTAAAATAACTGGTACAACTTTTTTAATTTGCATATTTTTAAGAAAGATCCATTTTTGGATTATATATTACTCATTTTTCTTTATAACAGCATTTAAAATGAAACTTGAGCTAAGTTTTCTTTTATCAAAAGTGCTATTTACTAGGTAAATAGCTAATTTATGAATTAACC
>NZ_PYIX02000160.1 GCF_003024515.2 Acinetobacter sichuanensis
CAGCTTCTAATTTTCCAAGATTTGCTTTTATATATTTTATTTTACAAGCTAACTGATGATTTCTCTTAATAAATTTTTGGTTAGCTTCTAAGTTAATAAGTTCTTTAATTTTTTTATTAAATTCTATATTCCTTATTGAACTATTTTTCTTCTGCTCTTTTTTTATGATTTTATGCTTTTCCTTATTTTTTGAAGGAAGAGGGTATTTTAGTTTTGAATCAGCAACTGAAATTAAATTATTTACATTATGAGTATAGTTGTTTGATATAGCTCCTTTTCCGTAGCAATTAGATAAAAAGACAGCATTATTAGAATTAAAAAAACCACTACCTAATATATTGAAGTTAGTACAAAAGTTCATCTCTATACAATTGTTAAACCCTGAAAAAGAGCAATTGTTTATAGTCATATTTGTACAATAATCTGCACGAATTGCAGTCGCCATAAAATTCATCCTACCTTAGTTGCCTTATTATTAAGATAATACACCTTATGCAAAGTAATCTTTAATTATCTTTATAAATCAAAAATATAATTTTTAGACCCTCTGTATATAGATGAGTTTTTTACGTGCTTAGATAAAGTTGAATAAAAATTCTGAACAATCACTTTTTGTCTTTTTTACGATGATTTAAAGTTTCTTGTCCTAGCTCTTTCCAAATTTGCCATTTCATATCATTAGGATCAATTTCAGCAGTTTTTAGAAGAATGCCAAGTAATTCGGCTGGGTCACGCTGATCTAGGTTAGCTATTTCAAATAGTGCGCCTAATTGAATGAGATGACGTGTACGAGCTTTACGTTCTGCTTCCTTTTCGGCATTCAATAATTTTCTAACTGCAACTTTTTGCTTATTTGCTCGATCTATGGCTTTTTCAGCTTTGATCAAGGCATTGATTTTTTTCTCTTGGTCGGGTGTTCTGTACTGAATTTTGGCTAATTCAAGTAAAAGTTTTTGAGCATCACTAGGATTCTTTAAAGCAGAAATATATGTGATTTTTTCAGACAGCCAATCATTATTCATATTCAATTCCATTAATTCATATACCGCAAAAGCACAGGCTCAATACTCAAAGAACGATAACAAAATATTTACGTTCGAGTAACGTAATTTTGTTAAAGTCGTTCTGGAGATTA
>NZ_PYIX02000161.1 GCF_003024515.2 Acinetobacter sichuanensis
AATACAGGGCTGATTACCAATACCCACAATATTACTTCCTGAATACTGAATATAAGCCTTGCACCACAGCTTATCCTTAGGTGATGAAAATGGCTCTCCTTCATCAGGTGCTTGGTTTTCAAATTGAATCACATCCACACCATCAAACTGTGCCAAGCGCGTTCTGATTTCTAATTCTGCTTGTTCAAGTGTCATCATTTGTATTTACTCGTCACTCGCTGAAAGGTTAAGGCATAAATCCCAGTTGGTGCTTGTTGAGAGTATCCATTCTCCAGAGCAACGGAATAAGGCAAATTATTCTGCCCATAGACCAGATCACCTATCTTTGCCTGAAGAATTCTCATATTCCCCTCAGCAATTGTTTGCCCACCTACTTTATCCACTTTATTTAAATCATAGCGAACATCCACAGAGCCAATTGAAACGAGGTTATTGCCACGGAACGCGCCTGTATCAACAGGACTTGCAAGCACAACACCTTGTAAGAACTCGCTAATGATTTTTCTTTGTATAACAGTTGCACTTTGCAGTACTTCAAAGGTGAACTGTGATAATCGTGTACCTTGCCATGACATAATTTTACCCATTAAAAAAACCCACCGAGGTGGGTTCTCATTTTACTGTTTAAGCAAAGTGGTCTTTGCGTCCAAGTTTTGTTAGAAATCTATCCAAATCATCATAATTTGGAAAGCTTACTTTTCTACTATGTGTATCTGAGAAGAATATTATTACGTAATTTGCCTGATCATCAATCTTGATTAGCTGAATTTGATCAGTATTAATTACTACATTATCAACTTGAAGTAGCATTACCATCTCTATAAAAAAGTTAAATGAAACACTAACCTAACAGTCATTATGGTTACTTTCAAGCCTTCCGCAACTGACAAACCCAAATAGAATCACTTGGATCTGCACTCACATTCACTACCTTAAAATCACCTTTAGCCGTTGTCCAAACATCACCAATCTGCGGTACTCTCGTAACCTCATTTTGAAGAACTGTCGCTTTAGAGTCTGTCACCTGATAATCCGTAGGCTTAACCAGATCTTTTTTATAGCTACCGAACAACACGCCACGACCTGAATAAGACCCATTAATTTGATTA
>NZ_PYIX02000162.1 GCF_003024515.2 Acinetobacter sichuanensis
GTATTCTTTATGGGCATCAATAAGCTTTTGATAACGATCATCACCGGTTTTAAAAGCATCACTCTGCATGATGTTTTGTTCAACAGAAGTCAAATCACTACGCAACCCAAGTTTTGCACTATCACGATTGTTTTTCAGTGACCATGATTGGTATTCACTCGGTGTCATCGTTGCTTTAGCAAAAATGTCGTCAGTGTTACTGCTTAAGCCTCGAATTTGATCCTGAATAGCTTTGAAGTCATTTATTGCTTCAAATTCTTCCCACTTTTGCGCTTTTCTAAATTGCTGCAGATCATAAGCCAATTGCTCATCAACAGATTCTTTCGCAAGCTGCTTTTGAATGTCATTCAATTCAGAACTAAGAGCAATATGCGCTTTATTTATCTCAGCTTCTTTCTTCAACTTTTCATCTTCAGTCCAACTCCAAGAATTTAACTGTTGATCTAATTCAAGTTTAGAAAGTCGAGTTTCGTTTGCGTAACGCTCTTCAATACGTGGAATAAGATGCTGCAAGCCAAGACGTTCAGCTTCCGCAATATCATCAATACGTTTTTGATTGCGAATAACATCTTCAGAAGAAAGTTGCTTGCGAAACTCATTTTGATCATTTTGAAACTTACGAAAAGCCTCATCGCCTTTTTCAAAATCACTAAGATAATTTTCAACAGTGTAATCAGTACCAAAAGTTTGACCGCTAGCACCTGCCATATATCCTTGGTATTTCTTCCAATAATCATTGTTGTATTTGCCAATGTTGGTACCACGCTGAACATTTCCTTCACCCGCATGATAAGCACGTACCGCTTTTTCTAAATCACCTTTAAAGAACTCAAGAAGATAATTCATATACTTGGCAGCAGCTTCAGCAGATTTCCCCAAATCAAATGTTTGACCACTGATCTTAAAACGTTTTGCTGTATCAGGCATAAACTGAAAACCACCTGAAGCACCAGTAGTCTTATTGACCTGATTTGTTTTACCTGTATTTCCTGTTTCAATGGCATGAATAGCAGATAATGTGCCTTTTGGTAGATTGTATTTAGACTCAAGTGCTGCAAAATTATATTTAGCAGCATTTTCTTGAATTTGAGCATTGAGCTTTAAGGCT
>NZ_PYIX02000163.1 GCF_003024515.2 Acinetobacter sichuanensis
GTGAATATACAAAGGCAAACCTTGTTCATTCACTTCTGCATATGTTTTGCCATCAATCTGAGTTGTTTTAAGTTTCATAAGTCATCCGACCTTAATTTGATTTGAGCATCCGCTCGTTACGCCCTTTTCATCCGAAATTTAGGCAATAAAAAAGACCCTTTTGGGTCATGGTTTAAATTGGTTGTTTATTCAACTTTTTCATAAGTCGCTTCAAAAATATCAGGCTTACATGGGTAAACTTCACCTTGCACACCCTTAATAATGTAATCACCAGGCATGGCTTTCATCACACCCTCTAGTGTGTTAATCAGAATTACTCCACCCGATCCACGCCCGACATTTGCATTATCAACCCATATTGGAAACTCATTTTCATCACTGTTTTGCCATGCATCAATCACAATAGGCTTTTTACGGTATTTCACAATCCCAACTCCTTAAACGTCTTTTCATCTACAGCCTTTAATTGCTTCAATGTAAAAGGCTGTCCGCTCAGTGGATCCACAAACTTATCCAAAGGATAACCACCTTCCTTATAAAGCTTGTATTTCGATGGTCCAAGCCATTCGCGTTGAAAGCTCTCATCTTGCTGAGCAAACCAATCTTTATACGTCGTATTTGCATCAACCTGACCAATCTTGCCAACGCGCTGATCTTTAGGAATATCTTTAACAGCGCGTTTATCTGCTACAAAGGGTCGTAGTCCTTCAACCGCACCATCTGAATTACAGCCAATTTGAGTAGTACGACAACGGCGGTGATAAGGTGGCTTTTGATGACCCTCTCCAATCTTTTGAATCCGACCATCTTTCATTGCACAGCCTTTTGAGGTTCGACCATCTAAAGTAGCGACATCTTTGGTGTACTTATAACCTAAGGCTATCCAAGTATCCAAGTAAGTGGTTGAACTAATATGCGCTCTGGCTGTTCTCACCTCTGCATCTATTGAACTGCGTGTTTGATTTAATAAACCATCTGCATAGTTTTGCTGCCTAGTCCCTTTGATCCGTCGAATAATCTCTTGATTGGTTTGACCATTATCAATGCCATCACGAATAACATACTCAACTTTCTTTCGGACACTATCCGCAATACCG
>NZ_PYIX02000164.1 GCF_003024515.2 Acinetobacter sichuanensis
GTGAAAAGACAATCATCTAGTAGTAAAAGGTGAGTACTACTTGAGAATTGGCAAGCTCTTAACACATAAGTCAGCCCTAAAGCACACTACTAACCTGCTATACGTCATGCGTATAGTAGGTCTTTTAACGCGCCATTAGCTCAGTGGATAGAGCATCCGCCTTCTAAGCGGATGGTCACAGGTTCGAATCCTGTATGGCGTGCCATTTTCATACATAACAATTCAGGAAAATAAGATGAAAAGTATTATTGCTGCTTTGTTACTTTTGTTTGTTTCAGTTACTGCAAATGCTACTTTCTTTGATGGTCCTAAAAGTAAGTGTGGTCCATTAAGCAATGCTGCTTGTGGTGAGTAATTTTAATTAGGTGTGATTACACCATTTTAAACCTATCGAATTCGAAACCTTTAACCACCTCAACGGTGGTTTTTTAATGCCTAGAGGAAAGTGAAGATGTCAAATGAAAAACAAATTGAGCAAGAAATTCAAGCGAAAGGTTTGAGTGCACCACGATTAACGCCTAATCATATTGATTCAGTTGTTCAAAGTGTTCACCACTTTACGGCTGGTGATGGTTACGCAGGCGCGCTTGCATCTTCTGAAGAATTTAACTCATTGCCTGAAGGTGAGCGATTCATCAATCCACCACAGCAACTTGATCTATTAACCTTCTGTGTAATTGTTTTGAAAAATGGTTTCACGGTTACAGGTGAATCAGCATGTGTAAGTCCTGAAAACTTTGATCCTGAAATTGGTAAAAAGATTGCGTACGAAAATGCACGCAACAAAATTTGGATGCTTGAAGGTTATCTATTGAAAGAAAAACTATACCAAGCTGAATTGGATAAACAGTTTTAAACACCCCGAAAGGGGTTTTATTTTGTCTTGGAGAAAGTGAGATGGAAGATCAAGAGGAATTATTAGAAGCACTTGAATCAGCTGCTAACTTCATGCGCGGTATGCAATTTGACCCTCGGCTGCCTGTGGACATGAAGAGCGCATTGATTGAGAAAGCAGTGGAAATAGACGATCTAGTTGAAAAACACTTGAGTGATTGAGCTTATGGACAAAATCGAAGCACGTAAGAATCTCGG
>NZ_PYIX02000165.1 GCF_003024515.2 Acinetobacter sichuanensis
GAAAGTTACTCAGGTCTGATAATTCAGAAAGTTGAGATAAAATAGTGCTGTACTTGTTAATTTGAGCATCTGATAGATTGCAGAATATATCTATAGTTTTTGTATCTTTTGTAGGTGCTATGAGTTTTGGCTTCGGTTTTTCTTTCACTATAAATTTAAAGCCGACAACAGAACGCCCTTTTTTGACATTTTCATAGGTCAAATCAATATCAGTATTTGTAGTAATTTCATCCAATGAAGGTTTTAAGACACGATCTTTTAAGTTGCAAAGTTTATCGTATGATTTAGGCAAACCAAGCTCATTTTTTATATGTTCTAAGGACATTTCAAATTGTCCGATTGCTTGATGTTTTTTTGCTAAGTGATAGAGATCAAAGGAGTAATCTTTTTTTAGACTGAGTACGATGTCTTTTTTATATTTCGTATAAGGATTTAATTTATCGAACTCTTTTAACATTAGTAGAACAATTTCCGGGAAGCGTATAGCGATTCCCCCATCCTCATAAGTGCAATCAATTACCCAGTTAGATAACACTCTTTTTCCTCTTTCATTATTATAAGAAAAGCTCCTTTTAATTAAATTTTTACTGGCTAGTTCTAACTGCGTATATGCTGAATGCGTTTTAATGCCACATTCTCTAGCGAACTCTTCAGCAGTAATCATAATTCGGTCTTTTTCAGTTGCATCAGTAGTTCTAGCAATTGGACTAGCAAGAATTAACATTCGTTTCTCATCAATGTTCATACTTTTAAAGCATTCTTGAACATTATTTTGCATAACAACCCAGCTGAGAGGATATGTCTTTTTGTTTTCGTCCATATAACTACAATCTCAAAAGTGTATTTGATTAACTACACAGATATCTATGTAGTTACAAAATACATTATTGTATGTTTTTTAACTACGATTTTTGTAGTTTTTTAACAAAACTACACATATGTATTTGTAGTTTAATGTCCGGCATTTGTAGTTTTTAAGTCCGGTAAAAGTAGTTTTATAAGTCTGTTTTGTCCGGCATTTGTAGTTTAATGTCCGGCATTTGTAGTTTTTTAAAGTCTGAAAGCATTGCTAGATATGGGCTAGAGGG
>NZ_PYIX02000166.1 GCF_003024515.2 Acinetobacter sichuanensis
CAATCCATTATTATTTCTTTCAGTTAAAACAGCCGTTTCCGTACTAAAACGCACATATTTCCCCACTGCAGATAGTGGAAAGCCTGTAATCTTAGAACTTCCCTCTGTTAAACCTCCTAATGAGCTCAAAGCAATAATTTCTGGCTCTTTTTTTGTTTTTATATAAAGGCTCCCATATTTTGATTCGCTTGCGTTAAAATATAGCCCTTCTACGTCAAAGTCATTATAGATCGTCACATCTGATGCAAAGTAATAACCAACCTTTGATTCACCTTTAATCTTTAAATTATACTTTTCTGCAAATAGACTGCATTTTCGCATAGCCGCTGCATCATCTATCACTTTATCTCCAACAGCTCCAAAAAGCTCTAGAGAAATCTCATTTTTCGGTTGTAGTACCCACGCCCCTTGAATGCCATTCACTCGGATGTATTCACCCGCATCATCATTATTTACTATATTTTTATCAAAGAGATAAACACCTGCTCCTATTCCAGTCTCACTATAACCAAGTGTCATTGCTATTGAGCCATTTTTTCTTGGTTTTAGTTGTCTTAACTCTGAAATATTAAGAGCATATTGAATCGTTTCATTATTAATCTTTTCTTGATCTTCGTTAAATTTATTTTGTGTTGACCCCTTATATTCAATTAAATTCGCGGTCCATCCTGCCGCCCCTGCTCCTCCAGCTAAAGCTGTATCAATTGCAGAAGATAATTCACTTACTTTTACATCTGCTTCTTTTGAAATGAGCGGTATTGATTTAAAACGTAGTCCATAGCGCGGTGTAATCATTTTGCATTCATTTATGGCTTCACCTGTATCACTAATATCACGCTCCAAGTTCGCAAACGTTTGATTATCTAACGCCATACTTTTCTCCAGATCATAAAAAAGCACCCGAAGGTGCTGTAATTTGTTTAAGTTTTAGAAAAAGGAATGATCTTTTTCGTAGTATTTATTTGTGTAATTCACACAAGTTAAGCTGTTGGTCATTACACCCTGCGGTGACATTTCCGTGAGCATAAATGCTGATAACTCAGCTTCTTGTGCTTTTACGATTTGATACGTG
>NZ_PYIX02000167.1 GCF_003024515.2 Acinetobacter sichuanensis
ATTTTCTCCGATATTTATGGATGTTTTGAGAACAATGTTGGTGCAGAGTCTAAACTTCATAATATCAGGGAAAGTATGGATTTTTAAAAAGAAAACCCACACTGGGTGGGTTGTGGAGTTTGTTATGAGTGATAATCAAGAATCAGAACGCGGAATTATTCCAGCAGGAACGCGAGTTAAGTTATTCGAAGGACGTGTAACCCTGCTAGAAGATGTGGTGGTTGAGGCTAATCAAGAGTGGATTGATAAAGCCATTAAAGATCAGCAGGATTATTTTAATGGCATCACAACCTGTTGTGATACTAAGGTTGTAGATGGTTTAAAATCCACTGAGCATTGTCATTTCCAATAGATGTTGTCCACGCAGCTTCATCCGAGAGTTTCACCACAAGAAGCTTATCATCACTATCAATATACCCAGAAAGATAATTACGAACTTCACTTGAAGTTCCAGAGTTACCAATAAGCCATACTGATTTTAAGGGGGTGCAATATCCATTGGCTATTGATTTTATTGCATCAATCAAACCCTTGTAGTTTTTATCTTGTATAAGATCATAACTTATTAAATAGAAATTCATTCTTTCCTCCACCCGATCAGTAAGCTGCGTCGGGTTCGCAGTTTTAAACTTCCTTCTGACCCGCAAACTCTATTGATTGCAATAGATCAATAGGTAAATCAATTATCTCGCCAGTAATTGTTTTAAAGACCACATCAACTGTGGCATATCCGAAATTCACGCTTGTAATTTTTACTAAGTTATAAGTTTTAGCAGCATCGATCATGGTTATGTTGAAATAGCCGTCTTCACGAGCATAGGAAATAAGAAACTGGTTGATTGCCATCTGCATGGTGCTGCCTTGATTTCTATATGTATGCAGTGGTGGTATTGGGAGTTTAGGTGTGCTCATTTTTTATTTCTCAGAATACTTCTCTAAAAAATCATCAATCCAACCCTGCGCTACATCAAGGTTAGTAATATCAGCGAGTTTTAGATTGGTGCCCTCAGCCTCGTTAAAACCCTCAATAATAGCCTCAAAGATATTTGCCTCACCAATCACCTCA
>NZ_PYIX02000168.1 GCF_003024515.2 Acinetobacter sichuanensis
AGTGGTTACTTCTTTTAAAGATTCACACATATTTAACCAGTTGCCAGTGTTCACGCATTTTTCACTCATGCCCTCGCTCCTGTGCTTCAATTATTGCTTTGTATTCCTCAAAATCACAATTTTCAGGATCAGTATCAGTAAGTAGCTCTTGAATTTGGCAAGCTGTACGCCACCATTCCATCACACGTGGATTTTCAGATTCAAAAGGGTAAACTTTGCTTTTCGGATCACGCTGAAAAACATTAGTTGATGATGCTAAAAGATCAACTAATTTTAAAGTTTGTTCAATGATTTCAAAGTCTGTGCGATATGAATCTAAACCACTTTCTTCAATAAAGCGCTTCTGTTTTTCATGATCAAGGGCAACAAATTTCTTAGCGGATTCTTCAAACTCAGAAGCCATGTAATTTAAATGATAAAGAACAGTGTCTTTTTCATCTTGATACTTAAAGCCAAGCTCAGGCACTTTGTTAAATAGGTAATTAGCTGAAAGTTTTGGCACCAAAACAAACCCCTCAGGCACGGCTTGGGTTTTGGCAGCTTGCCACGTTTCCCATAAAAGCTGAGTTGGTGGGAAATAGAATCTCTGATCTACCTCATCCCACTCAAATGGACTTAATGTAAATTCATGTAGATTAAATGAATCTAACTCTCCAACCTGAGTTATAAAGTTTTTTCTTTGAATATCTATCACTTTTCACCTCGCATCTTTTTAAGCTCTTTAATCACATTTGAGGTTGCATGATTTAATGCTTTCTCTGCATCAGAGGTGCTTAAATTATTTACATACAAGCCCATTGCTAGCCACATTGAACAGAAAGTGAATTCTTTTACTGATTCACGACCTTCTTTTTCTAAAACTGTGATTACTGGTGAGACAGCCTTTTTAAATACATCTTGAGCAATAACACTTGGTGTTGTGCTGATATTTATATCTTTGACTTTAATTAGTTTTTCCATCACACCACCTCGCTTTCTTTTTGTTTTTCACGTGCAAAAACTGCCACCGCATCATCTTCTGTGAAATGAATATCCATCAAGAAAAATCCATCTGAAGCAAT
>NZ_PYIX02000017.1 GCF_003024515.2 Acinetobacter sichuanensis
AGCAGGACCTGCGCCTACGATCACGACATCAAACTCCATCGATTCACGTTGAATATTGTTCAGTATCATATGATTTTTTAAGCTCTATTCTATTCTCAATCCGTAGAGAGCGAAAAGAGAATCACAAATAATAGAAAGCTTAGGGCTAGATCCTAAGCTAGAGATATATGGGGGATTCAGATCACACTATTTATTGAGTTTTGGCACGAACCATATTGCGTGCAATGATGATTTGCTGAATTTGGGTTGTGCCTTCATATAGACGGAATAAACGTACATCACGATAGAAACGTTCAATGGCATATTCACTGATATAACCTGCACCACCATGAATTTGCACACCACGATCAGCCACACGTCCACACATTTCGGTCGCAAACATTTTGGCACAAGAGGCTTCAGTGCTGACATTTTGACCTGCATCACGCAGTCGGGCAGCATCGAGTACCATACAACGAGCTGCATAAATTTCAGCTTTTGAATCTGCAAGCATGGCTTGAATGAGTTGAAAGTCAGCAATTGGTTGACCAAATTGTTTACGTTCGATGGCATATTGCAGTGAATCATCCAGCATGCGCGTCGCAGCACCTACGCTTAAAGCAGCAATATGAATACGACCTTTATCCAATACTTTCATTGCTGTTTTAAAGCCAACACCTTCTACACCACCAATCAACGCCGATGCGGGAATACGGCAATTTTCAAAAATGACATCACAAGTATGTGCACCTTTTTGCCCCATTTTTTTATCACGTTTACCTAAGGAAATTCCTGCGGTCTGACTGTCTACAATAAATGCAGAAATCCCCGCAGACCCCTTAATTTCGGTATTGGTTCGCGCCATGACCGTGAAGACACCTGCATGTGGTGCGTTGGTAATAAAGCGTTTGGTTCCATTTAAAATATATTCATCACCGTCTTTAACCGCAGTAGTTTTTAGTGATGCTGCATCTGAGCCTGAGTCAGGTTCGGTTAGACAGAACGATCCAATTATTTCACCGCTGGCTAAGCGCGGCAGGAAAAATTGTTTTTGTTCTTCGGTGCCATCAATGATCAAACCTGAAGCACCAATACCATTATTGGTACCAATTAATGAACGAAAAGCTGGAGATGTGCGTCCAAGCTCAAATGCCACATAGACTTCTTCTTCCATGGTTAATCCCAAACCTTCATAAGCTTCAGGGATGGTTAAGCCAAACAGTCCAAGTTCACGCATTTGTTGAATGACTTGCTGAGGAATTTCATCTGTTTCAGCAACGATTTCTTCATGCGGGATTAAAACACCTTCTACAAACTGTCGAATCATATCGACCAGTTGGTCTAAAGTTTCTTGATCACGAATCATATCCAAACTCCATTTTTTAAATTTCATCATAAAATCATATAAATTTACGCATAGATTAATTTAAACAATAAAATTAATCAATATTTTAAAATAAAATACCGCAGTGCAATATTTTTAATTAAAAATATTGCTATATTTTCTTTTAATGGTCATTAATTTTGCTAATAAATTAATTTTCTGTATAAAAATATTTGTTATTTTAATTTTATTGTGTATATTTTTAAATAAATACCGCTATGCAGAATTAGTTAATCATGAATAGTTATAAAGTATTAAAAATAGCACTTCACAATGATGTTGCAGTTATAGAGCTTAATCGCCCTGAAGCACGTAATGCGCTCAATCTTGAATTACGTCAGGAACTGTCAGCCATTTTTCAATCCTTATCTACAAACGCAGCAGTACGTGCGATTGTAATCACAGGGGGTGACAAGGTGTTTGCAGCAGGTGCAGACATTAAGGACTTTACTACAGCAAGCACTGTGCAAATGTATTTACGCCATACCGAACACTATTGGCAAAGCATCATAGATTGTCCTAAACCGATTATTGCCGCAGTCAATGGTTATGCTTTGGGCGGTGGTTGTGAGTTGGCAATGCATGCTGACATTATTGTGGCTGGGCGCTCAGCTCAGTTTGGTCAGCCTGAAGTAAAACTGGGCTTAATGCCCGGCGCAGGGGGCACACAGCGCTTGCTTCGTGCCATTGGGAAATTTAAAACCATGCAACTTGTACTAACAGGTCAATTATTTTCGGCTGAAGCTGCTGAACGTATGGGCTTGGTTTCTGAAGTGGTGGAAGATGACCAAACCATCCAACATGCCATTGCCATGGCGGAACGCATTGCTGCATTTTCTCCAATCGCGGTACAGCAAATTAAAGAAGTGACTCAACTCGGACAGGATTTACCTTTGCAAGGTGCTTTAGCACTGGAGCGTAAAGCCTTTCAAATTCTTTTCGATACACAGGATCAAAAAGAAGGGGTGAATGCCTTTTTTGAAAAACGTACAGCTCAATATCGTGGAGAATAAAGCATGACCATTCAAACTATGGCACTGATTGGTACAGGTGTAATGGGCATGGGTATTGCCCAAATCGCAGCGCAGGCTGGATTGGAAGTCCGTTTGTTTGATGTACAAGCAGGTGCAGCCGAACGCGGATTAAATCAATTAAAGCAGACGCTGGAAAAATTACAGCTCAAAGGCAAAATTACTGTACAACAACTTAATGAAACTTTAGCCCGTTTAAAAGTGATTGAACACATTGAAGCGGTGGCAGGAGTTGATTTAGTTGTCGAAGCGATTATTGAAAATATTGAAATTAAACAGAAACTTTTTTTACAACTAGAAAATATCGTTTCTGAACAGACCATTCTGGCAACTAATACTTCGTCTTTGTCTGTGACTGCGATTGCCGCAGCATTAAACATACCTTCACGGCTTGCAGGCTTTCATTTTTTCAACCCTGTTCCCTTAATGAAAATTGTAGAAGTGATCGCAGGCTTGGCAACGGAGGAGGTAGTCGTTGTTGATTTACTAGAACTGTCGCAACGTATGGGGCACTTGGGTGTTCGTACCAAAGACACACCTGGGTTTATTGTTAATCATGCTGGGCGTGCATATGGCACAGAAGCATTAAAAGCATTAGGTGAGGGTGTTGCCTCCGTTTCTGAGATTGATCGTATCTTGCGTGAAGGCGCAGGCTTTCGCATGGGACCATTTGAATTATTTGATCTCACAGCGCTTGATGTGTCTCACCCTGTTATGGAATCTATTTTTAATCAATATTATCAGGAAGATCGTTACCGTCCACATGCCTTAACTCGTCAAATGCTCGCAGCAAAAAAGGTAGGTCGTAAAGTTGGAGAAGGTTTTTACCGTTATGTTGAGGGAAAAAAAATCAACGAAGCGGCTGCACAACTTGTACCTGACGTAACTCAGTTTAATGCGGTCTGGATTTATGCCGATTTGAAACATGATGATTTGATTTTACGTCAATATTTACGTGAAAAAAATATCACGCTTGATGTTGCTGAACAACCTGCTGCGGACAGTTTGATTATCTTGGCAACTTATGGTGAAGACACGACGACTGCCGCATTGCGATTGGGTGTAGATGCAACACGTGCTGTCAGTATTGATTTATTAACAGACTTTGCTAAGCACCGTACTCTAATGCCTTCAATTGTTACACAAAAAGAATATGTAGATCAGGCACATGCTCTATTTGCACAAGATCAGCATGGTGTTTCAGTTATTGAGGAAAGTATGGGTTTTATTGCACAACGTGTACTTGCCATGGTGATTAATTTGGCGTGTGACATTGCACAACAACAAATTGCTTCTGCAACCGATATTGATCAGGCAGTACGGCTAGGACTGGGCTACCCATATGGACCCATCTCATGGGGTGATCAACTCGGTTCACAGCGTATTTTATTGATCTTAGAACGTATTTTACACAATACAGGAGATCAGCGTTATCGCCCAAGCCCATGGCTACAACGTCGAGCACGTTTAAATTTATCTTTACTACATAGCACAACAATTTAAGGAAAAGTGTATGTTAAATGCCTATATTTACGATGGTGTACGCAGCCCATTTGGTCGTCATGGTGGCAGTCTTGCAACGGTTCGCCCCGATGATTTGGCAGCACAGGTGATTCGTGCACTGCTCAATAAGCATCAATTGCAAGCCGATATTTTTGATGATGTCATTTTGGGAAATACCAATCAGGCAGGTGAAGACAGTCGTAATATTGCACGGCATACCACACTATTAGCAGGTTTGGATGTTCATACTCCTGCACAAACGGTGAATCGTTTATGTGCTTCGGGTTTAGCGGCAGTGATTGATGCGGCACGGGCGGTCAGTTGTGGTGAAGGAGAGATTTATCTTGCAGGTGGTGTGGAGTCAATGTCACGGGCACCCTTTGTCATGGCAAAATCGGAACAGGCTTTTAGCCGTGATTTTAAAATGTTTGATTCAACGATAGGGGCACGCTTTCCAAACCCTAAAATTGAACAACAATTTGGCAATGACACGATGCCACAAACGGGCGATAACGTAGCCGTTGCCTATGGGATCACTCGAGAACAAGCTGATTTATTTGCAGTTGCATCACAAGCGAAATATGAAAATGCTCGTCAGGCAGGATTTTTTAAGGATGAAATCGTTGCAGTAGAGGTATCACAGGGAAGAAAATTACCCGCGAAATTACTTCAAGAAGATGAACATCCTCGTCCTACAACAGATCTAGCAGTTTTGCAAAAATTACGCCCTGTATTTGCCGAAGGTGTTGTGACTGCGGGGAATGCTTCAGGTGTAAATGATGGTGCGGCAGCATTGATTATAGGTTCTGCACAAGCAGAACAAACATTGGGCTTTAAACCAATGGCAAAAATTTTATCTTCAGGTGCTGTGGGAATTGAACCACGTATCATGGGTGCAGGACCTGTGGCAGCGATTGAATTGGCATTGAAACGTGCAAATCTGACTCTGGCAGATATGGATATCATTGAAATCAATGAAGCTTTTGCATCACAGGTATTATCATGTTTAAAAGGATTAAAACTTAAACTGGATGATCCACGTGTCAATCCAAATGGTGGTGCAATCGCAGTGGGTCATCCATTGGGTGCATCAGGCGCACGTTTAGCCCTAGGTACAGCACGGGAGTTACAGCGCCGTGGTCAGAAATATGCAGTGATCAGTCTATGTATTGGTGTGGGGCAAGGTTTGGCAATGGTCATTGAACGCGTTTAAAGGAAATAGTCATGGGTGCGTTGAAAGGTATTCGCGTTTTGGATCTCAGCCGTGTATTAGCAGGTCCTTGGTGTAGTCAAAATTTAGCAGATTTAGGCGCTGAAGTTATCAAAGTGGAACGTCCAAAAACAGGAGATGATACTCGTTTATGGGGACCTCCTTGGATGAAAAATAATTTAGGAGAAGATACACATGAAGCAGCTTATTACCAATCAACTAACCGTAATAAGCTCTCCATTGCCATTGATATTTCAACAATAGAAGGTCAAGAAATTATTCGTACTTTGGTTGTTGATTCAGATGTAATCATTGAAAATTATAAAACAGGCTCATTGAAAAAATATGGTTTAGATTATGAGTCTTTAAAAATAATTAATCCTAAGTTAGTTTATTGTTCTATAACTGGTTTTGGTCAAACAGGCCCTCGTGCCACTGAACCTGGATATGATTTTGTCATTCAGGGTATGGGAGGGCTCATGTCCGTAACAGGTGAAAAAGATGATTTACCAGGGGGTGGACCACAAAAAGTAGGAGTAGCATTTTCTGATTTGACTACAGGTTTATATTCTACAATTGCGATTCAAGCAGCTTTATTAAATAGAGTGAAAACAGGATTGGGGCAATGTATTAATATGGCATTATTAGATGTACAGGTTGCTACCCTTGCCAATCAAGGAATGAATTATTTAGCATCAGGTGAAATCCCTAAACGATATGGTAATGCACATGCTAATATTGTTCCTTATCAAGTATTTAAGGCTATAGATCAAGATTTTATCATCGCCTGTGGTAATGATAAGCAATTTATTGCTTTAAGTCATGCGATAGGTTTACCTGAATTACCTGATGATCCACGTTTTAGAACGAATACCTTGCGTATCAAATATCGTAGTGAAATTGGTGCTCTATTATCAAAGCATTTTTTAAGTGATACAGCTCAGCATTGGGTAAATTTAATTCATGCTGTCAAGGTTCCAGTGGGTTTAATTAATAATTTAGAACAAGCTTTGAAAGAACCCCAAGTTTTAGCACGTAATATGCTCATTGAAATGAAACATCCATTAAAGGAAAAACTTAAAGTTATTGGATCACCTATTAAAATGTCACGTACTCCTATCGAGTATAGAAAACATCCTCCTTTATTAGGTGAGCATACTGATGAAATTTTAAGTCAAATTTTAGATCAGGAATATCTCATGAAATTACGTAAACGGGGTGTTATTGGATGACTTGATATGTTTATTAGTTTATTAAGCTGATATTTTAATTAGCATCCTATTTTAAGTGCATGGTATCTATAGATTTTGTTGTAGATACCTCAATATTATTTTCAACCAAATCCATCAAATCATCAATAGAATGTGTGGGCGATTGGTACATATACAACTAAATGTTCAGTTACTTTTATAAACCAAAAAAATAGAAAATATAGCAAGTTGCTTTTTGCTATTAATCTAAATTTTGTATTATAATTTTCGCTATGCGAAACAAATGATGGAAAATTGGAAGTTAAATGACTAATAAAAAAACAGACTCAAGCCCAGTAGATAAGTTTGAAACCTCTTTAAGGCATGAGCTTTTGCATCCTATTGAAGACATGCAAGATGAAAATGACCGTCAATACGTGACTGCCTTAGCCCGCGGCTTAGAGCTTTTACGCTGTTTTTCATCAAAACATCAACATTTAGGTAATCAGGAATTGTCACAAATGACAGGTTTGCCTAAGCCAACAATTACAAGACTAACACATACATTGTCTCGATTAGGTTATTTAAAACAGGTATCTAATTCGAGTAAATTTCAGTTGTCTGTAGGAGTGTTAGCATTTGGTTATTCTATGTTATCAAACCTATCTATACGTTCTATAGCACATTCATATATGAGTGATCTAGCTGATTATGCAGGTGCTGCTGTGGCTATGGCAACACGTGATCGTTTGAATATGATTTATTTGGATGTTGTTCAAGGTAAAGGCAATGCGACAATGCGTCGCCAAGTAGGTACTTATTTACCTATACATCAAAGTTCAATGGGACGTGCTTGTTTAGCTATTTTACCTGAAGATGAGCGAGAGTTCTTATTAAATGCGATTAGGACTAAATATAAAGATGACTGGATTAAAATTAATCGTGACTTAGATAAAGCTTTTAAAGATTATCAAGATTATGGTTATTGTTTTTCAATTGGAGAATGGCAAAAGGATGTTAATGCTGTTGCAGTACCTTATTATAATGAACAGCATGGATTACTCGTTTTTAACTGTGGTGGTCCAAGCTTTATTTTAAATAGGGAAAAATTAGAAGATGATATTGCACCACGCCTCTTACATATGGTGAATAATATTCATAGTGAGCTTGGATAGTTCTAGATTTTTTATATAAAGCACAAGTATTTTTCATCATATTGGCTTTTTTGAAGCAAAAATATTTGAAAAATACTTGTTTCATCTTCATCATGTAAATATTGACTATTTTTAAATAAATTTCTCTGACTTTATGTAAATAATGATCTCTTTATTTTTAGTTTTTCCATTTGATTATGGCACTTACTTGTGGGTTATGTGCTGGCTCTAATTATTATAATCAACCTTTAATTTACACAATGGCGAAGACTTTAGGCACGACTGTAGAACAATCAGCAATAACGATTGTGATCAGTCAATTAAAACATAATTTAATGGTTAATCTATTGGTTATTTAAGAACATCTATTTTAATTAAAATAAATATAAAACAAATACTTATAATTTTATGTGATGCGTATTGTACGCATCATACTATATCTGTAAATTTCGCTATAATAAAAATTTCATGCATAGTTAGTCACTTCATGAAAGTTTATGTAATGGGCGAATAGAATTAGATATTGAAATATAATTTAAATCTGCATCAGCAGTCAGATGAATTTTAGAACTATTTCCACCAAAAAATTTATAAATATCCTGACCTTTTATTTCAGAAGAATGTTGATGTGCCTGAACATGGCTACCATCAATAAAAACTCATTCCATATGATCAATATTGATACTTACAATTAAATACAGTTTAATAATGAAAAAAAATTTTATTGCCAAAAAGCGTCTATGAATTAGAATACTTTATTTAAGGTATTGAATATAAAAAATAATTTAATTTTATTAATAAAGATGTAGCTATTTTTTAATAAGATTGCATTATTTAGTAATAAAAAATAATTGACTAAAAACCAAACAGGAATTATGTTGATAACAATTATCATTACCATTTATAATTTATGAAAAAGCCACCTTCAATATTTGCACCTAAAAATTTTTTCCCAATATTGGCAACAACAGGGGCAATTTTCATTTCTAATTCAAGTTTTGCTGAAAATGCAGATCAAACACTACCATCAGACAGTACGATACAACAGTTAGAAACAATGACATTCACAGCATCACGTGCTGATGGTGTACAAGAAAATTCTAAACAAACAACAAAAATAGATGAAAAACAGTTGGAGCTTTTAAAGCAAAGCTCAGCAGGAAATATTGCAACGGTTTTGGCTAAAACAGTCCCTGGTCTTGCAGATTCGAGCCGTACAATCACTGATTTTGGACAAACTTTACGTGGTCGCAATGCACTGATTTTAGTTGATGGCATTCCTCTTAATTTAAGTCGAGAAACCTCTAGAGGGCTTTCTGGTATTGATCCAGAAAGTATTCAGAATATTGAAGTTATTCGTGGAAGTAATGCTATTTATGGCGGTGGTGCAACGGGTGGTATTATTTCAATCACGACCAAGAAAGCAGGAGGAGAACCTGAAGCAAAAACCGTTGTAGGCTTTCAAACACCATTAACTAATTTTAGCCATGACGCTTTAAGTGCTGATATACATCAGTATTTTTCTGGAAGTTTAAATGATTGGGATTATGCCTTAGATTTTGGATATAAACGTACAGGTAGCTCTTATGATGCAAGTGGTGATCGTATCGCACCAGAGCCTAGTCAAGGTGATTTATTTGACTCTGACGCTTATAGTATTGGCGGAAAATTAGGCTATCATATTGATGATCATCAATATATTCAACTATCCGCAAATTATTATACCGCTGACCAAGACTCAAAATATGCTGCTGATCCAAGTGTAGCAAAGCTACCAGCTGGTAGTGTACCAGCGAAAGCGATAAAAGGTTTAAAGTTGGTAGACCAGAACCAAAATGAAAGTCAGGTCTATAATTTGACTTATAAAAATAAAGATCTCTTAGGTAGTAAATTCGATTCACAGATCTATTACCGTGACTTTTATACGCGTTTTAACCCAACAGATGGTAGGAATCAAGCAAACCGTGCCAATACCATTAATCAGGGATATCAAGAAAATGATGTTTTTGGTAGTCGTTTTACATTTAATACACCTCTTCATTTTTTAGGTGATAGCTCACTGGTGTGGGGAGGGGATTTTATCCGTGAACAAAGTAAAATGCCTTTAGATACCTTTGATCCTGCAATTTATGATCAATCTGGCGGATTAGCATTTGTCAAAAATGGCAATCTCATCTACCTACCAGAGCTTACAACACAAAGTATGGGTGTCTTTGCACAATTAAAACATCGTTTTAATGATCAATGGTCTGCTGAAGTGGGTACTCGTTATGAAGATAGTTTTGCAGAGGTCGATGATTTCATTCCACTAACACAAGCCAACAAACCAAACCCATATACAGTAAAGGGGGGTAAAGTTAAAGCAGATGCATGGTTATACAATGCGAGCATCACTTTTAGCCCTGTAAAAAACATTCGATTTATGGCTCTTTTAGTCAGGGTTTTCAACTCCCAGATGTTGGTTTAGTGATTCGTAATGCAAATACTGGATTTGATTTAAGTTCTTCATTTCTAGAACCCGTTAAAGTTGATAACTATGAACTTGGTTGGAATGGTGATTTCGATCGTATTTCATCGAGCTTAGCGGTGTTCTACTCAACCTCAGATCTAGGCGCAGTGCAGTCATTTAATAATGGTCTTAGCCTTGCGCGAACAAAAGAAGAAGTGACTGGGGTTGAAGCTACTTTTGACTATCTAGATCAGGACGGAATTTGGGGATTGGGTGGTAGTGCAACATGGATGAAGGGACGTGAAACACCGCAAGGACAAAATAAAGATCAAAGAATGACGGGGTATCGTATTCCACCATTAAAACTGACATCTTATATTTCTTATAATCCATCAGATACGTGGACAAATCGCTTACAAGCCACTTATTGGGGTTCTCAGGATTATCCCTTAGATGGAAAAGAAAGCTTTGGTCGATATGATGCAAAAACATATACAACCGTTGACTTAATGAGTAGTTTTGATGTGAATGCTAAGAATAATGTCAGTATTGGTTTAGAAAATATTTTCAACAGAAAGTATTATCCTTTATATAGCCAATTATTGCGTAGTAATAACAATATGAGCCATTTATTGGCTTCTGGTATCACTTTAAAAATCGCATATAGTCATAAGTGGTAATGTTACCAGCTGATTACATGTTTTAGACCCATTTGATCATGATGTATTAAAAAATGAGGAATTATTGAAGCACGATTCAATCTTATAAAGAGTTAATTTGATCTTGAGTATACTCGACATAGATCAAAAATAGGATTATTGACCACAATTTTCTCTGCTTTGACCTTATATGCGTTGGTACTTGTGAATGGGTATAATTCAGGTATTCAGCAGATTTTAAAACCCATTAAGTTAAAATCTGCTTAAGCCGAATTCACGTTATACAAATTCAGAAGCTGACGACACGATGAAGAGTAGAAATATCAGTGATGTAGTTAGTGATATGAAACAGAGAAAATTAAATCCAGATAAATTTTTAATATCTTATATAATTGATTTTAAAACAGGTGTTCCTATTATTTGTATTAAATAATAGAGGTCTAGCAGCTTTAAGGTAAGCATCTGAACCCTACTTGAACTCAAGCAGAGTTCCATTTATGTAACAACAAGTCTTCAATGTCTTTCATCTTGTGGGTCGGCAATCTTGTCAGCACATCTGTTAAATAAGCATAAGGATCAAGATCATTGAGATTGGCTGACTAAATAAGTGTTATGATAGTGGCGGTACGCTGACCACTTCCAAATGAACTGGAAATAACCAAATCATATTCCTAAAAATTTATGGGAACAAAATATGAATCGATTATCCTATTTACCTCCTGTAAAAGATGATGTTGAATGGAAAGCTGTTGATATTTAAATGTTGAGCATCATATGGCAATTCAATCTGTAGCCCTTGAAAAAGCATATCGCTTATTAAATCATGGACCAACAGTGTTAGTGTCTGCGAAGTACAAAACACTGAAAATGTAATGGCTGCGTCATGGGCATGTGCATTGGAATTTTCTCCAGCAAAAGTTACCGTTGTACTGGATAAAATGGCATTTACACGATCTCTTGTCGAGCAGAGTGGATGGTTTGTTCTACAAGTACCTGTTGCACGGCAAGCTCAAATGGTTGTAGATGTTGGAAGTGAAAGTCTAAAAGACCATCCAAATAAGTTAGAGGAATATGGAGTCAACTTATTTTATCAAGATGATTATTTGCCTCCGTTGGTAGAGGGCTGTGTAGCTTGGCTAATATGTAAATTGATTCCTGAACCTCATAATCAACAAGCTCATGATCTTTTTATTGGTGAAGTCGTCAGTGCTTGGGCTGATGATCGCGTCTTTAAAGATGGTCATTGGCAATTTGATGATGTGCCTATGGAGTTAAAAACACTTCACTATATTTCTGGTGGACAATTTTATGTTATAGGTCAAAGTCTTACGGCAAATAAAGGACCTTGATTGAGCTTAAAAATTGTAGATTTTTACTGTATTGGAATCTTTTAATGAACCAATACAGTTTTCAAAAATGAGTTCAACTAAAGTCATTTTATTCATTTTACTTTAATTACTCATCTTACGTTTGCTTTGGCACATATTTCTTGGAAAAGCTCAGGGTATGTTTTTAGACTTCTGATTAACCAATCAGTGTACTAGGGATAAAGGTCTTAATCCCTTATTAGTCAGGGGAAGTAAAAAATCACGTCACAACAGATGCTGTACTCAGGCATAGCCTTCGTCTTGCACAACGGAAAAACGTTGTTTTTCTGATCGTTGCTCATCCCTTATCTTGCGCCTACTTCGAAACATGTTTCTCAGAAAGGCTCAGGATATGTCTTCAGACAAAATGTCAAAAGTAATCGTATCTTGCAAAACGTCTTAATCCCTTATTAATCAGGGTATGTCTTCAGACACCAGCGCACATCTAGGTATTCTGATTCATCGTCTTAATCCCTTATTAATCAGGGTATGTCTTCAGACTCTACCCTCATTTTTTCCTTTTGTAAAGCAGTAACTTACACGGGTCAAATATTTCAAATTATGTATCAGTAAAGTTGCTGTATGTGTAAATATTTCACAATTTTTCTGATATATTCTTAAGTTTATAATTTTAAATGTTTTTCTTAATAAATTTATGTCAATATGAATTTTGTAAATAGACATAACATTTACTCCTGTTGATATAGGCTGATCAAATGATATTTGAAGTGAAAAATATATGCTAAACATGCGATATTTTATAATACATGACTATAAAGTAAATGACTTAGCTGTTAAAACATAAGCTTATAGAAAAATACAGCAGTCAAAATAAACGTTATCTTAATGACATCAACAACAAGGAAAAAGTTTTTATGACCACATATTTTATTACACGTCACTCAGGAGCTTTACAATGGGCGGCACAACAAGGTCTCTCTTATGATGTGCATTGTGAGCATTTGGATGATTTAGAACAATTTCATGCAGGAGATGTGGTCATTGGAACATTACCGATTAATATCGTGGCGGCTTTAAATCAAAAAAATGTCCGTTATATTCATTTATCTTTAGATTTACCACCGCATTTACGTGGTATAGAGCTTAATGCCGAGCAGCTACGACAATGTAAAGCCACATTAGAAGAATTTCAGGTAACACGTTTACCTTATTTATCAGTATAAATAGTCATGGAAATATATGAAAGAATCTATTTTTAAGTTAGCACAGCATATTGAGCAATTGTCATCCTTATTTCAAGCAGGAAAATCTATACAAGCTCAACAGTATTTTTCTCAATTAACATTGACAGAACAAGATGATTTAGAAGGATGGATGGCACATCAACTATTACAAAGCCCTAAAAACAAACAAGATTTACCTGAAGTTGTGTCTTTACATATTGCAGCTTGGCAAGCCTATTATCAACATCAGTATATAGATGCACATGCCATTTTTGCACAGATTTTAATGCAACAGGATTGGCAAAATCTTGTACCAACGGCAGCTTTAGGGTTGGCTAAAGTATATACCCGAACAGGACATTGGCATGCTGCTCGTGCATGGGCTATTTATTATTTGTCTTTAGCACGACAATATTTACATCATTTTGATGTAGCAAAAGGTTATGGTGCTTTGGCAGAGGTTTTTTTACGTGCTAATTATCCACAAGAAGCTTTGGCGTGTTTTCAAACCGCTTATCATTTAATGCCTGTAGGACATGGACAGCAGGCTCGCCAATACAATTTTATGGCATCAGCATTGATGCGTAATGGTGAATATGATCGGGCTGAAGATTTGTTACATGCGAGTCGTCAAATTAGCCGTCAGCAATTGCAAAAAGATGAGCATGATCAAGATGCTCACTTAAGTTTTCTACATAGCACCATGCGTTTTTGTTGGTTACACATGTTGCGTTCGGGTGAATATAAACATGCTCTTGCTGATGAATTTGCAGAACGCATGATGAAAGGGAATAGAATCGAAAAAGGATTAAATGCGATGCCATTTGGCATGATGCGTGTCGCTTATGGGACATCGTGCTTGATGAGTGGCTATCAGTCTTTAGGGCAAGAGCAACTGAATTTGGCAAAAGACATTTTTGGGCAAAATATGTTGATGGAATATCAATGGGTGTTACGTATATTCAGTCATCATCCAAATACTGAAAGCCAAATCTGCTTAAAAAGTTTACAGCCAGTGTTTGATTTACAAGTGATTGATCCACCTGAAAACCCTCAGGTTTTAGATTATACATGGCAAAAACCTATATTAAATAATCAAGGTTTCCATGCTTTAACGGCAAGTTATCAGCAGCACACTGATATTGTCGACTTATGGCGTTTATTTTTTATTTAATGATTAACTCTGACTTTAAAATAATTGAATAGGATAAAACATGAAGTTATTACAAGAAGTGAAAACAGCATCAAGTATTATTGTGACAGGGGCAGCAGGTGGTATGGGGCGAACTTGCTGCCAATATTTGGCAGAATTAGGTTGGTCAGTCTTGGCAATTGATCATAACCAAGTACGTTTAAGTCAATTGCAACATGCCAATATTAAAACTTTAGCGATTGATTTGGCAGATGATGATTTACTCCCCAAAACCCAACAGGCTTTACATGACCTTCCTCCTGTTTGGGGTTTAATTAATTTAGCAGGCATTTCAAAAGGTTCAGATGTTGAACATTTAGACCTAGAAGATTGGCAACGCTCTTTTGATGTCAATGTGACACCTGCCTTAAAACTGATTCAGTTGCTTATACCGATCATGAAACAAAATGGTGGAGGCAGCATTGTCAATGTCAGTTCACCTGTAGGATATATTGGCGCACGTAAACCCAGTTATGCAGCGAGCAAAGCGGCTTTACATGGTTTAACAATGAGTTGTGCGCGTAACTTAGGGCAATACAATATTCGAGTCAATTTACTTTTACCAGGAACAACCATTACTGAAATGACCAAAGATTGGAGCATAGAACGTCAGGCAGCCATTGCCGAAGAAAGTCTACTCAAACGTTTATGCACACCACAAGAAATTGCAGAAAGTTTGGCTTTTCTACTCAGTGAACACAGTCGTTATATGACAGGCAGTATTTTAGATCTAACCTGTGGCAGTATGTGGGGGCATTAATTGATGGTTAAGCAAAAAATTCGTTGTATTTTATTGGGTTTGGGTAATCAAGGTTGTGAACATCTTGCTGCAGCCATTGACCATCCTGATGTTGAAATTGTGGCAGGTGTAGACAGCTCTACTGAGCGTCATACACTGATTGCCAAACAGTTCCCTATGCTCAATTTGACTTTTTTTAGTCAGTTAGAAGATATCGTTTCAAGTGGATTTATTTTCGATGCTTTAATTTTGGCATTGCCACACCATGCTTATGAACCGATTTGGCACAAACTGCTAGACTTACAAAAACCAATGCTTAAAGAAAAACCTTTAGGTCGAGATTATCAAGAAGCCAAATACTTTATGCAAAGTGCCAAATTGGCAAAATGTGGCTTAAGAACAGCAATTCAACGTCGTAACCATGCCAGCTATAAATTCCTCTTTGATTATTTAAAACAGCATCATTTGACTGTCACTGAGTTACATGCACATTTACATTTAGGTAAATCAGGAAAAAAATCAACAAGTACCGAGCATAATTGGCGTGAAGATCGACGTTATGCAGGTGGCGGTGCATTATTAGATGCAGGTTATCATTTGATTGATTTAATTCAATTTTTAGTCGGTGATTTTGATGTAATCTCTTCAACTATGTGGAATGGACAACAGGCAGATAACGGAAAAGATATCGAAGATCGTTGTTGGTTTACAGGTCGCTCAGCGCAAACTTGGATTATGCTAGATACTTGGGTAAAAGGCGAAAGTGATCTACAAGGGGGTTATATCAAATCTGAGCAAGTCTTATTACAAACCTCACAGGGTATTTTACGCGCAAACCGTGAAGGGGTGTGGTGTAATAATGAGCAACTATTTAGTAGTGCCAAAGATTGGTCTAATGCCATGCAAAAGCAACTCAGTCATTTTGCTCAAAATATTGATTATAACACGTGGTATGATGATCTGATTTTAGACCAGTTGCCTGCCATGCGAAAAATTGAGGAAGCTTATCGTTTATCTTCAAGATATTGAAATATAATAAAATAAAAATATAACAGCAGATTTGTCTGCTGTTTTTTATTCTATCTGTTTTTGCCGTGAGTTTGGAACATTTACTTGGATCAGCTCAGGCATAGCCTTCATCTTGTGCAACGGAAAAACGTTGTTTTTCTAATCGTTGCTCATCCCTTATCTTGCGCCTACTTCGAAACATGTTTCTCAGAAAAGCTCAGGGTATGTCTTCAGACAGATAACGCTTTGCATTTTGATGAAAGCAATATGTCTTAATCCCTTATCTTGCGCTTATGTCAAAGCAGTGCTTTTCCAAAAAAGCTCAGGGTATGTCTTCAGACAAATGAATAAAACTAACCTCTCTTCTAAAGAGATGTCTTAATCCCTTATTAATCAGGGTATGTCTTCAGACTGGACTGAACGAAGCAATACGACTTGAGAAGGAGTCTTAATCCCTTATCTTGCGCCTACTTCGAAACATGTTTCTTAGAAAAGCTTAGGGTGTGTCTTCAGACTCTCAACTTTCACATCAATCATTCTCAACAAATTGTCTTAATCCCTTATTAATCAGGGTATGTCTTCAGACAATAACTCTCCAGTATCTCGAAACATTTTGTAAGTCTTAATCCCTTATTAATCAGGGTATGTCTTCAGACGTAATATACGACACATGTAAATCGAAAAAATCGTCTTAATCCCTTATTAATCAGGGTATGTCTTCAGACCCGTAACCATCCCAACTATGGGCAGGTAAAGGTCTTAATCCCTTATTAATCAGGGTATGTCTTCAGACTCATCGCAGCGGGTTTTGCACACTACCTAATCGTCTTAATCCCTTATTAATCAGGGTATGTCTTCAGACAGTTGCATGTGGATACCAATCAATCTACACGGAGTCTTAATCCCTTATTAATCAGGGTATGTCTTCAGACCGATTCTATCGCGATCAAACACAACATCAAGGTAAGTCTTAATCCCTTATTAATCAGGGTATGTCTTCAGACCTTGACCAGTAATCAATAACACTATCTTTGAGGTCTTAATCCCTTATTAATCAGGGTATGTCTTCAGACTCTACCCTCATTTTTTCCTTTTGTAAAGCAATAACTTACACAGGTCAAATATTTCAAATTATGTATCAATAAAGTTGCTGTATGTGAAGATGTTTCACAGTTTTTCTTATAAGTATAAAAATAAAAGTATTGCCTAGTTTTAGTGGAAAAATTGTAATTACATTTAAAAAAGATATGAAATAGGGAAATATGCATTTTTTCCTCAAAATTTTAAATGAATGAGTTCACTGTATCGCTGAAAATACCAAATTTCTCACAGTTCTGTGGGTGAATGAATTTGTCTAAATGTCATATTGAGCCTTCCTTTACTAATTTTTGCCTGCTTCGGTACGCTGTGTTGCCAATAATGTTGTAATTCACCTTGCATGATCAGTAAATCACCATGTCCTAAACTAATCTCAATTTTATCACTATGGTCATCGTTGCGACGCAGTACAAAACGACGTGCTTCCCCAAAATTTAATGAAGCAATAGTCGGATTTTTGCCAAGTTCTTTTTCAGCATCAGTATGCCAAGAAAGATGATCTTGCCCACTACGGTACCAATTAAGCAATACACTATTAAAATGATGTTCAGAAACTTTTTGTAGTTGTTCTCTCATCCACAACAATGCAGGGCTCCATGGCTTAGGGTGCAGTAAAATCCCTGAATATTTGTAGCTTTTACCTGTATCACCATACCAAGCAGAAACACGGGGCAAAGTATGTTCTTTGCCATACATTTTAATCGTGTCCTGATGCCATGCAATATTCTTCCAAACAAGATCATTGATGTTTTCTACATTATGCCAATTGGTTTCATTCCATGCATATTGATCATTTTCAAAAAAAACATCTAAGGTACGGTCAGCAATTTTTTGATCAATAAATTGTGGGATATAAATCAGTTTGCCATGCGGCACCACGATTTCATGTCCACGTCCAAATGACGGTACCGTTGATGTATAGTTTTTTGTGCCAAATCCCTGAGATACTTCTGCAAATAAATCATTGAACATGATGTGTTCCTTATTTAAAGTTTAATAGCATAAGCACGCATTGACACTGGGCGTGTTTGAGGATTTTGATAATATGAACGAAACTCATCAATTTTTATATCTTCGACATGATTCACATAGGTTTTACGTGGCATCAAAAGCTGATGTAATTTGTCAAAACCAATATTACCTGAATAGAAGTCTGGACTTGTAGCAAATACAAAATGCTGTCCAACGCGTTGCTTTATCTGTTGGCTAAGTGCATATAAGCTAACTTTACCTTGGTGGTACATGTCTAAAATATTACTAAAAAAATGAATATATGGGTAGCCTTGCGCATTTTTTGCTAAAAAGTCAGGGGCTAATTCATCAAAGGTGCAGGCATGCGCGGTAATATTAATTTTAATATCTTCGGCTTTGGCTTTTTTCTCGATCCAATAGATCGCACGGCGTAAAGCAATAGGCGATGGCTCAATTAAAGTAATATCTAATTCAGCAATATGATGTTTTGACTCAAGTAAATGATCAATAAAAGCAAGTGTGGCAATTCCTTGACCACAACCATAATCGACAATATTCGCTTTGACGGGATTGTCTAGGCTAAATTGTGATTGTTGTTGTGTCATATTCAAGAGATGACGCATGCGTTGATAGTGCGCTAAACCATAAAAAGCCATATAACTAGTTAAGTCATCAAAGCTTTGTAGTGGGTTTTGGGCACGTGCCGTACGTTCTGAAAATTTATAATATTGAAAACCTGCCAGTAAGTTTTCTTTAAAAAAATCAACGTGGCTCATATATAAACGAGAAAAATTTGAAGCATCTACAGTATTTAAAAATTGTTCTTCAAGCTGATTTTGAAAATTGATTATCGCGTTCATGTTGTATCATCCAATGTTTTTGTGTTGAATGAACTGTAATATTTTTAGGTGATAATGTACTTATTCACAAGCTTATGAAAATATCTAAACCTTATGTTTTGGTTTTTTATTTAATTTTAGTATATGTTTTTTATACTTATTTTTGATCTAACCTAGGCATAAGCTTTGTCTTGCACTTGGATTAGACATTGCTTGATGTTTTCCAAGTTTATTCTTTATTGGTCAGAAGAAGTCAAAAAGACCATCTCACAACATATACCCAACTCAGGCATAGCCTTCGTCTTGCGCAACGGAAAAACGTTGTTTTTCTAGTCGTTGCTCATCCCTTATCTTGCGCCTACTTCGAAACATGTTTCTCAGAAAGGCTCAGGATATGTCTTCAGACTGATTCATGTTAGCGACGGATTCCTTTCTACGTCTTAATCCCTTATTAATCAGGGTATGTCTTCAGACCTATCCTTCAATCATATCATCAATGCGGGTTATAGTCTTAATCCCTTATTAATCAGGGTATGTCTTCAGACGACACAGAAGTCGCATTAGGAATGATAGCACTTGTCTTAATCCCTTATTAATCAGGGTATGTCTTCAGACCTCTCGCTGTATCTGCTTTAGGATTATCTTGGTGTCTTAATCCCTTATTAATCAGGGTATGTCTTCAGACATAGAACATGAGGGAACTGATCTACTAACTATGTCTTAATCCCTTATTAATCAGGGTATGTCTTCAGACGTAAAAGCATCCGCGAATATTGAAAAAGATATAGGTCTTAATCCCTTATTAATCAGGGTATGTCTTCAGACTCTACCCTCATTTTTTCCTTTTGTAAAGCAATAACTTACACAGGTCAAATATTTCAAACTATGTATCAGTAAAGTTGCTGTATGTGAAGATGTTTCACAGTTTTTCTTATAAGAATATAAATCAATAGTTTGCATAAATTTCCCTCAAAAAGTGTCATTACATTGCTTAGGGTTTTGACTAGATTAAAACATCCAAATCTTCAGCTTTACTTATAACGATAATCCGAATCTGTTTACTTTGGCAATTATTTTCAAAAGCAAGCCATTGTTCAGTACTTTTACTGCGCTTAATACTATCAGAGACCACCAATACTTTGTTGACTTTACCCAGTTGGTCGCTTTGTGCAAGCAATTGCCCCTCAAACTCTTTTAAAGACTGTTGTTTGGAAATATCCGATTTTATTTCTAAAAAATGTAATTGATTGTTTTTAAGTAACAATATATCTGTTTCGTTGCCACTCGCTTGGGCAGATGAAATCTGTACCCCTTGACGTAGACGTTGTGGTGCAACCCCCTGCTGAATTAACCAATGATAAATCAATTGTTCAAACCAATCACCTGAAATCCATTTACGCCAATTTTGCATTTTTTTATACTGTATTGTAGGCAGCTCAACCCCCTGTTCGTCACAACGTAGAGTTGTTGCATTCTCATCAAGTTGATACAGTTGTTTAAAAAATTCATGCAGTCGAGTAGGGGTAGCATACTGAAAGTCTTGCCATGATTTAAATACAGTTTTTTGATTCGGTTTATCTACAAACCACAGTTGTTGTAAAACAGGTGTAATGGCAGTAAAAGGATGATCCGAATTTTCTTTTTGTGCTTCAAAACGCTGTAATGCTAAATCAATACTCTCTGGGCGCTGAAAAATAGGATTTGGTGTATGTGATTTGACCTGATCTGCATATAAACGTAGCGCATTTAAGAGATCAATTTCGCTATTGAGTGCAGTACGTTCAGAAAACACTAAATGGTTATTGGTCGGGTGTATATACAACTGTTCTACTTGTAGTTGTGCTTGTTGTGGTAAAAAAGGTTGATAATGGATTTTTTGCCAAGGATAAGCATATAACAATAGCGTAGACAATATTTTGGTGGCACCTGTCATATTCAAAACACAAAAATCTTGTGCTTGCCACTGTTGGGTATAAGGTTGAAACACATGTTCAATCCATTTGCTAATTTCTAAAGCTGATTCACCCGATAAAGGGTAATGATGATCTGAGGGAATTAAATGAATTTTACTGCTTAATGAGCTGTTTTCTAAGGTTTTTTGTAAGCGTTGTGCTGCCTTTTGCATACGTGTGGTGATAATCAAATGGATATGTTCAGGCTGAAACGATAAGCAGGCTTGGTACTCGGCAATATTATGTTCAGAAACTAAAATAACATAATGTTTTATCGGGGAGTGTGACATTAATTGCAATCTCGGGTAAAGAATCAATCATTAACTTGATGGGTTTTATTACTTTGCTGATCAGTAGCATAAAATAATAAAACCCGTTGTAGCTTATTTTTATTTGAAATTAAAAGGCAAACACGCAGTAATCGCATCAAGCCATTGCTGAGGTTGTTGTAAATCTGCTTGATATAAATATTGCCATGCCTGATGTGGTGCTTCAGGCAATAGTTCTAAAAGTTCTGCCTGTTGGTTTTCAAGCGTTGTACTAGAAATCAGATTTAAACGGTGAGCAACGGTTGCTATAATGAGCTTAATCCATCTTAAAGTCACATTCTGACTTTCTTCATTACCCTGTAATGCCCATTGCATCAGTTCAGTTGCACGGTCATCTTGTTGATCTTGATATAGTAACCATGCACGCCAAAAGTTAATCAGCATCCAAGGATGGCTGTCTTCAGTTTGCCAATCGGCATTTAGCGCCAAATATTGTTGGATTATATCATTGAGGTTTTGATCAAATACCATTGCACGAACTAAAACATGATGTTGAAAAGCGGCTTGTGTATTGCCTGCATATTTAACTACTACTTTATCAAGTAGTTGTTTAAAGTAATCGGTTAAAATGTGCTGCTCAGAAAAATGAGTATTTGCTTGCTCCATAGCATTAATTAGCTGATAAGTTTGAGTTTGTAATATGTTTTTAGCCGCCTGTTCACTGTCGGACAGTTTTCTAAACTCAGTAATTGCCTCATTAAAATAATATTCTGCTTCAGTATAGTTTTGGGTAAATGCAGCAATTTGCCCTTGGCTAGACAACCATTTGGCATAATTTAAGCGTCCCATGACTGCAATAGGTTGTTTGGCATGGTCTAAAAGTATTTTAGCTTGTGCAAATTCAAAGGTATTGGTAGCAGCAACCGCAATACGTAAATACAGTTGAGCAACCAATGGCGCATCTTCATCATGTAATTGCGCACCGAATGACAAAGCTTCACCGATCAAATCGGTATTCATACGCCCCATGTGATTGTCACTTGCGAGTTGTGCAGTGAGCCATTCTAAATGTAAATGTGGTGGAAATTTAGCTTGGTCAGGTTGATAATTTTTGAGCCAACCTAAGGTGTAGCTTAAAATATTTGGTTGATAATTTTTTTGCCCAAGTTGATCACTAACTTCTTGTAAATAACTTTTCCACAAGGCTTGGTTGTGTTGGCACATTTCCCCAATTTGGTTTAAAGCAGTATGTAATAAACTCTGTTCAGGCTCTTGGCTGACGGCACAAATGGCTTGATACCAATCTTGAGGTTTAAGCGGGATTTTATCGTTCAATGTACTATAAATACGTTCAATGACTGATTTATCAGACAACAAGAAACAATGCCCTTTAAATTTAGCTTTTGCTAAGCGTTTTTGTGCAGATGAACCACCCCAACAATGGGCTAAGGCATCGACATAGCCATTATAGGGATGCTCAGATTTAGCAATAATTTTAAGGGTGAGTTTTAAATCTTTATAGCGTGCTTCATCCAAACTTTCGAGCTGCGCACTGATTAATTGTTGTAGTGGCAGCAAATCAATCGCATTGGTAAAAATGCCACGTTCTTCAATCAAAATATTAACGGTATTTATATGATCATTACTTAATGGTAATAAACGTAATACCAATTTAATTAACGCTTCAATATTACTCAACCAACGTGGAGAGCGGTAAGCCAAATCATCTTTGGCTGAAATACCAATCACTCCCACAGGATGGTTCAAAATAGTTTGAATCACATGGTCTAAAACTTGACTATCTTTTTCTTCAGTGGCATGGAATTTTTCAGAAAGTGCAGGAAGTGTAACACCTTGTGGAATTGCTAAAGCCACATAACGCCCTAAGTTTTTATCTGCATGATTTAGATGCTGGATATTTTCATGTGCTGTACCCGTTTCATCAATCAAAATATCCCATGTGCTACTAGGGCTTAGGTGTCTTAAACTGTTGGGGTGTGCTTGATGTTTATTGATGGTTGGGGAAATTACTAGACTATGATTTGTATAGGTTTTTTGTTTTTGCTTGTTACGCCAATTTTGTTTATTTTCAAATTGTAGATTTAAATGCTTATGAATAGCAGTGGCAGTATTGCTTGCTAAAACCTCATCAAACCATATTTGAAAATCTTGTTGATTTAAAGCTTTAAAGTTTTTATTCAATTCATCTGTTAATTGCTTTGCGCGAATGCCTTGTTTACGTTTAACTTCTGCTCGTTTGACTAAATCTTTACTTATAAGGCTGCGCTGGGCGATCTCTTGCATCAATTCATCAACTTTATTTTGATTGTCTTTTTGGTCTAATCCCCATGCACAATGTTTAAAAATTTCATGGAGTAAACGTTGGTCACTGTCTTGTGCATATTTAGCATGAGAGGCTTGAATGGTTTTAATAGGATGCAAGGCAAGATCAGTTTCTGCTACATCATCGAATTGGTCTAAAGCCTCAGAAGAGGGTTCAATAATTGATTCTGTTAAAAGCTCTTGCGAAGCATTTTGTGTAGAGGCAAGAGTAGCGTTTAAATCTGCATCTGAGTTGAGTTGTAGAGTTTCTTTAAGATCAGAGTCTTGTGCTGTTGGGATCTGTGAGTCACTTTGGTCATCTATTTGAGCAATGTTATGATCAGTAATATAGTAGTGTTCCTGCGTATGAAGATCTAACCAATAGGGTACATCTTTTTCAGTTTGGTATATTAAAAATTGCGCTTTGGGATATAACATAAATGCAGAAGATAACAACAAGCTTGGACTTGTAGCATCAAAGATGATGTGTTGTGGTTGTATATTGAGTTGTGTGAGGTGTTGTTTAGTTTCAATCAAATTTTGAGGATTTAAACTTTTATCTAAGTGGTATGCCTGTGAAGCATTTAAAAAGTCAGGTAATTGATGTTCTAAGTCTGTAAGTTTTAAAAAGATAGAAGGTGCGTTCACAATGAGTCCAAATGTGTATTATTTTATTTATATATAACATGGTTTTATGCAAAAAATATTTATAAATTTGAGAAAAATTTAAATTGGCTAAAATTTACTTGCTGATCTTTATACAAAATAAAATGATCGGTATTTTGCAGAGATATTCAGCACGACTATAACAGCATAGAACAATGATGTTCTGTTAAACAGGCGTAAAAATTCTGTATGTAACGTCTGGATCAATATGTCAATGAACCATGACCAATATGATTTTCCCTTAGTTGTACTCAAAAGCTCAGGGTATGTCTTCAGACTTACTCAAAGAGTGAGATAACTATGAAACAAAGTCTTAATCCCTTATTAGTCAGGGGAAGTAAAAAATCACGTCACAACAGATGCTCTACTCAGGCATAGCCTTCGTCTTGCGCAACGGAAAAACGTTGTTTTTCTAGTCGTTGCTCATCCCTTATCTTGCGCTTACTTCGGAATATATTCCTCAGAAAAGCTCAGGGTATGTCAAATCATAGCACGTTACATCAAATGCTCTACTCAGGCATAGCCTTCGTCTTGCGCAACGGAAAAACGTTGTTTTTCTGATCGTTGCTCATCCCTTATCTTGCGCCTACTTCGAAACATGTTTCTCAGAAAGGCTCAGGGTATGTCTTCAGACATCTATTTACGAGCGTGGTGGATTGTCAAATCTGTCTTAATCCCTTATTAATCAGGGTATGTCTTCAGACTGAATATAAACATGATACAAAATTATTTAATACGTCTTAATCCCTTATTAATCAGGGTATGTCTTCAGACTCAATGCGGGTTATATCTATAATGGTATAAAACGGTCTTAATCCCTTATTAATCAGGGTATGTCTTCAGACTCTACCCTCATTTTTTCCTTTTGTAAAGCAATAACTTACACAGGTCAAATATTTCAAATTATGTATCAGCAAAGTTGCTGTATGTGTAAATATTTCACAGTTTTTCTTATAAGTATATAAATCAATAGATTGATTAAATTTCAACAAAAAATAGCGTTCGTAAGCTTGTGAAATGATTTCTTTTGTAAAAGAAGCGTTATGGTCATTTAAAAGGTTAATTTGAGTAAAAAACATGCAAAGCTATCTCGGTATGTATGATGTGAGTTGCCCAAAACTACGCTCATCAATTTTTAGAATTCTTTCAGCCTATGGTATTCATCGACAAAAATCTGTATTTGAATGCCGTCTTGAACTTGACCAAAAACAACAATTAATCCAACAGTTGGCTGTGCTCAGTCATGACCAATCTAGACGAATTTTAATGATCAAAATTTTTCCAAATCATCCACAATCTGTGCTATTTGGCTCTGCAAAACGTATGCCCAGTAGTGACTGTTTATATATAGGCTAATGAGAAAAACTAAAAAGGATTTGACTGATGCAAACATTATATATTGATCGTAGAGATACACAACTTGAAGTCGACCGTGAGCGGATTTTAGTACATAGTTCACATTTACCTCGCCCTTTGTCTATTGCTTTTGCTTATTTATCTTCCATTGTGATTAGTGCCAAAACGCATTTGACCAGTCATGTTTTATTGGCATGTTCTAGTCGAGGAATTCCTGTGATTATTTTAGATCCTCGTTCGTGTGAGCAGCATGCCCAATATATTCCACCATCAAGTGGCATCGTACACCGCAAAATAAAGCAGTTTGAAATTTTAGATCAAGATGAAAGACGTTTAGGCTATGCCAAACAATTGGTGTATTCACATACGGTTCAGCAATTTAAGTTGATTCATTTTTGGCAAAAGCAAAATTTGTTAGATGAGCAAAATGCAGAACAATTCAAAATCAGAATTAAAAATATGATTCAAATGTTAAATGCATGTAATAGCATGGAGCAATTAAGAGGTTTAGAAGGTGCTTCAGCAAAAGTGATTTTTGCAAGTATTACTCTAATCGCACCTGAGTGGTGTAAGTTTCGAGGTCGCAACAGACGTCCACCTTTAGACCCGATCAATGTGCTGTTATCACTGAGTTATAGTTTGATCTATGCTGAATGTACACGGGCATTAACAGCACATGCCATAGATCCAATGCTTGGCTTTTATCATGAGCCAGTGCATGGTCGTTACTCTTTGGCATGTGATTTAACTGAACGTATTCGCACTGATATTGAAAAATGGGTCTTATATCTATTTTTATCGGAACAATTGATGCCACAACATTTTAGTTCATCTTCGCAATATCCATGTGTATTGAATAAAGAAGGACGCGCTATTTTCTATCCTTTGTGGGAACGTAAATTCAAAATTTGGAAAAAATATTTACGCTTAAATGCACAACTTTGGGCAAAAACAATTGATCAGGCTTAAGCAATGTCAGCAAAATTACATCATTGGATTTGTAGTTATGATATTCGACATCCCAAACGGCTAAAAAAAATCCATCAAGTCTTATCCATGTTGGGTATTGCGATTAATTACTCAGTCTTTTATTTGTGTTTGAATGAGCAACAATATTTAAAACTGTGTCAAAACTTACAACGCCTCATTCATATTGATGATGATATACGTCTGTATCGTTGTGCATCTTTGCAAACCGCGACAATAGTCGGCTGTATTGCACCAATGGGCATTTATCTGATGAATGCTCAGGGGCAGTTATTTTAAAAATAAAATGAAGGCGTTCTAAAAAAACTCAAGTTTCATCATAAGCTTACGAAATCTGATCAAAAACAAAATTCATTATTAAATAGCTTCACCACACAACAACAGGTGAAGCAAATAATGAAAAGTATAGCTCAAACACTATTAGCACAATACCAAGCTCAACTTGATCAGTATTTTGCTGTTCATTCAGATGCTTCATCTGCACTTTCTACTTGGTTATCTGCACATTTTTCTCAAGTGCAATTAATTGAACTATTAACGGCTATTTTAGCAGATCAAGCGACCTTGCAAGCAGTGAGTGCTCGTTCATATCAGCATGGTAATGGTTTCTTAAAAGTGGTGTTGTTGGATCGTGGTTATAAGTTGCGCTTACATATTTGGTTTGCAGGTCAAGCATGTGAAGAAAATATCCATGACCATCGTTGGAGTTTTTCATCGTTAATTTTAACGGGCGCACTCACCAGTGAAATCTGGAAAGATCAAGCGCAAGGTCAACCGTTCCAAGAGTATGAATATCATGCTGCTACTCAGACACAAGCGCCTTTTAAAAAGGATGTAGGGGTACAGACTTTAGCACTTGACCATGTGCAAGTGAATACAGCAGGTGAAAGCTATGTCATGCCTAAAGGTAAATTACATCGCATTATAAATCCAGGTCATCAAGTCGTTGCAACCATGATGTGCAGCGCACCGACAGAGCAAGGCACAACACGCCTCATCCCTATACATGATGGCATAGATCCCAACATTCAACCGCCAAAAATTTCGACACAGCAGTTGTCTGCGTCACTACAACAATTTATTCACCATTTACAACAAGAGGAATATGCACATGCTGCATAAACATTTGCTATCTAATTTACACCAGATAGGACGTATTGTTCCTGTTCATCCAATTCAGATGAATCAGCGAATTGATGATGAAATTGTGAGTTTAAATCGTCTTCAACAACGTAATCCTTGTTATCTCAATCAATATGATCAACTTTTTCGTCTGATCACTGTTTGGCTATTAACACAAGGCTATGACTTAACAAATTATCAACCCCATCAGGTTTTGAAGGCAGTGTGTTTGTTGAACTGTCCAGATTGGGATATCGAAAAAGTCATTGAACAGCGCCATTTACTAAAAAAACAAAAAGTTTCATCAGAAGAGATAGATGCAAAAAGTGTATTGGAACTTCAGCATTGCCTACATTTTTTTAAAACTATTTTGCAAGCTTACGTTTCGTTATCTAGCGCAAGTAAATAGGCAAAATATACAACAAGCCATTAAGGAATAGACATGAATACAAATATTGAAGCAATGAACAATGTGTGGATGACTCAAGTGGGTTATGAAAATTTATTAGCAAAAATTGCTGAAAAAGAAAAGGAATATGATCAAGTGCGAGATCATCGACAAGTTGCATTTGAACTGTCGGGAGATGGTTGGCATGACAATCCTGAGTTTAATCGTATGCAACAATTGGAAGCAAACTTGAATCATACCTTAAAAATGTTAACAGATCGCTTAGAGTCTTTGAAAATTATAGAAATTTCGGATTTAAACCGTAATACACAACAAGTTGAAATTGGCAGTATTGTTCATTTACGTCGTTACGATTTAGCTGATGACTCAGAGCAAGAAGAAGTCTGGGAAATTCGTGGTTTTGATGAAACTGATTTAAACCAAAAACATTTGGCATATAACGCACCATTGGCAGAAAAAGTCATGCATTTACATGTCGGTGATATAGCGGAAGAAGTTCAAATCGGATCACGTCACTTTGACATAGAAGTTGTCAAACTATTTTCAAGTCGTCAACAAGCTGGTCTAGGAGGATAAGTATGTATATTGCGATTGAAGGTACTAAAGGTGTTGGAAAATCAACACTATTAGAGCAATTGAAATTAAAGCTCGTTCAAGATGGTATAGGCTTTTCCACTTTTAGCCCAACGAAAGCAATGCCAACACATATTTGGTGGGAACAGGCATATCAGCAATATGCTAATGATGATGGCTTTATCAGTGATTTATATACAGCGCGAGCAAATTATCATGCTCAACACACGAATTTCTCATCTTCATTTATATTAGGAGATCGTAGCATGTTGACAAGTTTTGTGACGCGTTGGCCAGATCAGCCTACAGAGATCCAGAAGTATATTCATCATGTGCAAAAGAAAGAGCATTGTGTACCCATACCAGATTTTGTGATCTATCTCGACTTACCTATAGAAGTCACTTTACATCGCTTGGCAAATCGAAAGCGTCAATATGGTTTATATGATGAGCAAATTGAGCGCTTAATACAGGCAAAATTTGCATATGAGCAATTTTTTAAACTTAAAAATGAACTAGGTTTTGAAAATTTGAGCTATCAATATGTCGATGCTGAGCAAAGTCCAGAAGATTTAGTTCTAGAAATTTATACTTTAGTACAAACTAAACTAGATAAAAGTATGATTCTTCAATAATATAAATTAACTTTAGAGAGCTTTATAATAATGTCAAAAAATATTTTACTTTTAGTTACGGGAATGACACCGCAGATTATCACAGAAACGGTGTGGGCTTTGGCTTGCGATCCCCAAAATGATGATCAATGGGTTCCTGATGAAATTCATGTGTTAAGTACCCAAGATGGTTTGACTCAAATTAAATCGCGTTTATTTGCAGATGGTATTTTTAAAAAATTTAAAACAGATTATCAGCAATTACAAAATATGCAATTTGATGAATCATCTTTACATGTGATTTGTAATGAAAATCAGCAAGTATTGACAGATTTAAAAACACCAGAAGATAACGAATTTGCTGCCAATGCAATCTGTGAAAAAATCCGTGAGTTTACAGAAAATGAAAACGTGTGTTTACATGTTTCTATTGCAGGTGGACGTAAAACCATGGGATTTTATGCAGGTTATGCACTGTCATTGTATGGACGTGCGCAAGATCGTATGTCACATGTATTGGTAGAGGAAAAGTTTGAAACAGCACGAGATTTTTTCTATCCCACACCTCAGAGTACATATGTGACAGATCGTTCAGGTAAAGAATGGGATACTAAACAGGCACAAGTTTGGTTGGCTCAAATTCCATTTGTACGTTTAAAAGATGCAGTAAAAGAAAAACATCAATTAAAAGGCGATGATAGTTTTAGCCAGGTTGTACATAAAATTAATGAGTCATTTAATGATGTGAAATTGGTCATCGATTTATCGGGCCATCAAGTTAAGGTAAATGAAAAATTTATTATTGATGATTTAGCACCACGTGAATTTGCAATGTTACATTGGTTTGCAGATTTACGTCAAAAAGGTCTACAAGGCATTATTGCACCTAAAGTTGATGCAAATAGTAAAAAAGCATCTAATGAAGATGCAACTTATCTACAAAAACTTACAACAGAGTTTGGTGCATATTATGAGGAATTGAAAAATAAAAATGCTGATTTAGTTGTAGATAAAAAGTTTTTTGAAAGTGTAAAGTCACATCTAAAAACAGCTTTGGAAACGGCTTTAGGTTTGGAGTTGGCTGAAAAAATTGCAATTAAACAAGAGGGACGTGGTCAACCATTTTATTTGGATTTGTTATCTGAAAATATCCAAATTATTGATAATTTTAAAATTTAATACATTATTTTGAGAGTAAAAAATGAAAATAGTTTTTTGTATGGCATCTAAACAGATCGCTGCCAATCTTCAACCGTTGCAATCGGCAATTATTCGCCCTGATTTGGTTCTAGTGGGTACAACAGAAAGTTTTCGCCAAGAAGGAAATCACCTTTTTCAAGAAATCAAATCTACTGGATTATTAGCTAAACAGATAGACATTCTTGATGAAACAAGTATTAAGCAATTATCTCAGCAATTTGAAAAAATTGTTGAGGAATATTTTGAGTCAGAAATTATTGTAAATTTGACAGGTGGTACGAAGCTTATGGCTTTGGCGGCTTTTCAAATATTTGCAGGGTATGGTTATCGCTGTTTTTACCAGGAATATTCAACGGGTGAAATTATTTGGTTAGATGATGAAACAAGAATTTCAGATCATCAACAAAATATGAAATTAGAGCGCTATTTAAAAGCTTATCAATTTAATGTTGAAAAAAAACAACGTTTATCAGAAGTTCCAGATAATTATTTAGAGTATGTTGCACTAATTACAGATTATTTGAATAAAAATTATGAGAAAAATATCTCATTCATAAGTAAATTAAATGCGCATGCCTCTGAGAAAAAATTAGCAAAAGAGGATTTAGCAAAAATTAAATTTGATTATGAGGAAGAAGCATTTCTAGAGCATTTAATGAAAGAAACACAAATGTTCAAATTAAAGAACCATACATTAGTTTTTGATCATGTTGATGATCAACGCTTTGTAGCAGGTGCTTGGTTTGAAGTTGTGGCAGCACAAGCATTAAAAAATGTAGATAAAATTCGTGATTTATATCTTAGTGTGGAAATTGCTAAAAGTACGCAACGTAGTACAGCAAAAACATATCAAGAACTTGATGTTATGGCGATGTTATTGCAAAAGCTGATTTTAATTGAATGTAAAACTGTTAATTGGGAAAACAAAAAGACTTCTGCATCAGATGCAATTTATAAATTATCTGCGCTAGGACAAATTGGTGGTTTAAATACATTAGCATGTTTTATTTCACTTTATGATTTACCAGCTTCAGCAAAAACACGTGCTGCTGAAAACAATGTGCATGTCATTTGTGGGAAAAATATTTTACAAATGACACAACAATTAAAGAAATGGTTGAATTAATAAAAATAAAATAAGGAGGATGGAATGGCTATACGAAAACCAAATCAGAATATACCTGATATCGATGATATTTATGCTATTAAATGGCACTCAATGTCTTGTGAATTGGTCACACCTTTATACGGTGGAGGGGTTAAATCATCTGTTGTAGATTTAAGTATGCCAATCCGTGTGAGTAGTATTCGAGGACAATTACGCTTTTGGTGGAGATTACTTGCAAAACATAAAAAAGATGAAAACTGGGATTTTAAAGGGGATTTAAAAAGTATCCAAAATGCTGAATTTGCATTGTGGGGAGGGCAAGGTGATGACGATGGTGGCCGAGCAAGTCAGGTCTTTTTGAAAGTTTCAGATGTACCTAAAGAAGCAGTGCTTAAAAATTATTTAAAACTATACGATGATTTACGTTTGCAATATGTGCTTTTTCCTGCTGCCAATGAAACTGACCCTGAGCTAAAACCGCATAAACTACTTGATATTAAAGGTATCATTTGGACGCTATCTTTTGCTTTTTCACATCAGTTAGAAAAAGATGAAGTACGTAAACAACAAGTGATTGAAACCTTACAGTGGTGGGCAAACTTTGGTGGGATTGGATTCCGTACTCGTAAAGGTATGGGGGCTATCCATGTATCAGCTTGTCAAGATTATCCACAAATTACCCATGTATTAACGAAAGATGATGTGAAACAGGCGAATTGTCAATTAGTTCAACGACAAGCAACTTCTGATTCCTTACAAGCACTTCGTACCGCGATTGAAAAACTATCGGCATTTAGACAAGCGCCAAATATGGGTCGTAATATTGGAAATCAACCAAATCGACCGGGTCGGAGCCGTTGGCCAGAACCGGATGCAATGCGTCGTATCGTTGGCCGTGGTTATGATGCTAATCATCAGCCAGAGCATCCTGCAGGCAATATTTTTCCAAGAGCTCTATTTGGTCTGCCTGTGCTTTTACATTTTCCAAAAGAAAAAGTGTTAAACACAACGGTTGAGCCAACACAAGGTGAACGACTTGCAAGTCCTCTTATTTTACGCCCACAATTTAGTGCGGAAAAAAACCAGGTTAAGCAATGGGCTCCAATAGCTTTATTATTGCCACATCAACATATTTTGGATATGCAAGTGACCGTGAATCGTCAGCAATACTCAATATGGCAACAAAGAGCAGCAGAAAAAATAAGACCTGTAAATGAAAATGGTGCAGAAAACCCATTACAAGCTTTTTTAAAATATTTTGTACAATAAAGGATTGAAAATATGACACAACAATATGTTGCCATACTCTCAGTAGGGCCAGTACAAACCTTTATTGCTGCAGCACGTCGCAGTCGTGATTTATGGAGTGGTTCATGGTTACTTTCAGAATTAGCCAAAGCCTGTGCTGCATCATTACATGATCAAGGCGCTGAACTAATTTTCCCAAATATTAGTAATCTTGAGTATCTACAGGAAAATTCTGATTTTTCTGTAGGCAATAAGATTCAGGTTGTTTTAACTGTAAAGCATAAAGATGAGTTGAAAAATATTATTCAACAGGCGAAAGATGCAACTGTTGCACGTTTTAAACGTGAAGCAACGAATGCAAAAGAAGCTTTAAAATCGGATCAAGATTTACGTTTAGATGTTTGGAAACAACAATTAGACGACTATGTTGAAGTACAAACAGCATGGGCTTTGATTGATCCAAATTTAACTGTGGATGAAGCCTATACCAAAGCAACTGCCTTAGCTGCAAATGCATTGGCTGCACGTAAAGCGACACGAGATTTTAAAGCCTCACAAATCAATCCTTATATTGCTACTCACATGTTACCTAAATCATCTTTAGATGGTACACGGGAAACTGTGGTGCAAGAAGATAAGAAACTACGTAACTTAACCCGGGTAAAACTTTCTTTAGCAACTTCAGAGCAACTAGACTGTGCGGGTGTGGTGAAACGTTTAGGTTTTGAAAAGCAAGTAGAACAATTCACACCATATACTCGTGTTGCTGCAGATGCTTGGGTAGAGCAAGCCAAGCAACATCCAAAGTTTGCAAATGTGATTGCGAGCTATGAAAAATTGGTTGAATTAGGTATAGCAACACGTGTACGTGGTAATCAGGGTATTTATAAAAACTTTGCCTTTGATGCTCAATATTTGTATGACTACCGTTTAGAAGCTGCGATTAAAGAATATGCCTTTGAATCTGAAATTGCACAAGCATTGAGTGAGTTACGCCAATCTTTACGACCTTTATGGTCTGAATATAAACAGCCATATAGTTATGGTGTGCTTTTACTTGCCGATGGTGACCGCATGGGTGAGTTGCTAGATCAAGCGAAAAACAAAGCAGAGCATAAAGCGATTACAGAAGCCTTATCACAGTTTGCAGGCAGTGTTCCAGCCTTGATGAGAAAATACCAAGGGCAATGTATTTATTCAGGAGGGGATGATGTTTTAGGCTTTGTGCCATTACATCAAGCCTATGCCTGTTCTAAAGATTTAAGTGAATCTTTTGCTGAAGCTTTAAAGCAAATCGCAACGCAGTTGGGGGTAGATAAAAAACCAACACTATCTGTAGGTTTAGCTGTATGTCATGTAAATACACCTTTAAGTGTGATTCGAGAACTTGCAGCAAAAGCTGAAAAACATGCAAAAGGTGATCATTGTCCAATTGATGAACGTCGTAATAGCTTGGCTGTTTTATTATCAGTCCGTTCAGGTACAGATACCTATTTACGCTTGCCTTGGAATGATCAAGATGCACACCAATCCTTTAAACAATGGGTTAATTTATACGTAGATAAGCAAATTCCAACACGAATAGCTTATGACACACGTAGCATAGATTTAAGTACGAAGTTAATTAGTTCTGATCAAATTTTACTAAAAAAAATTCGTACAGCCGAAATGGTACGGATGTTGAAAAAAACGCGTTTAGCTACAGGTGGTAAAGTGCCTGAAGATACAATTACAGCATTAAAGGGGCGTGCAGAAAAAATTAATTTAGGCAAACTTTCAGATGAATTAATTGTGGCACGTTGGTTTGCAGCAAAATTGCAAAAAGATTTAGGGAAAGAATAAATGACGATCAATCATAGTTACTTAATTGAGTCACTTGCACCTTTGGTTTTTCGCTCAGGTAAACCCTTTGGTTCGCAAGCATCAGCACAAGATGTGATTTTTCCTTTACCTTCTGCTGCTGCAGGTTTAGTTCGTGCACTAGGTATTGGACAAAAACAACTCGACTTTACCGAAGTGCGTGTAACAGATGTACAAAATGAAGCTTATCAAAAGGTATTAGCTGTACCTGTAAAAGGCCCTTTTTTGGTTCGCTATAATCAGTATAAGCAATTTGATATTTTGGTAACAAAACCAGCCAATGCACTTTATTTTGAAAATAAAGAAACCAGCGAAACCGAACTAGTAAGATTAGCACCACAAGCTTTTGATGAGCATGTTGGCTCAGATTTACCAATGGGATTATTACCTGTACAAATGCAGACGCAACTGAAAGGTAAACCAAAAAGTGGGGTTGCTTATTGGACTTTACAGCACCTTTTAGCTTGGCAACAAGGAAAAACGTTACGTTTTGCTGATGTACAAGCAGAAGGTCTTGCCCAGTTACCGATTGATATTCGTACCCATGTAGCGATTGACTCTCATACACAAGCTAATATCGCAAGCAAACTTTTCCAAACTGCGAGTCTAGATTTAGATCATCGCCGAAAAGATGAAGGTGGTTGGTCTGATGAACGTTATGGCTTTCTTATACAAAGTGAACTTAGTTTAAATACTGACTTGGCAACGTTTGGTGGAGAACGTCGTCTTTCACGTTTTCAAGAAATAGATCTACAAAATGTACAGCAGGTTTCGCAAGCATTAGTGGATGAAATTAATCAAGCCAAAGCCTTGAGTTTAAACTTTTTAAGTCCTGCTATTTTTTCGCAAGGCTATTTGCCTGAATGGATCAATGCAGAAAGCTTAGAAGGGACATTGCCGCAAACATCTATTCGAGTGAAATTAAAATCAGTTGCAATTGATCGTTGGTTACCTGTTTCTGGTTGGGATTCATTGTTGTGGAAACCAAAAGCCATGCGGAAAGCAGTCGGAGCTGGTTCAGTATATTGGTTTGAATTATTAGATGAAATGGATTTGAGCAGTTTACAAATTTTAAGCACATATAGTTTTTCAGATCATGAGCAAGATCAACGAGATGGTTTTGGGGTTGCCATCATCTCAGCATGGTCTCATCAAGCGTAATACATATTCATTTTTTAGAAAAATTTAGGATTTAAAAATGCAAGCACATATTTATCATTTACAAAATTTATCAGCATTACATGTAGGAACAGGTCAAGGGGTTGGTGTTGTTGATTTACCCATTGCGCGTTCTAAAGCAACTAATTTACCTATCGTGCCAGGTTCAGGTTTAAAAGGTGTTTTACGTGATGAATTACAATCACAACAGCAATTAAATAAAGAACAAATTAAAGCATTGTTTGGTCCAGATAATGCCAATGAAGATAGCCATGCAGGTGCTATTGCTTTTGGTGATGCAAATTTATTGTTATTACCGATCCGTTCATTCTCAGGTACTATTGCTTATGCAACCTGTCCTTATATTTTACGCCAATACCAACGTGATTTAGGTTTAAGCCTGAAAATTCCACAGCTTGATAAAGAGCAAGCAGGTGTTGTAGAAGGTAGTGTACTTTTTATTGGTCGTACTTCTGAAATTGCCTTAGAAGACTTAGATATTCAGGCTAATCATAATGAAAATATTCAGCAATGGGCAAATGTGATTACACAAAATCTTTATCCTGAAGGTGTCGCGCAAGCAGAAGAGTGGCGTAAAGAAGTGAATAAGCGCTTTGTTATTCTGCCTGACGATTTATTTTCATTCTTAGCTGATACTGCAACTGAAGTCCGTATTCGTATTCGTATTGATCGTGATACTCGTATTGTAAAAGAAGGTGCTTTATGGTCAGAAGAAAATTTACCTGCTGAAACAGTGCTTTGGGGGGTATTAGGTGTTGCAGATGCACGTGATCGCTCAGGTTTAAAAGCTGCGGACTTAAGTGCTTTATTGCCACAAGAAGAATTGAATATTCAAATTGGTGGTAAACATACGGTTGGTCGTGGTTTATGCCGTTTACTCATTACACAACCGCAAGCACAATAAGGTAGGTCATTCATTATGCAAATTCGTACCCATAAATACGCTGAATTGGCTTATCCTTTAATCGAAGATATTCAAACTAAAAAATTGCCAGAAGCTGCAAAGGATTCAAAGTTTGAAGCCAAATACCGTACATTAGCTTTAAACTTTCCAACCATGATTATGCAATCTGGGCTTGCTCAAGCCATTGGATTTTTAATGGCAAAAGACAAAGATGAGCATCGTCAATTGTTAAAGCATATCTCTACATTATTGGACTATAAAAATATTGATGAGTTTCATAAAGCAATTCGAGAATCTAATATTACACAATACCAGTTACTTACACGTAAATCTTTAGATGCAACCTCATGGCTTAAACGCTATACCCAAGCATTATTAGAGAAAGAAAAGAGTAAGGAGACTAGTCATGGTTAGATTGATTCGAGATAGCCTTGCCCCTTTAGTTCCAAAAGCAACGGATGGCCATGCAGGTTTATTAATGCAACGTGGCTTACAAGTGTGGGAAAGCTCAGAAAAAAAAGATAAGCATGATTTAATTGATCTCATTACATCAATTGAAGCATCTGATTTGTATTTGTTAGCGTTTAATCGTTGGCTAAAACACACATATACAGATGTAGAAAAAAATCCTAATTTTTCTTCTACAGTTGCACAAGTGGATGGGCGTTTATTTACAGGTCTATCTACAGGTGGCACTTTAGAAACAGGTGCAACCACACATCATACTTATGGTATGCCCATGCTTGCAGGTTCTGCAGTGAAAGGGGCAGTACGTGCTTATGCCGAGAGCATTTTTTTATTAAAAGATGCTGAAGGTAAAGTGAGTATAGATGAAAAGGGCAAAACGCAAATTAATCCTGCCATGAAGGATATTTTAAATATTCTATTTGGTACAGATGAAGATGCACCCCAACAAAATGCAGGTTATTTAATTTGGCATGATGCTTGGTGGGTTCCATTTGCGAATAGTTCAAAACAAAGCCCCTTTGTATCTGAAATTGTAACGGTTCATCATCAGAAATATTATGCTGGACAGTTAGATGAAGCACTTGATATGGAATCTCCGATTCCGAATCAACAGATCGCAATACAAGGACATTTTTACTTTACCATTGAAGGTGAACTACAATGGGTGAAATTTGCTAAAGATCTATTTGAAAATATGTTACAGCAAATGGGTATGGGGGCTAAAGGAACATCAGGGTATGGCTATTTTAAACCTGCTGATAAACAAATTATAAATCAGATCAATGATTTTATTAAAAGTAGTAAAAAAGAGGCCCAACCCGAATACAAAAACTTGCTTGACGATCTTAGAGAAAAAGTCAATAAATCACCAAAAGGTGGTGGATTAGGAGGAAACCCTTTAGGGCAGGATTTGCGGAAAATGATCGAATTATCGCAAGATTGGCCAGTAGAATCCTATACAGAGCTACGTAAGGTTGCTGAAATAATTTATGCACATATAGGGGCTGATCGTAGTAAAAAAGGTGCAGCAAAAGATTTATGGAAAACTTTACCTTAAAAGCAAACGCTGTATATTTTTCACTTTTATAGCACTACATTAATTTGTGGTGCTTAGGGTTTTTATATGTCTAACTTCCCAATCTCCCGCTACACAATAAAATTTCAGGCATTAGAAAATATTCAATTGCCAAAATATGCAGGTTCTACTTTACGTGGTGCATTTGGTCATGCTTTAAAAAGTATGGCGTGTTTAACAGCGTCCCGTAATAAAGGAACTTGTTGTTGTGAACCTGCTGAGCGCTGCTTATATCGCCAATTATTTGATCCACCCAAAAAAAAACTCGATTATCAAAATCGTGTGCAAGATATTGCACCACCATTTGTGATAGAGGCTTATGCTTTACCTGAACAAATTGCCAAAGGAGCAGTTGCTACATTTCATATTGTTTTGATAGGCAATTTTGCTCATCAACAACAAATGATGATTCAACTCGCTTGGCAACGTGCATTAGCAGAAGGCATTGGACAAAATCTTTCAAAAGGCGGTGAACAATCTAAACTCATCTCTTTTGGTTTATGTGATCAACCCAAACCGAATATTCAGACTGCAACTACTATTCGTTTGCATTTATTTACCCATGCACGTTTACAATATAGGGGGAATTTTGTTGATGTAGAACATTTTAGTCCATTTCATTTTTTGCATGCTCTTGTACGTCGTTATTTATTTTTAATCGAAACGTATAGTGATGTTACATTGAACCAAGAAGATATCGCTCAACTCTATGATGAGATTGCTAAAATCAAGGGATATCATCAATTAGAATGGATAAATTGGTCACGTTATTCAAGTCGCCAAAAGCAAAAAATGAACTTAGATGGTTTAATGGGCAGCATTACCCTAGAAAACCTAAGTCCACGTTTATATTATTATTTATATTTAGGTCAATGGCTGCATGTAGGAAAAGGCTGTGTATTTGGTTTAGGTCAATATACTTTGCAAGATATTCAAGCTAAAACAAAGTTTGAGAAAATCAGCGCCTAAACTTGGCGCTGTTGCAAACGTGCATACCATTCACGACCTGCTTGACCTGTATGGTGGCGAATGTACTGCTTGAGCTGAGCCGTGGCTTCATTAAGCATCTTTATCTCCTGATAATAAGCATTTTTTTGTTGTTTATATCCCTCAATTGCCCGTTTCAGTTCATGATGAATATCATATTGTTGTTGTAAAATTTGATGTGTTGCTTCACGGTCTGTCCCATTTTGTAGTTGGCGTTGTTGCTTTAATAGCATAATTTGCTCGCCTGAAATGTTAAGCTGATTGTACAGTTGATCAATTACATGTTTTGCAGATGCATATAAATCATAGGCTTGATTCGCAGTTTGTACCGAAGCATAGTGCATTTCAATATATTGACGATATTCTTGATACGCTGCGCTACGTACCATAGCAGCTTGAATATTGGCGCGTTGTTGCGCAGTTTCTTGGCGTAATTGGCTTTCTTTACGTTGAAAGCGAGCATGTTGGTTACGTGTTTCATTACCTAATAAAGCAAGTACAACACCACCGATAATGACTGCACCCAAAGCAATATGTAGCATAATCTTGATGTCCTAAATTTAGTTAATATCTTTAAATGATTGATCACGATGAGAAAGATTCAGCCCAAATTGTTGATGGGCATCAATGAGCTGTGACTGTAAACGGGCAGACTCTTCACGATTGAGATTCATTTGTTTGATGAGTTCTTGCCACATGCTTTGTAATTGCTTTTTACTTTCTAAATCATTGGTTTGTCCTATTTGCTGTAAAATAAGCATACATTGTTGCTGTGCATCTTGTTCACGCTGTACATATTGAGTGAGCAATTGTGCATTTTGTTGCATGGTGGTATGAAAAGCGTTCGATAAGCTTTCCATGCAATACATGTTTTGTTTGAGCTGATTTTCAATTTGATGATGTGCAATTTTAGCTTGCTCATGCATTTGAATACGTTGTAGTTCTAATTCAGCCAAGGTACGTTTATAGTGGGTAATTTCTTTTACCATATTGGTGGCTGCTGTTAAGGCTTCTCCAAGTGCGATGCTAGATGTGTGCGGTACTAATGGATGCATAAGATGTGTCCTATTTAAATGCGAATCTAAGAAGAATAAAACTGATGAATTAAATATGTTTAAGTAAGCGAAAATCACGATTACGAAATAACGTGAGCACTTTGCCATCTAAGGTTGTGACTAAATGAAAACCATTCATTTCCTTTAAAGCTGGACAAAGATGGAAAAATTTTTTAATTTCTTTATTGCCAATGCTGTAATAAATGGCATTGTTTTGATATTGTTTACGGCCAAAACGGAAAAGATGAGCAATTTGTTGGCTTTTAATACCACGTTGCATACGACGTTTATAGGCATGTATACTTAAGCCTAAAGCGATGTCATCAAAATTTAGATAGCATGTCATACCAATCTTCCTGTCTGTGGGCGTATAGACAGGATAACGGCAAATAAAAAGATTGATGTAAAATGTAAGCTTGTGAACATAGCTAAATTTAATTATAAAATTTTCTATTTATTCAATCACTATAACGTATAAATTTTTTCTATCATTACTAGCAAGTACAAATTTTGGACTGCCTAAAGCATTAAGCTTGTTAAGGAAATAAACATGATGCTTGCAATTTCTACCATTTAAACCCTGAAACGGTAACTATGTATTTTGATGCTGTAATCAAAGCAAGATAATGTAAAATCGTTGTTCACTTCAAAAAATAGCAATACAAGTCAATAGTCCAAGACGATTAACATTCTCTTGCATCACAGCAAGTCTATTTTCTTTTATATAATGCGCTATTTTCTTTAAAGCCTCTGGTGTTTCTTCTGATGTTAAAAGAGCAGACCCATATTGTAATTGGTCATTAAACTTCAATACATTATTGTCTGGGTGTTTTTCCTCTAGGCTTTGCCAACACGCAGGAGCCATTAAATACACTGGTCTAATTGAATTGAAATTCTTGACGATGTTTAAACCATATAAGTCAAAATCTGCATATACAGCAACTAAACAATCATCTGGTAAAGCTTCTATAAGTTGGTTGACCATTTTTGTGTGTTTAGCATGTCCTCGATAAAGAATGAGACTATTTTGCCATTGTATAGGTATTTGTTTGAACCAATCATGCAACTTCACAAGCATGGTTCCATTCTCAACAATAATCAGCCTCTTGATTTGTTCTATCACAAGATTTTCTATGCTTACAGCAGTAGTAACACCATGATGTGCTATATGCATATCGCCTGTTTTGAGAGGAAGCTTTGTACCTGTCGATGCAAACCAAAGCTGATTGCCAAATACATTGCTATTACCTGATTTTTCATCTATTCGGTGATCTGCCAATGAGATTCGATCTGCATGAGCTGAATACTCAATCTCAGGTTTAGTTTTAACATGGTTGCTATATAAAATACGTAGCATCTCTAAATCGCTATCAGAGAGATGTAACTCACCTTTAATGATTTTACCTAATTGCATTTCAATATTTAGTTTTTGCCATGTTTTATTTAGCTTTACAATTTTCAATTTAAGTTGTAAAACAGGCTGAATGATTGAAAGCTCTCGTTGACCTAAGCGCATGGATCTACCTGTTTTTATTTAATTTACGACGAAACACAATATCAGAAATATAAAAGTTTCCTGTATATCTGGCATCATTTTCACCCACAAGATCAATGTCTAAAATATCTGAATGGTTCATTTCAAATTCGTACATCAAACGGCTAACCCAATATTCAAATTCACATTGTGGATCCAAACGAGTAAATGCTTTTTGAGCCGAAATTTCATTGATTGCAGGGCTACCGAATGCATCAAAGAAAAAATATGCTGCCTTATCCAAAGCAGATAACTCTTTTTCAATAGATTTAGTGGTTTTTTCTACAGGTGGACGTTTTTCTTCAATTTCATCTGCTATTTTTTTGATACGTTTTGAGTTGGCTCCCTGAGCAATCAAGGACAAGTCTATATTCATTTCATCGACATAAATATTTGCACGAGCAACCAGTTTCACTCGTGGCACACGACGAAAGCTCTCAGGTGCATGTTTGAAATCAATATTAAGATCAAGATTACGGTTATTGGCAAAATGCCTATGAAATGCATCAATTAGGTTAATTCGTTCTTGGGTTCTTAAATCCCTTTTCCAATCAAATAGCTGTTTATCCAAGCGATGATGGCTATGGTTCATTTCTTCAATAGCTTCAAAAACGCTTTGTTTAAGACGCTTTGAAATAATGCCGTGTAAATCAGCATCACCGACAGCAAATTCATCCATGATATTTGGAGATAAGCGTTCTAAAGCTGAAATTAATGTTTTCGCTGTCTTTAAACTTTGTTCAGCCTTACGCATCTTCATATCAAAATTGTTAAACATAGACAGATATTCAAAACATTGATCAGCAAAGTTCGTCATGTTTTCACTAATTGTATTTGCAAGTTCAATAATCAAATCACTGACTTCACCTTTTAAAATATCAGCGCTCAACTGATCTTCAATTTTAGATAAAGTGTAGTCTTTACCTACAGTCTTAATTTGTTCCACCAAGCCGTCAATATCAGGCACACTGATGTTTCGTTTTTTCCTGTTTTTGTAAAAATTGACAAACTCAATGGCAAAATTTTTAAGATGTAGTGTGTTTCTTTCTGCATCCAAACTGCCTAGATCGACAGAGAGGAGGTCATTGATCATGGTTTTATTTTGCTCATTGACCAGTATAGAGGCATTTGTGAACATGATTGCTTCTGTAATTGCATCAATATAGTGATAGAAAATTTTTGCACCACGTTCAGCAGGGTTTACAAAATCCATTATATTAATACACCTTGTTCTAGATCATCTATTTGGGATGTATCAATTGCATTGTGTTCAGCAATGTATTGAAGCTCCTCATAAAAGATAGACCAACGTGATGTAGCAAGATATTCAGTTCCAACCACGCCTACGGGTACAAGGTATTCACGTTGTACCAAGAATTGTAATACACCATTGATTTGATCTTTTACGGTACTGGCAGTTTTACCAATTTTAGCCGATAGCTCCTTTAAACCTTTTTGAACGTGTTTAGATTTTTCTACTTCAACCAGAATTTCACCAGAGGTTATTCGGTCTCCACCAATTAATGGCTCATTACGACCACCAGCCTTACGAAATAAACGCAGCCAATCAATGAAAGGCTCCAGTTTCATCACATTTTCCTCAAGCTGTTTGGTGATAACTTTTTTAATATGAAGATCATGAATATCTAGATAAACTAAGAAATAACCACCGCCACAAGGCGTTTGAATACACTTTTTACCTAAAAACTCAATATGATTGTTTAGTTCTTTCAAATAACTGGTATTGTTCAGAAATTCATAATTTTCAAAATCATTCCATTGATCAATCAAATAACCTTCGAGTAATTTGTTTGCAATTATCATTAAACGCTTATTTATCATCTCAAATTCCTTTATTAAACTGATACATCACCAAGAAGTGGATTGGCTTCTTTAATTTTCATGGGAATAACTGAACTGACACCATCAGCTCCGACAATATAGAGTTTTTTAAATTTGTGGTTTGAGGTTGAGTTTTCAGGTTGGGCGCAAACTAAATGGATTTTGTTATGCTCCATCATATCGAATAATAGGTTCGTATTAATCGCATCAAAGTTACCAATTTCATCCAGTGGGATATGAATATAAACAGAATCATCAGGGCATAATTTTCGTGACAGCGCTAAGAACATAACCAAGACTAAAATACGTGACATACCTGTACTACCAGCATTGGTGAAGTCGCTATCCGTTCGGATCTCAACAAATCGTCCACTAATCATTACGCTCATTTGTAAACGCACCATAGAACGAATATCGTCAGTATGTCCTTTTGTGCTTTCAATCACTTTTAAAGTGTATTCACAGCAATCGATAAACGCTTCACTTGGAATGGTGTCATTCTGGATACTATCAAAAGATTGATAATCCTCACATTGCATAACGAATTGATTAAGTTGATCTAAAATATTTTTATCAGTTAAAACACTTTGTAAATTCATTGAAAATTCTGAGAATGCCGTGAATTTATTTGAACGATTTAAGTAATTTGAAAGTTCTGTTGATACGCTTTTCAGGCGTTTATTCAAATTTAGAATTTCTTGAATATAGTTTCGTAATTGGGCTGATTTATTCCGAAAAATATTGGTGACTGCATCATGTTTTTTAGGTAGATCATGATCAATAATATTCTCAATAATTGACATTGTATTAATCATCAAGAGTGCATCACTTGGCTTAACTAAACTCTCCATTTTTTCTTCGAATAATTTGAATAATGAAAATGCTTCATATCGGCGTAATAAAGCTTTTGAGCTATTCACTTGTGTGCGAAGCTGACTCATGTGTTGAGTATGAGCCTCTTTAACCATTTTTAGATTTTGAATGAAATTTTCATGATTGATATATTCAGGAATAGCCACTTTAGAAACCAAAATATCACTTTCCATCAACTGCGTGATTTCTTTGAACTGTATATTTAATGCATCAATTTTTCTCACTAATTCAGCGATTTGCTCTCTCATTAAATCATGCTTTCTTCTTAATTCAGTTCGGATCTGACTCAGCATATCTTTAAGCTTAGTGAGGTTATAATTCCCTTCAGAAATATGCTTTGTAGTTTCATTCAAATCTTGAATGTAGCTCTGCTTATGCTCATATTCATTTTTTTTCCAAGTTGAGTATTCACTGAGGATCGTTTCATAACCTTTCACTTTATTAAATTGTTGTTCAGCGGAGCGAATACGTATATCTGCCTCACGTAGATCATTTTCGTCCAAGCCTTGATCACTTAATTTTCGGTGGTAACTATTTGTTAATGCATTCATCTTCTGTTGGTGATTTTTCTTGGCATTTTCTTCTTTTGAACCAATAAATTTCAATCGTTCATTGAGTTGATCATATTCACTCCTGTATTTTTTCTTAATTCCTTCTTTTTCACGTGCAATCGCTTGATGCAGGTCTTTACGCTTTTGTGGCTCAACCACATGATTAAAATACTCGATATTTGCTCTTGTCTTTTTAACGAATTCTTGCTCCATCTGTGCGGCTGATTCTTTCTGAGCTTTTAGGTCAGCCTCCGTTTGATCATGTAATTGTTTTGCTTGAAGCCTTTCATTTTTAAGTGTATTGAGCTCCTTTTCGAGTTGAATAAGCTTGATATTAAATTCTTTAATTTCTCGTTGTAACGTTTGTGCCAAATGGGATTGTTTTTCGTATTTTTTCTCAAGTTCTAATGAATAATCTTCAGTCTCAATCAATCTTGATTGCAGTTGTTCTATACTGTCTGCTTCACTTGGTATATCTAGCTGATTTAAGTCTATTTTAAGACCATATAAGCTGAGCATATTGGCATCAAGGTGATTAGACCAATTAGGTCGTAAATTATTGCTGAACAATAATTTAGGATTGATTACTTTAGCAATCGTACTGCGCCAATCCACACTTTCACTTGGTGAATCATGTAGAAAACGCAATAAACTATCTTTTTGAAATAATGAATTTCTGAGCTGACTTTCCTGCTGCTTGGCTTTCTCAAGCTTATTTTTTAAGGTATTTAAATCTGTTTGTGCCGTCAATTGATCATTATTCAGTTGTTTAATTTTACTTTGGGTTTGTTTTATTTGCTCAGATTTATCAATAATACTATTTTCTTTTACTTCATAAGATAATTTTAAATGTTGCAATAAAGTTTTTTCTTCATTGCTAAATAAAAATGCATGATGCATTCGTTCATTTGCTTCTGATTGAATGTCTAGTAACTTTTGACGCTCAGTCGCAATTTCTTGATCAAGGGCAAAAAGCTGATGCTTATGCTGTGCCTCAATTTCTCCTATATTTTGATCATACCGTTCACGAAGACGATTGATCTGGCTTTGCACTTCATCAGATTCAATTTTTATCACTTCAATTTCGTTAAAATTTTCACTGATAAGATCAGCCTTTAACTTATCAAATTCACGCGTAATATTTTCAAAACTCTCGACCAATATGTCTTTTGCTCGTTTAGCATCATCAATGGCTCTAAAATATTCACTACGCTTTTTGTATTCTTGTTCTTTGACCGATATATTCATTTCCTGATAACGTTTTTCAGCTAATTCAATCTGCTGAATCGTATTCTTTAATTTAGTCGCTACTTTTTCTTTTTCCGAAATAAATTCTGAAAGTTGTATCACCTCATTATTTAAATTACGAACCTTCTCATTGCCATTATTTTGAAAAGCCTCTAGCTCATATCTTAAAGTTGATTCCTGAGCCTGATAGCTTTCGATATGTATCTGAACTGCATCTAGATAAGAATGTAATATATTAAAGTCGTTTAAAACAGCATCCTTTAATTGAATACCATTTATGATCTCTTGTTTTTCAGTTTGTAGACTCTGTAAGGCTTTTACATCATTAATGGTTGCTAGCCAATCAGCCGTCGATGTTGGCTTTGTCTTAATGCGCTCATTATCTAAATAAGCTTCGATCAACATCGTCTTAAAATTGGATACAACATTGTTTTGATTGATCGTAACTTGTGTCAGATTACTTAAAAATTTGAGTTGCTGTTTACTACCTGACAACGAGTAGATATTACAAAGATCACGAAGGTTTCTATCACCATTTAATCGCATTTTATCTGCAGTTAAAATGTAGATATAATCAGAGATATTGTCGATCTGACGACTAATATTAATACCCGTCTTATAAATATTGTCAAACACATCTTTGACATTTTGGGAAATTCCCAATATTTCTAAACAATGATCAGTTAAAAGTGTATCTTCTGCACTACCATCGATAAAACGGTAATTGTGTCTACCTTGATTATTGTTTCGATATAACACCACACACTTTATACCCGAATGAGAAAGGTATTCGTAAATCACCATACTACGGCTGCTAGGTAAATAATAATCAACGAAATTTTTCTTATTTGCAGCCTTCTCCATGAGTCCATTTGGTGTTGCACCAAAAAAAATCGGTATTAAATTTAAGAATGAGGTTTTTCCCGCTCCATTAATGCCAGTAATATTCGTGTGACCCCCACTAATATCAACACGGAAAAGCTTTGATGTCAGGAATGAATCATACAAAATTATGGATTTTAAGCCTTTAAAAGAGACATTTTCAGGGTTAATAATCGTCATTTTAAACCTTTTTTAATATTTAAAAATTTTGTTTAGAAAATCAAGGCTTCTTTTTTTAATCCCACAAATTGGAAACATCCAAGTCAAAAACTATCCAGATTCGGGGGTAAAATATTACATTGTTATTAAGCATACTTCGAGGAGATTAAAATTTCATCCGATTTACTACAAAAGTTGGTCATTTTATTAAATTAAATCAAGTAACTGGACTAGTAAAATGCTTGAACAAAGTGTTCATGAAACAGCAATTTGGTGGAGAAAAATGATCAGGTATTGGATACTTTAATCATGATCAGATCATGAAAAAAATTTACGCCTGTTAAATGGATCCGTGTTCAATGGTAGTACTTAGATTTCCCTATTTAATTCAAATCACCCGAAAGTTAGATGAATGTTAATACTAATCTGAATCAGCACTTATTAGCTTTTTCCTACTTTAAGTTTATAAAATATACTTACTTAATAAGATATTATGTAATAGTTTTTTAAAGTTGAATCAATTCTTGTTGATGAATTGATTCTATAAAAACCTACATGGGCAATTAAAAGCCTTCTAAAACAATTTTACCTTTGACTTGTCCAGTCTCAATCAGACGATGTGCTTGATTCAAATGCTCAGCATTGATTTTACCTAGATGAAGATTCAGTGTAGTTTTAAGCCTTTTACTATCAATGAGCTTTGCGACCTCCTCTAATAATATTTTTTGTTTTTCAATATCACGAGTAGTAAACATTGAACGTGTAAACATAAATTCCCAATGTACCGATACAGCTTTAAGCTTTAGCCCCACAATATCAAACGAACTTGGGTCATCAATTAAACCAAGTTTACCTTCAGGTGCGATAAGTTGAGTGATTTGTTGCAAATAGCTTGAAGTATGATTGGTTGAAAATACATATCGAGGTGCAGCTAAACCTAACTGTTCGATTTGTTCATTTAAATCTTTACTGTGATCAATCACATAGTCTGCACCTAAAGCTATTACCCATGATTTTGTTTCTTCACGTGAAGCTGTAGCGATCACTTTAAGTTGAGTTCTTGCTTTGACTAATTGAATAGCGATCGAGCCGACACCACCTGCACCACCAATAATTAAAATAGTATCTGATGAATCTATATCGATATTTAAGCGATCAAATAGCATTTCCCATGCCGTAATTGCAGTTAATGGAAATGCAGCTGATTCTGCATGACTAATACTTTGAGGTTTTAAACTTACAATACGTTCATCAACCGCTTGAAATTCTGCATTGCTACCATCACGGGTTAAATCACCAGCATACCAAACTTGATCACCAGTTTTAAAATATTGAACATTTGATCCAACTTGAATGACTTCTCCTACAGCATCCCAGCCCAAAACGCGTGTATTGTCTTCAATGACTTTGCCTTGTCTAACTTTAGTATCTACAGGATTTACCGAAATAGCATGAATTTTAACAAGTAAATCTCGTGCTTTCAGTGTCGGAATCTCTTTCTCAATATCAATTAATGGGTTTTGAAACTCATGATCTCTACCACTTCTATAAGAAACTGCTTTCATCTTTATACTCTTTTATGACTTAGTGGTTTCAGTTTACTCAAGATTCGTTTATAAATTATACAGACAAATTAGTCCTATACTTACGAAAAGAGAGTTATATTAATGAGTAAGCTTAAGCATTCAAGATTTGATTGTACTCCGGGCTGTTCAGTAGAAGCAGCAATAGGATTAATAGATGGAAAATGGAAAAGTATTATTTTATGGCATTTGTTAGAAGATCATGTTTTAAGATTTAATGAACTGAGTAAAAAGATCCCTAATATCACGCAAAAGATGCTAACTCGTCAATTACGAGAACTTGAAGAAGATCAAATTATTACTCGAAAAGTATATCCAATTGTTCCGCCAAAAGTAGAATATAGTCTCTCATCCTTAGGATTATCTTTATCACCGATTCTTATTGCTTTGAAGGAGTGGGGTGATCAAAATATTGGTTTATATGGAAAGCCGAAAGAATTTTCTACAATATAACCAATTAGACCTATCAAATATTTCTGAAGTTACAGATTGGCGTGATGCCATTCGACATAGACAATTTGATCGTCTAGTAAAATAATGATGGAAGATTTAATCATCCATCATTTTAAAGGATTTAAGAAAATATATGACTTTGCAAAGAATTTCTTCTTGGTCATATTACCTAGCAATCACAATGAAAAACGGGAACCTCAGTATTATCAACCTACAAAAAAACATTCATGATTATTTTGTAAGTGTTATCCTCATGACATGCCTATTCATCCAGTACATTGTTGGGTAGACCATATGCATCGGCAATCAATTCAGTAGAACGGTAAATTGCTTCAGGCGTATGCCCCAAGTTAATCACCATAAGTTCATCTGTATGGATACGTTGCTGCCATTCATTCAACCGTTCAATTACCTGTTTGCCCGTACCTTTCATGATTTTACGATCCCACATACGGATTAAACGTAACTCAGTGGCTGTATAATCATAATTCTCTGCTTCATCAGGTGTTGGTACGACAAAAGATCTACGTGTGACCATACGCATCATGGCATGAGCATATGACCATGCCTGACGTTTTGCCTCAACAGGATCATCCGCTGCCATCACCCCAAAACTTGCAATGACATAAGGTTTCGCAAGTACTTTCGATGGTCTGAATTTTTCACGATAAACTTCGACTGCCATTTCTAAGTTTTCATCAGCCAAATGTGCTGCAAATGCAAATGGAAAACCACGTTCAGCAGCCATACGGGCAGAATAAGTGGAAGACCCCAATAACCAGACAGGCGGTCGTTCAAATGAACGCGCTACGCCATTTTCTTGGTCTTGTCTTGGACCTGGAACTGCATAAACATTTTCACTATAGGATGCTTTTTTTGAAAAATTATCATCTAAAAAACACAGTAATTCTTTAAATTGACTTGGAAAATCTTCTTTATCAAGTTGACCGCGACGTAGTGCTGTCGCTGTTTCCATATCTGTTCCTGGTGCACGTCCAATACCTAAATCGATACGTTCAGGTGCTAAAGCAGAGAGTAACCCAAATTGTTCAGCAATAACTAAAGGTGGGAAGTTGGGCAACATCATACCGCCTGCACCTAAGCGAATACGTTGAGTTTCACCAATCAACCGTGCCAGCATCAGTGCAGGTGATGAAGTGGTTACACCAGGTAAAGAATGATGTTCTGCGACCCAATAACGATTAAAACCACGACGATCGACTAATTTTGCCAGTTCAATACTTGCGGTCAAGGCTTGATGAGCCGAATAGCCTTTTCCTGCCATAACAAAATCTAAAATGGATAAAGGTGTGGCAGCTGTCCCATAACATTTGCCTACAATCTGATTTTTCATTGTAAATACTCAATTTCACTCAAATTTTGCTGATGATCTAAAAATAGATTCAACTGAACATAGCTAAGTTTGAATGATGATGTAAAAACATTCTATTGACCTAAAAGACAACCTTCGATAGATTTGGGACATTATTTTATAATGTATTTTTATGACAAACAAAGTGGCTGTTCTCGCCTTTGAAGGCGTAAGTTTATTTCATCTTTCTATCCCTTCATTGATATTTGATGCCTTAGATCAATATCAAAGTGAGCCTCTTTATGAGGTCTTTTATGTTGCTGAAAAATCTGGTTTTGTTAGAACAGAGCAGGGCATACGTATTGAAGTTGATCAAGGATTGGATGCCATTAGTACAGCCGATATTGTGATTATTCCTGCATGGAAAAATCCACAACAGCATGTATCGGAGGAACTTATAGTTTGCTTACAACAAGCTGACCAACAAGGAGCTACACTTGTTGGATTATGTTTAGGGGCTTTTGTTTTAGGAGAGGCTGGTTTATTAGATGAGCGTAAATCAACGACACATTGGATTGCCAGAGATTTATTTCAACAACGTTTTCCAAAAACCTTTTTTTGTTCAAATGTCCTGTATACCACTGATGAAAATATTATTACTTCAGCAGGTACAGTCGCTGCGATTGATTGCTGTTTGGAGATTATACGTCATCGTCATGGTGCAAACGCTGCCAATCATGTTGCACGAATGCTCGTCACATCGCCCCATCGTCAAGGGGGACAAACTCAATATATTGAAAGACCTATTCCCCAATTACCCTGTGAAGGACGTTTAACTGAAGTCTTAGAATGGGCAAGAGAAAATTTATCAGCGTCGATCAGTGTAGATACTTTAGCTAATATGGCAAAATTGAGCCGCCGTACATTTACGCGGCATTTTCGCAATGCAACGGGTACAACCTTAGTAAAATGGCTAAATACTGAGCGAGTTACTCAAGCACAGCAATTATTGGAAACGACAGATTTACCAATAGAGTCGGTTGCAACTCATGTTGGATTTAGAACAGCGTTATCTTTAAGACAACACTTTTCAGAGCAATTGAATATTTCTCCATCTGAATATAGAAAAGTTTTTAAAAAATTTTAGGGTGTTATATTAAGACCATTTCCCAATGAATGACTGCACTAGTCTCTTCACATACTGAAAATTGGATACCACACTGAAACCAGTAAACCAATCGCTAGAATGCGATTTAAGACGATGATCTGTCGATGAGATGAAAGTATTGAAGTCACTGCTTTTCCTAAAAGTGCCCACATAAATAAGCACGGTATCGCAATCAGCATAAAAATAGTTGAAATTACGATTAAAATATACTCATAGTTGTGACTATTTGTCAGATAAACAGTGACTACCGCAATGCCCATTAGCCATGATTTAGGGTTTATCAATTGTAAAATAAAACCGTGTATAAAGCCTTTTTGCTGAAACTTATCGTCTAAATCAATGTGAATATTTGGATGTGAGTTATAGATTTTCCATGCAACTGAAGTCAACCATAATCCACCTAACAGACTCAAACTTAATTTAAGTAGTGGATAATGCTGAATATTCTGTCCTATACCTAAACCTATCAATAGCACTAATAAGGCTGCACCCAAACTTGCACCTAATACAATCGGTATGGCTTTATTAAATCCGTACTGGTGGCTTGTGGTTAAAATAAGTAAGTTTGTAGGTCCAGGTGTGATTGAGGCAACAAAAGCAAAAACGCAAAATGCCCAGATATTTTCCATAACAGTCCAAAATCTTCATAAGAATCGGTATTTTGGAAAATTTAGCAATTTAAATATAGAACGTTTGTGCAGGCTTTTTGGTATTGATACAAGGTCATGCCATAACATCTTTTAAACCAACGTCCTAAATGACTTTGATCTGAAAAACAAAGATTTGTGGCTACAGTTGCAGGAGAGAAACCTTGTTTGAGTAGTATTTTGGCTGTATCTAAACGTAAGCGAATCAAATATTGATGAGGTGCTGAATGAAACTTTTTTTTAAAAACACGATTGATATAAAAACGATCTATGCCAACGCGGTGCGCTAACTCATCTAAACTCATTTCATGAAATATACTAGCATGTAAAATATCTCGTATTTGATTTGCTGTATCAGGTAATGATTTAATCGCGTTTTCACGAAGTTTTATATATTTAGAATCAATGAGTTGTTCCAATAATAAATCAAGTTGCGTATCTTTAAATATGAGCGATTCTTTATTCTGAATCGCATGAAAAGTCGAACGGACTAAATGCGCAATTGTATCATCCGATTTTAATGTCGATTCAAATGATAATTCATGCGCTGCCATTTTTTTGTCAAACAAACCTTCGTAGCGTTGCTTCATCCAATCAGCGTTAATATGCAACATTTTATAGGTAAATCCTCGTGGTTCTGGCGCATAACCATCGTGAACCTCTTCAGGCTCAAGCATAAACACTTGACCTTGATGGCTATTCACTAATTTTTTTCGGCAATGGAATTGTTGCAGACCACATTCAGTTACACCAATTAAATAACTAGAATGAAAATGGGGGTCATAAGCATGCCCAGTAAAATGAGCATGAATTAACTCAATATCAGTCTGAGGATCATGTTCAATGTTTACCCAATTCCCCATTTTATAACCTTTATTAATCTATTGGAGTCATCCGTTTAAGTTAAGAAAAACCCTTGAAAATTAGCTTTTCTCAGCGAGTGTCCACAGTTTCATCAGTTCTGTAATTGCATCATTGAGTACAGAAAGTTCAGCATCGTCTCTTGCTGAAATAGAAATCCCAAACAAAAATGAGCAAAAAGTGTTACTTAGTGCTTGTACATTGGTATTTTCTAAAAGATAGCCTGCATCTACACCACGCTGTACACAGCGAGTAAAACCTTTAAGTGTTCGTGCACGAGCATCTGTAAGCGGTTGAGCAATATGTATATTCTCTGCAGTAGGTGCACTCATAATTCCCAAGGCTACCATGCATCCTTTGGGATGCCCCAATTCACATTGCATTTGCGTTGAACGACGTAAAGTTTGTTCAATTGCTTCTTTAGGAGAAAGGTTGTCATCCCAAAGACTATCGGTCACTTTTGAATATGATTGGATATAAAACTGTACAACTTCTTGGAATAATTGTTCTTTAGAACCGAAAGCTGCATAAAAACTCGGTGCTGTAATCCCATTTCCGATTTGAGCTTTCAATTGGCTTAATGAAGTAGATTCATAACCTTGTTCCCAAAAAAGATGCAATGCCTGCTCAATCGCTTTTTGACGATCAAAAGTTCTTGGGCGTCCCATTTTAGTCATTTCAGTCTCCCATTTCTTACTTATATACTACTTGATACAAAAGTTATTGACAATCATTGTGAGTTTATTTTAAATACATACCGATCAGTACATATATATTAAACAATGCAATGAATAAAGAGGAATATGCTCTTTATAAGGACTTTTTTTGTGAAATCTCATCCCACCCCATTACAGTCGGTACATACAGAACCTTTACCACTCATGCCTTTATTGGCTTTGGCAATGACAGGTTTTATTTGTATTGTCACAGAAACGCTACCTGCTGGGTTATTACCACAAATCAGCACAAGTATGCATATTAGTTCAGCAATGGCTGGGCAGATGGTTACGGTCTATGCGATTGGATCACTAGTCACTGCAATTCCATTAACAATTGCAACTCGAAGTTGGAATAGGAAACATGTTCTACTATTAGCGATCGTAGGATTTCTTATTTTTAATTCTGTTACCGCATTTTCAAATCATTATTCTTTAACCTTAATCTCACGATTTTTTGCTGGGACTTCAGCAGGACTTGCTTGGAGTATTATCGCAGGTTATGCGCGACGTTTGGTTGCAACACATCAACAAGGTCGTGCTTTAGCGATCGCGATGATAGGCACACCCATTGCATTGTCTTTAGGAGTACCTTTAGGTACATGGATGGGTAATCTGATCGGTTGGCGTATGATATTTTGGATAATGTCAGCATTTACGCTTATTTTAATCATTTGGATTGTAATAAAAATGCCAGATTATGTGGGGCAAACAGTTCGAGAAAACTTCCAATTTAAAAAAGTTTTAACAACATCAGGAGTTCGTTCAGTTCTTGCTGTGGTTCTGACATGGATGCTCGCACATAACATTCTTTATACTTATATTGCACCATTTGTCGAAACTGCAGGATTGGGAAATCGTGTTGATTTGATTCTTTTTGCCTTTGGAATGTCAGCACTGATTGGAATTTGGATTACAGGTCGTTTAGTTGATGCTTATCTAAGAAGAATTACCTTGATTAGCCTTGCTACATTTACATTATTGGCGATCATTTGGGGATTTTGTGCTCAATATGCTGTAATTGTATATATTGGTGTAATTTTTTGGGGTATCACATTTGGTGGAGCCGCCACTTTGTTACAAACAGCCTTGGCTGATGCAGCAGGAAACGAAGCTGATGTTGCACTTTCGATCAATGTCGTGGTATGGAATACTGCAATTGCTATTGCAGGAATCATTGGTGGAATATTATTAAATCATCTTGGCGTGGCTTCATTTCCTTGGGTCATTAGCTCATTACTTATGATTGCTTTCTTGATTGTTTGGAATGCGCATTCTCATGGATTTAAGAAAGGATATCGTAATACTGAAGTTGAACAATGAATTCATTTATCTTCACGAGAAGCCACATGATGATCAAAATTAAGGCTACGGTGACTTCTCATTCAATATTATAAAATCAATGAGCAACCCAATTTCTAGGTTTTTGATGAATCCAAGGCATAACCATCTCAAGTTGCGCTGCTAATGCCAATAAACTTGCTTCTTGTCCATTTTTTCCCATAAATTGCATACCGATGGGTAAATGTGTATCAGCATCCTGTCCACAAGGAACCGACATTGCGGGTATACCTGCTATATTGGCTAAAGCTGTAAATGGTGATTGCTCAAATACCCAATTCATCCATCCATGTCCATCCAATTGATTTTGTGAAGCATTATAGGTACCAATTTCAGGGGCTAAATCAGACAATGTCGGAGAAAGCATACAATCAAATTCCTCAAAAAGATGTCCTACTTTACGTGTCACGATATTACGTTCATATAAAGCACCTAGAAAATCAGTTGCAGACATCTGCTTACCATATTGATAAAGTGCTAAAGTCGCTGGTTCTAAATGTTCATGGTTAATACTGCGACCCGTTTGTGCCGAAATCGCATCAATCCAACTGGCTGTATTAGATGCCCAAAATTTTGTATTCATCGCAACAAATGCTTCCCAGCTTATGCCAATCATTGGGGAAATTTCCTCAACTTGATGCCCAAGTGATGTAAGTGTTTGAATCATTTTGGATAAAGCTTGCTGTATAGATGGATGAACAGCTTTACCATTGAGAGGGCGCGTTTGTACTGCAATCTTTAAGGGCTGAGGGTTTAACTTTTTAAGTTCTAAAAATGAAGAAGCAGGGCGCTCGATTTGAAATGGATCGCCTACAGCAGATCCACTCATGATATCTAAGAGTAAGGCACTATCTCGAACCGTACGTGTTAATACGCCATGTACAGCCAAACCACTCCACACTTCGTCTACATCGGGTCCCATCGGGATGCGACCACGACTAGGTTTTAAGCCAAATATTCCACCCATCGCTGCTGGCACACGGATAGAACCACCTGAACCGTGCTGAATATTCCAAGGATTTCGCGTAGCACCCGAAAAAATACTTTCAGTTGTGGTACTGGCTGCAAATTCAGGTGTTGTTGTTCGTCCTAGTACATTCAATCCTGCTGAACGAAAACGAGTCATCAGATCCGAATCATGTGTTGCAACGCATCCTTTTGCAATTCTGCTGCCAAGTTCATTTTTACGTCCTGCTATTGTTAAGCCGAGATCTTTGACTAAAAAAGGCACACCACGTAATACACCTCGCGTAGAAATAGTTTCGTCCTGCCATGTTTCTATTACAGCATTAATCTTTGAATTAAGTTGAGCTATGGCTTTCAATGCTGTGCTTTGAACTTCTTCGGCACTGACTTCTTTGTTTTGAATAAGTTGAGCTAAACCTATAGCATCATGATCGGCGTATTCAGATAACTTCATTTAGTTCTCCATAGTGTAAAATAGTCGTATTCATCATCATCTTGTGATAACTAAATTAACTATACTATACCGTATAGTATAGTTAAAGGAAATAAATGTATGCCTGAAAAAAATAATGTTCCTGTGGTTCGTGAACGAATTATGCAAACTGCAGAGCTATTGTTTACCCAATTTGGGATCAATGCTGTGAGTTTGGATTTAATTGCAAAGCAGGCAAAAACCACAAAGATGACTGTTTATCGTTATTTTTCAAATAAAGATGATCTTGTTTTAGAGTGGCTAAAAAGTACAACAGATCAGTACAATGCTGTATTTGATACATTGGCTGTGAAATTTCCAGATGTCGCACAAGCTCAAATTTTAGGTTTTGTTGATTATATTATTGAAAATTTGGCAAATGCTGGAAATAGGGGCTGTCCATTTACCAACACCATCGCAGAGCTTTCTGATATTCATCATCCAGCGAGGATATTGATTCAACAACATAAAAAAAGACAATTACAGCGTTTGACTGACTTGTTTTTGCAAATGGGTGTACAGGATCCTCTTTATATGGCAGAAGAATTGACTTTATTATTGGAAGGGGCACAAGTTGTGGCACAAAATGAGAGTATAGAGCAGATTGGATCATTGCTTAAAAAAATGATTGCTGCAAAATTAAATCATGCAAAATAGTATTGAAAAGTTTAAAGCAACATCTCAATCAATAGGTTTTTTATTTTACTGTGTTGTTTTGAATCTGATGACATTTGAATTATATGAAAATTAAAATGTCATCCAAACAAACCCTAAATGACCATACAGAGAGTCTTTCAACATCTTGCTCAGTCTATAGTGATGTAAAAAACACTATCTATCCTGATATAGTACTGGCACAAAACTATAACTAGAGTTTTGATCTAATCGAATTTGTCCAAGTCCTGGAAATGGTAAATGTGCTCCTGCAATTAAAACTTTAGACTGACTTATTTCAAGCAATTGCTGTATACGTTGACTCGCTGCTTCCTTTTCATTTACATCATATTTAATTGTAATCTCCGCTCTTGAAAGCTGAACTTCAGCGTTATGAATGAGGTCACCAATAAACAATAGCGATTTTCCTTGGCTTTCAACTTTATAAAAACTATGACCTGGTGTATGACCAGGAGCAGGAATTGCAGTAATTCCTGAAAATAACTCGGTTTTCCCACTAAATGTCTTAACTTTATTTGCATCTATGTATGGTTTTAAAGCTTGGGTTGCTTCAGAAAAATAATGTTTTTCGTAGCCATTCACACCATTCTGGTGTTCGGACTTTAGGAAAAAGTCTACATCCTCTTGAGAGGTGTAAATGGTCGCATTAGTAAATATTCTTTTTCCCTCAATAATTAGACCACCAATATGATCAATATGTTGATGGGTAATGAGAATATCCATCACTTGTTCAGGAGAATATCCAGCAGTTCTTAAGCTGTTGAGCATTTTTCCGCTCGAATTTGGATTAAATCCTAGCCCAAAACCTGAATCGACTAAAATCACCTTATCGCCAGTATCAATCAGATATGCATTGATCGAAGTTTCTACAGGATTTTGATGAAATAATTGACTTAAATAGCGGTTTATTTCTTCAGGAGTGGTATGCAAAAGCAATTGATGTAAGTCTTGGGGAAGCGTTCCATTAAACGATAGTGATAAACGCCAATAAATTGAGATTTAATCTTAGCCGCAGGTTTGTTGCTTTCTGAAGCATGAGTGATTGCAATACTCGCAAAGGTATTTAAAATACCTATAGCTAAAGATACAAAAAGTGTTGAATACTTCAATTTTGATTTCATTGATTTACCTCATTCATATGATTATGAAATGTTTTCAGATGATGAGGAAATAATAGATATATTTTCTAGCGAGTGAGAGTATTAAATTTTCATAGGTGGTATAATTAAAATGGATATCAAACGTTCTGAAATGTCTCTAATGATCTCACTCGATACATTATTAGAAGAAAAAAATGTCACTAGAGCTGCAAAAAGACTCTATCTCAGTCAACCTGCATTATCAGCGCAATTGGCTAGATTACGGCAGATATTTCAGGATCCGTTACTTGTCCCATCGGAAACAGGTAAGGGGATGATTGCTACAAAAAAAGCAATTGAACTACAGCCCAAATTGCATCTGGCACTGCAAGAATTACAAAAGGCTATTTCATTTTCAATACCATTTGATCCATTGCAGTCGAATCGGCATTTTGTTTTAGCGATGAATGATAGTTTATTAACCATTGTGGGTATTGGTATTATACAAAAGATTTTTCAGACTTTTGCACCTAATATTCGCTTAAGTTTTATTCCTGTACCTGAAAAACAAGAATTATTAAATCGTATGGAAAAAGGAGAAATTGACCTTTCGATTGGTCTACATGACAATATTCCTGTTGCATTGCATTCACGGCACTTATTGTCTGATTATTTTCAAGTTGCAGCAAGAATTGGGCATCCTCAATTAAATTCGAATGTAATTACTTTGCAAGATTATTGTCAGGCATATCACGTTATATTTTCCAAAACTGGAATTTTACAAAGCTCAATTGATTTTGCTTTACAAAAACAAGGTCTTCAGCGTAATGTGATCACTAGCGTGTTTAGTTATAATCAAATACCTCTTATTTTACTAGATACCGATAGTATAGCCACATTACCGAGCCGTTTTTTACAACGTTATCAAAACATATTAAAAGTTTTTGAAGTACCTTTTGAATTGCCTCGCTTCGATTTAGCGATGGCTTGGCATGCCAATATGCAAGAAGACCCAGCACATCAATGGTTAAGAAATCTCTTGTATCAGGTCAATCATGATTCAGCACAAATACAATAATATATATACACGTTTAAACTTGCATCAGTGTTTTTAATAATGCTGCTTTTTTCTCTTCGAGATCTGAAATTTGCATTTCAATTTTATCTAAGCGTTGTTTTTGAAGTCCCTGTGTTTCTGGGCAAAATGCCGCACCGTCGATTAAGCGCATACAATCTGGAAAAGAGCATATTTCTGCAACACTAAAACCCAATGCGATAAAACGCTGAATTTGGCGAACTTGAGTGATTGCTTGCTCATTAAAATAACGATATCCATTGTTACCACGCGTAGATTTCAATAAATCATGATTATCATAATGGCGTACGACACGCACGCTCACACCTAATTTTTGAGCTAATTCACCAATGGATAATGTCATATATTTTAAATCACCTATTGACTCTGACATTAATGTCAATGTTTAGCATACAAAAAATCCCCACGAATAGGAATATTTATGCAACAACTTGGCTCATTAAAAGTTTTAATCACTTTCTTTTTATTCTTTTTTTCTACAGTCATCTTTGCTGATGATAAAAATTATAGCGTGCTTTCGTCCGATGGCGTGAAAATTGCTATACAAGAAAAGGGCAATCCTGAAGGGCAACCATTGATTTTTATTCATGGTCTATTAGGAAGCCATTTGAACTGGGAAAAACAAATGAATGATCATACGCTAAAAAAGTATAGATTAATCACTTTTGATTTACGTGGACATGGCATTTCTGATAAACCTGATAATGAAAAATCATATCTAGATGGGCAATTATGGGCAGATGATCTCAATGCTGTGATTCAAAAAAGCCAAGCTGAACGTCCAATATTAGTTGGATGGTCATTAGGTGGAGCAGTCATCACCAACTATTTAGCAAAATATTCTGATCGTGATATTCGTGGTGCGGTCTATGTTGGTGGCGTTGTCGAATTAACAGCCGAGCAAATACCTGCACATACAAATGTTTATCGTGATATGACAGCTGAAGATTTGAAAACACATTTGGATGGTGAAAATGCATTTTTAAGATTATGTTTTTACACACAACCCGATATAGCTACTTTGAACGATTAATATCTGCTGCTGCATTGGCTAATTTTACCATGCAAAAAGCTGTACCCAATATGAGCATTCAACTTAAACAGGGGCTTAAAAATACGCGAGTTCCTATTTTATTTATTAATGGTCAATATGATGCCTTAGTTAATCATGAAACTTCTGTAAAAAGAGCGTTCAGTATAAATCCCAAAATTAAGTTTGAGATCTTTAAAAACTCTGGGCATGCACCATTTTATGAAGAGTCTGATCTATTTAATCAAACTTTAGATCAATTCATTAAAAAGAGTTAAATGAAAAATGAATTTTCCCTCAATAAGACTGTATTGATTGCCTGATCTTAGGTTGTATCATGACATTCTGTTACTACAGACCGTTAATATCTCAAATTATGGTGGTGTTTCCAAATGTATTTTTCTCATTCATATCGCTGATCACCCCTTATTCAACACAGTTAGAGGATGATGGTTTTTATTTATCTGCTGCTATTAAATATTAATATTTTAAAAATTAAGAAGAAGAGCAGTCATTTAAAATGGCTGCTGCTTAATTTGATCTATCATAATATGTATTAATTCCTTTGGTTCTTAATATCTTTGAAAAACTAGTCAAATTATATTTTCAAAGATGCTTTAGATCTTCAGAAGGAGATACACTGAAAAAACGTTTATATTCCCTTGAAAACTGAGACAAACTTTCATACCCAACTTGAATACTTGCTGAGGATATATCACAGTTTTGCGTCATAATCAGTTGACGTGCTTCAGTAAGCCTGATTCTTTTTTGATATTGTAGTGGGCTCATTGAAGTAATATCACGAAAATGCTGATGAAAACTAGAAACACTCATGCCCATTGTATTGGCTAAATTTTCAATACTTAAAGGTCGAGCAAAGTTAATTTTCAACCATTCAATGGCTTTAACAATTCGATGCCCAGTCGCTCCTGTAGCTGTAATACGTTTGAGACGATCCCCTTGAGGACTCATTAAAAGGCGATAAAAAATTTCTTTAATGACTAATGGTGCCAAGATCGCAATATCATCAGGCGTATTGAGTAATGTTAATAATCGAACAAACGCATCATTTAGTTCAGCACTGACCTGACCAACGGCAACTCCCTTTTTTTCGAGATTATTGTGCTTAAATGGAAGATTCGCCTCAAGCATAAGTTGAGCAAGCACGTAAGGATCTAATCTGAGAATTACACCTAAATAAGGTTGTTGTGGTGATGCTTCAATGATTTGAGAAATGACAGGTAAATCAATTGCTGTAAATAAAAAATTTTTGGAATCATAGGTATAAGATTCTTTACCTAAAATCACTTGTTTTTTACCTTGAGCAATTAAACACAGACTAGCATCTAAAATATTACTGCTCGGATGAGTAGGGCTTTCCCAACGATGCAAAGTGAGTCCAGTAATCGGTGTTTCAAATTTATTTTTTCCTTGTGTCCATTGGTCTATAGCTTGGATCAATTTATCCGTATTGTTCTGAAATTCAAGTGTCATATAACATTACCTTTCGCTTTCTTATTTTATTGTAGGGGATTGATGAAAGAAAAATAGTAACAACTACAAATATTTGGAGGATTAGGCAAATCTTTAAGAGAAATAGAATAACGCTCATAGTAATAGATTTTTATACTGATATTTCAATGCTTCATCCTAAGTTTTTGATTTAAGTTGCAAAATCTTCAAGCTTTATTTAGGTAAAAATATGAACATTAGTGTGACCGCATTTACAGCGAGTTTATTGGCTTCCATGGGAGTACAAGCAATGGATCTTCAACAGAAAATAATTTCATCTCAAACGATCAAAAAAGCCAGTCAACAACAAGTGATTTCTGGTCCTGACAACATTTTTACTGGCACAGTAACGATTAGACCTTTGACCGATATCACAGAAGGGATAAATGCACCAAGTGCTTATGTAAGTTTTAATGCAAGTTCTCGTTCATTTTGGCATACCCACCCAAAAGGACAATATTTAGTTGTTACAGAAGGTGAAGGACTGGTACAGGAGTGGGGTAAACCTGCAGAAAAAATTACAGTGGGAGATGTCATCTATTGTCCACCAGGGATAAAGCATTGGCATGGTGCAAGTAATCATTCTGCAATGACTCATTTGGCACTGACAGGCACTGATGAAAACGGTAAAAATGTGGACTGGTTGGAGCCCGTCGCAGATGATCAATATCAACAAGCCAATCAAGATTAAGTACATACAGCGATTGATGTGTGCTGAGTAGAGATACTTTGAAATCTAAGAAATTTCATGGTGTACAGCATAGGGTACAAACATGGACAAGATGAATCTAGATCAAATAAAAGAATTATTTGATCTTCGTTTGAGACTTTTTTCTAAATGAATTGTTTTCAAAGCAAATATAGTAAATTTTATGAATATTCTTAAGGTAAACATATCATATTTAATAAGTAAAATAGAAATCACTTAAGTTATTGAGTTTTGGTCTAAGTAAGAAGAGTATGAAGTTATTGTTAGGTGTATCGGATTTAACATAACGTACATTATGCGAAATGGTGGTGTTACTCACCATTTAAAGCGTATTATGTTAATTTTAGAAATACTAGATTCAATATAGTACAATCAATTTGCTTGCTATTTATTCAAAATAATATTTTTTATAACTGTAAATCCTAATAACTTTTTAAATAATTCCCAATCTACATTATTTTCAAATTTATTTTTTAAAGTAGATAAATTTAACTTCTGATAGATTTCATCTTCAGATTCAGTATTCAATAAATCCTGTATAATTGAAAGTAGCTCATGAGGTTCAATATGTTCTGGAAGATCTTTAGCTAACTGTAATAATATTACTTCTAGTAGAGACAACTTACTAGATTGTATAAATAATGTATTACTTTGGACTCTAAACATTTTAATCTTCATACAGATAATACGATAATTCCATTAAAACAGATATCTCCGTTAAATATCACTATTTAACATAGCAGCTGTTATACATAATTTAAAAAATAGTAAAATAGGAGCTGAAGCCCCCATTTTTGATTTTGTATAAGGTGTATTCTGTTAATTTTAAGGAAAGTTAAATTTTTTGATTGATTTTATTTTCAATTAAATCAGTTACTAATTGAGTCATATATTCATAGGTAAATAAATGAGAATGAAATTTTGCCAATCCTTCTAATCCTAAAGTTAGACCTATAAATTGCCAAGCCATATCGTCAAGGTTTTCTTTATGATTCCTTAACGATGCCGATTTCAAGATTTTTTTTACAGACTTATGCCATTCTTCAATTGCTATTAAAAAAACCTGATTAAATTCAGGACTAATATGACTATTTTTTTCAGCATCATTCCACAAGCGAATATAAGGTAATTCATCTTCAGATTCAGTAAAACCTAGAGCTAAAAGTATTTTTTCCGTTAAACTTAAATTATCATCTATTTCACTGATATCTAAATTCTTATAAACGAGCTGCATAAATACTTCACATTTTAATTCTTGAATAGTTTTAAAATGATGATGAATAAGCCCTATTGATAAAGAAGCTTTTTGCGCTAAATTACGCACAGTTAATGTATTCAAACCATCATCTAATGCGATTGTCATAGCAGCATCTAATATCTGTTTTTTTCTTTCCGTTTTACTTAAATAGCTCATTTCTTAACACAGTTATTTACAACCTCATCAGCATATACAAGTTGCGTAAAAAATCAAAAAATAGTATAAATTGAACAACTGTTCAATTTATACTATTTTTATGTTTTCACATCCCAAATGGTTTATTTTAGCCATTGTCGTTGGGCTTTATCTTCCTGTCGCTATTGATGCAACTGTCCTTCATATTGCTGTACCTACATTAAGCCAAGAGTTGAAAGCAAGTACATCTCAACTTTTATGGATTATCGATATCTATCCATTGCTAATGACCGGTCTTATTTTAGTTATGGGGGCTTTAGGCGATAAAATTGGTTATCGAAAACTCATGCTTATGGGAAGTCTTATTTTTGGAATAGCATCTGTACTCGCAGCATTCTCACCGACAGCAAATTTTCTAATTTTTTCAAGAGCGATCTTGGCTTTAGGTGCGTCAATGATTATGCCAGCCACTTTAGCTTGTCTACGTCATACCTTTATGGATGAAAAAGAACGAAACTTTGCATTAGGAATATGGGTGATGGTTGGAGGAGCTGGTGCTGCTTTCGGACCTTTAGTTGGTGGGTTGTTATTAGAATATTTCTATTGGGGATCAGTATTTTTAATTAATGTTCCTATCATTTTTGCTGTAACAATATGTATTTTAAAGTATCTACCTAAACAAAAACCTATACATGAAAAAAAATTAAATATATTCGATGCTTTGATACTAATGACAGCCATTCTTTTAGTCATTTACAGTTTAAAATCAGGTTTAAAAGAATTTGATCTTCAATTCATTTTTCTTGGGTTTATTGGATTTTTACTCGGCTTTTTATTTGTAAAAAGACAAATTAAAAGCAGTCAACCACTATTTGATCTTAAGTTATTCGCATCGAAACCTGTGAAATATGGTTTCACTATTTCCGTTGTTGCTATGATTGCATTGGTTGGATTTGAGTTACTTATTTCCCAAAAATTACAGTACGTACATCAGTTTAGTCCATTAGAAGCGGGTCTATATATTTTACCATTTATGATTGCGGTCAGCGTGGGTGGCGTAATTAGTACCCCCCTTCTAAATAAGTTTGGAGCTAAAAAAGTTGCTGTGATTAGCTTAATACTGAGTTCTGTCTCTATGTATTTTTTATCAATTGTTAATTTTGAAACCGAATACTTATTTGCAGCTTTTTATATGATTTTATTAGGGCTAAGTATTTTATGTGCCTTTTTAGCAGCGACATCAGCAATTTTATCAGGAGCACCTATTGAGCAAGCATCATCTGCAGGTGCTATTGAAGGAATGTCCTATGAATTAGGAACAGGTTTAGGTGTAACAATCTTCGGCTTAATGGCATCTTTTTTCTATACAAAAAATGTTGATTTTCATCATTTTTTTAGTGCTGATCAACTGAAAATAGTCGAAAGTTCCATAGGAGAAACGTATCAAATCCTTTCAGACCTATCGCCAGAAAGTGCGAATATCATCATGAAATCAGCTAACTCAGCTTTTGTTATCGCTCATAGCTCTGTGTTAATTTTTTCTAGTTTAATACTCTTTTTCCTTGCTATCTTTATCTGGGTCTTTTGGAGGGAAATTTCTAAAAACGCACTTTCGAGTTAATATAATAAAACTTATGTGAAATTTAAAAAAACATAGTAAAAATTTTAAATAAGGGTTGAAAGAGCATCTAAAATACGAATTAAAGCTGCTGCTGCTGAACTCGAACTCTAGCCTTGATTTTTTAAATTCATATAACAGTCTTTATTTTAAATGAGTTTTAACGCTGTATGAGGTTAAAACTCATATTTAATGGTTAGTTGCCTCGGTATGTCGAATATCCATAAGGACTTAGCAATAAGGGAATATGATAGTGTTTTACTGAGCGATCTACTTGGAAAATAACAGGAATTTCTGGAAAGAATGAACTTTGCTGATTTTTCTTAAACCACTCCCCTGTTTTGAATGTGACTTTATATATCGTATTATCTAAAGTTTTATTTTCTGGAAATAATGCAGTTATACGACCTTGCTCATTGGTTTTAGCTTCTGAAATTTGTATCCATTTTCCATTTTTTTGCTCCTCTAAAGTAACGTTTACTTCTGGTGCAGGCAATCCACTTTCCAAGTTAAGTACATGTACACTTAAAGGGTTTTGTGCCATTACCAAGTTTGAAATAAATAAACTACTAGTAAATAAAAATAACTTTTTCATATAAACTTATCCTAAATAAACTTGATTTAAATTTGTTTGAGTGTAATTTCAATACCTTGTTGTGCACATTGGTCATCTTGAATTGAACCACCTGCACCTGCTACGCCAACTGCACCTATCAACTGATTTTTATAAATTACAGGCACGCCTCCACCTAAAAGTAATAATTCAGGGAGGCTATTTAAGTTCTGAGAATCAATATTATTCTGTGCATTACGCATAAATTGTAATGTCGTGATTTTACTTGAATAAGCAGTAAATGCTTTTCTTTGCGCTGCAATTAGGTTATGAATACCTACTGCTTCATGACGTTGACTTGCCATAACATTGCCACCTTGATCCAGAATTACAACAGCAGCAGGTTTGGCAGTACGTATACAAGCTTGCATCACATTCGTCACAAGTTGATTCGCAATAGTTAAATCCATTACATAACTATTTTTAGGAAGAGCATGTGTAATTGAACTACATGCCATTACAGAACTAAAAAGAAGTTTTCTTATCATTTCTATTCAGCCAAATTAAGATATAAATTAGCTTATATAAAATAAATTCCTTCTTGCATGACAATCAGATTACAAATTTGTAATCTAGCAATAGATTAATTCAGATAATATTATTTAAATGCATATACTTATTGTTGAAGATGAAACAAAAATTGCTGAATTTCTAGCAAAAGGTTTAAATGAGTCTGGTTATTTATCTTATATGGCTCATGACGGGTTGACCGCGTTAACGCTGTTACAAGAGAGAAAATTTGATTTATTAATTTTGGATGTCATGTTACCTGAAATTGATGGCTGGCAAGTGTTAAAGACTTTAAGAACATTTTCTAAAATTCCAGTACTTATGCTGACTGCAAAAGATCATGTCCTAGATCGAGTAAAAGGCTTAGAGTTAGGAGCGGATGACTATTTAATTAAACCCTTTTCTTATATTGAGCTATTAGCACGAATTAAAAGTTTATTGAGACGCAGTGTACATAATCAGTCTGAATATTATCAAGTTGAAGATTTAATTTTATATAGAATGGAGCATGTTGTTTATAGGAATCAACAAAAAATTGATTTAAGTCCTAAAGAATTTTTACTTTTACATTTACTTATGCAACATCAAGGTGAACTATTAACCCGATCTCAAATTGCATCTGAAGTGTGGAATATTAACTTTGAAACAGACACCAATGTCGTAGATGTTGCTATTCGTCGTTTACGTGCAAAAATTGATGATCCTTTTCATCCTAAATTAATTCATACTGTTCGAGGTATGGGATATTATTTAAGCCTAATGAAATGAAAAACTGGCTAAAAAATTTTAGTTTAACAACGCGCTTAAGTATTGCTTTTAGTGCGATTTGTTGCATTGTATTTGTGAGTATAGGCTTACTTTCTTATCACAACATGCAGCAGCTACTCGCTAAACAACTGGATCAGAATCTAATTGCACGAGTTGAACGTATTGAAATTTTTTTACAAGATCAAGAAAGTTTTCAAATTCTCATTAAACACCCTAGTCTATATGAAAATATGTTGGGAAAAGAAGATAATCTCTTAATACTAAAAAACCAACAACAAAGCTTAATTGAGATTAATCCACTAAAAGTTCATATTCCCAATACGACCGAATCGAAAACTATTACATTTTTGAATAATCAATCGAAATTTGCTACAACCCGTTTGGCTTATAAAACTGTAGTTTTTAATGATCAACATTATCAACTGATTGCTGGTACACAACTTGATGAAGCTCAATCTATTTTAGATCAATATTTATGGAAGCTGATCCTTTATAGTTTATTGGGAATTGTTATGGCAAGCTTACTTGGACGTTGGGTGGGATTATACTTACTAAAATCTTTAAATAACTTGATTGAGCAAACATATAAAATTCAAGGTACTCAACTTCATCAAAGAATTGAAGATAAAAGTACTACGGTTGAAGTTGAGCAACTTCGTGCAGCAATGAATGCTATGTTAGAAAAAATACAAATTAATTATGATCAATTGGCACGTTTTTCTGAAGATATTGCCCATGAATTAAGAACCCCTTTAAATAACTTAATGGGACAGACACAAATTATGCTCATGCAATCTCGACCTAAACAAGAACTGGAGCAACTGTTATATTCTCATCTTGAGGAATATGAACGACTCAGTAAAATGATAGACAATATGTTGTTTATTGCTCGCTCTGAAAGTCGTGATTATATTCTCGAAAAAGAACATATTGACTTATCTCACCTTATTTTAGAATTAATCGATTATTTCGAATTCCTAGCTGAAGATAGACAAATGTCATTTGTTTTACAGTTAGAAAAGGAGCTTCAGATATATGGCAATGCAGATTTATTAAAAAGAGCGCTTTCTAACCTTATAATCAATGCTCTTGATTATGGACTAAAAGACCATGATATTGTAATTTCAACAAAATCTATAGAAAATGCTGTCGAGATTGAAATATTAACTACAAATATTTTTATTGATCAACAACATTTAAATCATTTATTTGAACGTTTTTATCAGATTGATAGTAGCCGACATTCCAAAGCAAAAACGGGTGGTTTAGGGTTATCAATCGTTAAATCTATCATGATGTTACATAACGGAGAAGCCAATGTATATAATAGCCATCGAGGCGTTGTATTCAGCTTAAGAATAAATATCTAAAAAATAATCGAAGATCTAAGTTAAAGTCGCAGTTCAAACATTATGTGCGCTTTAACTTAGAAGATCAAAACATAACTCTTTTTCTGTTTTTAAAATGCTTTCGTCACAGATAAGCCAATATTGAAATTTCGTTGATCTGCTGATTCAAAGAAACGACTATTGCTGTCATTCACAATGACTGAACCAATATAATTTCGGTCAAACAAGTTATCAACTCGAGCATAACTATTTATCTTCCAATCACGGTTTACCCATAAATAGCCAACATTTGCCGCTACAACAGTATAACTTGGTGCAGCATCTGAATTAATATCATTGACATAAATTTTATCCATGTAACGTGCTTCTAAGCCTGCTTGAAAGCCCTGCTTTGGTTGCCATGCGATACGGGTAAACACTTGATTTTTCGCAATTCCGGGAATATATGTCCCTTTTTCAATCAAAGGCTTCGTTGTTGTTGCTGCAATATCAGCATCAAAAGTAGCATCTAAATAACTATAGCTTGCACTAAGTTTTAAATCTCGCCAAAGTTGATGCTGCCAAGCTAGCTCAGCACCTTGTCGTAAAGTTTGTTCTGCATTACGAAATGTATTACGTCCTGCATTAGCATCATCTGGTACAATGTCATTTTTAGTGATTGTATTAAAAACAGCGAAAGTAAACTGCCCCAATGCATTTTGGGACTTTAATCCTAGTTCATAAGTATCACTACTTGCAGGTTTTAAATCAAAATTAATCCCTGATGTCGCCAATGTAGGGTAAGCCATTTCTGTAAAAGTTGGCGTTTCAAAACCTTTACCATAACTCGCATAAGCATAAAGTTTAGGTAGAATTTTCCAGCCTACAGCTACCGAAGGCAATAATTTTTGATAATCCGTTGAACCACTATCATCACCATTACCTGTTACGATGTAATGATCATCTGATTCATAATGCACGTTGCTATAACGTAAACCTGCATCAAGATTCCATTTAGGTAAAAACTGCCATGAGGCTTGTACATATGGATCTAAATTCCATAGGGTATTATTTTCATTACGGCGTAAATCACCTTTTACACCAAACTTACCTGTCTGATCATAATTATTATAACCTTTACGATCTTCAACCATTCGATCTAAAGCAACACCTGCAATCAATGTTGTATTTGGTAAAATCTTTTTTCCTGTCCAACGGAAATCTGCACCATAATAATCTCGATCAAAATCAATCACGCCACCTGCATGGCGAGCATTTGCTTGTGGAGCCTTTGGAATCGACTGATATTGTACGACTTGTCGGTTTCCCAAATAGACCATGCTATGCAATTCTTGTTGGTCATTGAGTGGCTTCGTCCATGTCAGTCCTGTTTGGGTTTGTTTAATTTCTTTACGGACATTATAAGTGTTGGTACGGTCATTTACTTGTTTCGGATTTGCTTGCCACTGCTCACGATTTAAACCTTGTGGATCTTCGGCATCAATATCAACATAGTTCATGATCCAGTTGATTTTACTGCCATCCTCTAAGTTCCATGTCAGTTTGGCATTATTTAATACTTTTTGTGCTGCGCTATGATCTCGAAAACCATCGGTATCAAAATAAGAAGAACTAATCATATAGGCAGGTTGATCAAACTGTTCAGAACCGCCCTGTAGTTGAATATAAGCTTGTTGCTTATGATGACTACCTGTATTTAGCCCCACTTGGATTGAATCTTTGCCTTGCCCTTCTTTGCTCTCGGCTAAGATGGTTCCGCCTGATGAATTACCATATAAAGATGAAAATGGTCCTGTCAAAACTTCAATGTGATCTAAACTATTGAGGTCAATATTCGAGCTTTGCCCTTGACCATCAGGCATAGTTGCAGGAATACCGTCCACATACATTCGAATTCCACGCACTCCAAAAGTCGAACGAGCGCCAAAGCCTCGCATTGAAATTTGTAAGTCTTGTGCATAATTTTCACGGTTATTAATTTGTAAGCCTGCAACACCTTGTAAGACTTCAGATAAGTTTACATTAGCATTATTTTGTACTGTAGCACCTTGAACTTTTTGAATAGATGCTGGAGAGGATAATAACTCGCTATTGGTACGTATCGCTTGCATGGTGATAGCAGGAAGCTGATATTCTGTCGTTTCTGCATAAGTATGCATCGTTTGCACAATAACCATAGTCAATAAGACTTGTTTAAAAGGCATATGCATTAAATCAGTTAATCGCACAATATTTCCTTACTCGTTATGACCATAAAAAATGGGAAGCCTATGATCTAATAGACTTCCCATACGATAAAATATTTTAATCAGCTAAACTATACGCAACTACATAATCACCATGATCAAGGGACTGACGTGCCCCACCTGCGGAAATGACCACATATTGTTTGCCTGTTTTTGGAGAAACATAGCTCATCGGTGTACCTTGACTACCCACAGGTAAACGCGCTTTCCATAACTCTTTACCATTCGATGAATTGAATGCACGTAGATAATAATCTTGCGTTGCAGCAAAGAATACTAAACCACCTTGAGTTGCCATTGGACCGCCAATTGTTGGCATACCCACTGGCGCATGTATACCCATTTTAATGCCCATTGGACCAGTATCTTCAACCGTACCTAAAGGAATCTGCCAAGCGACTTGACGAGTTTTCATATCAATCGCTGTCATGGTTCCAAAAGGTGGCTTTTGACATGGAATACCCAGTACTGACATAAAGCGGTTTTTATTCACTTTATATGGTGTACCTTTCATTGGCACAGCACCCATACCTGTGTTGACTTGCTCTCCGCCGCTAGCTTCAAGTCTTAAATCTTCAGGTGTCTGTTTAATCAACTGAATCCACAGACCGAGGCGCATATCATTAACAAACATATAGCGATTTGTTGGGTCAAATGCGATACTGCCCCAATTCATCCCACCTAGTGAACCTGGGAAACTTAATGAAACATCAGAACCTGGCGCAGTAAATAGACCTTCATAACGCATTGATTTAAAGCTAATACGACACATTAACTGGTCAAATGGCGTTGCGCCCCACATATCCGATTCAGTCAAAGTCTGATTACCAATCTGTGGCATTTCAACTGAACGTGGCTGAGTTGCACTATATTGCTCATCAGGGATATCCGCAGCTTTTACAGGTTGTTCAACCACTTTAGTTAGAGGCTGACCCGTAACGCGGTCAAGTACAAAGAACTGACCTGATTTCGTCCCAATAACAACAGCAGGTTTAGTTTGTCCATTTTGCATTGGGAAATCAACCAAGCTTGGTTGCATTGGTAAATCGAAATCCCAAAGGTCATTATGAACAGTTTGATAAACCCACTTTTCTTTACCTGTCGTTGCATCTAAAGCTAAAACAGAAGAATTGTACTTATGGTCTGTAGGTTGACGGTTACCGCCCCATACATCGACAGATGAACTACCCATTGGTAAAAATACAGTGTTCATTTTCGGATCGTAAGACATTGCTGCCCAAGAGTTAGCAGAACTACGCTTATAAGTTTCACCTGGTTTAAGGACATAGTTTGGATCTGGATTACGTGGATCAAAAGCCCAACGTAGTTGCCCAGTAATCACGTCATAAGCACGGATCACACCACCAGGCATATCCGCTGCAAAGTTATCCGCGATTCGACTTCCAACAATGATGCTAGTTCCTGCAATAGTAGGTGCAGAAGTTACTTCGAAACGAGGTGCTTGAGTACCTTCACCCAAACCCTCTAATAAGTTGACTGTTCCATCAACACCAAAGTCTTTACAACGCTCACCTGTATCGGCATTCACTGCAATTAAACGACCATCAGGCGTATTGGTATAAACACGACGTGGACATGCGGTATTGTTTGCCACAGCAGTAACAGGACTTGCACCTGCTAAAGTGGGTTGTACCAAAGCTTGAGTCGAGTCAAAGTAACCTACACCACGACAACGCTCCCAAGCATCAGCTTTAGAGTTTACTTCGGCTTTCCAGATTTGTTTACCTGTGTCCGCATCTAAAGCAATGATGTTGTTATGTGGTGTACATAAAAATACTTTATCACCAACTTGTAAAGGCGTGAGCTGATCTTCTGCGCCATTACCTGAACCTGTGGTTACATCACCTGTTTGAAAGCGCCATGCTTCCTTCAGTTTAGATACATTATTACGGTTAATCTGATCCAACGCAGCAAAACGACTTCCGCCAGCATCATTACCATAGTGTGACCAATTCACTTGTTGGCTTTGAGCTGTTACAGGAACCAATGGTAATTCTTCACCAGTCGCTTCCACTGTTGGATGTGGAATAAACATACCATACAAACCACCGAACATCCCTAACACCGTTAAACCACCTAAGGCATAAGCAGGTGCTGAAGACGCAACTTGTAATTGGTATTTACGAATTGACGGCAAGGTAAAACAAAGCGCAGCAAATAAACCTGCAGGGAACATCAAACGTGAATGGAGTGCCCAAAAATCCCAACCTGCATCAAGCAGAGACCAGATGATCGTACCAAGGAAAACCAACGCAAAGATCCAAACACCTAATGCTTTTTTCCTAAAAATAAAAATTGCAGATACAGTCGTTAATAACCCTGCTATTAGGAAGTACCATGAACCACCTAAACTAATGAGTTTTCCACCACCGATTAAATAAAATAAGCCAGTTAGCAATAATGCTAAGCCTAATATAAAGCACCATATTTTAAATATGGGGTGAGATTTTGCTTCGGACATACTTTTACTCCAAATGCTGTGATTTAAATGATCTCTCCACTGCTGTTTTGAACATCATTCATACCACGTCTAAACTTTTGAGAATCCACAATTTAATTGCTTCAACAATGAAAAAAGAGTGATTGGGACTATTGATCATTCATAAATGAATTGCGTGTTGACTAAAATTGAGTCAAGCATAGAACAATGAGAATAGTGGGGCTATTTTCAAGTTTTATAACAGTGTCTATGAAAATTTTAGTCAAAATCTAAACAAAACAAGGCTTTGTTTACAGTACAAAGCACTGCGGAGGACTAGAGTATTTTTGGGTGCTATGTTGTTGAGAACCACTGCTTTAGAATGACTAAATTGCGTATTTCGCATTCAATATCATCTAAAAAATCCTCGTTGTTGCAAACATAGATGAAGTATCAATAGTTTCTGAATCACTCAGAAACAATATTGTTTACATTTCAAACACTCTATTCAATTTAAATACAATTGAAAATTCACTTGAATACTGAGGACAGCCACCTAAATATCATTGAATTTGTGGTGTTGGTCTGTCAAAAAAAGTCTTTAACAAATACCAACTAAAAAGTACCAACAACTGTATAACGTCTACAGTCTACAACAGTTATGTTTTAGTCATGGAAGACTCAATTAAAACTGATATAAAACCACGTGTAGGATCAACCCGAGACTGGGTTAATTGTGGTTGAGTACTCAGCCAGAAACTATATTTACCACTATGGATTACCCCTAATGTATTGACTTTTAGTTTCTGCCGTAGGATATAGTTTACCGATTTTTTATTGATTTGGTAAACCACTAAATGTGAAAAAAATGAGATTTTTGTAGTAATTCGACTAGAATATCAACTCCTTTGAAGATATTTTTCTTCATCCATAAAAGCAAGTTGATTACTCAACTTGCTTTTATTCAGGTAAATCTACTTAAAATGATGGCATTTTCAATAAATCTAAGCCAAATTTGGTAGCACGTACCATCCCTTGAACATCTTCATCTTCACTTAAAAGATTTCCTTGAATACGAACACTATCCGCAGGATTGGTGCTTTTTAGGAAGATTTCACCACGTGATTTTGGACGTAAGAAACAATTTTTTAAAGTAATACCATGGGTTTTTCCTTTACCTAAACCATCAGGATCATCCCATGTGTCCAAACCAGGCAAGAAATGTGCTTGTACGTCAGGACGACCTTCATTATTGGTATCCATAAAAGCACCACCTTCTAAAATATTAGAGGTCACTACACCAGTACGGTCAGCATCCACTGAGCACCATTTTTGATTTTCTGCAATCCTAAGTCCTGACCATATAACGACGTTGGCAGTCTAGTTACTGCATTAATTGAAACATGTAAATGGTCATGATAATTCTTACCTACAGGTAAATCCTGAATAGTTTTAATACCCATTTCAGTAAGATGATTTTGAGGACCAACTCCCGATAACATTAAGATTTTTGGTGTACTAATTGCACCTGCACTGAGTACAATTTGCTTACGCGCTTTAATAACTTGTTTCTGACCATTGATTTCGCATTCAACTGAAACTGCTCTACCCTTTTCAATTTGAACTTTATGTACCAATACATTCAGTTTCACAGTCAATTGGTTATTACCTTCAACCATTTTTAAATAGGTTTTAGACACACTCGCGCGTTCGCCATTGATGGTTGTAGTTTGGAAAAAACCGACACCTTGCTGATTTTCATAATTAAAATCAGTTATATAAGGTAATCCCAACTCCTGACCTGAGCGAATAAAAGTTTGTGAGAGTGGATGACGGTGACGATTTTCACTCACATGTAGCGGACCCTGCGTACCATGATAGTATCCTGAAAGACTTTCATTGCGTTCAGACTTTTTAAAGTAAGGTAGCAAGTCATCATAACCCCAACCTACACAGCCTTCTTCATTTTCCCAATGATCATAATCTTGCTTTTGACCACGAATATAGATCATGCCATTTACAGAACTACTCCCTCCCAAAACTTTACCTTGCGCACAGGTCATACGGCGATTTTTGGTTTTTTTATCTGGTTCAGTCGTATAATCCCATGTTTTTGTTGGAATTACTTCTTACAAGACAGCAGGTATTTTAATACAGATATGACTATCATCCCCACCTGCTTCCAACAACAAAACTGTGCCTTTATTTTCTTGAATTAGACGAGTCGCAACTACGCACCCAGCCGAACCCGCTCCACAAATGACGTAGTCATATTCTTTAACTTCCATGTCAAAACTCCTTTATATGATAAAAAATTAAATAAGCCTAAATTTATATTTTATTTAATATATTAATTAAATAAAAAATAAATCAAATTAAATCTGATGAATTAAAATTATTAAAACAGGTTTCTTTATTATTTCTATATAAAAAATTTATAAGATGCATTTGGCTTTATTACAAAAACCCGTCCATCTTGCTTAAATAAAACGAATAGGTACAAGCATTGGTCATTCCCTCCTTAACCTAGTTTGTTTTTATGCAACCATTGCGAAAGTAGTTCTGCAATCTGCTGATTGTTTAAATCTGAAAATGGAAAATGGGTATTGCCATAAATGCCAAGATCAGGCAAATGTACCAACTGCGCTTTACCGCCATACTGATTGATTTTATCTACCCATAACTGTGCCATTTTTAGGCGTACACGCCAGTTATCCTGTCCCGCATTTTGCTGTCCAATGTAGCCATTTTTCTCAGTCGGAATATTATCGCCATAGTAAATAATGATGGGGATTTTAGTCAGCTTCTGGAAATCTACCATGTTGATTGGCATTGCTGATAATATCCCAGTTGCACTTGGCATCGGTTCAGGCAGTTCATTTTCAGGAAAGACAAAACCACTGCCAGGCTCATAAGCAACAATGCCTTTCACCTGATTGGATTTAATCGCCGTCCACCAACCTGGTCCGCCCCCTTGTGAATGGGTAATCAGTACCGCATCACCTGATTTTTTCAGGACTTCCACCATGGCATCACTAATCATCTGTTCATCATAAGCCCCTGTATTCGGTGTCATTTGACGGAAATACTGGTTTAAAGCTGTTGGTTCTTGTGAAAATTGTACCCCTTTAAAAAAGTTGGGATACTTTCCTAAACGAAACATGTTGAACCATGCCTGATCATTGGTCGTGGCTGGCACTTCTGCTGATACAGTTGATTGTCCCGCCTGTCCCCGACGTGGTTGATCGACCACATATACTGGGAAATGCTGGCGCAGGAAAAGGGTTTGGAATCCATCACGACCATCAGGTGTGGTTCCCCATGTTTTTGCGGATTGACCTGCACCGTGTAAAAAGACCAATGGATAAGCACGTGCATGTTCAGGAATCTGATAGAACACCGAAGCATGGTCACCATGCAGGGTTTGACCTTGCGGATTAAAGAGTTGTTGATCGTCAAACTGTCCTGCACTTTGAATGACTTTTCCCCCTGCGGAAAAATTGCCTTGCTGGGCAATACTTAAAGCTGAGGATTGATGCGGAGTTGTAGAACAGGCTGAAATGGTCAGCGCAATACCTATTAAAAGTAAACTATTTCTAAATCTTGCATTTAAGCGTTTATTCATTGTCATTATTCCTATTGCAACTGCTTTAAAACATTTTCGGCATTGTTTGCCAGATCACGTCCAATAGTCTGTTGTAAGGCATTCATGATTTTTTGCATCTGTGCAGCATCCACACCTAAATTTCGGGTGATTCTTAAGTGAGAACGCAGTTGGGCATTGACATCTCCCATGGCAGACAATGTGCTCACCACCACAATTTCACGTTCTACAGGCGACAAGTTGTCCTGACTAAACAGATAACCAAATAAATGCGCTTTTAAGGCATAGTCCATGGTGGGTGAAAAATTTTCAAACAGGGGGTTGCGATTGGCTTCAATCGAAGTTTTATTCAGATCAGCCAATCGTTCGATCCCCAATTGATAGTAGTCAGTACCACTTGCTAACGTACTTGGCTGCGCGCCTTGTATATCGTGAATGTCCTGTTTTTGTCTTTCCTCTAATAGACTTTTAAACGTCAGCATGCCATTTAAAGCGCGAGGAAACCCTGCATAGGCGTATTGATGAGCAAACACTTGCTTGATTTCATTGATGCTTAAACCATTCTCCAATCCTTGGATTAAAGCGGTTTTAAGCTTTTCCAGATCACCTGTTGCGCTAAATGCAGCAATCGGAATTAAGCTTAATTGCTTGCTACTGAGCTGTACTGTTTCAGCCTTTGCAGATGTTGCCAAAGTTTTTGCGTGTATAGGCAAATCCACTTTTTCTAGCCATGTCACGCTTTTGCCATCGGTTGCCACAGGCGTAATCGCAATATGTGACATCGCACCATGCTCACTTGCGCCATGCCAATGTTTGACATTGGGTGGATACCAGATCGTATCGCCTTTATGAATGGTCTGTATGGGCTTGCCCCATTCCTGAGTTCGCCCCTCACCCTCTGTCACAATCAGATACTGACCATGCGGATGGGTATGCCAGTTGGTGATTGTCCCTGCCTTAAAATTGACAATGGCAGGTGCAACATCGCCTTGCGAAGGCATGATAGGTAAACGTGAAAAGTCAGCCTGACCTGAAAAGTTACTTGTTGGTGCTGCCTGAATACTGTGTTGATCTGCTTTCGTAATGTGTTGGCCCATTTTGTCTTCAGCCCAAACCACGCTAAACAAAGAACTTATGACCAATAAAGCATTAACCTGATATTTCATGTTATATCCAATTATCCCTATTAAAAAAATAAGGCAATGATTTAATAAAAGTCATTCAATCATTGCCCTTGATCCAGGCCAATACTTGTTATTTCAAATACTTGCCATAAAATGCCGTCAACTGATCTACAGCCTGATTGACATATTCGGGCTTCCAATAGGTTTCAATATGGGTAGCGTTTGGAATCTTAAATAAGGTTTTGTCTGTTGTACCTGTGGCTTTGGCAAAAGCATCTTCAGTCATGTAAAGACTGTCTGCTTTACTGCCTGCAATCATCAGTAAGGATTGATTGATCAATTCAATTTGATCTGTCGCATCCCAGCGCATCAGATCAAATAAACTGCTCATGGTATATTTAAAGGTTGAGTTTGGATGGGCATGGGTACGCCAATAGTATTCATAGCCCTGTCGGTACATCTCAAATGGCAATGCCGCGATTTGCTCATTGGAGAGATCAGCATCGCCTGCATACAGAATTTTACCGCCTGAAACTTCCTGTGCACGGGCATCAGTGGCTTGTTTTAAACGCTGCTGAATGGTACCCAGTTGTGAATCCTGAAAACCATTACGACGAACCCGCCCCGAATTAAACATACTGAGGGTTGCAACGGCTTTAAAACGTTTATCGGTTTCTGCCGCTGCCAATGAATAGCCACCACCGCCACAAATTCCAAGTAAACCTAAACGGTTGTGATCTACCCCTGCGTATTGAGTAATAAAATCAGCCATAGCATGCACATCTTCAATACGATTTGAAGGTTGATCCACACTGCGAGGCTGTCCACCACTCCCGCCCTGATAAGCGGCATCGGCAGTGATGCTGATATAACCTTTTTCAGCCATACGCTGAGCATATAAGCCTGCAACCTGCTCTTTTACGCCACCATTTGGATGTGCCACCACCACCGCAGGATATTTTTTATTTGGGTCATAATGGGCAGGCGTATAGACATTGGCGACAATATTCAGTCCATTGAGTTGATAGCTAACAGGATGAATATTGACCTGACCTTTGACATTTTCAGTGATTGCACCGCCATAGACCAAACCAAAAGGATTATCTTTTTTGTCTGTAGCAAAGCTTGCACTTGATAGCGTCATGGCTGTGGACATTAAAATGGTGGGTAAAATTTTCATGATTATTGCTGCATCCTTATGTTAAACATCCATTGTTCGTCCAGCCAACCACTCAATCATGGCAGGGTCACGATGCGAGAAAAAGGAACTGGTCGCAGTATCCATCGCCGTGATTTTATGGATATCTTCAACGGACAATTCAAAATCGAAAATATCTATATTTTCCTGTAAACGTTCCTGACGTACCGACTTAGCTAAAGACACCACATTACGTTGCAACAACCAGCGCAGGACTACCTGCCCAACGGCTTTGCCGTATTTCTTGCCAATTTCAACCAATACAGGGTGGCTGAATAAATGATTGCGTCCTTCGGCAAAAGGTGCCCAGGCTTGTGGTTGAATATCGCGGGATTGCATCCACGGTACGGCATGCAGTTGCTGATGGAATGGATTGACCTCCACCTGATTGATTGCAGGTTTGACCTGATTAAATGCGATTAAGTCTGCTAAACGGTCAGGATGAAAATTACTGACCCCAATGGCACGAATTTTCCCTGCGGCATATAGTTCTTGCATTGCCCGCCATGCGCCATGAACATCACCAATCGGTTGATGAATCAGATACAAATCCAGATAATCCAGTTGTAAACGGTTCAGCGAACGCTCAAACTGTGCTTTTGCACCTTCATAACTGGCATCCTGCAACCACAATTTGGTGGTGATAAAGAGTTCTTCACGTGCCATCTGGCTTTGACGCAGTGCATTGCCGACCTGAGTTTCATTTTGATAAGAAGCTGCGGTATCAATCAGTCGATAACCTGCATCAATTGCATGCAAGACCGCCTGTTTGCATTGCACAGGATCATTGATCTGAAATACGCCGAAACCAAGCAATGGTATTTCCACATCATTGTTTAAGCGAATCTTTTTCATTTGATTTCCTCAGTGTCGCATGTGGGTCCATGCCTGGAAATTCACTATACATCGACAATTTCATCTGTATTAGTCGGTCAATTTCGATTACATTTATATAAAATTTTGATTAATTAATTTGAATTAACAAAAAAATATGCATTCTGAGGTGGGGCATGTCTGAAAATTTAAATGACTTAAAGGCGTTTATAGTGGTTGCCCAAACAGGGAGTTTTACCAAAGCAGCAGGACAATTGGGCGTTTCACAGTCTGCACTGAGTTATACCCTGAAAATACTTGAGCAACGATTGGGCGTTAAATTACTCAACCGAACCACCCGCAGTGTTTCAACCACACAGGAAGGTGAGCAGTTGCTTCATGATATTGCACCACTGATTTCGGGCATTGAACAAAAACTCTATAACCTCAACGAATTTAGAGATTCACCACGAGGACGCTTACGCATTAATGGGACTGAACTGAGTCTGAATTTTTTGTTATGGGAAAAATTGTCCAGATTTTCACATGACCACCCTAATATTCAGCTTGAACTGACCATGGATTATGCCTTTGCCGATATTGTAAAAGACCGTTATGACATCGGAATTCGATTGGGTGAAAACCTGCATAAAGATATGATTTCGGTCAAAGTCAGCCATGAACTGGAAATGATGACTGTGGCTGCACCGACTTATTTACAGAATTATGCTACTCCACAGACCCCTGATGATTTGCATCAGCACCGTTGTATAGGACTGCGTTTGCCCAGTCATGAGCGTATTCAGACGTGGGAATTTAAAAATATTGCGCAAGACAGTGATGTTTTAACCATCTCTCCTGACTGTTCAATGGTGGTCAGTCATGCAAGGCTGCAATTAAAAGCGGGTTTAGATGGGCTTGGCATTGTATGGTTGCCTAAAATTATGGTGGAAAGTGAAATAGAAAAAGGCAACTTGATCAGGGTGCTACAAGATTGGGACATGCAATATTCAGGATATTATATGTATTATCCGAGTCGCCGTGAATCTTCTCCTTTGTTTCGTTTATTGGTTGATGCTTTACGTTTAGACGCATAAAGGCAAAATATTGAGAAATTATTCTCATATCAATGAATCTTCGCCTGAGTTCAAGCGAAGATTGATCACAGATTTAATTATATGATATTAGATACATTTATAACTAGAACTCTGAGAAATATCACCTGATTGATAAGAAATTTTCTTTGGATAAATACAAATAGGTAAACTTCTTTTTCGATCTGCTGTATATGCAACTTGATCAGAAGGTTCTATACCTTTTTCAACCCAATCTGTTAATGCACGATACAAGTTTTCATGATCTGGTAAAGCAACATTTGCATTAGGATTTGATGTTCCATTGCTATAAGAATGTCCCATGCCTGGTATAAAATATGCCTTCATGAATGAATTAACTATCTGCTCGCCCATAACTTTATTCATTTCATGAATATATTTTAATGTTCCTTGAGGCATAATTAACGTATCTGCTAAACCATGATAAATAATCAATTTTCGACCATCTTTATTAAAACTAGAAAGATCAGGATTATTGGTATTTATATTTGAAAATTCTTTTTGCAATGTTAGTCCTAAATCCTGAGTATGATTTAATTGCTGATATGAAATATACTTCCAATAATCTAGACCATTGCTCATTTTATTAATAAAACTAGGTTGAGCAATTTTACTATCTTGTTGAATCAATGCGACCAAATCTGTTGCAATTCCAAAAGGTTTATTACCAGCTAATGCTTCTAGATTTGTTCCTCGAGTTAAACCATACCATCTTTGTTTTTCACTTAAATTAAGATTAAAGCTATTATCAATTTGTGGGTTAGGCACAGATCCATCTTCTGTTTGCCCATACCAAATTTTATTTATGGCTTGAGCTTGAACAGAAGTTAAGCATTCATCATTATTCTCATTTGTACATAATATGTCTTTATCTTGACTTGGATCATAGCTACAAGTACTAGGATCTAAAATATAACCATAGTTTTGCCCATTAATATTTCCACACTCTGCAATCGCACGATTAGAAGCCAGATCTAACTGCTTTTTAGTCAATAGCTCACCACCTAAATCCTGTTGCATAACGACCTGAGGATATAATTCTGATGTGATAAAATGAGTCCAATTGATTGCTGGTGCTCCAGCTAAAATGCCATCAAAATCATTTGGATTGACTTGAGCTTCTTTAAGAGCTTGTCTTCCACCTGTAGAAAAACCATCCCAATAACTATATTTAGCCTTTTCATTATAATAGTTTTCAGTCATTTTTTTTGTTACTACAGCCATTTCATGGATGCCTCTCTCTGCAAAATCTTTCCATAATGCTGTATTAATCGTTCCATCCGCATTCATTGCAAATGATCCATTGCCAGATATTCTATGTCCTGTATCTGTTGTTGCAGAAACTGCTCCCTCAATCGTTGCAATCGTTGCTGGTGAGTTACTTGCCCCTAAACCGACTAAATAATTAGTATTTAAATATTCACCACCAGCCCAACCACCACCACCTTTAACATGAATTCTTTTATTCCACTGCGCCCTATCTGGTAGCCAAACTTCTACCCCGATTCCTTCGGAATAAGAAGGCGAACCCTTGTCATTAGAATTTGTTTCTGGTCCCACCAGCACTTTAACAACACACACATTATTCGGTGCTAAAAAATCCTCTTTAATTGTATTCTCGCCAAGTATTAAATTTTGATCTTTATTAAAATAATGTACTGCCAATACTTTATAGTGAGTATCAGTAAAGCTTTTTGATAAATGCTCTATACTACATAATTCTTTATCACTCCTTATTTTAACATTTTGATCATGGTCATTATCATTACATCCAGTGATCAATAAGCTCAATCCCATGATGCTTAAACTATATATACATAAAGGTCTACCCTTAATATTTTTCATCTCAATCCTTAAAATGATATTGTATTTTGATTAAATCATACTTATCGATTAATATTTATACTTTATGGGTTTGTAATTATACTTTAAAAATTTAGAAAAAATGTGTATTTCATATTTATCAGTAGTATCATAGAAAACCTATAAATATGTCAAAATATACAAATACTAATTTTACTATTTATCTTAAAATTAAAGTAATTTTTATTAATTCTACACAGTTAATTTAAATATTTCTAACAATATCAAAATAACATTCCATTCACTTTAAGACATCCTTGCTTACTCTTATAATTAATGTTAATTTTAAAAAATTAATTCTTTCTTACAGAATATTTTTCAAAATAAACAGCTCTTCCATTAGTAAAAAACAGTTAAATTACAATGTTTTATATTTTAAATAATAAGGATAAATCTTTAGAAACTTATCCTTTATTTAATTAGCCATCATTAACCCACACAATACTATTAAAAAATCTTTGAATTTAGATCGATCTAAAATAGTTACTTTCCTTTTATAAACAATAATAACTAGAGAGTTGATAAAGTATCCTGTAAAAAATTAATAAACCATTTTTGTGCTAAAATATCAGCTGTTTTTTTATGCCAATGCAAAGTTACATTAAATTCTGGTAAATCAAAAGGCACATCAAATACCCGAATTGCAGGGTTAGACTGATAATATCTACCAATACGTGATGGAACTGTCACAATTAAATTATGCTTTTCAATCAGTTCATTTAAAATACTGAACTGCGGTACCCTTAGTTTAATTTTTCGTCTTAAATTTTGCTTACTTAAATAATTCTCAATTAGATTATGTCCCGTTGTAGCTGACACTACAGCATGGTTTTCTTCTAAAAAATTTTCTAACGTAAAATTATCCTGAATTTTATGAATATTCTGACTCACTAAGCAAACATACTTTTCTCGAAATAAAGTCAGTGTATTTAAATTTTTATCTTCTAAATTTTTA